>NZ_FXWT01000004.1:0-514202 GCF_900184195.1 Stenotrophomonas sp. yr243
CCACCCGATCCCATCCCGAACTCGGAAGTGAAACGTAGCTGCGCCGATGGTAGTGTGGCCTAAGCCATGCGAGAGTAGGTCATCGCCAGGGTTTACATCCAAAACCCCGCTGCTTACGCAGCGGGGTTTTTCTTTGTGCGCGAAAAACCAAGGGTAGTGCCGGCCGCTGGCCGGCAGATGCGTGGATGCGCCCGCCGCGTACGGCGCTGCCAACCAAGGTTGGCAACTACCAACGGCAGGGCTAGATGCGCACTTCACACACGCACTAAAGCCGCGGGGTTTTTCTTCAGGCGCAGGAAATACCCGATAGTGCCGGCCGCTGGCCGGCAACCACGTGCAGCGGCGTGAGGTTCATGGGGTTGCCGGCCAGCGGCCGGCATTACCGGAGCCCAGCATCACGCAGATGGCCGGCAGCCGCGCATGAAAAAGCGGCGCCCCAAAGGGCGCCGCTTTGTATACAGCTCAGCGACTGGCGGACTTACTTCGCCGTAGCGGCCGGTGCCTTGGCCTTCATCATCGTGTCGCGGGCCGCCTTGAACGGATTGCCTTCGTACCAGTTCGGCCAACGATCGCCGCCGGCCAGTTCCTTGCCGACGCCGTACATCAGCTGCAGGTCCTCGACCGTGCCATCCAGCTTCCAAGTGGCCGCGTCATACTCGTCCTTCGGGCCGTGGTAGCGGTTGGAACCGTAGTCGGCGGCCGCCTTGCGGCCCGCCTCGATGCCACCGTCGCGCAGGTCCTCGCCGCCGTCGGCATACAGCGCCGGCACACCCGCCTTGGCGAAGTTGAAGTGATCCGAACGGAAGTAGAAGCCGCTCTGCACCGAGGTCTCGCCGTGCAGGGTGCGATCCTGGGCTGCAGCCAGCGGCTTGAGGATGTCTTCCAGCTCGGAACTGCCGAAGCCGGTCACCGTCACGTCCTTGGCACGACCGGCCACCGACATCGCATCGATGTTGATGACACCGGCGATCTTGTCCAGCGGGAAGGTCGGGTGGGCGACGTAGTACTTCGAACCCAGCAGACCGGACTCTTCCAGGGTCACTGCCAGGAACACCACCGAGCGTTCCGGCTTCGGTTCCTGATGGGTCATGGCTTCGGCCACCTCAAGGATGCCAGCCACGCCGGTCGCGTTGTCGACCGCACCGTTGTAGATGTTGTCGCCCTGTTCGCCCTCGTGCTTGCCGAGATGATCCCAGTGCGCCATGTACAGTACGGCCTCGTCGGCGCGCTTGCTGCCAGGCAGTACACCCACCACGTTGCGCGACTGCTTCTGCGCGACCTTGCTCTTCAGGTCCACCGACGCGGTTGCCTTCAGCGGCACCGGCTTGAAGCCGCGCTTGCTGGCATCCTTGTAGGCCTGGTCCAGATCCAACCCGGCGCCGGCGAACAGCGCCTTGGCCGCGTCGGCGCTCAACCAGCCCTGCACCGGCAGGCGCGGTTCGGCGTCGTCCTTGGCCGGCAGGTCGTACTGCGGGCCCGCCCAGGAGTTCTTCACCACGTCCCAGCCGTAGGAAGCGCCCGCGGTGTCATGCACGATCAGTGCGGCGGCGGCACCCTTGCGCGCGGCTTCCTCGAACTTGTAGGTCCAGCGGCCGTAGTAGGTCATGCGCTTGCCGTCGAACAGCTTTTCGTCATCGACATGGAAGCCCGGGTCGTTGACGAACATCACCACCGTCTTGCCCTTCCAGTCCTGGCCGGCGTAATCGTTCCACTTCTGCTCGGGTGCATCCACGCCGTAGCCAACGAAGACGAGGTCGCTGGCATCGACCTTTACTTCTGTCTGGCCGGTACGGGTGCCCACCACCATGTCGGTGCCGAACTTCAGTTCGCGGGTCTTGCCGCCCTGGTTGAGCGTGAGCACGGTCGATTCATCGGCCGTGGTCTCGGTCATCGGCACGTCCTGGAACCAGCTGTCGCCGTTGCCGGGCTGCAGGCCGATGCGCTGCATCTGGTCGCGGATGTAGTTGACCGTCAGTTCTTCACCCTTGCTGCCGGGCGAGCGACCTTCAAACTCGTCTGAGGCCAGGGTCTTCACCATCTCGGCAAAGTCGGCGGCGTTGATCGCGGCTGAGAACGTGTGCGGGGCCGGCTTGGCGGTGCTGTCGGCGCTGGGCGCCGGCGCCGGGGTGTCTTCGCCTTTGCAGGCGCTGAGCGCGGCCGCAGCGGCCAGGCACAGGAGGAGTTTGCGGGGCATCATCGGTTCCTGGAAACACAAGGGACGGCCGCGCAGCAGGCGCGACCGGTATCTGGAGTATCGCCCAAGTCGCAGGCTCAGTCGGCCGGGGCGGTATCGCTATCGAAGGGGATCGGATCGGCGCCGGTGACCGCGCCGATGCGTGCACTGCGGTGGACATACAGCACCACTTCGCGCTCGAACAGCAGGCTGCCGCTGACCACTGCATTGGGGCCGATGATGACCCGCGGCTTGCGACTGGCCGTCAGCGAAACACTGAAGTTCGGCTTGCGCACATGCACACCGCCGCCGACCTGCGAGCCGATGCCGATGGTGATGTCGCCGTTGACGGTCTCCACGTCCTTGCGCACCCGGCTTCCGACCAGGCCGATGCCACCGTTGACGGTTTCCACGCCGCCCTCGATCTGGCTGCCCTGGTCGCTGAAGATGCTGCCGTTGACCGTGCTGACATCGCCATGGGCCGTCACGTCGCGGCCCATGCGGATACCGCCATTGACCGTCTCGATGCTGCCGGTGCGGGCACGATCGGCGACCTTGACGCCGCCGTTGACGGTGTCGATGCTGCCGGTTTCCACGCCTTCGCCGACACGGATGCCACCATTGACGGTGTCCAGCTTGCCGTAGCGCTGGCCCGGATCGGCGCTGATGCTGCCGTTGACCTTGCTGACGTCCGCCTGGGCCCAGGCCGGGCCACTGGCCAGCGCAATGCCCAACAGCAGCGGAATGGAGAGAGCTTTCATGGGAACCTCGTTGTTGTGCGGCTGGCAGGCCGCGTGCGGAGATGTCACCATTCCCCGCACGTCTCCGCATCTGCCTGAAGTCACTGGAAAGCCCTTGCGCAACAACGTCTCCCCCTCACGCCGGCATCACATCGCCAACCTGCGCGGTGGACGTTGCCTGTTGCTGGGAATGGCGCTTGCCCTGGCGCTGCCATTGCCGGGTGCGGCGCAGACCGCTTCGACCCGCGAGGCCGAGCGCAAGCTGCAGAAGCTCCGCACCGAACTGAAGGGCGTGGCGCAGGAGCGCCGGCAGATCGAGGGCCAGCGCGGACAGGCGTCGCAGCAGTTGCGCGAGGCCGATGAAAAGGTCGCACGCAGTAGCCGCACGTTGGCCCAGACCGAATCGGCGTTGCGTGAGCAGGCCCAGGCGCTGGCCCAGGCCGAACAGCGGCGCAATGCATTGCAGTCCAACCTGGCAAAACAGAATCGCGAACTGGCGGGCCTGTTGCGTGCCGCCTACCAGCTTGGCAACCACGCCCCGCTGAAGCTGCTGCTTTCGCAGGACACGGTGGCCGATGCCAACCGTGCGCTGGCTTATCACCGCTACCTGCAACGCGAGCGTGCGCAGCGCATCACCACGCTGACGGCCGATCTGAAGGAGCTGGAGACACTGCAGACGCAGATCGCCCAGCGCCAGCAGCATCTGCAGGGTACCCAGCGGGAACAGAAGCAGCAGGTCGCCACGCTCGCGTCGGACCGTCGCGAACGCGCGCAGACCGTGGCCTCGCTGGAAGAACGCTTCAAGGACAAGCGCGAGAAGGAACAGGCACTGGGCCAGGATGCCAAGGCGCTGGAAACCCTGTTGGCCAACCTGCGCGCTGCTGCGGCCCGTGCCGAGGCCGAGCGCCGTGCCGCCGCCCGCAAGGCTGCCGCCGAGAAAGCCGCCGCCGAGCGCGCGGCCCGACAGGCGGCCGCAGCTGGCCGCCCGCCGCCGCCGCCGACCAAGGTTCCCCCGGCGGTTGCCTCGGCGCCAGCGCCGAAGGTCGGTGGCCTGGGTTGGCCACTGTCGGGCAATCTGCTGGCCCGCTATGGCGGCAAGCTGCCGGACGGCCGCACCAGCAGCGGCGTGTTGATCGGCGCACCTGCCGGAAGCACCGTCACCGCTGTGGCCGACGGCACCGTGGTGTTCTCCGATTGGATGACCGGCTACGGCATGATCCTGATCGTCGACCATGGCAATGGCTACATGAGCCTGTACGCCCACAACGACACCCTGCTGAAGGATGCCGGCGCGCGGGTCAGCCGTGGCGATGCGGTGGCCAAGGTCGGCAACTCCGGTGGCCAGGGCGTGACGGCGCTGTACTTCGAGCTGCGCCGTGGTGGGCAACCGGTCAATCCGGACAGCTGGCTGCAGCGGCGCTGAATTCCGGCTGGCCGCACGAGGCCGGATTCAACGGGAATTTAGCCACGCTTCGCGCATAATCGGTGCATGTGCCTTGGGCACGATGCCATCGTCGACAGGAGTGATCCATGCGCGCAGCCCGTACCGCCACCCTCTTGCTGGCTCTGTTGCCGGCCCTGTCCTGGGCCCAGCAGACCGCCCCCGTTCCGCTGAAGGAAACTCCCGGGAAGGCGGCGAGCAGTGAGGAGGCGGTGACCTCGAAGGTGCCGCTGGACGATATCCGCCGCTTCGTGGCCGTCTACAACGCGGTGCGCGCGGCCTATGTCGATCCGGTCGATGACAACAAGCTGATGCAGTCGGCCGTGCGCGGTCTGCTGCTCGACCTCGATCCGCACAGCACCTACTTCAACAAGGAAGATGCAGAGGCGTTCGACGAGCAGGCCAACGGCGCTTACGAAGGCATCGGCGTCGAGCTGCAGCAGCAGCCGGACAACGCCAGCATGAAGGTGATCTCGCCGATCGACGACACCCCGGCGGCCAAGGCCGGCATCCTCGCCGGTGACCTGATCATCGCCATCGATGGCAAGCCGATCAGCGCGATCGATGCCAGCGAACCGCTGCGTGGTCCGGCCGGCAGCAAGGTGGTGCTGACCATCGTCCGCGATGGCAAGCCCAAGCCGTTCGACGTCAGCCTGACCCGGCAGACGATCCGCGTGACCAGCGTGCGCAGCCGCCTGCTCGAGCCGGGCTATGGCTACATCCGCCTGAGCACCTTCCAGGCCGACACCGGCTCTGATTTCCAGAAGCACCTGCAGCAGCTGCAGAAGCAGTCCGGCGGCAACCTCAAGGGGCTGGTGCTGGATCTGCGCAGCAATCCGGGTGGTCTGCTGACCGCTGCCGTGCAGGTGGCCGATGACCTGCTCGACAAGGGCAACATCGTCAGCACCCGTGGCCGCATCAGCATCAGCGATGCACGCTTCGACGCCACCCCGGGCGACCTGCTGAAGGGGGCGCCGGTGGTGGTACTGGTGGATGCTGGTTCGGCCAGTGCATCGGAAGTATTGGCCGGTGCGTTGCGCGACAACAAGCGCGCGCGCGTGATCGGCAGCCGCACCTTCGGCAAGGGCTCGGTGCAGACCGTGCTGCCGCTGGACAACGGCGATTCGGTGAAGCTGACCACGGCACGCTATTACACGCCCAGCGGCAAATCGATCCAGGCCACCGGCATCGTGCCGGAAGTGGAACTGAAGGCCGCACCGCGTCCGGAAGACGAGGCATTGCCGGCCAGCCTGAGTGATTACAGCGAAGCAACCCTGCCGGGCCACCTGCGTGGTGACGAGGAAGGCACCGAGGGCTACCACGCAGGCGCCGTGCTGCCGGGCGATGGCCCGATCAACGACGCGCTGGCCGAGCTGAAGAACCCGGGTTCGGTGGCGGCGCGCTTGAAGGCAGAAGCCGCGAAGGCCGAAGCGGACAAGGCAGCGAAGGCCGCCGCCAAGCCTGCGCCGAAGGCGGAGCCCAAGGCTGAAGCGAAGCCTGAAGCGAAGCCTGAAGCGAAGCCTGAAGCGAAGCCTGAAGCGAAGCCTGAAGCGAAGCCGGAAGCGAAGCCGGAAGCGAAGCCTGAAGCGAAGCCGGAAGCGAAGCCGGAAGCGAAGCCGGAAGCGAAGCCGGAAGCGAAGCCCGCAGAGATCCCGGCCACGCCTTGATTCTGTAGATTCGAGCCATGCTCGACTGATGTTCGAACGTCGCCCGAGCATGTCTCGGGCGTTTCGCAGAACGCGGCAAGCGGACGCTAGAACCCGTGCCGCTTACGCAGTCGCCGTGCGATCGCCGCGCGCACGTACATGCCGTACACCACGCCGAACACGAAGCCGCCGATGTGCGCCCACCAGGCGACCATGCCGAAGGTCGGGCCGATGTAGGCGAACACCACCTGCAGCCCCGCCCATACACCGATCAGCAGATAGGCCGGGGCGCGCACGAATTCCAGGAACAGCCCCAGCGGAATCACCACGCCCAGGCGCGCGCCGGGGAACAGCGCCAGATAGGCGCCGATCAATGCCGACACCGCACCACTGGCGCCGATGATGATCTGGTCCGGGCTGCCCATGGTGTAGATCGCAACCAGGTTCGAGATCGCCCCGCCCACCAGGAACAGCAGCAGCAGCCGCCACGGGCCAAGCACCCGCTCGGCCGGCAGGCCGAAGATCAACAGGAACACCAGGTTGCCCAGCAGGTGCGACCAGTCGGCGTGCAGGAACAGGGCGGTGAACAGGCGCAGCACGCTGCCGTCCTGCAGGGTCGCCCACCAGTCCAGCGGGTGGGTCAGGCCGGTGGACAGGGCGCCCCAGTCCAGCCACAGGCTTCCGCGGGCGTCGTCCGGGCGCGAGATCGACCACAGGAATGCCAGCCACAGTGCCGCAAACAGCACGGGTGTAGCCCAGCGCAGGGTCGCCTTCTTGCGCGAGGGGAGGGAGACGAACATGGCATAAGCCTAGCGCGAGGGCGCTTTTGGCGGGGAAAGTCCTGTTCAGCTTTTGCGGCGAAAAAAGCGCCGCCGCTGTTATTGTTTCATTAACGGCTCTGGGTAATACTCGCATACGGCGTCGTATGTCGGGAGGGGAATCCGGCGCGCTTCGAAGGGCCATCCGGCCTGACGGGCGCAGGCGCACTCAGAGCACCATCACCGCTTACCGGAGAGAGAACTACGATGCAAACTGCTTCCACCATTGCCCGCCTGACCCTGCTGGCCGTCGGCGTTGCCGGTGCGCTGGCCGCCGCCGATGCCAACGCCGCCGCTTTCCAGCTGAAGGAAAACAGCGCCAAGGGCCTGGGCCGCGCCTTCGCCGGTTCCACCTCTGCCGAAGGCGATGCCTCGGTGGTCGCCACCAACCCGGCCTCCATGCGACTGCTGGAAGGCACCCAGATCCAGGGTGACGTCAGCGCCATCAGCTTCGGCGCCAAGTTCCGCGGCGAAGGCCGCTACGCCAACGGCGCTCCGATTTCCGGCGGCAACGGCGGCGACGCCGGCATGATCGCTCCGGTTCCGGCCGCGTACTTCCACGTGCCGTTCGGCGAGAAGGACAACATGCACTTCGGCGTGTCGCTGACCGTGCCGTTCGGCTTCAAGACCGAATACGACCGTGACTGGGTCGGCCGCTACAACGGCGTCAAGACCGAACTGCAGGCCATCGACCTGGGCGCGGCCTTCTCCTATGACGTCAACCCGTACCTGTCGTTCGGTGCGTCGGTGTTCGCCGAGCGCCTGAATGTCGACCTGACCAGCGCTGTCGATACCGGTACCGCCATCAACGCCAGCGCACAGCAGCGCGCTGCCGCCGCTGCACTGGCTGCCGGCCGCACCCCGGCCCAGGCCCAGGCCGCCGCACAGGCTGCTGCGCGCCAGGCTGCACAGCTCGGCTTCTCGCCGGGTACCGCTGATGGCTACCTGCGCATCAAGGGTGACGAAGTCTCCATCGGCTACACCCTGGGCATGACCGTCAGCCCGGTGGAAGGTACCAACATCGCCTTCAGCTACCGCTCGGAAGTCGAACACAAGATCACCGACGGCAAGGCCGACTTCACCATCCCGCAGAACGCCGCCGCCTTCCTGGCCAGCGCCGCACCGGGTACCTTCATCGACAGCAATGGCCGGGCGACCATCACCCTGCCGGCCAGCGCCACCGTCAGCTTCACGCACCGCGTGAACGACCAGTGGAAGATCATGGCCGACGTGTCGCGCACCGCATGGAGCAAGTTCGACGAGGTGCGCGTCGACTATGACTCCAACCAGCCGGACAGCGTGCTGCCGTTCCACTACCGCGACACCACCTTCGCTTCGATCGGTACCGAGTACCGTCTGAACGAGCAGCTGACCCTGCGTGGCGGTCTGGCGTACGACCAGACCCCGACCACCGACGCCCACCGTGACGTCCGCGTGCCGGATACCACCCGCAAGTGGCTGTCGCTGGGCCTGACCTGGGCGCCGTCGGAGAAGATGGAGTACAGCGTGGGCTACACCCACCTGTTCACCAAGGACCCGAACGTCAACTCGACCTCGGCAACGGCCAACACCGTTACCGGCAAGTACAAGGTCACCGGCGACGTGCTGGCTGCGTCGATGCAGTACAAGTTCTGATTCGGGCAATCGCCTGAAGCAGTACGAAGGAGGCCCCGCGCAAGCGGGGCTTCTTTTTATCCGGGGATCTGCTGCGACAATGGCTTCATGACCGATCGCCGATACCTGAAGAAGATGACCCGCTACTGGGCTGCGGAAGAGGCCAAGGCGAACGCGATTCTGGATCGCGTGCTGGAGTCGGAATGGTTCGACTACTGGCACACGCATCTTGACTGGATGGGGCGCGGCAATCGCCATGTCAGTGACCGAATCGCCGTTGCCGCAGGGCTACTGCGGCTGCTCGAGCGGGCTGTGACGAGCGGGCGGGAGGATGTGCAGTGTTGGGTGACGCTGGCGCCGGATACCGGTCAGAGTGCGCTGTTCCTGCATTCGCCGAATCCTCAGGGAACACCATGGCCGCATCCGTTCGATGGGGTGACCTGGGATACCGCCCTGCCTGACTGGCTTGCGCCGTTGCTCTCTACCGGCCTGCAGCCAGGGCGCTGGGGAAGCGGAGAGAGCCAGCAGTTGCTGGTGCGCGTGCGCGCTTGATTTCCATCCACGCATGGCGTGGATCTACTGGCACAATCACGCAAGGCGCGGATCTACGCGACAATGGCGCGATGAACCTGTCCGACCCGAACTTCCAGCTGGAGCTGGCCGCCAACATCGCCGTTGCCGGCTCGATCCTGCTGGCCGGCCGCAACAACGTGCATACGTGGTGGCTGGGTATCGTCGGCTGTGCGCTGTTCGCCGCCGTGTTCGAGCGCTCGCACCTGTACGCGGACATGGTGCTGCAGTTCTTCTTCGTGGTCATCAGCGTGTTCGGCTGGTGGCAATGGCTGCGTGGCGACCATGGCGCGCCGCTGCCGATCACCCGCTTGCCTGCACGCGCGTGGAGCTGGCTGCTGCCGTTGGCGGTGCTGGCAACCTTCGGTTACGGCTGGATGCTGACCCGCCTGACCAATGCCTATGCGCCGTATATCGATTCGGCGGTGCTGGTGTTGAGCGTGATCGCGCAGATCCTGATGATGCGGCGCAAGCTGGAATCGTGGTGGGTATGGCTGCTGGTCAACACCATCGCGGTGCCGCTGTACTACAGCCGTGGCCTGCATCTGACGTCGATCCTGTACGTCGGCTTCTGGATCAATGCGCTGGTGGCATTGCGCCACTGGCGGCACCTGATGCGGGACGAGGCCAGGGCGGCCGATGTTGTTGCCTGAGCGCGCTGCGCGAGGCCTGGTGGTTGGCAAGTTCTGCCCGCTGCACCTTGGCCACGAGCGCCTGATCGAATTCGCCTCTACCCGCTGCGCGCAGTTGCTGGTGATCGGCTGGTCGCAACCGGGCTTTGCCGGCTACAGCACAGAGCGCCGCGAACGCTGGCTGCGCGTGCGCTTTCCGCAGGCCACCATCGTGGTACTCGATGATGCGCGTCTGGCGGCGATGTGCGAGCAGCAAGGCGTACCGGTACGCGAGCTGCCGCAGGACAAGGACGACGAGCAGGTGCAGCGCGCGTTTACCGCATGGCTGTGCATGACGCTGTTCGGTGGACCGGTGCAGGCGGTGTTTACCGGCGAGGACTATGGCGACGGCTTCGCGCAGGCGCTGGCTGCGCACTTCGGCGCACCGGTACGCCACGAGCGCCTGGAGCGCACCCTGGATATCGGGCAGGCCTGCGGGACCCAGTTGCGCGCCGATCCGCATGTGCACCGGCACAGCCTGTCAGCTGACGTGTATGCGGCCTACGTGCAGCGCGTGGCCTTCATTGGTGGCGAGTCCAGCGGTAAGACCACACTCGCACAGGTGCTGGCCGAATGCCTGGGCACGGCATGGGTGCCGGAGTTCGGACGTACGTTGTGGGAGCAGCAGGGCGGTGAGCTGCAGGTGCAGGATCTGCTGCGCATCGCAGTGACCCAGCCACAGCACGAGGACCAGGCCGCGCAACATGCGCATCGTTGGCTGTTCTGCGACACCACGCCATTGGTGACGCTGGGCTACAGCGGCTGGATGTTCGGCACAGCGCCCGAACCGCTGCAGCGGGCCGCAGCGCGTGCGTACGACCTGCTGTTCCTATGCGCCCCGGATATTCCGTTCGAGCAGGATGGGACACGGGTGGGGCAGGAATTCCGCATGCAGCAGCACGCGTGGTATCTGCAGCAGCTGCAGGCGCGTGGGGTCGACTACGTGTTGCTGGAAGGCGATCTGGAAACGCGTATCGCGCGTGTGCAGGCGGAGCTGGCAAAGCGTGCGGACAACCGGTTGAGCGTAACGGCGTGATCGTCGCCGGGCATGGCCCGGCGCTACCGGCAATGCACAAAAAACCCCGCTTTCGCGGGGTTTTTCGTTTACCGCATGACGCCTGGAATCAGTCGCCCAGGGTCAGCAGCGAGGCGTTGCCGCCGGCGGCGGTGGTGTTCACCGTGACCGTCTTCTCGGTGGCGAAGCGCAGCAGGTAGTGCGGGCCGCCAGCCTTCGGGCCGGTGCCGGACAGGCCTTGGCCGCCGAACGGCTGCACGCCGACCACCGCACCGATCTGGTTGCGGTTGACGTAGACGTTGCCGACGTGAACACCGTTGCTGATGCGGTCGACGGTCTCGTCGATGCGCGAATGCACGCCCAGGGTGAGGCCGTAACCGGTTGCATTGATCTGGTCGATTACCGCGTCGAGCTGGTCGCCCTTCCAGCGGATCACGTGCAGCACCGGCCCGAAGATCTCCTTCTGCAGCTGGCCCAGATCCTTCAGCTCATACGCACGCGGTGCGAAGAAGGTGCCGTTGGCGGTTTCGGTGGACAGTTCGGCAGCCGCTATCAGGCGCGCCTCGCGGTCCATGCGCACGGCGTGGTCCTGCAGGATCTGCAGTGCGTCGGCATCGATCACCGGGCCCACGTCGGTGGACAGCAGGCCGGGGTTGCCGACCTTCAGTTCCTTCATTGCGCCGGCCAGCATGGTCATCACCTTGTCGGCGATGTCGTCCTGCACGAACAGCACGCGTGCAGCCGAGCAGCGCTGGCCGGCGGAGGTGAAGGCCGAACCGATTGCGTCCTTGACCAGCTGTTCCGGCAGCGCCGAGGAGTCGGCGATGAAGGCGTTCTGGCCACCGGTTTCGGCGATCAGCACACCGATGGCCGCATCGCGTGCAGCCATCGCGCGGTTGATCGCACGGGCGGTGTCGGTGGAGCCGGTGAAGGCCACGCCGGCCACGCGCGGGTCGGCGGTCAGCGCGGCACCGACGGTGGCACCGTCGCCCGGCAGGAACTGCACCACCTCGGCCGGCACGCCGGCATCGTGCAGCAGCTTCACCGCGTAGTAGCCGATCAGGTTGGTCTGCTCGGCCGGCTTGGCGATGACGCTGTTGCCGGCGGCCAGTGCCGCAGCCACCTGGCCCAGGAAGATCGCCAGCGGGAAGTTCCAGGGGCTGATGCAGACGAACACGCCGCGGCCATGCAGCTGCAGTTCGTTGGATTCACCGGTCGGGCTGGGCAGCTTCTCGGCGTGGCTGAACTGCTCGCGCGCCTGCTTGGCGTAGTAGCGCAGGAAGTCCACCGCTTCGCGCACTTCGGCGATGCCGTCGGGCAGGCTCTTGCCGGCTTCCTTCACGCACAGCGCCATGAATTCGGGCATGCGCGCTTCCAGCTGGTCGGCGGCGTGCTCGAGGATGGCGGCGCGGCTGGCGGCCGGTGTGCGGTTCCAGGCCGGCTGCGCAGCCACGGCATTGGCCAGCGCCTTCTGCACGGTGGCGGCATCGGCGGCCTGCCACTGGCCGACCACTTCACGGGTGTCGGCCGGGTTGGTCACCGGCAGCGATGTGCCGGTCGGGTTCGCGCCCGGCACCAGCGGTGCGGCCTGCCAGGGCTTCACTGCAGCGTTGAGCTGCTCGGCCAGGGCGCGCAGTTCGTTGTCGTTGGCGAGGTTGGCGCCCATGGAGTTCTTCCTGTCGTGGTTCTGGCTGCGCAGCAGGTCAACTGGCAGCGGGATCTTGGGATGCGGAATCGATTCGAACGAGGACACCATCTCGACCGGATCGCGGACCAGGTCGGCGATCGGCACGCGCTCGTCGGTGATGCGGTTGACGAAGCTGGAGTTGGCGCCGTTTTCCAGCAGGCGACGCACCAGGTACGGCAGCAGGTCTTCATGCGAGCCGACCGGGGCGTACACGCGGCACGGCAGGCCGAGGCGGTCGGCCGGCACCACTTCGGCGTACAGGTCGTCGCCCATGCCGTGCAGCTTCTGGTGCTCGTACACGCCGCCGTTGGCGATGCTGCGCACTGCGGCAATGGTGTGCGCGTTGTGCGTGGCGAACATCGGGTAGATCGCGTCGGCATGGGTAAACAGGCGCTTGGCACACGCCAGGTAGGACACGTCGGTGTTCTGCTTGCGGGTGAACACCGGGTAGCCGGCATAGCCTTCGATCTGTGCGCGCTTGATCTCGGCGTCCCAGTAGGCGCCCTTGACCAGGCGCACCTGCAGGCGACGACCGGCGCGGCGGGCCATGTCGGCCAGGTGGTCGATCGTGTACGGGGTACGCTTCTGGTAGGCCTGCACGACCACGCCGAAGCCATCCCAACCGGCCAGCGAGGCATCGCCGAACACCTGCTCGATGATGTCCAGCGACAGTTCCAGGCGATCGGACTCTTCGGCGTCGACGGTACAGCCGATGCCGTAGCTCTTGGCCAACTGCGCCAGTTCCAGTACGCCGGGCACCAGGTCCTTCAGCACGCGCGCGCGCTTGGCGTGTTCGTAGCGCGGGTACAGCGCCGACAGCTTGATCGAGATGCCCGGTGCGTTGTTGACGTCGCCATCGGCACGGCCACCACGCGCCTTGTGGTCACCACCGATGGCGTGGATCGCACGACGGTAGTCTTCCAGGTAGCGCAGGGCGTCCTTCATGGTCAGAGCGCCTTCGCCGAGCATGTCGAACGAGTAGCGGTAGCTGGCGCTGTCGCCCTTGTGCGAGCGTGCCAGCGCTTCGCTGATGGTGCGGCCCATGACGAACTGGTGGCCCATGATCTTCATCGCCTGGCGCACGGCCAGGCGTACCACCGGCTCACCGACGCGGCCGACCAGGCGCTTGAACGCGCTGGGCGCATCGGCGCGGGTGGCGTCGTTCATCTGCACCAGCTTGCCGGTCAGCATCAGGCCCCAGGTGGAGGCGTTGACCAGCACCGAGTCGCTGCCGCCCAGGTGCTTTTCCCAGTCGGCATCGGCCAGCTTGTCGCGGATCAGCTTGTCGGCCGTCTCCTGGTCCGGAATGCGCAGCAGCGCTTCGGCCACGCACATCAGCAGCACGCCTTCCTCGCTGCCCAGGTCGTACTGGCGCATGAAGGCTTCGATCGCGCCCTGGTCCTTGGCGCGCACGCGCACGCGGGCGACCAGGTCGGCGGCCAGCGCCTGCACCTTGGCCTGCTCGTCGGCCGGCAGGCGTGCCTGCTCCAGCAGTTCGCGCACATGGCTGGCCTCGTCCTTCAGCCAACCATCGGTGATGGCCTGGCGGAACGGGTTGGGGGGCGCCGGCAGTTCCGGCGACAGCAGCGCCGAGGGACGCGGAGCGTCGCTGGCGGCAATGGGAGAGGAAGGTGCGTTCATGCCGGTCCGGCCAGTGGAAAACTTGGCGATTTTAATCATTTTTTCGACTTCAGGAAGGCCCGCGCAGCCACCTTCATGAACGCTGATAGCCCCTAGCGGTGGTGGATTCAGCGTGTTCAGCAAAGTCGGGCCATTTTGTGCCGAATTCGTCATCCGCGCCGTTGTGGTCATGCTGTGTTGCAGCATCGGAAAAAGTGTGAATGCACCCTTGCTACCGGCGAGAGGGCAGGGCTACCATCAAGACGTTTCCCGCGGCAGGAACGCGGTTGCGACATGATCGAGGTGCTTACAGCTCCGGATGGGTCAGGTACGCAGCTGCGACTGCGTCCCCCACGGGCGCTCGATGCCCGGCAGTTCGTCCTGTTGTTTGCTGTGTTGTCGGGAGTGATGTGGCTGGTGTCCGCCTTCGGGTGGGTGGCCGGCAACGCATTCGCCCCCCTGTTCGCGCTGCTGTACAGCCTGTTGCTGGCAGCCGCGTTGCGCGCGTTGTGGCGCAGCGGTGAACGGCAGGAGGAGATCCGGGTAGTGCCGGCGTACGTGGAGGTCATCCCCGTGCCCGGTGGATCGCCGGTGTTCCGGGCTCATCCGCATTGGGTGCGCCTGCTCACCGACGACCAGAGGGTCCGGCTGGCATCCAGCGGCCGGCAGGTGGAGGTGGGGAGTTTTCTCGCGCCGGCCGAACGTCAAACGCTTGTTGAAACGCTTGAAGATTTGCTCGCCGCCAGCGATGGCGGCAACCGACGACGCTAAGGGTCTAGGCAATGAAGCAAAGCAGAGGGTGGGGCACGAAGTGCGTTGCAATGGCCGCCGCGATGGGGGCCCTGCTGTCGATGCCGGGGACGGCGCTGGCCCAGGCGGCCGATCCAAAGCCGTGGCAGTTGAACATGGGCAAGGGGGTGACCCAGACCTCACGCCTGGCCTGGGAATCGAACAACCTCTCGTTGATCGTCTGCACGGTGATCGGCGTGATCGTGTTCGGCGCCATGGCCTACGCGATGTTCAAGTTCCGCAAATCCAAGGGCGCGGTCGCCGCTACCTTCAGCCACAACACAAAGGCCGAGGTCATCTGGACGGTGATCCCGGTGATCATCCTGGTGGTGATGGCGTGGCCGGCCACGGCCAACCTGATCAAGATGTACGACACCCGCGATGCCGAGATGACGGTGAAGGTCACCGGCTACCAGTGGATGTGGAAGTACGAGTACCTGGGCGAGAACGTGACCTTCACCAGCCGCCTGGACCGTGAGTCCGACCGCATGCGGCAGAGTGGCAAGGTGCCGACCCGCGAGAGCCATCCGCACTACCTGCTGGATGTCGACAACCGGCTGGTACTGCCGGTGGACACCAAGGTGCGCTTCGTCATCACTTCCGACGACGTGATCCACGCCTGGTGGGTGCCGGCGCTGGGCTGGAAGCAGGACGCGATTCCCGGCTTCATCAACGAAGCCTGGACCAGCATCGAGCAGCCCGGTGTCTACCGCGGCCAGTGCGCGGAGCTGTGCGGCAAGGACCATGGCTTCATGCCGATCGTGGTCGAGGCGGTGTCCAAGGAAGAGTTCAAGCAGTGGCTGGCGCAGCGCAAACCGGCGCCTGCACCAGCGACGCCCGCCGAACCCACCGCGCCCGCCAGTGAAACGCCGGCGCAGCCGGCAGCACCGGCCGCCGCCGAGGCCGGCAACGCGCCTGCCGCGGCGGCCAGCGGAGCCTGATGTAACTGTCCGCGGCCCTGTCGCGGCCGCGGCGACAACCGATCCTGAGAGGTGTTTTGCAATGGCGCACTCGGCAGTTGGGCACGACGATCACCATCACCCGCAGAGCTTCTTCGAGCGTTGGTTCTTCTCGACCAACCACAAGGACATCGGCACGCTGTACCTGGGTTTCAGCTTCATCATGTTCGTCATCGGCGCGTTCATGAGCGTGCTGATCCGGCTGGAACTGGCCCAGCCCGGCATCCAGTACATCCGTCCGGAAATCTTCAACCAGCTGACCACCGTGCACGCGCTGGTGATGATCTTCGGCGGCGTGATGCCGGCCTTCGTCGGCCTGGCCAACTGGATGATCCCGCTGCAGATCGGCGCGCCGGACATGGCGCTGCCGCGCATGAACAACTGGTCGTTCTGGCTGTTGCCGGTGGCCTTCAGCCTGCTGCTGCTGACCTTCCTGCTGCCCGGTGGGGCGCCGGCCGGTGGCTGGACGCTGTATCCGCCGCTGTCGCTGCAGGGCGGTTACAACGTCGCGTTCACCGTGTTCGCCATCCACGTGGCCGGCATCAGTTCGATCATGGGTGCGATCAACATCATCGCCACGGTGCTGAACATGCGCGCGCCCGGTATCGACCTGCTGAAGATGCCGATCTTCTGCTGGGCCTGGCTGATCACTGCGTTCCTGCTGATCGCGGTGATGCCGGTGCTGGCTGGTGCGGTGACGATGCTGCTGACCGACAAGTTCTTCGGCACCAGCTTCTTCAATGCGGCCGGTGGTGGCGACCCGGTGATGTTCCAGCACATCTTCTGGTTCTTCGGCCATCCCGAGGTCTACATCATGATCCTGCCCGCCTTCGGCGTGGTCAGCGAGATCATCCCGACCTTCAGCCGCAAGCCGCTGTTCGGTTACCAGGCGATGGTCTACGCCACCGCGGCGATCGCGTTCCTGTCGTTCATCGTCTGGGCCCACCACATGTTCACCGTGGGCATGCCGCTGGGTGGTGAGATCTACTTCATGTTCGCCACCATGCTGATCTCGATCCCGACCGGGGTGAAGGTGTTCAACTGGGTCAGCACGATGTGGCGTGGTTCGCTCACCTTCGAAGCCCCCATGCTGTGGTCGGTGGCGTTCGTCATCCTGTTCACCATCGGCGGATTCTCCGGCCTGATGCTGGCGATCGTGGCCGCCGACTTCCAGTACCACGACACCTACTTCGTGGTCGCCCACTTCCACTACGTGCTGGTGACCGGCGCGGTGTTCGCGCTGATCGCGGCGGTGTACTACTGGTGGCCGAAGTGGACCGGGCGCATGTACAGCGAGAAGTGGGCCAAGGTGCACTTCTGGTGGTCGATCGTGTTCGTCAACCTGCTGTTCTTCCCGCAGCATTTCCTGGGCCTGGCCGGCATGCCGCGGCGCATCCCCGATTACTCGGTGGCGTTCGCCGACTGGAACCTGATCAGCTCGATCGGTGCGTTCGGCATGTTCGCCACGCCGTTCATGATGGCCGCGATCCTGCTGTCCTCGCTGCGCAACGGCGAGAAGGCCGAGGCGCGCTCCTGGGAAGGCGCGCGTGGCCTGGAGTGGACGCTGCCGTCGCCGGCACCGGCGCACACCTTCACCACGCCGCCGACCATCCGCCCGGGTGACCTGGCCCACGACGATATCGGTCATTGAGGTGGTGCATGCATAACGAGAGCCCGCTCCAGAGCTGTAGAGTCGAGCCATGCTCGACTGACGAAAAGCGGCCGAGCATGGCTCGGCTCTACAACCGCGAAGGCGAAGCCCAGAGCGCCGGCATCGAGCAGCAGCGTCAGCGCGCCAAGCGCACCGCGCTGTGGGTGGGCGCGATCGCCGTGCTGGTCTACGTCGGCTTCATCCTCAGCGGCGTGATCGGTCGATGAGCGAAACGCCGGCCACCGCTCCGTCACGCAGCGCCGGCCTGCCGCGCCTGATCGGCGTTGCGGTGGTGGTGTTCCTGCTGACGTTCTCGCTGGTGCCGCTGTATCGCATCGCCTGCGAGAAGGTGTTCGGCGTGCGCCTGGAACGTGGCCCGGGCAGCGAAGCCAGTACCGGTGCGGCCAGTGGCAAGCGCACCGTGCGGGTGGAATTCGATGGCGGGGTCAATTCGCGACTGCCATGGTCGTTCCATCCCGAGCAGCTGACCATGGATGTGGTGCCCGGCGAGCTCAACGAGGCGCTGTACTTCGCCCGCAACGACAGCCAGCAGGCCGTGGTCGGCAGCGCGGTGCCCTCGGTGGCACCGGCACGCGCGTCGGGATTCTTCAGCAAGACCGAGTGCTTCTGCTTCACCGCGCAGACCCTGCAGGCCGGCGAGAAGCGCGATATGCCGGTGCGCTTCATCGTCGATCCGGACCTGCCGCCGGAAATCCGCACGATCACCTTGTCCTACACCTTCTACCGCAACGATGCGTTGTCCGATCGGCTGGCTCCGGCCGCCACGTCGGCAGGCGCCCACGCTGCTCCCTGACCCGGATACCGACCATGGCCCAGACACCTACCGACGCCAACGTGTACTTCGTCCCGGCCCAGAGCAAATGGCCGTTCGTCGGTTCCATCGCGATGATGGTGACCATGGTCGGCGTGGCCAGCTGGCTCAATGACGCCAGCTGGGGCCGCTGGACCTTCTACACCGGCGTGGCGATGCTGGTGCTGACCCTGTTCTGGTGGTTCAGCGACGTGGTGCGCGAGTCGCAGGCCGGCAACTACAACCGGCAGGTGGATGGTTCGTTCCGGATGGGGATGGTCTGGTTCATCTTCTCCGAAGTGATGTTCTTCGGTGCCTTCTTCGGTGCGCTGTTCTACACCCGCCACCTCGGCCTGTCGTGGCTGAGCGGCGAAGGGCGCGGGGTGATGACCAACGAACTGCTGTGGCAGGGCTACTCGGCCGGCTGGCCGACCAATGGCCCGGCAGCGATCGGTGGCGCGTTCCAGACCATTCCGGCCTGGGGCCTGCCGTTGATCAATACGCTGATCCTGCTGACCTCGGGCGTGACCCTGACCATCGCCCATCATGCGCTGAAGGCGGGCAACCGACGCCAGCTGCTGATCTGGCTGGGCCTGACGGTATTGCTCGGCCTCGGCTTCCTGACCCTGCAGGCCGAGGAGTACATCCACGCCTACAAGGAGCTGAACCTGACGCTCGGCTCGGGCATCTATGGTTCCACCTTCTTCATGCTGACCGGCTTCCACGGCGCACACGTGCTGCTGGGAACGATCATGCTGATCGTGATGTGGCTGCGGTCGGCGAAGGGACACTTCACCCGCGACAACCATTTCGCTTTCGAAGCGGCCGCGTGGTACTGGCACTTCGTCGACGTGGTGTGGCTGATGCTGTTCCTGTTCGTCTACGTGCTTTGACCGCGCAGGCGTCGGCAGCCCCAGCCGCCGGCGCTGCCTGGTCTGACGTGGGGTCAGCTGCCGATGCCGTGCGGTTTGATCCAGCCCATGTAGATGCACACGATCACCAGTACGATCAACGCCACCGACACTCCGATGCGGCGGGTCAGTGCATTGACCGTGCGCTTGGTCTGGCCGCGGTCCACCAGCAGGTAATACAGGCCGGCGCCCAGATTCCAGACGATGACGATCAGAAACGCGATTACCAGCAGGGTCTTCAGCGAATCACTCATGCGCGGCTCGAGGGCTGGGTGGATGTGCCTATCTGACCGCGTTTGCGCGGACTTGTCATGATGCGCCAGCACACGCGCCTGATTGGATGGCTGATGGCGCTGCTGGCAATGGCCGGATTCACCGCGCTTGGCCTGTGGCAGCTGCAGCGGATGCATGCCAAACAGGCGTTGCTGGATGCGCAGGCCCCGGCCGTGGCGCAGGCGATGCCATTGGCACAGGCGCTGGCGGCGCAGGGCGCGCTGCATGGCGTGGCCGATCACGGTCGCTTCCTGCCGGGCGTGGTGCTGCTGGACAACCAGACCCGCCACGGCCGCGCCGGAGTGAAGATCTATCGTCCGTTCCGCAGCGACGCGGGCAGCGTGTTGCTGGTGGACCTGGGTTGGCGCGCGCTGCCGCCCGACCGCACGTTGCCGGTGGTGCCCGCACCGCCGTCGCCGGTAAACGTACGTGGCCTGTTGGCACCGCCCCCTTCGGCCGGCTTGGCGCTGGGGCCGGCGTTCACCACCACCGATGTTGCAGGGCGCTGGCTGGCCAGTCGCCTTCCCGCCGATGGCCTGGCCGCCGCGCTGGGCCTGCCGTCGTTACCCGAGCGCGTACTGCGGCTGGATCCGGCGTTGCCGTTCGGCGATGAGCGCGATCTCGACCTGCTGCCGAACACGCTGCCGCCGCAGCGCCACCTGGGTTACGCCGTGCAGTGGTTCGGGCTGGCGCTGACCGTGCTGGTGGTAGCGCTGGTACTGGAATGGCGCAGGAGGCGGCCCGGTGCCCGGTAGTACCGGCCGCTGGCCGGCATCCCTTTCCCAACCATGAGAAAATGCCCCGCATGAACACTGCTACCTCCCCGCAGGCGCGCGGCAATGGCCGCCGGACCCTGGTGCTGCTGTTCGCCGTTTTCTTCGGGGCGATGGCGCTGGCCGCCATCCTGCGTTTCTCGGGCTGGCAGCCGACCGCGCATCGCAACAGTGGTCAATTGCTGAAGCCGCCGGTGGACCTGCGCCAGCAACCACCGACGCTGGCCAATGGCGCGGCCTACCCCTGGAACCCTGACGCGCGCACGTGGCGTCTGCTGGTGGCACCGGCCGGTGCCTGCGACGCGCAGTGCGTCACTTTGTCGCAGGGACTGGGCAAGGTGTGGCAGCTGTTCGGCCATAACGCCGATAATGTCGAGATCCTGTGGCTGGGAACGCCACCGGCGTCGATCGCCTCGCTGCCCGCGCTGCGGCCGCTGGCCCCGTCGCCAGCCCTGCGCGCGGCGCTGCCCGGCGTCGATGATCCGGCAGGTCTGCCGGTCTACGTGATCGATCCGAACGGCTTCGTGATCATGCGTCATGCCCCCGGGAGCGATCTCGGCGGCCTGCGCAAGGACATGGCCACGTTGCTGAAACTGAAGTGAGTCCCGTTTGATGAGCCTTTCCGCGCGTCCGGCGCTGCACCGCAATTTCCACCGCCTGGCGTGGTTCGCCATGATCATGACCGCGAGCACGATCATGTTCGGCGCCTTCGTGCGCCTGTCCGATGCCGGCCTGAGCTGCCCGGACTGGCCAACCTGCTATGGGCAGGCGACCTGGCCGCAGCACGTGGAAGAGACCATCGGGCATCCGGCGGTGGAGATCCGTCCGCTGGAAACGCACAAGGCCTGGCGTGAGCAGGTGCACCGCTTCCTGGCCGGCGCGCTCGGCATCGAGATCCTGACCCTGGCGCTGTTGGCCACGCGCAAGCGGCGATTCGGCAGCACGGCCGTGGTCACCGCCTGCGTGCTGGTGGCTGCGGGCATACCGCTGTACATGATGGGCTGGCATGGAACCGCCAGCGCGCTGGCACTGATCGGCGAGGCCATCCTGCTGATCGCCGCACTGCGCTGGAGCAACATCGACCTGGCGCGCGCTGCGCTGCTGACGCTGGCGGTGGTGATCTTCCAGGCCCTGCTGGGCATGTGGACGGTGACCCTGCTGCTCAAGCCGATCGTGGTGATGGGCCACCTGCTGGGCGGCATGCTGATGTTCGGCCTGCTGGTGTGGATGGCGTGGCGTGCCACGCACATGCCGATCACCCTGGCCGAGGCGCCGAAGCTGAAGTGGCTGCTGCGCATCGGTGTGGCGGTGCTGGTCACCCAGATCGCGCTCGGCGGCTGGGTCAGTGCCAACTACGCGGCATTGGCGTGCGGCGGCGGCAGTGCCTCGCTGGACAACTTCCCGCGCTGCGCCAACCAGTGGTGGCCGCAGCACAACTTCGCCGAGGGCTTCACGCTGTGGCGTGGCGTCGGCGTGGATTACGAAGGCGGTGTGCTCGACGGTGCCTCGCGCATCGCCATCCAGATGGCCCATCGCCTGTTCGCGATTGTCGTTGCCGTCTACATGCTGTGGCTGGGCCTGCGCCTGTTCCGGCTGCCGAGCATGCGTGGCTGGGCCTCGGCTCTGGTCGCGCTGCTGGTGCTGCAGGTTACCCTCGGCATCCTCAATGTGAAGCTTGCACTGCCGCTGGAAGTGGCAGTGGCGCACAACGGCGTTGCCGTTGCCCTGTTGTTTGTATTGGTCAGCCTGCTGGCCCGCCTGCGTGCCCCGGACTGATTCCATGTTTTCCAACTATCGCCAGTACTGGGACCTGACCAAACCCAAGGTCGTCGCCCTCATCGTCTTCACCGCCCTGGTCGGCATGGTCCTGGCCATTCCGGGTGTGCCCAGCTGGGAGCAGGTGCGCGCCGGCGTGCTCGGCTTCCTCGGTATCTGGCTTGCGGCGTCGGCAGCTGCGGCCATCAACCAGCTGCTGGATGCACACATCGACGCGCAGATGGCGCGCACCTCGTGGCGACCGCTGGTGGTGGGCAAGGTCAAGCCATGGCAGGTGCTGGTATTCGCCAGCGTGCTGATCGTGCTGTCGATGGCGATCCTGGTGCTGTGGGTGAACTGGATCACCGCGGTGCTGACCTTCGCTTCGCTGATCGGCTATGCGGTGATCTACACCGTCTACCTGAAACGAGCGACCTCGCAGAACATCGTCATCGGTGGTCTGGCCGGCGCGATGCCGCCGATGCTGGGGTGGGCTGCGGTGACCGGCATGCAGGGCTCGTCGGACTGGGCGTACTCGTCGCTGCTGGTGTTGATCATCTTCATCTGGACGCCGCCGCACTTCTGGGCACTGGCGATCTTCCGTCGCGAGGACTACGCCAAGGCGGAAATCCCGATGCTACCGGTCACCCATGGCGTGGTGCACACGCGCAAGCAGATCATGGCGTACTCGGTGGTGCTGGCACTGGTCTGCCTGCTTCCTTACCTGGTCGGCATGAGCGGCGCGTTCTACCTGGGCGGCGCGATCGTGCTCAACGCCGTGTTCCTCTGGTACGCCTGGCGCATGCTCAACCCGCCGGATGAGCTGTTCTCGATGAAGATGTTCAGCTACTCCATCGTCTACCTGATGGCGCTGTTCGCCTTCCTGCTGGTGGATCACTGGATCCTGCCCTGGTTGTGATGGGCTGAGGCATCCACGCATGGCGTGGATCTACTCTGGATCAGGCATCAGCCGAGCATGGGCTCGGCACTACAGTAGATCCACGCCATGCGTGGATGGCAGTTCTGCCGGTCAGGGCGCGCGCTTGGCGTAGCGTTGCGCGATCACGCCGCAGACGATCAGCTGGATCTGGTGGTAGATCATCACCGGCAGCACGATCGCGCCGAGGCTGCCGCCAGCGAACAGCACCTTGGCAATCGGAACGCCCGTGGCCAGGCTCTTCTTCGAGCCGCAGAACACGATGGCGATCTCGTCTTCGCGGTTGAAGCGCAGGCGGCGGGCGATGAAGGTGATCAGCGGCATGGCGATGCCGAGCAGCACCGCCGCCACCACCGCCACCGCGAACAGCGAGAGCAGCGGTGTCTTGCTCCACAGCCCTTCAGTGACCGCTTCGCCGAACGCAGAGTACACCACCAGCAGGATGGTGGCCTGATCGGTGTAGCGCAGCAGCGCGCGCTGCTTCTCCACCCAGCCGGCGATCCACGGGCGCAGCAGGTGGCCGGCCACGAACGGCACCAGCAACTGCAGCATGATGCCGCCGATGGCATGCAGCGGGTCGTGCACGCCGCCGGAGGTACCGGCCAGCGCGGTCAGCAGCAGTGGCGTCAGGAACACACCGAGGATGCTCGACAGCGAGGCACTGCACACGGCCGCCGGCACGTTGCCGCGCGCCATCGAAGTGAACGCGATGGACGACTGCACGGTGGACGGCAGGGTGCACAGGAACAGCACGCCCAGGTACAGCTCAGGCGTCAGCAGCCAGCCCGACAGCGGCTTGAACAGCAGGCCCAGCAGCGGGAACAGGATGAAGGTGCAGGCGAGGATGGTCAGGTGCAGCCGCCAATGCAGCATGCCGCCGATGATCGACTCGCGCGGCAGGCGCGCGCCGTGCAGGAAGAACAGTGCGGCGATGGCGACGGTGGTGACATCGTCGAGCACCAGGGCGGCAGCGCCCTTCATCGGCAGCAGCGAGGCCAGGCCGACGGTGCACAGCAGGGCGAGGGTGAAGTTGTCCGGTCGCAGGCGCGACCACCAGTGGGTCATGGTGGATAGGCTCCATGGTGCGGGGGGATTACCCCGGGAATCAGGGGGTGGGAGAAGGGATCGCCAGGCGCTCGCGGGTGGCTGCTTCCAGCGACTTCAGGCCGGCACGCTGGCCCAGCTGCAGGGCCTGTTCCGCGCTGGCGTGTTCGTAGCGCGCGTTGAGCAGGCCGAGTACGGCACCGGCGCGGTTGCCTGAGGCGCAGTGCAGCAGCACCGGCCCCTGGCTCTGCTGCAGGGCCTGGTGGACGGCGCGCACGTTGGCGGCATCCAGGCCCTCGGCACCGGCCACCGGAATGCGTACATAACGCAGGCCCAGCGCTTCGGCCTGGCGTATTTCATCGAAGCCGCGATCTTCATCGGGTTGGCGCAGGTCGATCACCGTGCGCACGCCCTGTGCAGCCAGTTCGCGCAGTTGCGCGGCCGTAGGCTGGCCGCCCGCGTACAGGCCGGGGCGGACTTCAGCAAGGGCGGGGTCCGCAGCCCAGGCTGGCAGAACCGGACAGAGCGACAACAACAGCAGGCAGGTCAGGCGCAGCAGCATGGTCTCTCCGGGGATGTGTTCTGCCGCTACAGGCGCAGATTGGCGCGGGCCTTCAGCAGCTCGCGCATCTCGTACTTGTCAGTATCGTCCAGACCCTGTTGTCGCTGCTTGGCGTTAAGGTCGTCGATCCGCTGGAACAGCAGCTGCTTTTCCAGCTGCCCGACCGCGTCATGCAGTTC
The DNA here is from genome assembly GCF_900184195.1 of Stenotrophomonas sp. yr243. Classification (NCBI taxonomy): domain Bacteria; kingdom Pseudomonadati; phylum Pseudomonadota; class Gammaproteobacteria; order Lysobacterales; family Lysobacteraceae; genus Stenotrophomonas; species Stenotrophomonas sp. yr243. The sequence goes on from NZ_FXWT01000004.1 coordinate 24,640, forward strand.
CACCGTCCACATCGCTTCATCGCCCGCCAGCGTCTGCGCGGCCAAGGTGTGCAGCGAGGCCTGTTCCTCGCGGCCGTCGAAATGCTCCAGCAGGGCACCGGTACTGATGTCCGGGCGCTGTTCGACCAGCTCCAGCAGTTCCAGCAGCAGCTCCACGCCCGGCAGGCGCAGGCCCTGGAAGTGATGCTTGCCACCCAGGGTCAGGGCCAGCGTTGGTTGCTGCAGCAGCACGGCGATCGCGCCGCGCACCAGGCTGCGCTTGGCCACCGGCTGGATCGTGCGCGAGACGGCGCGTTGGGGCATCTGCGGGCGGCCCGCCTGCGCGTTGCCGCCCAGGCCGGTCAGCTGCCCCAGCTGTTGCTTCATCAGATCGCCAAACGCGCCATCGGGAATCTGCGCGAGCATCGGCTTGGCGCGCTCGGCCAGCCGTGCCTTGCCGTCCAGCGTGCCGAGATTGATCTCGCGGGTCAGCTCGTCGAAGAAGAACTGCGACAGCGGCGTGGCCTGCTTCAGGCGCTCGTCGAAGGCCTCGGCCCCCTCCTTGCGCACGATGCTGTCGGGGTCTTCGCCGTCGGGCAGGAACAGGAAGAAGGCCTGGCGGCCGTCCTTCATGCGTGGCAGCACCGATTCCAGCGCTTTCCAGCCGGCGCGGCGGCCGGCGGCGTCGCCGTCGAAGCAGAAGAACACGTCCGGCGCGTTGCGGAACAGCAGCTCGGCATGATCCGGCGTGGTTGCCGTGCCCAGCGTCGCCACCGCCTGGGTGACGCCGAACTGGAACAGCGAAACCACGTCCATGTAGCCCTCGACCACGATCAAGCGCTCGATCTTCTGGTTGGTCTGGCGCACCTGCCACAGGCCGTACAGTTCGCGGCCCTTGTGGAACAGCGCGGTCTCGGGCGAGTTGAGGTATTTGGGGCCGTCGTCCTTCTCGAACACGCGCCCGCCGAAGGCGATCACCCGGCCTCGGCGGTCGAAGATCGGGAACATCACCCGGTCGCGGAACTTGTCGTAGACGTGGCCGCGGTCGTTCTTGGAGAACAGGCCGGCGCGGTCGAGCAGCTTCATCCGCCGCTCGTCCTTGCCCAGCGCATCGCGCAGGCCGCTGTAGCCATCCGGTGCATAGCCGATCTGGAAGCGCGCGCGGTTCTCTTCGTCCACGCCGCGGCCGTCGAGGTAGCTGCGTGCCTTGTCGCTGCCTTCCAGGTTCTTCTGGAAGAACTTGGTAGCGGCATCCAGCGCGGAGTACAGCTCGCGGCTGTCATCCTGCTGCTGCGCACTGCGCGGGTTCTCGCTGCGCGGCACTTCCATGCCGGCACGCTTGGCCAGTTCATCCACCGCGTCGAGGAACTCGAGGCGGTCGTAGTTCATCAGGAAGCTGATCGCCGTGCCGTGCGCGCCGCAGCCAAAGCAGTGATAGAACTGCTTGGTTGGCGAGACGGTGAACGAGGCCGAGCGCTCGTCATGGAAGGGGCAGCGTGCGGCGTACTCCTTGCCCTGGCGCTTCAGCGGCACGCGGCTGCCCACCACCTCGACGATGTCGGAGCGGGCCAGCAGGTCGTCGATGAAAGCGTCTGGGATACGGGCCATGGGCAACAGGACAGGGCGCGGCCGCCAGGGCGCGCTGCGGGGGCGGCAAGTCCCCTAGTTTACTCGCTGGCGGCGGCCGGGCCGGTTTCCTGTGGGGCCACATCGGTGCTGGCCAGGCGTGCACGTGCGTACTGGCGTTCGTCGATCACCGCGGTCATCAATGCACCGACGAAGAACACGGCAGTGGCGTAGTAGATCCAGACCAGCGAAATCACCAATGCACCCATCGAGCCGTAGGCGCTGCCGGGGGCAACGGTGCTGATGTAGACGCCGATGCCATAACGGCCGAGGGTGAACAGCAACGAGGTGATGGCGCCGCCGATGAACGCCTGGCGCCAGGCCACGCGGCGGTCCGGCAGGTAGTGGTACAGGAAGGCGAAGGCCAGCGTGTACAGCAGCAGCGATGTCAGATAACCGATTGCGGGCAGCACCGAGGGCAGCTGCGCGAACACCACCTGCAGCGCGGTGGTGGCGGTCATCGACAGGATCAGCAGGAAGCCCAGTGCCAGCACCACGCCGAACGAGAACACGCGCTTGCGCAGCCAGGCCTTGATCCCGTCCAGGCGCTGCCCGCTGGTATGGAAGATACGGTTCAGTGCGTTCTGCAGCTGCGCGAACACGGCGGTGGCGCCGACGAACAACAGCAACGTGCTCCAGACCCCGGCCAGTGAACCGACGCTGGGCTGGCTGTTGGCGTTGTGCAGCACGGTGTCGGCCACGCTGGCCACGCTGCTGCCGGCCACCGAGCCGATCTGCCCGATCAGTGCCTGCTGCGCCGGCGGATACAACGAGGCGGTCAGCCACAGCAACAGCACCAGCAGCGGGGCCATCGACAGCAGGGCATAGAAGGAGACCGAAGCGGCCTGGGTCAGCACGTCGATCTCGACGAAGCGCTTGGCCACGGCCATCGGGAAACTGTCCTGCAGGCGCTCCAGGCGGGATCGGACGGTGTGCAGGGAAGGGGGCGACTGTGGCATTGAGTGGTTCAAGTGCAGGCGGAGTGCCCTTGTTCTAGCAAAACCGCGCTTCGCGAAGGGTGAAGTTCCCATTCAGCTACACGTCTGCGGCTGCGAGCGCGCTATCCTTCTGTCCGGACCGGCGGTGCATCAAGAGGGCTGCCGCCGCAGTATCCGTAGGCCGTTGCGGGGGCGCAGGGCCGCGAGGTTGCAACTTCACAGCAAAAAAGGACGATCTATGAAAGGAATGGTCTGCACGACGATGATGCTGTTGGCGATGAGTGGCTCGGTCGCGGCTTCCGCGGCCTGCGAGAAGGCGTTCAAGACGGTGGGCGATCCGCGCAATGGCGCGTTGTACATGGCTGATCTCACCATTCCAGGACTGAAGGTGCAGAGCGCACTGGACCAGTTGCGCAAGATCGGTGGCGACGATCAGCTGGACGTGGGTGGACAGCTCGTGGAGGGCAATACGGGCGACCAGTACCTGATCCAGCGCAAGGGCCTGCGGACGCCGTTGGTGTTGATCGGAACCGCCGATCGTTCCGGTCGCGTCACCCTGACCACCAAGCTGGCTCGTGGCCAGACGATTGAGCCGCAGATCGCGCGGCAGTCGATGTGCGAGATGCTGGACAAGCTCAAGGCCGGGAGCCAGGGCGATGCCCTTGCCGCCGCCGCGCGCACCCAGTACCCGATGCCGGCTGCCGAGGAAGTCAATGCGCCGGACCTGTCCAAGAAGATGGGCAAGGAAGTACGCGACACGATGGCGCTGTACAACAGTGCAGGCAGCTTCAAGGACTTGATGCTGGGCACCACCACCAACAAGGAAGACATGGGTGACCGTTCGGCCACTTTCCTGCCGGTCTATGCGAAGTACGTGGGGCAGCGCTACCGGATCGATGGCCAGATCTATACGGTAAATTCCAGCCGGTACTCGACGCGACCTGGCGACATCGGCTCAATCAACTATCTGGTGACGCCGACCCGCGGCTTGCTGCGCATCCGTCAGAACGACACCTTCAACAACAACAACTACACCATCCGCTGTGAGTTCGCATCGGACCAGGCGGCCTACGTGACAATGCTGCGTGAGCGCGACTGGGCCAAGCTGGAAGGTGAAGTGAGTTCGGTTGAGGAAAGCTCGATGACATTGCGTAATTGCCGCCAGGCACAGTAATCAGCGTGGTTCAGGCAACAATGACAAGGCCCGCGAATGCGGGCCTTGTCCTGTGCGATGCGGGAAGCTGAATCAGCTCGCCAGCTGCTGCTTGACCAGCTTGGACACCAGGCCCATGTCGGCCTGGCCGGCGAGCTTGGGCTTCAGCGCGCCCATCAACTTGCCCATGTCGGCCGCGCTGCTGGCGCCGGTCTCGGCGATGGCCGCCTGGATCGCCGCGACGATCTCGGCTTCGCCCATCTTGGCCGGCAGGTAGGCTTCGATCACCACGATCTCGGCGCGTTCGATTTCCGCCAGATCTTCGCGGTTGGCCGCTTCAAACTGGCTGACCGAGTCCTTGCGCTGCTTGACCATCTTGTCGAGCACGGTGATCACGGCGGTGTCGTCGAGCTCGATGCGCTCGTCGACTTCCTTCTGCTTGATGGCCGCGTTGATCAGGCGGATTACGCCCAGCTTGTGCTTTTCGCCGCCCTTCATGGCGGCCTTCATGTCTTCGGTGAGCTGCTGCTTCATGCTCATGACGAACCTCGTGGTGGTAGTGGGGCAGGGCGGATGCCCGGGCCCGGAAACGCAAAAAGCCGGCAACGCTCGCGCGTGCCGGCTTCGACTCCATCGCGGCAGGGAATGCCCACCGCAATGAAGATGCGTCCGATCAGTACAGGCGCTGACGCTTGGTAACGTCGCGCGACGAGCGGCGCAGCTGACGCTTCACAGCAGCGGCGGCTTTGCGCTTGCGCTCCTGGGTCGGCTTTTCGTAGAACTCGCGCTTGCGGGTTTCGGCCAGCACACCGGCCTTTTCGCAAGTGCGCTTGAAGCGGCGAAGAGCAAACTCAAAGGGTTCGTTCTCGCGGACTTTGACGCTGGGCATGGAATCTCCGGGACACAGTAGAACCGGGTCACGCCCGGCGAGCCGCACATTATAGTGGCGAATAAACAAACTGCAAGCCGCAAATCCTGAATAGGGGCAGGTTGTTGGATTGCAGTGAGACCTGCCAGTTCCCCCGAGGGGTTGGCAGGGGCGTCATAATAGCAGGCATGCGAGTCCTTGGCATCGAATCTTCCTGTGATGAGACCGGCGTGGCGGTGTATGACACCGACCTGTCCGGCAGCGCGGCCCTGCGCGCCCATGCGGTCTACAGCCAGATCGCGCTGCACGCCGAGTACGGCGGTGTAGTGCCCGAGCTGGCCAGCCGTGACCACGTGCGCAAGCTGCTGCCGCTGGTGCGGCAGACGCTGGCCGAGGCTGGGCTCGGCGTGAACGACATCGACGGCGTGGCCTATACCGCCGGTCCCGGCCTGGTCGGGGCGCTGCTGGTGGGCGCCGGCGTGGCCCGGTCGCTGGCGTGGGCGCTGGAGGTACCCGCCGTGGGCGTGCACCACATGGAAGGCCATCTGCTGGCGCCGCTGATGGAAGACGATCCGCCGCAGGCCCCGTTCGTGGCCCTGCTGGTGTCCGGCGGCCATACCCAGCTGGTGGCCGTCGATGCCATCGGCCAGTACCGCTTGCTGGGCGAAACCCTGGACGACGCGGCCGGTGAAGCCTTCGACAAGACCGCCAAGATGATGGGCCTGCCGTACCCCGGCGGGCCGCAACTGGCCAAGTTGGCCGAGCAGGGCACGCCGGGCGTCTATCGCTTTACGCGTCCGATGACCGATCGCCCGGGCCTGGATTTCAGTTTCTCCGGCCTGAAGACCCAGGTCCTGATGGCCTGGCGCGACAGCGACCAGAGCGAGCAGACCCGCGCCGACATCGCCCGTGGCTTTGAAGATGCCGTGGTCGAGACCCTGTCCATCAAGTGCGAGCGTGCGCTGGAAGCGGCGGGCACCAACGTGATCGTGGTGGCCGGCGGCGTCGGCGCCAACAAGCGCCTGCGTGCACGCCTGCAGCAGATGGCCGAGCGCCTTGGCGGGCGCGCCTGCTTCCCGCGGCCGGCGCTGTGCACCGACAACGGCGCGATGATTGCCTTCGCTGGCGCGCTGCGCCTGCAGGCGGGCCAGCACAGCCCGCCGAGGGTGGACGTCACCCCGCGTTGGGACATGGCGACGCTGCCGGCCGTCTGAGCCGGACCTGTTCCTGTGATGCCGGCCGCTGGCCGGCAACATCATCGACGTTTGCCAAGCAGTGGCGAGGCCGCCAGCACCGTCGTCGCCCGTTCATGGCGCTGCAGCCAGCCCAGGGTGTGCGGGCAACGGGCGTGGATCAGCCGCCCGATCGCGGCGAGGTCGGCACCGATGTCGCGCTCAAGGATCGGTTCGTGGTGGGCGATGCGGTTGCGCAGGTGGCGGATGCGGTCGAGGTCGGCATGGATGGTGGTGCGGACGATGCCGACAGTGTTCTGTGGAGCGTTGGGCAGAGCGACCTTCAGGCTTCGCGTCCACAGGGGCCCCTCAAAACGCCGTGTAAAGAGGTGCTGCCAGAATGCGAATCGAAGGTTGGCGATGATCTCTGGCGTGTTCATCGGCTGATTCGATCGCTTGTGCAGGTCCTGCAACGCCGACAGCGCGCCATCGGCGGGCATGCGCTGCAGCAATGCTGGATGCCATGGCCAGCGGGGGCCATAGGCATGCGCCAGTGCTGCGGCGACTGCGTTGCGGATGACGATTTCACAGATGTGAAGCGGCGATAGCAAAGCGCCACACATCTGCATGTTCCAGACATACAGCGAGGTCGCATCCAGGGAATGACGGTCTGCGATGCGTTTGTAGGTTGCCCAGCGTGGTCGGGATAGTGCTGCTTGCAGAATCCTCTGCTCTTTCATTGGCGGCGGCATCACGTTGTGGATCACCAGCGTGCGCCGGAAGCCGAACAGGTGATATCGGGCAATCCCATCCGGTTGCCTGGCAGAACTCCCAACGGCATTCGGACTTCCCCGGAATGTCGTGAATGCCTCTGGACGACAAGGGAAATGAACTTCATCCTTGGCAACGTGTGCTTCGGGACTCGCGGCTGGATTCCAGCTCCCCCCGAGGACGTTGAGAGGTACCAAAGGGCCCCGCTAGCAGGGCCCTTTGTCTTTTCCGGCACCGCATTCCTGCTGGCTGCCCCTCGCCCGTTCCGGGCAGGCTCACCGCCGTCCCGTTACCATGACCGCCTGTTTTCCGGCTGGTAACCGCAATGGACAAGGTTTTCATCGAAGGGCTGACGATCGACGCCCTGATCGGCATCTACGACTGGGAGCGGCGGATCCGCCAGGACCTGGTGTTCGATCTGGAGATGGGCTTCGACAACCGTCGTCCGGCGGCCAGCGATGACATTGCCCATACCCTGAACTACAAGGCGGTCAGCAAGCGCCTGGAGCAGTTCGTGCGCGAGTCGGAATTCGGGCTGGTCGAAACCCTGGCCGAGCGCTGCGCGCAGATCGTGCTGGACGAGTTCGACGTGAAGTGGCTGCGCCTGAAGCTGAGCAAGCCCGGTGCGGTGCGCGGCGCGCGCGCGGTCGGCGTGATCATCGAACGCTCGCGGGACTGACCCGGTAGTGCCAGCCGCGGGCTGGCAACCCCCGGTAGTGCCAGCCGCTGGCCGGCAACCTCAACAGCAATGAAGAAGGAGACAACCGATGGTGGACGCAGTGGTGGCGGTACAGTGGCTGGAACAGCTGCAGAACACACTGGAACCCTATCCTGGCGCCTACCTGGCGTTGATGATCTCGGCCCTGCTGATCGCAGCCGGCCTGGCCAACTGGGTGACCAAGCGCATCCTGCTGCGCGGTCTGCGGCGACTGCTCAACCGCCTGCCCGGTGCCGACACCGGTCGCGGCAGCCATCTGATGCGGGTCATCTCGCGGCTGTCCAACGTGGTGCCCAGCCAGGTGATCGCCTCGGGCATCCGTATCGTGCCGGACCTGCCGCCGGGCCTGGTCGGCTTCATCATCGGTGCCTGCCAGGCGTGGGCAATCCTGACCGTGGTGCTGGCGCTGTCGCACGCGCTGGATGCGGCCAACGACCTGTACGAGCGTCGCCCCGAGGCGCGCAACAAGCCGATCAAGGGCTACCTGCAGGTCGCCAAGATCATCATCTTCGTGATCGCCGGGCTGTCGATCGTTGCCACGTTGGCCGGCGTCGACCTGCGCTACCTGGTCACCGGCCTGGGCGCGGCCACTGCAGTACTGATGCTGATCTTCCAGGACACCATCCTGTCTCTGGTTGCGAGCGTGCAGATCAGTGGTGATGGCCGCATCCGCATCGGCGACTGGATCGAGATGCCCAGCCAGAATGCCGACGGCGATGTCATCGATATCGCCCTGCATACGGTGACGGTGCAGAACTTCGACAAGACCATCACCACCATCCCGACCAAGAAGCTGGTGACCGAGTCGTTCAAGAACTGGCGTGGCATGCAGGAAGCGGGGGGACGCCGGATCAAGCGCGCACTGTACCTGGACCAGCACAGCGTGCGTTTCATGGAAGAGGATGACCTGGCCTTCCTTGGCCAGTTCGCTCTGTTGGGCGACTACCTGCGCGGGAAGCAGCAGGAGCTGGGCCAGTGGAACGGGCGCCTGCGCGAGCAGGGCGTGGCCGAGGTCAACAGCCGTCGGGTGACCAATCTGGGTACGTTCCGCGCTTACGTGGAGCGCTACCTGGCCAGCCACCCGGGCATCCACACCGACATGACCCTGCTGGTGCGCCAGCTGCAGCCGACCACCGAAGGCCTGCCGCTGGAGCTGTACTGCTTCACCCGCAGCACCGCCTGGGGCGAGTACGAGGCGGTGCAGTCGGACATCTTCGACCACTTGCTGGCGATCCTGCCGGCCTTTGGCCTGCGGGTGTTCCAGGCGTCCAGCGACGCCATGTTGATGGCCGGGCAGCGCCGGTTGGCCGGCTCGGAGTAAGCTGCGATGCCCCCGGCCGGACCGTACGGATCCGGCTGGTGGCTGAAACTGAATGACGAAACCTCTCGCCAAATCGTCCGGGATCGCTAGAATGCCGGGCTTGTAAACGTTTTCATCAAGGACTGCCGGTGGCCTCCGATCGCATCGAATCCCTCATTGCCCAGATGACCGTCGAGGAAAAAGTCGGCCAGCTGGGTGTCTTCGCGGACATGGTCCGCCCGTTCGCCCCGGACGTGAACCCGGAAGCCAACGTGCGCAATGCCGACCAGGTGCTGCAGCAGGTGCGCGAGGGCAAGGTCGGCTCGCTGTTCAATGGTGTCGGCGCCGAGCTCGGCCGCCGCATCCAGCAGGTCGCCACCGAAGAGAGCCGCCTGGGCATCCCGGTGATCCTGGCTGCCGACGTCATCCACGGCATGCGCACCGTGTTCCCGATTCCGCTGGGCGAAGCGGCCAGCTTCGAGCCGGACCTGGCCGAGCGCACTGCGCGCGCCACCGCGGTTGAAGCCACCGCTGCCGGCCTGCACTGGACTTACGCACCGGCAGTGGACATCGCCCGTGACCAGCGCTGGGGCCGCGGTGCCGAAGGTGCCGGTGAGGACGTGGTACTGGGCTGTGCGTTTGCCGCCGCCCGCGTGCGTGGCTTCCAGGGCAGCGACCTGCGCGCCGCCGATTCGCTGCTGGCCACGCCCAAGCACTTCGCCGCCTATGGCGCGGTGATGGCCGGCATGGAATACAACATGGTGGACATCTCGCCGCAGACCCTGCGCGACGTGCACCTGCCGCCGTTCAAGGCTGCCTTCGACGCTGGCGCGATCACCGTGATGTCCTCGTTCAACGACATCAACGGCGTGCCGGCCAGCGCCAACGCCGAGCTGCTGACCGACATCCTGCGCGGTGAATGGAAGTTCCCGGGCGTGGTGATCTCCGACTACACCGCCGACATGGAACTGGTCGCGCACGGCTATGCCGCCGATGACCGCGACGCCACCGCCAAGGCGTTCACCGCCGGCCTCGACCTGAGCATGCAGAGCGGTTTTTACGCCGAGCACCTGCCGGGCCTGGTGGAGAGCGGCGAGGTGCCGATGAGCGTGCTGGACGAAGGCGTTCGCCGCATCCTGTGGCTGAAGGAAACCATCGGCCTGTTCGACGACCCGTACCGTTCGCTGGACCCGGCGCGCGAAGCCGATACCTCGCATATCGCCGCCCATGACGAACTGTCGCGTGATGCCGCGCGTCGTTCGATCGTGCTGCTGAACAACCGCGACAACGTGCTGCCGCTGCAGAAGAACGGGCAGAAGATCGCGCTGATCGGCCCGTTCGTGCAGGACCGCGACAACATCGAAGGCTGCTGGACGCTGTTCGGCGACAAGCAGCGTTACGTGGACCTGGAAACCGGCGTGCGCGCGGCCATCGGCGATGATGCGCTGCTGGAAGTGGTGCCGGGTTGCGAGCTGGAAGTGGCCATTGCCGGTGGCACCGAAGCGGCCGTGGCGGCTGCGCTGCGTGCCGACGTGGTGGTGCTGGCGCTGGGCGAGCCGCAGCGCTACAGCGGTGAGGCACAGTCGCGCGTGGAGATCACCCTGCCGCCGGCACAGCAGGCGCTGGCCGAAGCGGTGGCGATGACCGGCAAGCCGCTGGTGGTGCTGCTGCGCAATGGCCGCGCGCTGGCACTGCAGGGCGCGGTGCGCAATGCGCATGCCGTGGCCATCACCTGGTACCTGGGCACGCAGACCGGCCATGCCGTCGCCGATGTGCTGTTCGGCGATTACAGCCCGTCCGGCCGCCTGCCGGTCAGCTTCCCGCAGGTGTCCGGCCAGCAGCCGTACTTCTACAACCACCCGCGTACCGGCCGCCCGGAACTGCCGACGATGTCGGAGTTCAAGGCACGCTGGCGCGAGATTCCGAACGAGCCGCTGTATCCGTTCGGCCACGGCATCGGGTACACCACCTTCGCCTACGGTGTGCCGCAGCTGAGCAGTGCGCGCGTCGGCTGGGACGACGCCCTGACCCTGACCACCACGCTGACCAACACCGGCAACGTGGCCGGCGAGGAAGTGGTGCAGCTGTACATCCACGACCGCGTGGCCAGCCGCGTGCGGCCGGTGCGTGAGCTGAAGGACTTCCGCAAGGTCGCCCTGCAGCCGGGCGAATCGACCGAGGTGGTGTTCACCCTGACCCGTGAGCAGCTGGCATTCACCGGCCGCGACGGCGTGCTGCGTGCCGAGCCGGGCCTGTTCGATGTGTGGGTGTGTGCCTCGTCGATGGCCGGTGAGGCCGTGCAGTTCGAGCTGCTGAAGGCCTGATCGGTGGAGCATCCACGCATGGCGTGGATCTACTGGCAATGAGTAGCGCCGGGCCATGCCCGGCCTCCTCACCCATGGCGAACACGCCGGGCGCGGCCCGGCGCTACCATCGGACTCCCTGTATCGATGGAGACCGCGCATGCGCACGATGGCCTACCTTGTTCCTGTCCTGTTGCTGGCAGCGTGCTCGCAGCCGGCATCGCCACCCGAGCCCGCTGCCGATGCGCCGCCGCCGATGACCGGTGCGACGCCGGCCGAGGCGGCCGCCAGCACCACGCCCGATGCCGTTGCGGCACCGCAGGCTGCGGCGGAACACGCCAAGGATGCGGCTGCGGCGCCGGCGGATTCTCCCAGCCCGGCCGAGCCCGCAGCAGACGACGCCCGCGCGCGCATCGAGACGCTGCTCGGCGATGCGGCGCAGTATGAAAAAGTATTCAACGCCTTCAAGACCGCCGTGGTCGCGGGTGACCGTCCTGCCGTGGTTGAAGAAGTGCGTTTCCCGCTGAACATCAGTGGTGGGAAGAAGATCACCGGACCCGGTGAATTCCAGCGCAACTACGAAAAGATCATCACCCCGGCGGTGGTCAAGGCCGTATCCGCGCAGGAGTTCGGCACGGTCTTCGTCAACCAGCAGGGCGTCATGATCGGCGATGGCCAGGTGTGGTTGAACGGCGAGTGCCTGGACAAGGCCTGCACGCGCACGGAAGTGAAGGTCATCACCATCCAGTGAAAGCAGACGGCCCCGCATGCGGGGCCGTTGCAGTTCGGTAGTGCCGGCCACTGGCCGGCAACCCGGCCAATCAGGCCTTCGGCGTGAGCTTCAGCAGCCGTGCCTTGCTGCCGTCTTCCAGCAGCCACAGCGCGCCATCCGGGCCCTGTTCCACTTCGCGGATGCGCTCGCCCATGTTGAAGCGTTCGGCTTCACGCGCGTTGTCGCCATCGAAGCTGACGCGCACCAGGGACGTGGACGACAGGCCACCGATGAAAGCGCTGCCCTTCCACTGCGGGAACAGGTTGCCGCTGTAGAACATCAGGCCGGCCGGGGAAATCACCGGGTTCCAGGTCACCTTCGGTGCAGCGAATTCCGGGCGGGTGTCGTGATCAGGAATCGGACGGCCATCGTAGTGATCGCCGTTGGAAACGACCGGGTAGCCGTAGTTGGCACCGCGCACGATCAGGTTCAGCTCATCGCCGCCGGCCGGCCCCATTTCCTGTGCCCACAGCTTGCCGTTGGCATCGAAGGCGATGCCCAGCACATTGCGGTGCCCCAGCGACCATACCTGTGCGGCCACGCCACCCTGCGAGGCGAACGGATTGTCGGCAGGCAGGCTGCCGTCGTCGTTGAGACGGATGATCTTGCCCAGGTTGCCGCTCATGTCCTGCGCAGGATCGAACTTCTGCCGTTCGCTGGAACTGATCCACAGCTTGCCGTCCGGGCCGAAGGCCAGGCGGTGGCCGTAGTGGCCTTCGCCACTGACCTTTGGTGTCTGCCGCCAGATCACCTTCAGGTCTTTCAACTGGCCGCCGCCGTTGGCGTCGAGGGCGAGGGTGGCACGGGCCACGGCCGCGCCACGCGTATCCAGCGTGCCTTCTTCGGCATAGCTGACGTAGACCACAGGGTTGCGGGCGAAATCCGGATGCAGGATCACATCACCGAAACCGCCCTGGCCGCCGTAGGCGACCTTGGGGACGCCGGTGATCTCATGCTTCTTGCCGCTGGCCAGGTCCAGGCGCTGCAGCTTGCCGCGCTTTTCGGTCACCAGCAGGCTGCCATCGGGCAGGAAGGTCATCGCCCACGGCTGGTCGAAGCGGCTGACCTCGGTGGCGGTGAAGGGGCGTTGGTCGGTGGCGGTTGCGGCGGTTGCCGGGACCTTCTGGCCAGTGGCATCAGGGCCGGCCGCATTGCAGGCGGTGGTGGCGAGGATCGGCAGCAGGCCGAGCGCGAGCAGCAGGGGCGTGCGGGTCATGGGTATCTCCAGCGGAAGGGGATGCGGATGGCCAGGCTCTCCCTTGTATACCACCGGCGGGGTGACGGTCGTGGCCCGAAGGTCCTGCTACCCCCTGTGCGGCATGGCGCGGATCGTCTAGGGTGTTCTCGCCCGGGCAAAGCATGCCCGCCTGTCTGCCAAGGAACTGCAATGAACGCACCGATCATCCATCGACCTTCGCCCGCCTTCATCGCCGCCTCGTGGGTGGCCCTGCTGCTGGGCGCGGTGGCCTACCTGGTAGGCCTGTTCAACGCCGAAATGCCGCTGAACGAAAAGGGCTATTACCTGACCCTGCTGCTGTTCGGCCTGTTCGCGGCGGTATCGCTGCAGAAGAGTGTGCGCGACCGCGTCGAGAGCATTCCGGTGAGCGGCCTGTACTACGCACTGTGCTGGTTCGCGCTGCTGTCGGCGCTGTTGCTGCTGCTTGTCGGTCTGTGGAACGCCACCCTGGTGCTGAGCGAAAAGGGCTTCTATGGCATGGCGTTCGCGCTGTCGCTGTTTGGCGCGGTAGCGGTGCAGAAGAACACCCGCGACCTGATTGCCGCGAATGCCGCTGAGCCCAAGCGCGCTTCATCGATTCCGCCGCTGCCGGAACAGGACTGACGGACGGAGGTAGAGCCGAGCCCATGCTCGGCTGCTGTGTATCGGCAGCCGAGCGGGCTCGACTCTGGAAACCCAGCTGAGCATGGCTCGGCTCTACAGCTGAGGCTTCAGCCGAGCATGGGCTCGGCTCTACAGGGCATGGTTATCCGCCGCTGTTCCGGCGCGGGTCCAGATTCACTGCTTCTTCCCAGCCGCGACGCACGGCGCTGCGCGCCTGCGCCCATTCCAGCCGGCTCTTGCCGCGCTCGTTCGCCCATCGCGACTCCAGCTCGCCTTCGATCTCTTCGTACGCGCGGATCATGTCCTGCGCGCGCGCGGTGTGGCCGATCTGGTACGCCGGCTCGTAATCGTCGAAGAACAGCTGGTTGTCGTAGTACGGTTCGCTGGTATAGCGATCGCGCCAGTAGTCCGAAACCGCCTGGCGGGGTGTGCCGTCTTCCGGTACGCGGCCGGGGATCTGGTAATCAGGGCTCATGGGCACAAGGCTCCGTGGTGGACGAAGCCTGATCGTGCCTATCGGCCGGTTAACGCATCGGGCCGGCAGCGTGATCGGCAGGTCAATCGGCGCTGGCGTCCTTGCGCGGCAGCTTGTAGATGACCGCGCCAACAGCGAAGGCGACCAGCGCCGCGGCGATGTTCTGCCAGCTGGCACTGGCGAACAGGGCCACGCACAGCAGCAGGGCCAGCACCGGAATCAACGGGCCACCGGGCAGCTTCAACGCGCCGGGGCGGTCCGCATAGCGCTTGGCCAGTACCAGCACCGCAGCTGCAGTACCGATGTAAGCGAACAGGCGCGTGGTCATCGACAACAGCGCCAGCTGCACGAACGACCCGGACAGCGCCAGGCCGAGGGCGATCAGGCCCTGGCAGAAGATCGCTGCGGCCGGGGTGCGGAAGCGCGGGTGCACCTGCGCCAGCACTTTCGGGCCGTAGCCATCGCGGGCAAGGGCGAACAGGAAACGCGGGCCCATCATCATCGTGTTGCTGTTGGTGCCGAGGATGGAGATGGTCGCGCCCACGGTGAGGATCAGCGCCAGCGCCTCACCACCGAAGCTGGAAGCGGCATCGGCCAGCGGCGTGGCCGAGCTGGCCAGCCCGGGCAGCGTACCTTGCGCCACGATCTGCACCGCCGCATAGATCACGGTGACGGTGACGATCATGGTGATCAGTGCGAACGGAATGTCGCGGCGTGGGTTGCGGTATTCGCCGGCCGCGGCCGGGATGTTCTCGAACCCGGCATAGGCATACAGCAGCAACAGCGCTGCCTCGCCCATGCGCTGCAGGTCGTGCGGGTCCGGGCGCTGGCCGGAGAAGGCGAGCTGCGGGTCGATGTAGAACGCGCCGATGGCCACGAACAGCAGCAGCGGCAGCATCTTGCCGATCACCAGCACGATGCCGGTACGGGCGGCCGACCGCACGCCGATGATGTTCACCCCGGTCAGGAAACCGAGCGAGACCACGATGATCGCGATGCGGCCCATGCCGGCGCCTGCCCATGGCCAGAACCGCGCCACGGCGTCGGCCAGCGCATTGCTGAGCGCTGCAGCGGAGCTGATGCGGGTCAGCCAGATCATCCAGCCGATCTCGAAGCCGGCAAAACGGCCGAAGGCTTCGCGCGCGTACAGATAACTGCCACCGGGTTCATCGAAATAGCTGGCTGCCTGCGCGTAGCACAGCACCAGCAGGGCGACGACGATACCGGCGGCCACCACGCCCCACAGGCTGAAGGGGCCGAGCAGGGCGACCGTAGCCGCAGGCAGCAGGTAGATGCCACTGCCGACCACGTCGTTGATCGACAGGCCAACAATCTGCCAGCGGCTGACGGCACGTTGCAGTTGGGGTTCGTCGGCGGCGCTCAACGTGCGGCTCCTTCAAGCGCGGGCAGTTTCCACTGCGCCTGCAGGCGCTGGTATTCGGCGCGTGGCAACAGCACGAAACGCGGCGTGTCCTGCGGGCGCAGCCAGTCCAGCAGTGCCTGCATGCGCATCTGCGGCATTGCGGTGCAGCCGGCGGTGGCTTCGCCGGGCTGGCGCCACAGATGGGCGAAGATGCAGCTGCCCTTGCCGGGCTGGTTGTCCGGGTTGTGCGCGATCACGAAGCCTTCCTGGTAACGCACGTCGCCCTTGTTGTGCAGGTCCAGCCGCATCGGTTCGGTGGAGCCGGTGATGGCGGCACTGCCGACCTTCTTTGCATCGACGATGCGGTTGTAGAACGGCGACGCCGGTACGTCCATGCAGTAGCTGGTGCTGCTCATCGGCTGGTAGGTCATCGCCGTTCCGGGCCGGGTGACGGCATAACCGAACGCGCTGCCCAGCGCGAACACACCGGCCGGACTGCGGCCGTCGCCTTCCTGTTTCTGCGGACCATCGGCCTGGGCAGGATGCAGGCCCAAGCCCCAGGCACTACCGGTGCGGCCCAGCGCCACCGGGAACGCCTGTCCGTGCGCGCGCCATTGCTTGCCGTCGCGCACGAAGGCCTGCAGCTGGCCCTGCGTGCTGTCCCAGTTCTCGCTGGTGACGACGATCAATTGGCGTGCCTCATCCAACGGGGCGGCATGGACAGTGACGGCCGCCGCGAGCAGCAGCGCGGCGGATGCAAGGCGGGCCAGCAGCAGATTCATCGGGTGCTCCGGTCAGGAATCCAGCAGGTGATCGATCCGTTCCAGGTTCACCGCCAGCTGCTGCTGGCGATCCGGATTGGCGTGGCAGAGCAGCACGAACAGGAAATCGAGCAGGGCGTGCATGGCGCTACGGTACAGCAGCTGCGCCACCTGCGGCGCGCGGTCGTGCGCGCATACCACCAGCGCCGCATCGGCATGCGCGCGCAGGGGATTGGCGGTGTGGCGGGTGATCGACACCACCTTGCCGCCCATGTCCTGGAACTGGCGCGAGAGCTGTGACAGCTGTGGCAGGTTGCCGAACTCGGAGAACATCAACAGCACATCGCCCGGACGCGCGGCGGACAGGTTGGCCAGCATCAGGATCGGATCGGTATGCGGTACCACCAGCAGGCCGAGCAGCGACAGCCGCATGGCGAATTCACGTGCGTACAGGCCGTCGTCACCCAAGCCGTGGACAAACAGTTTCGGCGCGCCGTCGAGCAGCTGCACGATGCGTTCGATGTCCTCGCGCGGGTTGGCCTGGCGGGTTTCTTCCTCGGCCTGCGCCTTGCTGCGGCGCAGGGCATCGCCCAGGCGCAGGTAGTCATCGCTGATGTCCGGTGCGGCCGGCGCCTGCTGCGGGTCGGCACCGGCGCGGGCGACATCCTCGCCGATGGAGTACTTCAGGTCCGGGTAGCCCTTGAAGCCGAGCTTCTGGCTGAACTTGACCACGCTGGACTGGCTGATACCCAGGGCACTGGCCAGCTGCTGCGAAGAGTAATCGCGCAGCAGGTGGGCGTTGTCGAGGATGAAGTCGGCGATGCGGCGTTCGATGGCCGACATCTGCCCGCGCTCGGTGCGGATTTTCAGCAGGGGCGGCATGCGGGGCGTCCGGGCATGTGTAGGCGCGTTGCGGTTGGTCGCGTAGAGCTTGTCATGGGTTGGGTCGGGCGGGTGCCAGCCGCGAAAGATGTACGGAGTGGGGCAAAAGCAGGAGCAAGGACATCCACGCATGGCGTGGATCTACCGTGGCGCGGCCCCAGTAGAGTCGAGCCATGCTCGACTGATCGGCTCAACCGAGCATCTCCAGCCCCCGCACTTCGGTGATACCCAGCCCCGGCACGTCGCTGATGCTGATTTCCGACTCGTTGAAGCGCACGCCGCCGCTGACCGGATCGAACTGCCCCAGCGATGGGCCATCCAGGTCGACCTTGGTGATCACATCGCTCTTGGCTACCGCCAGATGTACTGCCGCGGCCACGCTGATGCTCGACTCGATCATGCAGCCGATCATGCACGGCACGCCGTAGATGCCGGCGATGTCGGCAATGCGGATCGCGTTGGACAGGCCGCCGGTCTTCATCAGCTTGATGTTGATGATGTCGGCGGCGCGCTGCTGGATCAGGTCCATGACCTGGCTGGGGCTGAACACGCTCTCGTCGGCCATCACCGGGGTGTTGACCCGGTCGGTGACGTACTTCAGGCCGCTGATGTCGGCGGCCTTGACGGGTTGCTCCAGCAGCTCCAGCACCACGCCGGCTTCTTCCAGCGTGCGCATCGCATGCACGGCCTGCTTGGCGGTCCAGCCCTGGTTGGCGTCCAGGCGCAGCAGTGCACGGCCTTCAACGGCGGCATGGATTGCCTTGACCCGCTCGATGTCCACGCCGATGTCCTTGCCGACCTTGATCTTCAGCGACTCGAAGCCGCGTTCGATCGCCGACAGCGAATCGGCCACCATCTTGTCGATGTAGTCCACGCTGATGGTGATGTCGGTGGTGATCACCGGGTCGCCGCCACCCAGCATCTGGTACAGCGGTGCGCCATGCAGCTGCGCCCACAGATCGTAGAGCGCGATTTCCACCGCTGCCTTGGCGCTGGTGTTGCGCTCCATCGCGGTCTGCACCAGCGTGCACAGGCGGTTGAGGTTGACCACCTCCTGGCCGATCAGGCGCGGGGCGATGAAGTGGCGGATCGCTTCGATGATCGAGCCATGTGTGTCACCGGTGATCACCGCGGTGGCCGGTGCCTCGCCGTAGCCGGTGTGACCGGTGTCGGTGCGGATCAGCACTACCACGTCTTCCACGGTCTCCACGGTACGCAACGCGGTCTTGAACGGTGTTTTCAGCGGCACGCGCAGCATGCCCAGTTCGATGGCAGTGATCTTCATTCAGGGATTCTTGGCACGCAGGCGTTGGATGTTGGTGATGCGGTCGATGTAGCGGACGCTGTCGCTGGCCATCATCGGCTCCAGCGGCGTGACCGATACGCCATTGAGGTGGGCCTGCACACGCTTGCCGTCGGCGCCGAACCAGCTGCCGCCCGCGGTATCGTGGATCACCCAGGTGCGGCCGTCGACGTGGCCGATGGCCATCATCACGTGGCCGGGGATGTAGACCAGATCGCCCACCTGCAGATCGCTGACGGCGCGGTCGCGCACGGCCTTGCTGTCCTTGCTGGTGAACGGCAGGCGATCCAGCGCGGGGCTGATCGCCTGTGCGCTGGTATTGCGCGGCAGCAGTACGCCGAAGCTGCGATAGATCTCCGATACGAACCCACTGCAGTCGCGGGTGTCGTAGTCGTGGCCCCAGCCGTAGCGCTCGCCGAGGAACTTGAACGATTGCTGCAGCAGCAGGCGCGGAGTCAGCGGCAGGTAGTCGGCGGCGGTGTCCTGCGAGCGTGGCAGCAGCGCCGGCACCAAGCGCAGGCGGCCATCTGCCTCGCGCACCGGCAGCTGCACCACCCACGAAGCGTGTGCCTGTTGCCCGTTCACCGGTTCGGCGGCGGGCCAGTCGGCCAGCACCGGCAGGCGCACGCCCATATCCAGCTGCAGGCGCGATACGCGCGGTTCTTCGGGGGTGTAGGCGGTGTGCGCAGTGGCAGTGGTGACGACGCGGTACGGCCCCTTTGCGCCGTAGCCGAGCACCGTGGCTTTGTCACCACTGGCCACGGCATCGGCTTCGATCCACGCGCTGTAGCGCTCGCTGTGCACGAACAGCCAGCGGCCATCGGCACTGCGGTGGACCACGGCTACCCTGTCACCGGGGAACAGCGCCGATTCCTGGAAACGGTCGATATCGGTGTCGCCGACTGTGCTGAAAACACGCTGGCGGGTGGGGAAGGTGCGCAGCGCGGCGCGCTTCACCACCAGCCCGTACGACGGTGCGACCTGCGCAGGAACCGCGTCGAGGCCGACGTTGGCTTCAATTGCGGTGCGCAGGCCGGGGGCGATGGCCTGGCCCTTCTCGTCATACAGCGCCCGCTTGGGCCAGCTCGAAAGCGCGACGATGCTGTCGCGCACCTGCGTGGTGCTGAGCTGTGCGGGCAGCGCGGCGATGTCCTGGATGTGGTTGTCCTGGGTGCGCATCCGCGCGTTCTGCGCATTGATCTGCGCGCGGTCCAGGATCGGTGCGTCGGCGTTGTCCAGCCGTGCGGCCCAGTAGTCCGGGGTGAGGTAGGCCTCGTGCAGGCCGATCACGTACGGCAGCGGCGCGCCGGGGTCGGGTGCAGGCGTGGCCGCCTGGGTAAAGGCCGGTACGGCCAGCAGGCCCAGGGCCAGCGCCAGGGTCAACCTGCGCGGCCAGTGCCGACGCGGTTCGCGGGAAGCCAGGATCATGCGCTGCACACCCTCCTCGAATGCCTGTTGGAATATTTATTCCTTTTGGCGACGAAAGCAAGAATAAATTATTGACCGGTCCCCCGGCCCGTGTTACACAGCCGTTACCACCCGCGCTTGGGAAGTGTCGCTGTGGATCCTGCCGTTCGCAAACCGTCTCTGCCTGCCGCTGCCGGCCTTGGTGCCGCGCTGCTGCTGTGGGCGTGGTCGGCATCGGCTGCGGATCAGCGCAGTGCCGTTGATCGTGAACAGGAAACGCAGTTGATCGATCTGGTCGACAGCGGTCGTTTCAGGGATGTCGATGCGACGTTCGCCGCAGACGGCGTGCCCGCACCTGCCGACTTCCAGTACGAGCGCATGCGCCGCATCAAACTGGATTTCAGCCTCGACGAAGCCGCAGCCAAGGCTGCCGTGCGCCGCTGGATTCCGGATCTGACCGACGAGGAGTTCGCACGCTGGGACCAGCAGGGGTTGATCGAGCACTACGATATCGACGGCACGCGCTGGTACTTCAAGCGTGCGCCCTCCAACCTGTTCCTGCTCAGCGACGAGGCGCGTGCGCGTCGTCGGGCAGATGCACCGATGCCACCGCCCGGCCCGAATGAAGTGCTCAATACACATCACGCGCGCGCGGTTGCTGCCGCCGAACAGAGCGGCAACGCATCCGTGTTGCCGCAGCGCATCGAATTCATCCAGTCGTTGACGGTCAAGGCCGACACCGTACCGGCCGGCGAAACCGTACGTGCATGGATTCCGTACCCGCGCGAGATTCCCGGCCAGCAGGAGCGCGTGCAGTGGGTTGCCAGTTCTCCGCGCAAGGCGCGCATCGCCCCGGGCAGCACGCAGCAGCGCACCGCCTATCTGGAAGCCAAGGCCGTGGCTGGCCAGCCGACGCGCTTTGAAATCCGCTATGCGCTGACGATCTTCGCGCGCCACACGGCAATCGACGCGACGAAGGTGCAGGCCACGCCGAATGATCCCGCATTGAAGCCCTATCTGGCCGAGCAGCTGCCGCACGTGCGCTTCACCCCGGCGTTGAAGCTGTTCTCCGACCAGGTGCTGCAGGGCGAGACACGCCCGTATGACGTGGTACGCAAGCTGTTCGCCGCGGTCGACCGCATTCCGTGGGCTGGTGCACGCGAGTATTCGACGATCAGCAACATCAGCGAGTACGCGTTGCATGCAGGCCATGCCGACTGCGGGCAGCAGACCCTGCTGCTGATCGCCCTGCTGCGCATGAACGGCATTCCCGCGCGCTGGCAGTCAGGCATGGTGTTTTCCGACGATGGCAGCGGCTACAACAACCTGCATGACTGGGGCCAGATCTACCTGGCGCCATATGGCTGGCTGCCGATGGATGTGACCACCGGTGCGCTGGCCAGCGACGCGCCCGCGCTGCGTGATTTCTACCTCGGTGGCCTCGATGGCTACCGCATCGCCTTCAACGACGATTTCGGCCAGGCCTTCGTGCCGGCCAAACAGCACTACCGCTCGGAAACGGTCGACTCGCAGCGCGGCGAGGCCGAGTGGGCAGGCGGCAACCTGTACTTCGACCAATGGAGCTACGACTTCCAGTGGCGGGTACTGCCAGCCGGGCAACGCTAGCGCGATACACCACCCACACCACCATTCAATTCTTGCAGGAGAGAGCAGGGGATGAAGGCTTACAACATCAAGCGGGCGGCCTTGTGCGTCGCCCTCGGTACGTGCCTGGCAACGCTGGCACCCAGCGCATTCGCACAGGACGGCGCGGTCGTCGGTCGCCTGACCAGCGATGCGGGGCAGGTGCCTGCCGGCGCCACGGTCACGGTCCGCAATCCCGCCACCGGGTTCGTGCGTTCGGTACAGGCCGACAGCAAGGGCAGCTATCGCATCCCGTTGCTGCCGGTCGGCACCTATGACATGGAGGTAAGCCTGCCAGGCGGTGCTGCCAGCCGCGTCGGCCAGGTCACGGTCAGCCTCGGCAGCGCAACCACGGTGAATGTGCCGCTGGGAGCGGTCAGCACGCTGGGCACCGTGGAAGTGCGCGCACCGCAGGTGGTATCGATGGTGGACGTGAAGTCCACCGAGTCGGCCACCAACATCACCCGCGAGGAACTGTCGCGACTGCCGGTGGACCGTGACATCACCGCAGTGGCGCTGCTGGCGCCGGGTGCGGTGAAAGGCAAGGGCTCGCTGGGCGGACAGGGCATTTCCTTCGGTGGCTCGTCGGTGGCCGAAAACACCGTCTACATCAACGGCCTGAACGTCACCGATTTCTATAACCGGGTTGGCTTCTCGTCGGTGCCGTTCGCGTTCTACCAGGAATTCCAGGTCAAGACCGGCGGCTACTCGGTAGAGTTCGGGCGCAGCACCGGTGGTGTCATCAATGCGGTCACCCGCTCGGGCAGCAACGACTTCAAGGCCGGTGCTGAACTGGTGTTCGAGCCGCGTGCCTGGCAGTCGCAGGCGCGTGATCGCTATGACGGCGAAGGCAGCCGCTACATCTCCGCCCGTCGCGACGACTATTCGCGTAGTGCGCTGAATGTGTTCGCTTCCGGTGCGCTGGTGCAGGACAAGCTGTTCTTCTTCGGCATGTACGAGGCACGCGACTATCGTCCGACCTCGACCAATGACGCCGGCACGTTCCTCAGCCAGGGCAAGGCCGACGAGCCCTTCTGGGGCGGCAAGCTGGATTGGCAGATCACCGACAACCAGATGCTGTCGCTGTTCGGCTTCTCCGACAAGAACAAGACCCTCACCGACGTCTACCGTTACGACTACGACGGTGGCGACATCCTTGGCGAACGCAGCAACCAGATCGTCAACACGGTGGGCGGAAAGAACTGGTCCGGTACCTACAGCTGGCAGGTCAACAACGATCTGACCATGAAGCTGATGTACGGCGAGAACAAGCGCAACCGCGTGCAGAGCTCTCTGATGGACGAGAACTGCAACCGCGTGTTCGACAACCGTACTGCGGCCCAGGGCGTGCCACCGAACCTGCAGGGTGACCGCAGCTGTACCAGCAGCTCGCAGCTGGAAGCGGCGCTGGATACGCGCAAGGCTGCACGCGCCGACTTCGAGTGGTCGCTCGGCAACCACCTGCTGCGCTTCGGCCTGGACCGCGAAGAAAACACCTCCGACTACGAACGTGCCTATCCCGGTCCCGGTGGACTGCGTTATGACATCTATTACCGGAATCCGGGCAGCCCGCTCAATGGCGGTACCGTACCTGCCAGCGGCCTGGTCGCACGCACCCGCCGCTATGAAGTGGCCGGCTCGTTCGAAACCATCAACTCGGCGTACTACCTGGAAGACAACTGGCAGGTCACCCCGAACTTCCTGCTGAACATCGGCGCGCGCGTGGAGAGCTTCGACAACAAGGGCGGCGACGGCGACAGCTACATCAAGATCGACAACATGATCGCCCCGCGCCTGGGCTTTTCGTGGGACGTGCGTGGTGATGGCACCACCAAGGTGTTCGGCAACCTGGGCCGCTATTACCTGCCGGTGGCCAATGTCATCAACATCAAACAGGCCGGCGGTTTCCTGGATGAGCGCACCTGGTACGAGTTCCTGGGCTACACCGGCGCGGCCAACAACGTGCCGAACCTGGGCGGCCAGATCGGCCCGGTCGACAATTCGCAGGGCGATGGCAGCGTGCCGGACCTGCGCGCTGAAGTGAACCGGGACATGGACCCGGTCTACCAGGATGAGGCCATCCTCGGCTTCCAGCACATGCTGAGTGAATCGTGGTCGGTCGCCGCCAGCGTCACCTATCGCCGCCTGAGCAACGCCATCGATGACATGAACATCACCGCCACCGGCCAGTGCGGTGCGATCGACGGCGTGTGGATCATGGGCAACCCCGGGCGCACCAACACGGTGTGGGGCGATACCAACTGCGATGGCAGCAACGACGGCTGGATCGACATCGATACCTCCAAGGAGGGTTGGGCGCTGTATGACGACGATGGCAACTATGTGGGCCAGCGCGGCTGGGTGAAGCCCAAGCGCGACTACAAGGCGCTGGAACTGCAGGTCGACCGTGCGTGGGACGGCAAGTGGGGCTTCAATGCCTCCTATACGCTGGCCTACGGCCGCGGCAATGCCGAAGGACCGGTCAACTCCGATACCGACTTCGCCGACGCCGGCCGCACCGAGAACTTCGACAATCCGTGGGTGAACTACCGCGGCTATGGCTATCTGGCCAACGACCGCCGCCACCAGTTCAAGTTCCGCGGCAGCTACGCGCTGACCGAGAACCTGAGTGTGGCGGCCACGCTGGGCGTGCAGTCGGGCAGCCCGATCACCCGCTTCGGCGCCGGCAATCCCTTCGACGACACCGATTTCCACAGCTACTACGTGTGCGTGTCCAACTGCCAGTCGACGGTGCCGTCCGAGCGCGTGTTCGTGCATTCGCCGCGCGGCGGTGACGGCCGTACCCCGTGGACCTACGACCTGGACGTGAGCGTTTCCTACAAGGTGCCCATTCCCACCGACCTGCGCCTGAAGCTTGCGGTGTACAACGTGCTCAACCAGCAGCGTGTGGTCACCGTGGACCAGGACTACGAGCCGCAGGACAGCATCGGCACGCCGAACACGATGTATGGCTATGGCACCGGGTTCCAGTCGCCGCGCTACGCACAGCTGACGGTGACCTGGAACTATTGAGGACGCATCTGCGCGCCGCCCTGCGGGGCGGCGCGGGTTCGTGATCGCCGGATGTGATCCGGCACCGCCTGACGGAGACTGACTTGCATCGTCTGTTGCTACTGCTCGCGGTACTGGCCAGCCCCGCTGCCCAGGCGGTGGACAGCGCACGCCTGGATGCCGACATCGCCTTCGTGGACCAGCATGAGCACCTGCCGGGGCTGGCGATGGCGGTGGTCGAGGATGGCCAGGTGGTCTATCGCCACACCGAAGGAGTGCGCGGTGACGGCGGCCGCATCGACGAGGACACGCTGTTCAAGATCGCCTCCAACAGCAAGGCGATGACCGCCGCGCTGCTGGCCACGCTGGTGGAGCAGGGCAAGCTGCGCTGGGACGATCCGGTGCAGCGCCATCTGCCGGCATTCCGCATGCATGACCCGTGGGTGGGCGAACACCTGCAGGTACGCGATCTGCTGATCCACAACAGCGGCCTCGGACTCGGTGCCGGCGACCTGATGCTGTGGCCCGAACCCAATGCCTTCACCCGCAGCGACGTCATCGCCGGGCTGGCACACCTGAAGCCGGTCACCAGCTTCCGCAGCGGTTACGCCTACGACAACCTGATGTACGTCGTTGCCGGTGAGGTTGCTGCCGCCGCTGGTGGCAAGCCGTATGACCAGCTGATGCGCGAGCGGGTATTTGAACCGCTGGGCATGACCCGTTGCCAGGTGGGGGCGTGGTCGGTGAAGCAGGTCGGCAATGTTGCCCAACCGCATGTGCGGCGCGATGGCCGCAACGTGGTGGTCGGTGGTGATGGAACACTCAGCCCCGACCTGACGTCGATGGCGGCTGGTGGCATCCGTTGTTCGCTGCGTGACATGACGCGCTGGATGCAGGTGCTGCTGGACCCGTCGCTGGCGCCGGGGTGGTTGGGCGCCGAGCAACGCCGCATGCTGTGGACACTGCACATGCCGATGCCGTTGGGCGAACGCCAACGCGACTGGGACAACGCCCGTTTCTACGGTTACGGGCTGGGCTGGCGGGTGTCGGACATGGACGGGCAGTTGAAGGTCGCGCACACCGGTACGCTGTCGGGCATGTATTCCTCGCTGGCGCTGCTGCCGGATCGCAAGTTCGGTGTGGTGATGCTGATCAACGGCGAGGCCGAAGACGCGCGTACCGCGCTGATGCAGTCGACGCTGAAACGGTTCACCGCGCCGGAAGACGCGCAACATGTGGGGTACTACCTGGCCGAGCTGGCCGCCGAACGGGCCGTGCGCGCCGCCACGGGGAGTCGTGCGCCCTCCACCAGGGCTGCGCAACCGGCTGCCGCCACCGATCTGTCGCAGTGGCAGGGGCGTTACCGCGATCCCTGGCTTGGCCCCGCCTCGCTGTGTCCCACCGCGAACGGCCTGCGCTTCAGCGTGGACAAGTCGCCCACGCTGCAGGCAACGGTGCAGCAGTTGCAGGGGCGCTGGCTTCTGCAGTGGGATACGCTGGAGCCCTCGGCGCAGGCGTGGCTGAATCCCGGCGCAGACACGCCGACGCTGGAGCTGCGCGCCATCGATCCGGAGATCGACTTCAGCTATGACTTCCAGGACCTGCATTTCACTCGTACTGGCGATTGCCCTGGCACCGGCGGCCCACGCCGCTGAGCCACCACGCATTTCGCCCGCCACCGACGCCACTGCGGCGGGATTGGTGGAGATCCGCACGCTATCGCCGCGCATCGAGATGGACATCCGCTATGCCGGTGGCAACAACTTCACCGCTGCGCCCGTGCCCGGCTATGAGGCGCCTGCATGCTATCTGCTGGCGCCGGTGGCAAAGGCGTTGGCCGATGTGGAGGCGGACCTGCGCACGCAGGGCTTCGCGTTGCGCCTCTACGACTGCTATCGCCCGGTGCGCGCGGTGCAGGCGTTCATGGCCTGGGTGAACGATCCACGGGAACAGTCGCGCAAGGCGCTGCAGTATCCGGACCTGGACAAGCCGCAGCTGCTGAGCGACGGCTACATCGCCGAGCGTTCCGGTCACAGCCGCGGTGCCACCGTCGATCTGGGCCTGCTGGATTGCCGCAGCGGACGCTGTACGCCGATGGACATGGGCACCGACTTCGATTTCTTCGGCCCACGCGCGCATACGCAGACGCCGGGTTTGAGTGATGCACAGAACGCCAACCGCCAGCAGCTGGTGCAGGCGATGGCACGACGTGGTTTCACCAACTATGCGCAGGAGTGGTGGCACTACACGCTGCAACCCGAGCCGGATGCCGGTACCGCCTACGACGTGCCAGTGCGGTAGGGGGTGTCGGCAGGGCTGCGCCCTGCACCCGCCGAGGCCACTGCGCGAGCAACAGCAACAGCAACAGCAGAAGCTGGCATTCCGTGGGATGGCGGGGTGGGTCCGGTTGCGGGGGACGCCGTGAATCCATCCATGGAGGCTTGGGCGCGCCATCCATGGCGCTTACACCCCCGCAACCGGACCCACCCCGCCTTCGACAGGTCTCCGCGATCTGTCTGGATGGCATGGCCTGCTGTTGGTGGGTGTCGACCTTGGTCGACAGGTAGATCCACGCCATGCGTGGATGCTCTTCGTTCAATTGTCGAACTATCCGATTTCGATGGACATACATTCACGCATGGCGTGAATCCATCAGCCACCGGAAATCTGTCGAAGGTGGGGCGGTGTCGGATTGCGGGGTGTCAGCCGCATGGATGCGGCTGCCAAGCCTACAGGGACGTACTTGCGGCGTCCCCGCAATCCGACACCGCCCCGCCATCCCACGGAGTGCCTGCCGTTGCTTTGGCCGTTGCCGTTGTTTGCGCAGTGGCCTCTGCAGGTGCAGGGCGCAGCCCTGCTTATACACTTACCCTTACACTGGCCGCCTTCTCCTGCGTCCCCGCCCGATGAACCTTCCCCTGCATTTCGGCCTGCTTGGTACGCTTGAAGCGGGCCTCATCGCCCTGCTGGTCGGCCTGCTGGTGTATTTCCTGTGGCACCACCTGTGCCGGCTGCTGCACTGGACCGTGGGCCATGCGATTGGTTGGTCGTGCGTCATCGCGGTGATCATCTCTGCAGGCATCGATGCCTGGAAGCTGTTCTACATGGGCATCGTGCGGCTGGAGTCGCCGCTGTATGCGCGTCTGTTCCTGTCCACCATCCACGATCCGAACGAACTGGGCAGCCGCGTGGTGCTGGAAATCGCCGGTGCGCTCTCCGGTGTTGCATTGGGATGGGTGTTGTTCAGTTCGCGGTCATCGGAAAAAACCGTCGACTGACGCAGGTTTTTCGTTCGCTGCCGGTTAAATCCGGTAGCACTGAATGCTCGTCTTACTCCCTGCTCACTTCGCACTAACCACCGCGCTAAAGCATGCGTCTGGGTGAGTGGTTAACCATGCGTGTTCGCAGCGATCGCCGCGCAAAATCGATTCAGAAACGCGGTGGCAGGGTAGGTGCCGTGCGGAGACAACGACCGCGCACTACCACCCTTCAGGAGACACCCCAGATGACTATTCGCAACCGCAAGCCCCTGATCGCCCTGATCGTCGCCGCCGGCAGCGTGTTGGCCATCCCGGCGATGGCGCAGACGGCAAAGCAGCAGGCCGCGCATGCACAGAACGAAGCGGCGCAGGCCCAGCAGTCAGCGGCACAGGCAGGCCAGGCCGCCGACCAGGCGACCGATGCGGCCGCGGCAGCATCGGCGCAGGCCAACGGCGGTGGCCAGACTTGGGCCAGCATCGATACCGATGGCAACGGCACCATCAGCAAGAGCGAAGCGCAGGTGAATGCGGGCCTTGCGCAGGTGTTCGACCAGGCCGATGCCAACAAGGACGGCCAGCTGAGCGCCGATGAGTACAAGGCCTACGTGGCCGCCCAGCAGGCCGGTGCCGGCGCGGGTGGCACGGCCGCAGGGCAGGGCCGCTGATCCACGGTTGAATTCGGGACAACCGGTGCATGGGCAACCCGGGTGGCTTCGGCCACCCGGGTTTTTTTCGTCATCTCCGCGCCTGTATCCTAGGGCGATGAACACCTCCACGCCTGCGCCTTCGCGCGCCATCGGCCTGGTCGGTTTTGACGGTGACGACACGCTGTGGAAGAGCGAGGACTACTACCGCAAGGCCGAACAGGATTACCTGGACCTGCTGTCGCGCTACATCGACGTCCATGACACCCAGACCGCCCGCCACCTGCTGGAAGTGCAGCAGCGCCACCTCGGCGTGTTCGGCTACGGGGTGAAGAGCATGACGCTGTCGATGATCGAGGCGGCCATCGAAATCACCTCGCAGCGCATCGAGGCCAAGGACATCCAGCGCATCCTCGACATTGGCCATGACACCCTGCGCCATCCGGTTGAACTGATCGACGGCGTACGCGAGTCGGTGGCGGCCATCGCCTCGCAGTACCCGGTGGTGCTGATCACCAAGGGCGACCTGTTCCACCAGGAAGCCAAGATCAAGGTGGCGGCGCTGGCGGACCTGTTCCCGCGCATCGAGATCGTGTCCGAGAAGGACCCGGAAACCTATGCCCGCGTGCTGGCCGAATTCGACCTGCCGATGCAGCAGTTCGTGATGGTCGGCAACTCGCTGCGCTCGGATATCGAACCGGTGATCACCCTCGGCGGCTGGGGCATCCATACCCCGTACGCGGTGACCTGGGCGCACGAGACCCAGCACGGCGTGGCCGACGACGAACCGCGCATGGTCAACGCCGATACCGCCTGGGACTGGCCGGCCGCGCTGGCGACGATCGAGGCCAAGGCCGCTGCCGCGGCCTGACACGGCGCGCCCGCTGCGGCAGAATCGGGTCATGAAACTGCCACTGCGCGCGCTGCTGTTGTCCCTGCTGCTGGCGCCGGCCATCGTGCTGGCGCAGCAGACCGCCGAACGTTCGGCGACCTACGAGGTGGATACCGGCGACGCCTGGGTCGACGCCCAGCTGGCCGACATCAATCACTACGCCGAGCGCTACCCGGATGCCTTCCTCGACGAGGTATCGCGCTACGCCGGTGTGCCGCGTGGCTACATCGCCGCACTGGCCACCACCCACCAGTGGCAGGCCGGCGACATCTATTTCGCCTGCTTCTGGGCCAAGGCCAGTGGCCAGACCTGCCGCGACAGTGTGCGCGCCTTCAGCCAGGATCCCGAGGGCGGCTGGGCCGAGGTGGTGAAGCGGATGCCGGCCAAGCCGCAGAACCTGCACTACCGGGCCGTGCGCCACGCCATCGTGGCCAGCTACGAGCACTGGGACCGGCCGATCACCCTGGATGCGACGCTGAAGCGCCAGTTGAAACGGTAGCGCCGGGCCACGCCCGGCGATCGCGCAGCGCGGTCCTGGGATCCGCCGGGCATGGCCCGGCGCTACCGATGTTCTTCATGCTGCTATGCGTATCGCCGCCGCCGCGCACTCCGGCGACAATACGGGTTCTCGCCGTTCCCCGTTCCCGTAACCGAGTGACTGATGAGCGCCTCTTTCGTTTCGCCTGATGTGATCCGCCGCCTGTTCGCCCAGGCCATGTCCCGCATGTACCGCACCGAAGTGCCGCTGTACGGCACGCTGGTGGAACTGGTGGAGCGGATCAACACGCAGGTCCTGGCGCAGGACCCGGCGCTGGCCGCGCAGCTGCTGCGCAATGATGAGCGCGCCCGCCTGGATGAAGAACGCCATGGCGCGATCCGCGTCGGCACCCCGCAGGAACTGGCTACGCTGCGCCGCCTGTTCGCGGTGATGGGCATGTACCCGGTGGGCTATTACGATCTGTCGGTGGCCGGCGTGCCGGTGCATTCCACCGCCTTCCGCCCGCTGACCGCCGCTGCGTTGGCACTGAACCCGTTCCGCGTGTTCACCTCGCTGCTGCGGCTGGAGTTGATCGAAGACGAGGTGCTGCGTGCGCAGTCGGCTGAGATTCTCGCCCGCCGCCGCATCTTCACCGACGACGCGCTGGCACTGATCGAGCAGGCCGAGCGCGAGGGTGGCCTGACCCAGGCCGATGCCGAGCGCTTCGTCGAACAGGCGCTGGAGACCTTCCGCTGGCATGGCGACGCCACCGTCGACCTGCCGACCTACCACGCCCTGCACAAGGCGCACCGTCTGGTGGCCGATGTGGTCAGCTTCCGTGGCCCGCACATCAATCACCTGACCCCGCGCACGCTGGACATCGACGCTGCACAGGCGGCGATGATCGAGCACGGCATGGCCGCCAAGGCGGTGATCGAGGGTCCGCCGCGTCGCGCCTGCCCGATCCTGCTGCGGCAGACCAGCTTCAAGGCCTTGGAAGAGGCCGTGCACTTCCCGGACAACGAGGGCGGCGACGCCGGTACCCATACCGCGCGCTTCGGCGAGATCGAGCAGCGCGGCCTGGCACTGACCGCGAAGGGCCGCGCGCTGTACGACCAGCTGCTGACCCAGGCACGCGATGCCGGCGGCGCGGGAAGCACCGGTGGCGATTACGGCCAGCGCCTGCAGGCAGTGTTCGCCAGCTTCCCGGATGACCATGACACCTTGCGCCAGGAAGGCCTGGGCTACTACCGCTACCAGCTGACCGACGCGGGCCGCGCCGCACCGGAACGCGTGGCCGACCTGCCGGCCGAAGTGCTGGTTGCAGCGGGCCTGGCCACGGCCGACCCGATCGTCTACGAGGATTTCCTGCCGGTCAGCGCCGCCGGCATCTTCCAGTCGAACCTGGGCGGTGGCGAGCAGCGCGCCTACACCGCACATGCCAATCGCGAAGCCTTCGAACAGGCGCTGGGCGCGGCGGTGAACGATGAGTTCGAGATCTACGAGCGCATCCAGGCCGAATCGCTGGCGGCGCTGCGCGGATAAGCCGCGTGCCGCGGAGCCGAGCATGGGCTCGGCTCTACAGGGATGTTGCGGTGCTGCCATTTGTAGAGCCGAGCCATGCTCGGCTCCACAGAAGCGGGCGTCAGCCCTTCATCGTGCCCGTATCCAGCCACCGCTGGTGCCACGACAGCGCCTCCGGCAGCAGATGCGGGGTGTGCTTGCCGTAACTCTCGCGGCTGGCGCGGTCGAAGTAGTCCTGCAGCTGCGCGCGGAAATCCGGGTGCGCGCAGTTGTCGATCAGCACCTGCGCGCGCTTGCGCGGGGTCAGGCCACGCAGATCGGCCAGGCCCTGTTCGGTCACGATCACCGACACGTCGTGCTCGGTGTGGTCGACGTGGCTGGCCATCGGCACGATCGCCGAAATGGTGCCATTCTTCGCCGTCGACGGGCTCAGGAACGCGGACAGGAAACCATTGCGCGCGAAGTCGCCGGAACCGCCGATGCCGTTCATGATCCGCGTGCCCATCACGTGCGTCGAATTGACGTTGCCGTAGAGGTCCACTTCGATCATGCCGTTCATGCCGATGCAGCCCAGGCGGCGCACCAGTTCCGGATGGTTGGAGATTTCCTGCGTGCGCATGATGATGCGCTCACGGTAGAAATCGATGTTCTCCTTGAACGTCTCGTTGGCCTGCGGGCTCAGTGCGAAGCCGGTGCACGAGGCATAGCTCAGTACGCCGTCGCGCAGCAGGTCGAGCATGCCGTCCTGGATCACTTCGGTGAACGCGGCCAGGTCGCGGAAACCGCTCTTGGCCAGGCCGGCCAGCACCGCGTTGGGGATGTTGCCCACGCCCGACTGCAGCGGCAGCAGGTTGGCCGGCAGGCGGCCGCGCTTCACTTCGTGCTGCAGGAACTCGATCAGGTGCCCGGCGATCTGCTCGCTGGTCGCATCGATCGGGCTGAACGGGCTGTTGCGGTCCGGGCCATTGGTGCGCACCACCGCCACGATCTTGTCCGGGTCGCAGCGCAGCGCGGTCTCGCCGATGCGGTCGTTGGCATTGACCAGCGGAATCGGCTTGCGGTGCGGCGGCAGCGCGGTGCCGTAGTAGATGTCATGCATGCCATCCACGCCGGCCGGCTGCCATTCGTTGACCTCGATGATCACCTTCTTGGCCAGGTCCAGCCAGGTCTTGTTGTTGCCCAGCGAGGTGGACGGCACCAGCGAACCATCCTCGCGGATGGCCGAGACTTCGATCACGGCGGTATCGATCTCGCCGTAGAAGCCGAACCAGACGTGCTGGGCGACATGGCTGAGGTGGATGTCGATGTAGTCCAGCTTGCCCTCGTTGATGCGGTTGCGCGCATCCGGGTCGCTCTGGAACGGCATGCGCATGGCGATGCCATCGGCCTTGGCCAGCGCGCCATCCAGTTCCGGCGCAGTGGAGGCACCGGTCATCAGGCTGATCTGGAAGGGCAGGCCCTGGGCATGCACCGATTCGATGCGGCGGGCCAGTTCAACGGGAACGGCCTTGGGGTAACCGGAGCCGGTAAAGCCGCTCATGGCCACGGTTTCACCGGGCTGGATCAGCGCGGCTGCGGCCTCGGCGGAGACCACGCGGTCACGAAGACGCGCGTTGGCGATGCGATCAACAGTCATGACGACAGCGTTTCTGGGGGGAATCCCGATTATCGGCCATCCCCTGCCGTACGGGGGTTCTACCTTCGTGGAATGGCGTTTCCGCGAACGCCTCTCCCATACCCGCCGGTTTTGTTTTGCAGTGCAGCGTGCAAAGTACTTTCGTACACCGCACGATGGCCCTGCATCCCGACGTGGGGGAGGGAGCAGAGCCCGCTGGCAGTTCGCTGCAAGCGGGCTTTTTTATTGCCTGTCGTCCAGTATGAATACGCGGTCTGCACTATTGGTAGTGCCGGCCGCTGGCCGGCAACCCCAGCAACCTTCGGCAAGATCGCAGCAAGAGGTCAGAGCCCTTCGCCGTTGGCAAAGGGATCCGACCCCGCGAGAATCAGGGTATGACCCTCGCCCCCGCCGAATTGCCCGCCCCCCTGCAGCCCCTCGTCGACCGCGTACTGGCGCGCCTGGCCCAGGCAGTGCCCGATCCCATCCCAGCCGAGCTGCAGCCGATGCTGGTGCAGTTGGCGGTCAGCAGCGACTTCGCCATGGACACCCTGGTGCGCCAGCCCGGCCTGCTGGCGCAGCTGTCCGCACCGGGCTGCCCGCCGCTGCCGGCGCCGGTGCTCGATCCGCTGCAGCCCAGCGACTGGCCGGCGCAGCTGCGGCGCTGGCGCACGGCGATGTCGACCCGCTTGATCTGGCGCGACCTGGCCGGTTTGGACGACGTGCCACAGACTCTTGCCGGTGCCACCGCGCTGGCCGAGGACTGCCTGCGCTTGGCGCTGGACGCCCTGCAGCAGGAGTTCGCCCAGCGCCATGGGGTGATCCTCGATGACCACGGCCAACCGCAGCAGCTGGTGGTGTTCGGGCTGGGCAAGCTGGGTGGTGGCGAGCTCAACTTCAGTTCCGATGTCGATCTGGTCTACGCCTACGTGCAGGGCGGTGAATCCGACGGCCCGCGCGCGCTGGCGGCCGAAGAGTATTTCGCCCGGCTCGGCCAGCGCCTGGCCAAACTGCTGGATGAAACCACCGTCGATGGCTTCAGTCATCGCGTCGACCTGCGCCTGCGCCCGTTCGGCAGCGCGGGCCGCGTGGCGTTGTCGTTCGCGGCGATGGATCAATACTTCCAGCGCGAAGGTCGCGACTGGGAGCGCTACGCCTGGTTGAAAGCGCGTGCGGTGGCTGGCGATATCGCCGCTGGCGAGGCCTGGCTGCAGACCCTGCGTCCGTTCGTGTACCGCCGCTACCTGGACTTCACCGCGCTCGACGGCCTGCGCGAAATGAAAGCGGCGATCACCGCCGAAGTCGCGCGCCGCGAGATGCATGACGACATCAAGCGCGGCGCTGGCGGCATCCGCGAAATCGAATTCCTGTGCCAGGCGCTGCAGCTCATTCGCGGTGGCCGCGAGCCGGCGCTGCGCGAGCGACGGCTGCTGGTCGCGCTGGATGCGCTGGTCGCCGCCGGGCAGATCGCCGGCGATGATGGCGCCGCGTTGCGCGAGGCCTACCTGTTCCTGCGTCGGCTGGAAAACCGCCTGCAGATGCTGCGCGATGCACAGACCCATGTGCTGCCGTCCGATGAGCTGGATCGCGAACGCATTGCCGTCGGCCTCGGCTATGCCGATTGGGACGCGCTGCGCGCTGCATTGACCGTGCAGCAGCAGCGCGTCAGTACCGAGTTCGCCGCATTGCTGGCCCCGCGCAAGGGCCAGGCCGCGCCGGATGCGCTGGCCAATTACTGGCGCAGCCTGCCCGAGGGCAGCAACGCACCGCTGCTGGCCGAGGCAGGTTTCCTCGATGCCAACGGCGCCGATCAGTCACTGCGTGATTTCGCCCAGGGCACGGGCGTGAAGTCGCTGTCCGATGCAGCGCGTGCGCGGCTGGACCGCGTTCTGCCGGCGCTGCTGCATGCCGCCACCCGCTCACCTCAGCCCGATGCCGCACTCAAGCGTGTGCTCGGCCTGCTGCAGGCAGTGCTGCGTCGTACCAGTTATCTGGCGCTGCTGGACGAACAGCCGAGCGCGCTCGCGCGCCTGGTCGACGTGCTGGCACGCAGTGCATTGCTGGCCGAACGCCTGGCCGCGTATCCGCTGCTGTTGGACGAACTGCTGGACGTGCGCGTGTCCGGGCCGATGCCCGATGCAGCCGGCATGCTGGCCGAATGCCAGCAGGTGCTGACGGTTGAAGATCCCGAATCCGCGCTGCGTTGGCTCAATGAAACGCGGCTCGCCCTCAGTTTCCGCATGGCGATGGCTACGCTGGACGGCCGCCAGGGCGCGGTCGACAGCACCCGGCAACTGGCCGAACTGGCGCAGGCGGTGGTGGTCACCGTGCTGGCGATGGCCGAGGCCGATATGCAGGCCGCACACGGCGTGATTGCCGGCGGTCGCTTCGCGATCATCGGGTACGGCAGCCTGGGCGGGCTGGAGCTGGGCTTCGGCTCGGATCTGGACCTGGTGTTCCTGCACGACCATCCCGCCGGCGTGGAGGCCAGCAATGGCGCGCGCCCGCTGGAGCCGGGTCGCTGGTATGCGCGCCTGGCCCAGAAGGTGATGGCGCTGCTGGCTGCGGTCACCGCCGCCGGCCGCCTGTACGACATCGACGTGCGCCTGCGCCCGGATGGTGGCAAGGGCTCGCTGGTGTCTTCCCTGGCCAGCTACACCGAGTACCAGCGTGAACGCGCATGGACCTGGGAACACCAGGCGCTGGTGCGCGCACGCGGCGTGGCGGGCGATGCCAGCCTGTTGCAGGATTTCGAACAGGTACGTGCGCAGACGCTGGGTCGCGAACGTGATCGCGCAACGCTGTATGCCGATGTGCTGAAGATGCGCGGGCGTATGCGCACCGAGCTGGACCGCAGCGATGCCGCGCGGCTTGACCTGAAGCAGGGGGCAGGCGGCGTGGTCGATCTGGAATTCCTGCTGCAGACCGGCGTGCTGGCGCGAAGTGCGCAGACACCTGCGTTGCTGCAGCCGCGTGCCACGCCGGCGTTGATCGACGCGTTGGCAGCGGTGGGATTCCTGCCCGAAGCCACCGCACAGGCGCTGCATGGCGCGCATGCCACGCTGCTGGAGGTAGGGCTGGCCTGCACGCTGGATCGCAGGCCACGGTTGGCGCCAACGACGCCGGCGATCGAAGACGCGTGTGCGGCGATCAGCGCCGCGTGCATCGCCGCGGACCTGCCGTTCGCCTGAGTGCAGGTGGTGTGGATGCCAACCAAGGTTGGCAACTACCGGGCGAAGGTTTGTTGTTGGCACCCACCGTGCGATGGAATGCTGTTGGTAGGTGCCAACCTTGGTTGGCACGCTGTTGCCGGCGCCATGAACGCTGACGGATTGTGCCAACCAAGGTTGGCAACTACCGGGTGATGGCCTGTTGTTGGCACCCACCGTGCGATGGAATGCTGTTGGTAGGTGCCAACCTTGGTTGGCACGCTGTTGCCGGCGCCATGAACGCTGACGGATCGCGCCAACCAAGGTTGGCACCTACCGGTGAGGCGGTCTGCCCGCTGTACGCAGCGGCGCCATCTTCCACAGCAGCGCACGGAACGGGGCCAGCAGGCATACGCCGATGGCCAGCTTCACCGCCAGGTCGCCCGCGGCCCAGCTCACCCACGGCAGGGTGGAACCGGCGAAGGCGATCGACCAGAAGAGGGTGGTGTCCACCGTCGCGCTGCAGGTGGTGGCCACCATCGGCGCGCGCCACCAGCTGCCACGGCGCAGGCGGTCGAACACGGTGATGTCCAGCAGCTGGGCCACGATGAAGGCCGAGCACGAGGCGATCGCAATGCGTGGCGTCGCCACCCACACCGACAGCAGCACCGCCACCGCGAAACCAATCCACGCCACGCGGCGGGCCGGACCGGGGCCGAAGCGGCGGTTGATCAGGTTGCTGACCAGAAACGCCACCGGGTAGCTGAAAGCGCCCCAGGTCAGCCAGTCATTGATCGGGTACTGCACCAGCACGTTGGACAGCAGCACCACCGCGCCCATGGCCAGCACCGCCAGCACCAGGGCGCGGGCGGTCAACGGGGCAAAAACAGGCGCAGGACGCACGGACATGGCGAGCCAGGGGAAAATGGGGATCGCCCATTATCCGCCCGGCCCCCCGCAAAGCCAAAAACGGCCGTTCAGCTTTACAGCTGTTCGCTCAGCGCGTCGCCGGCGGCATAGGCCGTGGGCACATAGGCCAGGGCCTTGCCGTCGCTGTTCTTCACCGTCCAGCCGGCACCGGCATCCGTCGGATCGAAGCGCACCTGCTGGCCGACCACGAAGCCGGCCACGGGGTCTTCGCCCTCAATCGCCGGCCACTGCAGGGTAGCGGTCTGGTCGGCCTTGTCCGGTACTTGCAGATGCACCTGGCGCTCGCCGGCAGCGGTGGTCGCCACCTGCTTCACTTCCATCGGTGGCAGCGGCACCGCCGGGGTGCGCTCGGCAACCTTGCCATTGCGCTCGCTGGCCTTGAACGGCGCCTTGGACAGCGCAGCCAGGCCCATCGAGGTTGCCAGCGGAACCGACACCACGATCAACGAAGTGACCAGCACGCTGGCCTGGCCACTGTTGAGGTGCGGGGCGGCGCCGGCGTGCACGGTCGGCACCGTCAGGGCAGACAACAGCAGGGCGGCGGCGGGGGCGCGCAGGGAACGAAGCATGGTGACCTCCTGGTCGGGAAGAGAAGCAGCGGCTCAGCGCTGCGTATCGAAAATGTCGCGCGGGCCGGTGGCCTCGGGCAGGTATTCCAGCGGCCGGCCCTGGTTGTCGTTCACCCGCCAGCCGTTGCCCGATTCAGCGGGTTCGAAGTTCACCGTCTGGCCCACGTTGAACTGCGTGGCCGGGTCGCCGGGGCGCTTGGGCCATTGCATGGAGGCGGTGTTCTGTGGGTTGTCCGGATCCTGCAGCAGCACTTCACGGCGGCCATCGACAGTGGTGGAGATGGCGCTGACCTGCATCTGCGGCAGCGTCACCCGCGGGCCCTGGCCCGGGGGCATGCCGGCGACGGCGTTTGCCTTGGCGGCCGTGGCGCGGGCCTGTTCAACCATCGGTGCGGACATCTCCAGGCTCGGCCCTTCGGGCACGCTGTTCTGGATGATTACGATGCGGCGCTCGGCATGTGCGGGCGTCGCGGACAACAGGCTGCCGCACAGAAGTACGGCCAACGCGGAAAACTGCAGGTTGCGCATCATCTTCTCCTTGCCGGGTCAGGGCGCAGCGGCGGCGGTGCCGTCGACCGTCGCATGCGCAATGGTCAGTTCCTGCTGCAGCTGGCTGCGCTGATGCAGGAAGTCGAATACCGATTCCACCGTCACCACCGAGTAGTTGCCGGAAATGCGTTCGCTGGCCGGATGGTCGGTAGTGGTGGCGTTGGCCACGAACAAGCGCGCCCCCACGCGCTTGCCCAGGCCGATATGCAGAACGCTGGGCTGGAATTTCTGCGCGCGCAGCCATTGCTGCGCCTGTTCGCGCTTGACGATGACCGGGCCACCTTCAGCCTGCGCCATCGCCGCGGCCAGCACTTCCAGGATCCACTGGTTGGAATTCTGGAAGTCGGTGGCGAACGGATAGGCCACGACGTTGTACTTCGATTCGTGCAGCGCCTTGGGCTGGATCGCCGGTGCTGCCAGCATCCGCTTCAGTGCCAGCTGCAACGCCGGTGGCGGCACGCCGATGCGCAGGTCGGTATGGGTGCCGCTCTCGCCGACGAAACTGCCCAGGCCTTCGCGGTACAGCTGCGAGCTGTCGGTCTTGCAGCGGTTGAGCAGGTGCAGCGCACGCCAGCGGCCGTCGTCCTCGCGCAGCAGGAAGGCCAGGTGGCTGTGGCGCAGGCCATAGCGGCTCAGGTCCTGGCCACCACGCGCGGCGATCACCACATCTGCGCCGGGCAGCGCATCCAGGCGCTCGGCCGTGGTCCACGCCACATCGAACATCGCCGCCTGCGCGGCCACGCTGGGGTAGCGCTCCAGGCAGGTGCCGCTGTCGGCCCATGCCGGCGCAGTGGCCAGCAGGCCCATCAACAGCAGCAGGCCGCAGCGCAAGCGATGCAGACGTTCCATGTATACCGCTCCAGACGCGGGCAGGCCCGCGCGCCGATCATACCCGCATCGCTGGAATCAGCGCTCCACGCCCTTGCGCCGCAGTTCCTTGTCGCAGGCATCGCTGATCGGCGCGATCGGCAACGGCGGGCGCTCGTTGCGCGGATTGCGCAGGGCCGGCTGCTCGCGGTAGGCATCCAGCTGCTGCTGGCACGCGTGCGACAGCGGGTCCAGTTCGGTGGGGGTAGTGGAACAGGCTGCCAGCAGGGCCAGCGGCAGCAGAAGCAGGGTACGCATGGGGACGTCCAGTCCGAGGGGGAGGCTGGACTCTAACCGCGCTGCTGGATCGAAATGTTCAGAAAACGCTGGACGGCGTCATCCCAACGCCAGGCGCGCTTTGACCTCGGCGGCAATCCGCGCGGTCTCGCGCAGCGGTTCGATGCGGTCGTAGTGCCAGTCCAGCCAACGTGGCTGCAAGCGCCCGCGTTCGCGCAACTGCTGCTGGAAGCGCGCCAGCCGTCCCTGCGCCGTATCGGCCAGGGCCACCATCACCGGCATGCGCGTGGCGCTGGCCTCGGACAGCAGATTCACCGAATCGGGCGACACCACCACCCGGTTTGCCCAGCCGAGCAGGCCGGCATACGGGTTCACACCATCACCGCCGTCACCCCAGATCACATGCGGCAGGTCGGCGAACTTCGCCCGCAGGATCTCGGCCAGCGCCGGCGGCGTGCGCCGCGAAGTGGTCGCCAGCAGACTGCCACCCTCGCTGCGGATCTGTTCGGCCAGCGCCTGGAACACGTGGACCATCGCGGTCTCATCCCACGGTGCCAGCGGCGTCGGGCCGCCCACCAGCAGCGCGGTGCGTGGGCCGGGCAGGGTGCTGAAGCTGGCGAACGCGGCGCGGCCCCAGGCCAGCCAGTCATCGTCCACCGGGTTCAGGCTGCCGACCAGGGTCAGCACGTTGCTGCCGCGCAGGGCGTCATGCTCGGGCACCACCACCACGTCCCAGTGGCGGGAACCGATGCGCGGGTCGAGGATCTGCACCACCTGGCTGCCGCGCGCACGCAGCACGCGCAGCGCACCGGCGGCCTGGCGGCCACAGCCGATCGCCAGCGCAGGCGCCTCGGCAGCGAGGGAGGCGAACGCCTCGCCGTAGCCGTTCACATCACCGGGCAAGCGCCGCGGCGACAGCCAGCGCCACGGGGCGCGGGGTTGCAGTACCAGGGGGCGGTGGCTGCCCAGGCGCAGCGCCGTCGCCAGCGCCACGGCCTGGCGGACATTACCGGCACGGCCATCGGTGACCGTCCATGGCGTGCTCGATCGTTTCACCATTGGCATTAATTCGTTTCAATCCTGCTGGGTGTTGCAACAGTCGCGACACTCTACACTGCGGATCGACGTTCCGCCCCGCGCCGCCCGCGGGCACTGACCTTAGCCGCCCTGGAGATCCACGATGTCCCACGCGCTCGACGCTGCTGCACTGGACCAGTTGTTCCGCACCGCCCGTACCCAGAACGCTTTCCTCGACAAGCCTGTCGAAGACGCGCAGCTGCACGCCCTGTACGACCTGCTGAAGTGGGCGCCCACCGCCGCCAACGGCAGCCCGGCCCGCTTCGTGTTCGTGAAGTCGGCCGAGGCCAAGGCCAAGCTCGCACCGGCGCTTTCCGAAGGCAACCACAACAAGACCCTGGCCGCCCCGGTCACCGTCATCGTGGCCTTCGACCAGGATTTCCACGAGAAGCTGCCGTACCTGTTCCCGCACACCGATGCCAAGGCCTGGTTCGACGGTCCGCGCGAAGGCCGTCATGAAGGCGCGTTCCGCAACGGCAGCCTGCAGGGCGGTTACCTGATCCTGGCCGCACGCGCGCTGGGCCTGGATGCCGGCCCGATGTCCGGCTTCGACAACGCCAAGGTCGACGAAGCCTTCTTCGCCGGCACCAGCATCAAGTCGAATTTCCTGGTCAACCTGGGGTACGGTGACGATTCGGGCCTGTTCCCCCGTCTGCCGCGTCTGTCCTTCGACGAAGCGGCGCGCATCGCGTAAGTCGCTGTATCGGTTTCGGGCCCGCCCGCCGTGGCGGGCCATTGCTGCACTGTGTTCCCACCCTACGATCCGGAGAGTTCCTGAGATGAGCGCCACCCGTAAACTGCTGCTGCCGCTGGCCCTGACCCTGGCCATCGCCGCCTGCTCCAAGCCGGCCGACACCGCTGCCCCGGCCGCCGATGCTGCTGCCCCGGCCACCACCGAGCAGGCTGCCACCACCCCGGCCGCCGATGCCGCTGCTGCTGCCCCGGCGGCTGCCGCCATCACCATCGCCTCGGGCACCTACAAGCTCGACCCGACCCACACCGACGTGCTGGCGCAGTGGAGCCACTTCGGCTTCTCCAACCCGAGCGCGCACTTCGGCAATGCCGAAGGCACCCTGGTGTACGACGCCACCGACGTCACCAAGTCCACCGTGGAAGTGAAGCTGCCGCTGAGCGGCCTGAACAGCTTCACCGCCAAGTTCGACGAGCACCTGAAGAGCGCCGACTTCTTCGACGCTGCCAAGTTCCCGGCTGCCAGCTTCAAGAGCACCAAGGTCGAATCGGCCGGCACCAACAAGCTGACCGTCACCGGCGACCTGACCATCAAGGACATCACCAAGCCGGTGACCCTGGATGTGACCGTCAACGGCGGCGGCGAGCACCCGATGGCCAAGGTTCCGGCCGCCGGCTTCGATGCCACCACCACCATCAAGCGCAGCGATTTCGGCGTCGGCGCCTACGCCCCGAACGTCAGCGATGAAGTGAAGATCCGCATCACCACCGAAGCCACCGGCGAGAAGCCGGCTGCTTGATGCAACATCCCGCTCACTCGTCGTGAGAAGGCAGAAGGCCCGCTGAAAAGCGGGCCTTCTTTTTTGCGTGCTCCGGTAGGTGCCGACCTTGGTCGGAACACAATCAATCCGCAGGCCAACCAAGGTTGGTCACTACCGGGTATGCGCGCTCAGCGCAGCGTACCCAGCCACGCGGCCGACGCTTCGCTCGGGCTCTGCTTGGCCTTCACCACCAACCCGCTCGCACGCACGAACGTCTGCGCGGCCTGTGCCACCACCTGGCGGGCGATCAGCGCGGCCTGCCGGGTAGACGCCTGCTGCTTGCGCAGCTGCACGATATGCACCGACGGACGACCCACCGGCGCGTACTTCTGGTCGCGGCGCAGGATGTCGGCCACCTGTGCCACTTCATGTTCGGCCTGCAGGTAGCGGTGCTGTGCCTCGACCAGCTCACGCAGCGGTGCGCGCGCCGCAGCCGGGTCGGCGAAGGCAGACAGCGCTGCGTCGCAGGCGGTGTCGTCGGCCAGGCGGGTACGCAGCGTGTCCACGCCGCTCAGGGTCAGTTTGCCCACGTGGGGCCTCGTTGGTGCAGGAAAGGAGCGCGATTGT
Organism: Stenotrophomonas sp. yr243; assembly: GCF_900184195.1. Taxonomy (NCBI): domain Bacteria; kingdom Pseudomonadati; phylum Pseudomonadota; class Gammaproteobacteria; order Lysobacterales; family Lysobacteraceae; genus Stenotrophomonas; species Stenotrophomonas sp. yr243. The sequence continues at coordinate 66,796 of NZ_FXWT01000004.1, forward strand.
CGCATGGGGTCGCGGTTACCATGGCGGCCGCACTGAACCACGGAAGGCAACACCATGCAGGAAGCGCAGTACTGGCTTGGCGAATTCTGGACCGGCCTGAGCGTGCTCGATCTGATCGGCGGCAGCGTGCTGGGCACCCTGTTGGGGCTGGCGCTGGGCATCTTGGCCTGGCGCTGGCTGCATCGACGCGGTTGGCTGCGGCGGCAGCGGCGTTGGCACCACGGGCTGCTGGCCTCGTATGTGGTGCTGCTGCCGTTGCTGGTCGCGTTCTTCGGCCTGCAGTTGGGCTTCACCGCCGGCGCGCACCGCGCGCTGTTCAAGCAGCTCGATCACTTCCAGCCGCACCTGCAGACGATGGTGGAAGGCTGGAGCAGTGGCTTCGCCGCCTCGCTGGAAGACGAGCGCATGCGTGCCGCGCTGCAGAGCCAGGGCACGGTGGGTGATGTTGCAGATTCGCTGGCTGCGATCTACCTGAGCGAGCATCCGCTGCCCGGTGCGGACCGTCTGGGTGACGGGCCGATGGCGCGCGGCGTGGGCTGGGTGATCGGCAAGGTGCGCGCTGGGCTGCTGCGCGCGATGGTGGAAGACACGCTGATCGACAAGGCCGGCACGGTCGGCCTGGAGCCGAAGATGGTGCGCGAGGCGTTGACCATGCGCATCGACGAACTGCTGCATACGCGCGGCGTGCTGCGGCTGGTGAAGGCGCAGATCAACGGCATGATGCCGGGCGTGTACCTGGGGTTGTTGCTGCCGCTGGCGATCATCGCGCTGCTGCTGGCGCTGGAGATCTGGGCCGCGCATCGGTTCGGGTGGACGCGGCAGGTGGCGCCCAGCGCTCCTGTAGAGCCGAGCCCATGCTCGGCTCATCGCGCGTAGCGCGAGGGCGGATAGAACAGCAGCCGAGCATGGGCTCGGCTCTACATAGTCAAAGACGTGCGGACCAACGGTCCGCACCTACCGTTTTGCGGTCAATCGCCGTCCTGTTCGTCCGGGTGCGCCTTCCAGTAACCGGTCGAGCGGATCCAGTCGCGCGGCACGCCCAAGTGGCCTTCGATGAACTTGCGCATCATCCGTGCGCGGCGCGATTCGGTGGCGATCCAGTAGAACGCATCGCCGTCCGGCGCCTCGAAATCGGTCAGCATGTCTTCCAGCAGCGTGCTGCTGGCCGCCGGGAAGCCATTGCGCTCCAGCCAGTGGATGCGCACGTTCTCGTACTGCGGCAGGTCCTGGCGCTCGTCCTCGTCGGCCACTTCGATGTACGCCTGCACCTGCGCGCCTTCGGGCAGCACGTCCAGCCAGCGGGCGATGGCCGGCAGCGCGGTCTCATCGCCAATCAGCACATAGGCGTCGTAGCTGTCGGCCACCACGAACGAACCGCGCGGGCCGCCAATCACCAGCGTGTCGCCGGCCTGTGCGCGCTCGGCCCATGGCCCGGCAATGCCCTGGTCGTGCAGCACGAAGTCGATGGCCAGCTCGCCGGTTTCGTGGTCCCACCAGCGCGGGGTGTAGTCGCGTGCCGGCGAAGGCTGCTTGCCTTCCGGATAGCTGCGGCCCTCGGCGGTCAGCACCGGCAGCACCATTTCACCGCTGGCGTTGGGGAAGAACAGCTTGATGTGGTCGTCGGCGCCGGGCGAATCGAAGCCGGCCAGGTCGGCGCCGCCCAGCACGATGCGGCGCATGTGCGGGGTGACAGTCTCGGTGCGCAGCACCGTCAGTTCACGGAAGCGCACATCCAGGCGCAGGCGCGAGTTGTGATGTTCGGTCATGGGGGTACCTGTCGGAAGGTCGCGCGGGGGCGCGCGGCATGGGGGAAGACCTGGCTGGATTCAGTCTGGCTGGGTCGTAGAAAAGGGAGAGGACGCGTTGCTGGCCTGGCCGTTCATCAGCGCCGACGCGCGCGACAGCAGCGCCGCCACCTGCTCGGCCTCGCCGTCGGCCCAGCGCCCGTGGTGATGCACCAGCGCCAGCTTGAACTCGCGCAGCGCACTGGCCAGCGGCGCCGGCAGCGAGGCCTTGGTGATCTCGCGGGCGCGGTCGAACGCGCGTCGCTGCGCCAATCGCACTTGGGTGCGCTGCACCTTCAGCTCGAACTCGCCGGCGGTGGTGATGCGGAACACACGGCGGCCGTCCACCTCTTCCGACTCCACCCAGCCGGCCTGCTCGAAGCTGGCCAGCAGCGGGTACATGGTGCCGGCACTAGGGGTGTAGGCCTGCATGAACATGGTGCTGATGTGCTGCATCAACTCGTAGCCGTGGCGCGGCTGCTCGCCGATCAGCGCCAGCACCAGCAGGCGCAGGTCGCCGCGGCTGAGCACGCGCGGCTGGCCGTTGCGGCGGGGTACCGCCGCATCGTCGGTGCGGTTCCTGGGGGAGGGGGATCGGCCCATTTCGATATATCGGTAACGTGTGCCGCAAACGATATATCGATAAGCCGGACCCGACAAGTACGGTTTCGGCCACAACGCTTGCCAGATCGGGCCACGCAGCCAGGTACCGCAACGGATCAGGGCAGGGTTGCGCGCGGCGCACGCCACCGTTGCGCGGCCTGACATCCGTATCGGGCCACGCAACGGCGCTGCGGGTTTCCGCCCCGGGCGGGGCGCAGCAGACGAGCGGCGAACCGCGGGAAGGGGCCTGCTCGCCGCCAACCGTGCGCAGCGGCCCCTTCCGCGTCGAGAGGCGCGCGCGACACGTTGTCGCGGGTTCAGCGGCAGCCCGTCAGACAACGCCGACACGGCGCCGGCCTTGCCCCACAACGGTCATCCGCAGCAGTAACACTGCGTCCTGCGCATGAGCGCAGCAGGCCGCGAGCGACAGCTGGCGCAGCCCTTGCAGGCAGCCACAGCGGCCTGCAGCAGTGCTTTGTCCCGCCGGTGGACGTCCCGGGACATGCCGTGCAGACAGGGGTGGCCTGCCTCCATACGCCAGCGTAGCCAAGTGACGAAAGCCCTTGGTGCGCTACACTTTGCGGTCTAGAAATCTATCAACAGTCGCGCGCGTGCGTGCGGTAATGGGAGCGCTAATGAACTGGTTGAACGAGGTGCTGAACAACGACCCGAATCCTGTGGAAACCCAGGAGTGGATCGAGTCGTTGAAGGCCGTTATTGATGTCGAGGGCCCCGAGCGCGCGCATCAGCTGCTGGAAGGCATGGTGGAACTGACCCGTCGTTCGGGTGCCTATCTGCCGTTCTCTCCCACTACCGAATACGTCAACACCATCGAGCCGCAGCTGGAGGCCAAGAGCCCGGGCAACGCCGAACTGGAATGGCGCATCCGTTCGATCATCCGCTGGAACGCGATGGCCACCGTGGTGCGCGCCAATCGCAAGCCGGGTGACCTGGGCGGCCACATCGCCTCGTTCGCCTCCGGCGCAACGCTGTACGACGTGGGCTTCAACCACTTCTGGCGCGCCCCGAGCGAAAGCCACCCGGGCGACCTGCTGTTCATCCAGGGCCACAGCGCCCCGGGCATCTACGCGCGTTCCTTCCTGGAAGGCCGCATCAGCGAAGAGCAGCTGGACAAGTTCCGCATGGAAGTGGACGGCGGCGGCCTGTCGTCGTACCCGCACCCGTGGCTGATGCCGGAATACTGGCAGACCCCGACCGTGTCGATGGGCCTGGGCCCGCTGGCCGCCATCTACCAGGCGCAGTTCATGCGCTACCTGGAAAACCGTGGCCTGATCGAGAAGTCCGACCGCAAGGTGTGGTGCTTCATCGGCGACGGCGAGAGCGACGAGCCGGAAACCCTGGGTGCCATCGCACTGGCCGGCCGTGAAGGCCTGGACAACCTGATCTTCGTGGTGAACTGCAACCTGCAGCGCCTGGACGGCCCGGTACGCGGCAACGGCAAGATCATCCAGGAACTGGAAGGCGTGTTCCGTGGCGGCGGCTGGAATGTCATCAAGCTGCTGTGGGGCGGTTACTGGGATGCCCTGCTGGCCAAGGACACCAACGGCGTCCTGAAGAAGCTGATGATGGAAACCGTCGACGGCGAATACCAGAACTGCAAGGCCTTCGGCGGCGCATATACGCGCGAGCATTTCTTCGGCAAGTACCCGGAAACCGCTGCGATGGTGGCCGGTCTGTCCGACGACGACATCTGGCGCCTGAACCGTGGTGGCCACGACCCGCACAAGGTGTACGCCGCCTACCACCAGGCCGTGAATACCAAGGGCATGCCGACCGTGATCCTGGCCAAGACGGTCAAGGGCTACGGCATGGGCAGCGCCGGTGAGGCACTGAACCCGACCCACCAGACCAAGAAGCTGGACGACGAAGCGGTGCGCCACTTCCGCGACCGCTTCAACATTCCGGTGACCGACGCGCAGCTGGCCGACGGCCAGGTGCCGTTCTACCACCCGGGCCCGGATTCGCCGGAAGTGCAGTACCTGCAGGAACGCCGTGCGTCGCTGGGTGGCTACCTGCCGCAGCGCCGCCGCAAGGCCGAAAAGAGCTTCAATGCACCGAAGCTGGAAAGCTACGAGCGCCTGCTGAAGAGCAGCGGCGAGCGCAGCTACTCCACCACCATGGCCTTCGTGCAGAGCCTGAACATCACCCTGCGCGACAAGGAACTGGGCCCGCACATCGTGCCGATCGTGGCTGATGAAGCCCGTACCTTCGGCATGGAAGGCCTGTTCCGCCAGATCGGCATCTACGCCCCGTTCGGCCAGAAGTACAAGCCGGTCGACGCCGACCAGCTGATGTTCTACCGCGAAGACCAGAGCGGCCAGGTGCTGCAGCAGGGCATCAGCGAGCCGGGTGCGATCAGCTCGTGGATGGCGGCCGGTACCAGCTACTCGGTCAGCAACGTGCCGATGCTGCCGTTCTACATCTACTACTCGATGTTCGGCTTCCAGCGCGTGGGCGACATCGCCTGGCAGGCCGCCGACATGCGTACCCGCGGCTTCCTGCTGGGTGGCACCGCCGGCCGCACCACGCTGAACGGTGAAGGCCTGCAGCACGAAGATGGCTTCAGCCATCTGGTGGCCGGTGGCATTCCGAACGTGCGCAGCTACGACCCGACCTTCGGCTTCGAAGTGACGGTGATCCTGCAGCACGGCACCAAGGCGATGATGGAAGATCAGATTGACGAGTACTACTACGTCACCCTGATGAACGAGAACTACACCCACCCGGAAATGCCGGAAGGCGCGGCCGAAGGCATCGTCAAGGGCATGTACCTGCTGACCGACGCCGGCAAGCCGAAGAAGGGCGAGCTGCGCGTGCAGCTGCTGGGTTCGGGCACCATTCTGCGCGAAGCCATTGCCGCGGCCGAGCTGTTGGACAAGGACTTCGGCGTGACCGCCGACATTTGGAGCTGCCCGAGCTTCAACGAACTGCGTCGCGATGGTTTCGACGTGGAACGTGCCAACCGCCTGCATCCGGAAGGTGAGCAGCGCAAGGCCTACGTGACCGAGCTGCTGGAAGGCCGCCAGGGCCCGGCGATTGCCGCCACCGACTACGTGCGTGCGTATGCGGACCAGATCCGTGCGTTCGTGCCGATGTCGTACACCGTGCTGGGTACCGATGGCTTCGGCCGTTCGGATACGCGTGCGAACCTGCGCCGGTTCTTTGAGGTTGACCGGTACTACATCGCGCATGCCGCGATTGCGGCGCTGGCGAAGGACGGGAAGATGACCGCGAAGGATGTGGCCCGGGCGATCAAGCAGTACAAGATTGATCCGGAGAAGGCTAATCCTGTTGGGGTTTGATTTCGTCAAGTAATTGACGTGAGAAAGGGCGGCCATTGGCCGCCCTTTTTGTTGCAGAATTGAGGAATCGGTAACCACAGGGAGAGGGGAGTGCAAACACGCCGAAAAGCTAAGAGGGTCAGGCAGGGCGCCGAGCACCTAAACGTTATCGCGAATCGAATGCTGGGAGGGGATCCGTATCGTGTGGCAATCTATCGATACAAGGTCACAGCCTCCCATCGCTATTCGATGCCTGGATTCGCTTCGGCATTTCCAAATAGAGATAGCCTAATCGGTTTCCACGGGAGGCCGTATCCGCAAGAGTGGTGCGAAATAGCGCAGCAATTGCCGGTTGCAGCTCCTACGAGTGCAGCAGGTGAGCTCATATGGTCCCTGCAGCTTAGTATGCTAGAGGCTTCAGGTCTAAGAGAATTCACTTTCTTGAGGGAAGGGGTTGAGAGCGCTCTGCTCGCCGGTGACCGAGATGGAGTCACGAGGGGCCTTGCCGAAGTAGAAAGGAAGTTCGGAAAATCCATCTGGCTCGCGAAGAACTTGTTGGCTGTGCATCAGCAGTTCTCAATGCCTGACATAAGAAAAGATTTTCTGTCCAAAGTGCTGGGGCAAACTTCCGAAAACCCTATCGCGCGATTGCTCGTCCAGCTTTACTCGAAGTCATCCGATGCTGGGAGCTCATTCGGTCAAATTTCAAAGGACATAGATCAGATAGCAGCTGATAATGATTCGTTCGCAAGCTATCTGCGAGCAAAGGTGATCCGCACAAATTTCCCGCTGCCGGGAGACGTGGCGCCACTCCTCTTCTTCGACGCAAATTCGAGTGCGCTAGATCTTTACGAGTCCTTGGTGATCTCGCTGCGCACAGCCGCGATAGATGGCGATCTTCCCGATGACCTTCGCTTCTATCTTATGCGTGGGGCAGAAGGTCTGTACGGAGGCGTGAAAGACGCAAGGTTGCTGCCAGTACTAATTGCTCTTCGATCCAACTCTCCATGGGGAGGGGGCGAACAGGAACCCGGTATCGATGTGCGTGAATTTGCTGACGGAGCCTTGCGGGAATCAGCCTCCCAGACTGGGAGACGATCTTCAGACGAGGATAAGAGCAATTTCTGCTTCTATGAATACCTGGATAATATAGAAAACGGCCTCGTCACTGGCGAGAAGTATGAAGTTGGAAGCGTTCTTCATGGGCTTGAGGAACATTTGCTTGCGGTTTCTGAAAGGTCGCGAGATTCATATGCGTCAGCGCTGTCTATCTTCGCGTTGACAGATCGGTTCTCAGGGAACTGCTGGGCGGTCTATCTGGATGCATTTGTTAGGAATAGGCTTAAGTCAATATCCCCGGTGTTTCCTTCGTTTGAAGATCGCAGGCAGCAGATAGCGAATCCTAAGATAACAGCGCTGACATACATCGCGGCGGGCATGCCCGCATCGTTGCCAAAGGCTGCCCTGTCAGCATCAATCCAGAAGACGATCAGATACTGTTATCTGATTGGTGATGGTTTGAGCGGAAATGCGCAGGGATCCGAAGTCGATGAGGTCAAGGGGCTGCTGCGCAATCATAAATATGACGAGGCAGTTCTCAAGGTCGATCAGGGATTGGGTACTGCAAGCCAAGGAGTGCGCCGCGAGCTTCTAGCGATAAAGTCAGCTGCCCTCCTGCAGCTCGAGAGGCCGCTCAAAGCCGCTGCTGCAATAATTGATGGGGTAGTCATAGAAGGATCCGCTCCAACAATATTCCCGGTAAAGATGGCAGTAGAACACCTGGAGTTGAACAAGATATGGGGGCAATCGATCGATGTGCCTCTCGTGTACGAGCTCTACTTATCTTATTTTGATAAGGACAAGTTATCTAACCTTTGCTTTGCCTTCGAGAGCAATCAAAAGACGCTGGGATGGATCAGGCCATCCGATGCGGTGGGCGGTAGCAAAGTGGTGGGATTGGATCGTGTGACGGCCTATCTTGACCGAGTATGGCGCCCAGAAGTAATGCGACAGACTATGTTGTACGACAAGAGTACAGATATTGATCAGGCCCGAATAGAGGTTTGTGAAACCCTTATCGAACTAAATCCGGATACTGCCAGCGAGTACAGGGATGAGCTTAAGTCGCGAGTCCGAAGGCAAGAGATTGCAAAAGGAACAAGCCTGGTCGAGCAGTCAAAAGTATATGTCGATATGGCGGCGATCAAGCGATCGTTAAAGGCTAAGCTTGGTGGTGCATATTCTCGCTACAAGGCCGAGATCGCTTCCTCCCCGGAATCTCCTGACGAGTTCAAAAGACTTTACGATGTGGCCAGCACTCTAGCAGAGGATCATGGTCAGTCGGTTACCAAAATACTATCTCGGCTTCACGTGCTTTCGGTGGCGGATGTCAACTCGGTAGATTCGCAGTTCGAATCCATGTACTCGCAAGTAATGGCTGAATTCTTAAACGGGGAACACGGACTTAATGCTTATCTGAGCACTAGAGTTCGTCATGGGAAGCTCACAAACTCGCTAAGAAAGCCCCTTATCGACGAGCAGTTGATCACGCCACGGACAGAAGGTGGAGGCGGCTACTCCCCTAATAGCAGTTGGAATGATCTATTCTCCTTAATATCAAATGAGCAGTCAGATGATATCAAGCGCGCGCTTGAGAATTTTTCTGAGCAGTTCGATGAGATAGTCGACTTTGTAAATTCATCAGTGATTAGGGTCACACTGGTCGGCGAAGAAGCTCCATCGGAGAGTAATCCTGCAGCGTTCAATTACTGGTCTAGCAATCTTGAAAGGGCCTATCTGCAAGATGTGGATAGGGGTATACAGTCATTTGACGAGTTTGTTGACCGATGTATGGATGTGCTTTGGGAGAAGACCGATGAGAATCTCGTTAGGCTTCAGGCGTATCTTTCGGGGCAGGTTAGGCCGCGGATTGTAGGCTGCTTTGAAAGATTGGGTGAGGAGATCATTAAGATACCCGATCTTTCCGTACAGCGATCGCTTCAAGATGCTGTGGCAAGGGCAAGAACTAAGGTTCTACAGAAGTTTGTCGAGGTGATAGGTTGGTTTAAAAGGGCTTCATTCTATGACAGGAAGGACTACGGCTTTGATTTTCCATTTCAAGTTGCAATCAATATAATTAATAAGACGATACCAAATTCGATGGCTGTTGCAGGCTCGGCGATTAAGGTTGCGAGCCCTGATATGCTGATGCCAGGCCGGACGCTTGATGGCATGGTTGATATATTTGACGTGATAATAACCAATGCGGTTGTTCATTCCGGGGGGGTGTCTAACTCTGGTGTTGACGTGGTTGTTGATAATTCCCGCGAACGTATAACGATAAGCTGCACTTCATTGATTGATCCTGCGGTAAATAATGAGGATGCCCGTAGAAGAGTCGATCAACTTAAGGACGATCTGCAGCGATCCGACTCAAAGCGAAAGGCTCAAATGGAGGGGGGGAGTGGTCTATTCAAGGTCTGGAGAACGTTGAATTCAACCTCATACAAGCGGCCCGTTCTGGAATTCGGGTTTTCTGGAGAAGATAAGTTCAAAACCTCTATTTCCTTTGAAATGGATAGGGCGGAATATGAACATACTGCTAATTGAAGACGACGAAATTAAGGGCGGTCAGCTACATGACTTCATTGCACAGGCGTATCCACATGCGACCTTGAGATGGGAGAGGTCTTTCTCGAGTGGGCTTCGGTCGATTGTCTCAGCGGAAACTTTCGATGCTCTTATTTTGGACATGAGTCTGCCCGACAATGACTTGGGAGAGATGGATGGTTCAGGAGAGGAGACATTTGCGGGTCGCGACTTGCTATCTCAAATGAAATTTCGCGGAGTGAGTATTCCAACTATTGTAGTAACCATGTTCGACAATTTCGGCAAGGGCGAATCACGCGTTTCTCTTGAAGAACTTGGTGCCTCGTTGATCCGCCAGTTTTCTCCAATGCTTCGTGGCGTCGTCTACTACAGCATTGCGAAAGAGGGGTGGCGCGCTTCACTGAAGAAATATCTCGACGCTTTAAAGGGGGAGCTGTGAAAGTATTAGTTGTGGATGACGAGTATGCGAAGGTTGAAGCCATTGCGGCCGTTGCAAAAGAATTTGATCAATTCTGCGATATCCGGCATGTGACAACGGCAAGAGACGCAAGGCTAAGCCTCAGGAGAGGCGAGTTTGACGTGATTATCGTCGACTTGAATCTTCCACCCCTCGCTGGCGCTTCGCCGTCGATTGACGGAGGTCTTGACGCCGTCAAGATGCTGATGCTGGATAAGGATTGCAGTATTCCAGCCTGCCTGATGTTCATGACTAGCCATGAAGAATGCTTGAAAGGTCTTTCTTCGAGAGCGTTGGAGATCGGTGGGGAGCTATATCGCTTTGGGGCTGACGAGCTCGACTGGCGAGTCGCTCTGAGAGGGAAAATTGAGTATGCAAAGAGCATCTCAGATCGGCGTATCAATCGCTTTGACGTGGCAATCTTGACCGCCCTCCGTAGCCCAGAGCTGTCTGCGGTTCTAGAGCTTCCTTATGAATGGAAGGAGCTAAAAGTGCCCGGTGATTCAACCGTTTACCATTCTGGACGAGCAGTGGCAGGCGGGAGGGCGATTAGTATCGTCGCTGCTTCGGCTATGCGGAAAGGTATGTCATCTAGTGCCTCACTTGCGTCTAGGATGGTAGTGCAGTTTCAACCGAAGCTCCTTGTTATGCCTGGTATATGCGCGGGACGTAAGTCGAAAGTGGGATTCGGGGACGTCGTGGTCGCAGATCCCGCGTGGGATTGGGGAAGTGGGAAGCGAGCGATTGATCCTGATAGGGAGCCAGTGTTCCTCATGTCCCCCCATCAATCCGCCCTAGATCCGGAACTTGCCCAGATAGTAAATGAGATTTGCCATAGTGATGATGTACTCATGCGCGTTAGGGCTGGTTGGGCTGGCACGCTGCCTCAGGGTAGCCTAAGAGCTTTTGTCTCTCCCTTCGCATCCGGCGCGAGTGTAATTGCTGATGGGGATACCTTTGACGACATTCAACGAAGGCAGAATCGAGATGTCATCGCTTTGGATATGGAGGCGTACGCTGTGATGGAAGCTGCAAGCTACACGGCTGGCGACTCTCGAACTAAGGCAATAGCAATGAAGTCTGTATGCGACTTTGGTGATGGGGAAAAAGGGGATGAGTGGCAGAAGTATGCTTCATTCACCAGCGCTAGATTTATGCATGAGTTTATAACTTCGGAACGAATTTCCTCATATCTTGAAGATCTGTAGTTGCGCGTCTGCTTAACGTTGGTCTGTGTCCTTCGGGCGGCCTCGATCCAGTGGCCTTGTGAGCAAATTCGCTGCTGTAATCTGTTGCTGATTCTTCCGAGGAATCTTCACTTCTGTTGGATCGGCGCAGAGCATGGCTTGCTTGAAATGCCCTCTCTTTGCGCAATGCGTGAGAGGGCTCGGTCCGCCCAAATATGTCGTTTCTAGCTGGCATAGTCTATGATGCAAGGCGAAGCTATTTCGGAAAATCGGTATGGGTCGCGTTAGCTCAACAATACGTCTTGATGATTTCATCGCGGGATCAAAATACTCCCGCCAAGATGTCGCGAAAGTAGGTGGACTGCCCGTTCCCTCCGAGATCTATGGCACTGCCTGGGCAGACGGGATTCTGGAACTCGAGAATGCTGTGTTACTGTTCGTCACCCTCGAAAAGGAGGGAGAAGCCAGCTACCTGGATGTCTTCGACGGCACTGACTTCTACTGGGAAAGTCAGAATAGGAATAGCCAGAGCTCCCCGATCATCCGTAGGATCTCCGGCGGCTCGCCCACCTATCTATTCGCTCGGATGAGAGCAAAGGCCCGGGGCGCCTCTAATGCGGTCCCGTTCGTCTATTGCGGGAAGCTCGACTTCGTGGCGATGGATGGTGAGCACCCGGTAACATGTCTGTTCGATGCGGTCGACATTGGAACCGGTCATGGCGATAGCCTGACCGAGATCCTGCAGTGGCGCCCTAGCGTTACCTCACCCGAGTTCTCTGCACGCCAGGTACGGTTGAAGGGTGGCGGACAGATTCTGCCGCCAGCAGCTGCAAGTTCCTTCGCTACTCCTACGCCCGCTGTGGCGAGTGGCCCGCTGACCTACGAAGTCGTACTCACCGATGGCGCCATTCGCAACGGCTACATCTCGGTGGATCCCAATTGGTCTGGCTTCGATGCAGCCATGCTAGGCCGTCCTGACGTAGCTTCAGGAAGAGAAGCGACCTTTACGTTCCCAGATGGCTATCAGATCACCTCCGACCTGCGAGCAAGTGGACCGGGCTCGGCCCGAATTCGCGCGCGGGTTGCGCCAGCGTTTAAGCGCCTTGGGGTAGCGGCTGGCGATTCGCTGCTCATCATTCAAGAGACAAGCGGGCAGTATCGAATCGAGGCGCGCAAGGGCAGCCGAGACACGTTTGAACTGGGCTACGCACGTCTGCGTGAGCGCTTCCTCGCGCGATTCCCCGGTTTCATCGGTTTCTCTAACGACCAGCGCCTGTTGCGGGAAACCAGCTACAAGCGGCAGTTGGTAGAGCAGTACGTGGCGATCATGCTTCCGGCCCTAGATAGTAGGCAGCCAGACGAAGTGTGGTCTGCACTGATCAAGCTACTGCGGGTGCGTGTCGGTGCTGAGAACCCGCAGCCTCAGAACGTCGTCGGGTGGAGAATCGTCGCGCAGTTGGCCGAATTGTCTGAGGACGAGCGAGTAGCGCTAGGCAGTGCCGTTCTTTCACTGCTTGCTGGCCAAGGCCGCGACGCCGCGTTGGGAGCCTTCAACGAATCTTCGTCCGATCTGAGTCCGCCGCTGCAGGCTGCTGGCCAGCGCTCGCTCTCAAGCCTCCTGCTCACGCTCGAAGATTCCAAACGCTACTTCTTCATTAAGACGGGGCAGATGCGCCGGGCCCTGAGTCTGCTCGATCCGACCTTTGATTTTCGCAAGGCCGGAATGACTGGCGAAGAGTGGGAGCGCATTCGTGCGCTCTCGCGCCGCCTCGCCGATCGGCTGTCAGAAGACGGCTGGCCGCCCGCAGACATGATCGATGTTCAGTCCTTCCTCTGGGTGGCCATCGCCTATGAGCAAGGGGATGGTGCAGAGGCTGAGGAACAAGAAGATGAAGCAGTGGAACAGGATGACGACATGCCGTTGATGCACGCTCCCTCCAACACCATCCTCTATGGCCCGCCCGGTACGGGCAAGACATACGGTGTGGTGGATAAGGCTCTGGAGATCCTCGATCCGGAGTTGCTGGCCGCCACCAAGGGCCAGGGGGCTGGCGCTCGTGCCGCGCTCAAGCAACGCTTCGATGCGCTGCATGAAGAAGGGCGCATCCGCTTCGTCACCTTCCACCAGAGCTTCGCTTATGAGGACTTCGTGGAGGGCCTGAAGGCTCGTGCAGGTGCAAGCGGTGCGCTCGAGTATGGCGTTGAGAACGGGGTCTTCCTCGAACTCTGCATCGATGCGCAGCACAGCGACCTTCCATACGTGCTCATCGTCGACGAGATTAATCGGGGAAACATCGCTCGCATCTTCGGCGAGCTCATTACCCTCATTGAGCCCAGCAAGCGGCAGGGTATGGATGAAGCGTTGTCCGTTCGCTTGCCGTACTCCAAGCAAGATTTTGCGGTGCCAGCCAACTTGCACCTCATTGGCACAATGAACACTGCGGACCGCTCGCTGGCTGCGATGGACGTGGCACTGCGCCGACGCTTCCGGTTCATCGAAATGCCGCCCCAGCCGAAGCTGCTTGATTGGGACGTCGACGGCATTCGCATGGGCGAACTGTTAAGTACCCTAAACAGTCGCATCGAAGTTCTGCTCGGCCGGGACCACCTGATCGGCCATGCGTACTTGATGGGCGCCAAGGATCTGCCTGGGCTGGCTGAGGCGTTCCGCCTGCGCATTCTGCCGTTGCTGCAGGAGTACTTCTTCGAAGACTGGCGTCGTATCGCTTGGGTGCTGAACGATGATGCTAAGCCGCAGGGTGAGCGCTTCTTGCGCCAGCGCGAGCTGCACTTGAACCGCCTGTTTGCCCCCGAAGCACAGCTCGCACCTGACACCGCCAATTGGTATATCCATGAGGCAGCGTTCGAGCAGGCAGCCAGTTACAGGGGAATTCTCGTCGGCCAGGCAGACTGACCGATGGCTGTGCTGACTGTGCGCGAATATGCGCGGATCGGCGTTTCAGAAGGCGGTGCGCGGCAGGATGGTCTGGATGCGGCTTTCCTGCCGCAGGCGTCCTTTGACTGGCTCTGTGGTGAGTTCGAGCGCTTGCGCGCGGGCGGAGCGGCGCTCATGCAGCGCGATGGCGCACGCTGGCTGCGACTAGACCAGTATGTGGGCGTAATGGAATGTCCCGACGGCACCACGCTGGAGGTGCTGCCGAAGCACGTTGCACATGGGGATGATGCGCTCGGCGCGAGGCGGCTTCTGCGCCGCATGCTATGCACCGTGCTGGACATCCCACCGAGGGAAGGCAGTCCCGCCGACGTGACTCTGTTCGATACGCCTTTGAACGAGTGGGTCATGGGAAGATTCATCGGCGCGCTGGATGAACTGCTGAAGCGCGGGCTTCGCTTCGAGTACACCCGGGTCCGCGAGGAGAAGTTGTTCCTACGTGGTCGCTTGGATATGTCGCGCCAGCTCCGTCAGTCGCCGACTCGCGCCCATGTGTTCAACATCGAGCACGATGTGTTTAGCGAGGACAGGCCTGAGAACCGGCTACTGCGCGTCGCCCTGGATCGCGTGTGTGCGCGCACGCGAAACGCGGGAACCTGGAGGCTTGCTCAGGAGCTGTCTACGCGTATGGCCAGCGTGCCACCAAGTACCCAGGTGGCTAATGATCTACGCACTTGGGGCAGCGACCGACTCATGGCCCACTATCGCGAAGTTCGTCCGCTGTGCGAGCTGATCTTGTCTGGCCAGAGTCCCTTGGCATTGGCGGGCGACTGGCGTAGCCCTAGCATGATGTTTCCTATGGAGCGGCTGTTTGAGCGTTACGTGGGCGTTTGTCTAGCCCGCCAGTTCGCGCTGGAGTGGCGGGTTGGCGGCGCAGCGTCGGAATACCTGTGCAGCCATGTTGGGGCAAGCTGGTTCAATCTTATTCCAGACTTTTTGCTGCGACGGGGCGATGAGGTCCGTGTACTTGATACGAAGTGGAAAATTCTTGATGCAACGGCCGGCGACGCGCGCGACAAGTATGGACTCAAGCAATCCGACTTCTACCAAATGTTTGCGTACGGGCAGCGCTACCTGGGTGGAGCAGGGCAGATGGCGCTGGTCTATCCGCAGCACGCGGGATTCGCGCAGCCCCTTCCCGCATTTGATTTCAGCGCCGAACTACAGCTTTGGGTGTTGCCCTTTGATCTAGAGCGTGGATTGCTAGTGATGCCTGAACACTGGCGGCTAAATGGAAACGTCTCTCCTCAAGTGAACCCACCCGCTGCGCATAGCGGCGAGCTCAGTAGCTGGGCTCCCTTAACTATCTGAGCCGGCCGCTCATGCACACGTGCTATTCCCGCACCTGCAACCGCTCAGCCACCTGCGCAGTCAAAGCCACACAAGCCATCTTCAGCCCTTCCATCACCCGATCCCCCAGGTACTCTTCGGGTGCGCCGTTCTGCCGCGTACGCTCCGCAGCCAACATCAGTTCCGCCACCACGCGCAGCCCCGCCAGCGCGCAATCCGCATCCGCCAGCTGAAGACACCGCCCAGGCAGTTGATGCCGTTCCGGCCAAGGCTGACCATCCGCAGCCGCACCGGTGCCGATGCGGTGCAGCGTGGCGACGAAGGTGTTGGGATCGACGGACGGTTCGCGCTCGACTTCGGTGTTGGCCGGGTCGTGCTGCGCGTGGAGAGAGCGGAAGTCCGATGTGTTCATGGCAATGCTCCGTACAGGACAGATAGCAGCGCCACCGATAAAGGTGGCGGACGATGCGTGGCTCGAAAACCGGGTAGGTACAAAGCCGGTGGGTCCGAAGACCCCCACGCACCGCCCGCCATGGAACGCGAACGGATTGCCAGCCGGCGCCACGCAAAGGTGACGCCGGCTGACAAGCGTAAAACACTAGTACCTACTCGGGTTTTCGACACCCGCGCCACCCTTTTTCGGTGGCACGCCAAGAGATACCCGCACAGATGCCAAATGCCAAGAAACTGCAGAACTGACGATTGCCAGACCTGACGCTTTCGGGATTGTCGCACACGGTGTTAAGCCGGCAAGCGATTGCGCCGCAACGGTCTTGAAGGGCTTGGCGCTATTGGCCCCAAGCGCAGGATGCCCACAGCCAGGTCCACGGCGTAGGACCAATTACGACAGATTGGATCAGCGGTTCAGCCGGGCGGCGTTTCGGCCGTGGGCACGAAGGTCAGACGGACCCGAACCCGCGCATGCAGCGCGACGCCCTCAACCACGACCGGTTCGAAGCGCCACTGGTCCACTGCGGTAAAGGCTGCACGATCAATCTCCCGCAGTCCGCTGGACCGCGCCACCATCACGTTGGAAACGTGGCCCAGCTCATCCAATTGAGCAACCAACAGCACCTCCATGGGAACCTGCAGCAAGGTATCGGGCGGCGTGGCAGGGGCCGTTGAATACACAACGGCAGGCGCCTGTTGCAGCTCGAAGGTGGGGTTGTCACCGCGCTCTACGAACACTTCAGTGGAAACCTGCGGGTCTGCCGCCAAGGCCATGGCAGGTGTAGCGCCCAGCAGCATCAGAACGAGGTTCAGTGCCAGGGCGGTGGTCAAACGGGGCATGCGTGGTTTCCATTCCGGTGCGCTGCCAGCATAGCGGCCATGCCCTGGCATCGCTTGCCTTGAATGCCGGGGTGCCGGACTGCTGCACGGTTCACTCAGGCACGCCCGGCCGTGGCCACAGCGCGTCGTCACGCTCCAGGTCGTAGTCGCTGCCGAATGCCAGTGCTGCTTCGCGTGGGGGGAGGTCTGCGTAGCAGCGCAGCAGGTACTCATCCATGCCGGCATCGCGGTGGTCGATGGCGAACAGGTGGAGGAGCTCCTTGTCGAAGGCTTCCAGCCATGTGGGGTGGATCTTGGTCATGGTCATCCTCCAGTGGGGGAGGGGAGGATGGCCTGGAGCTGTCTCAACGCGTGGGATCAAACCCGCATGCGCTCTGGCGGACAGCTCCCTCCGCTGGATATGCTCCACCCGCGTATACCAGGAGTCATCGTCATGGAAGACCTGCTCAATCGATCCGCGCTACTTCGCCAGGCGATCCTCTCCACAGTGGATCATCCGCTGGCGGATGACTCGCCCAGATTGCTCGCGTCAGTGGACGCAGCATTGCTGAGCCTTGAACACGCAGATGCGCTTCGCATGTTGCTGAAGGCTGGCATGGCGTCCTCTGCGATGGCGTTGATGCGCTGCCAGTACGAGGCATTCACGCGGTCCGTTTGGATTCTGCACTGTGCAACTGAAGAGCAGGTCGAGCTGCTGTCCCTGCCGCCGGAAGCTGGAACGAGCGAGAAAGGGCTGCCGATGCTGTCGAAGATGCTGGAGGCATTCGCCCAAGTCCCCTCTCTGGCCAACCTGCTGTCACACCTTGTCGAACTGAAGGCTCATGCCTGGTCACCCCTGAACTCATTCGTACACGCGGGGGTACACGCAATGAGTCGGAGTCGCGATGGCTTCCCTACGCCCTTGGCGATCAATGTCGTCCGCATGAGCAACAACATGTCGATGATGGCGGGGCAGCACCTCGCCATACTCACCGGCATCCCGGATCTGCAGAAGGAAGTGCTTCGGCTCAACGAGACGTATGCTGCGTGCCTTCTGTTCGATGAAGAGAAGCGCCGCGCCATCGAGGCGGCTTCACCAGGGCAGTCGAGTTAGTTGATGGTGATCGCCTACATCGATGGCGAGGAAGCACGCTGCTGTTGCTCCTGCGTGCGCTGCATCTCAGACGACTGCTCGCGCGCCTGACGTTGACCAATCGCCTCAACCTGGCTCAAGCTCTCCTGCACCGGCCGCTGCGCGGCTTCTGCAGTAGCCATGTGCGTGCGCAGTGCGGCCGGATCGGACATATCACCCTGCACGACAAAGATGTTCTGCGCTGCCGGCGAGTTCGCTGTCTGTCTGCTCAGCACCACATGGTCGGCTCGGGTGATGCCTGCATCTTTGGCGCTGGCCAGCAGGCTGGCCGACATGCGCTCGCTGGTGTCGTCAAAGGTGCGGCCATTGGCCTTGTCCAGAGCCTCTACCTTGCCTCGGATCTGCTCCAGCAGGGCTTGATCGGCAGGAGTGAGCGTGTGGGCGGCCGACGCCTGCGTACCTGCAACGCCCTGCGTAGGTGGAGGCGTCGTAAGCGCGCTACCCGTATTCTTCAGTTCGACCCAGCCCAACCCATCCTTTCCAAAGTCGCCAATCGGCAGGACTTTGGCGCTGCCAAGGTTGAGGCCATTGCGCTCAAGCTGTTGAGGGTTCAAGCCCAGCTCGTGAAGATCGATGCGGATGGAGGGTGGTTGGCGGCCCTCTGCAAGGAAGGAATGACCTGTTCCGATCACTGACAGCGGGTAGGTGCCGTAGTAGTTCCGGTAGTCCGAATCGCCATGTCTTCCCAGCGTGCCGCTGCCGTCGTAGAAGCACTGCTCGACGGCCTTCGTCAGTTGCACACCTTCCTTATTGGGGCGATGGGCAAGCGCGTCATATGGGATTCCGTCTGCAAGTGCCCTGGTGTTGTCCTCAGTTCGAACACAGCGGGACAGTGAGCGGTTCGCAAGCATTGCCTCCAAACCACTTTCATCCAACGTTGGATTCATATCTCGGAGACGACTATCGAGTGCACGCAGACCAGAAACCTCTGCCAACGCTTCGTCCTGACGCCCTTTGTCGAGAAATCTACGCACCGGCTCGGTCAGGTTCACCGAGCCTGACCGCGAGTCATGCGCAGCTTTCAGCTCCTCGCTATAGGTCTCTTTAAAGTTGTTCAGTGCCGTTGCGCGTTCTTTGGCGAGAATGCCGTGCATGGTCTCGTGGCCCAGCACTTCCGTAAGCCGGTCTTCAAGACGATCGCCGGTATATCTATGGAAGTTGGAAGCACTGATGAAGATCGTGGGTGGGCTTCCATCCTGGAAGTGTCCTGCGTTGTTATGTCCGTAGGAAATGGCAATACGTCCGACCTGATGGTCAGTTGCTGCGTTTGCCAGTAGATGATTAAGATAAGGGGAGCTGGCAACGCTGCGCCGGATGGCATCCTCGGCACCACTTGGAAGATGCTTGTCTGTACGCAGATCGGCCAGAAGCGGCTCGATGCTGGATTCGATTCCCTTCATTCGTCTCCTCCTCCAAACTGGACCGCATAAACGCAGGTTCTGGCACCATCACCCTCACCGGAACGATAGGTCAGAAGGCTTGTATCCATGCCCTGCTTACCACCATTGATCGGACGCCAGTACTGCCTGAGACCGCCCCTCTGGAACGGGGCTTCCCCTCCGGTTCTGTATCCGAGGCGTTCGAGCGCTCGCCCGGCGCTGTCTGCGTCCCAATAACATACGCCGTCCGGAGCGTCTGTTACTGGTTGCTTGCCCTGCTGATAGAAGATCACTTCATGGTTGGGAAACGCATGCGCTGACTCAACGGAAAAGTAGGACACGCCATAGTTGTAGCCTTCCGCCGTTACGAGGCCTTTGGCGATGCTCCTGATGCTGACCTTCTCATCTGGAATCAGAGTGACCCCGATTGCCGCGCTGAACTTGTCCTGGCTGATATCCGCCCGTGTCTTCAGCGAATCGGCATAGGCAACAATCCGCTGTTGCAGCTCGGCCATGGGGATGGTGGTTGGCCGACTGGCCGGCGCGTCGCGCGTGGCATCGCTGGCAGGAGCATCCGACACGCGTGCACATGCAGAGGACAGTGCGAGCAGCGTTGAGAGGCAGACAGTCACTCTGGCTCGGGCCAGGCAGGACATCGAGCGAACTGGGTGCATCCGATCCAGCACGGCGGGAGCAGAGCGAAGCGGGGCCGCGGCCCTCAGAGGTTGAATACCCATCAGCAAGTCCATTGCAGCGTTCCAGCCACTATACGGCGGCGTCCCAAGCCACTCCACCCGCGAGCTTTCGGGGCGCGGGTACTGCACGCTGGTTCACACATTCAGCAAGCCACCGCCACCCCGGCCCGGGCTCTCCACCTGCCCTCGAACCCACCTATGCGATCATCCGGCCAGGACCGCAGTACCCAACAAGGCTGAGCAGGCATGGAGCAAGCAACACGCTACACGGTAACCCTCTTTCTGGCCGCGCCCGGCACCCCGCTGAACAGCGGCGGCAGCTCACCGCGCGGCCACATGTATTTCCAGACCACCGCCGGCGAGGAAGCGCACAGCTACGGCTTCGCACCGCCGCGCCTTCCGACCGGTGAGAACCCCGCCGGTGTGCAGTACGCCGAGGTCGTTCACGACGACGTCGACGAGCACCGCGACCTGTATTACAGCCGCACGCTGGAAATCACCGAGGAGCACTACGGCTGCCTGCGCGATTTCGCCGAGGAGCCGGCCGAGTTCGAGTTCGATGTCGATCGACCCGCCACCATCAACCGCTGCAGCGATTTCGTCTGGGCCGCGCTGCACTATGCCGGCCTGCATTCGCAGCCGGCACCGTTGGATGGTGGCAGCGACCTGGGCGAGTTCGCGGTGCTGTTCAACCTGCCGGAAATCCAGTGCATTGCTGCGCCGTTCCCGGCCAGTGAGTTGAATGGCGAACAGCACCACCCGATGCCCGAGCGCGAGGCCGAACTGCACCGAGAGGGCGGTCGGCCAAGCCACGAGCCGCCGCCCAGCCCGATGGAAGTGGCGGGCACGCTGCTGGATCCCTCGCATCCGGACCACCGGCTGTTCGCGCAGCTGATCCAGAAGGTGGCCGAGCTGGACGCCGCCCACGGCCGCACCTTCGACGACACCAGCCAGCGCATCAGTGCCAGCCTGCTGGTGCTGGCCAAGCAGAACAACCTGTCCCGCGTGGACCACGTGCTGCTCAGCCGGCCGACGAAGAGCAGCCATGAGGCGGAGAGCATCTTCATCGTGCAGGGCGACCGCGATGACCCCGGTCACCGTCGGGCGAGCATCGCTACGGAAGTAGCGGCACAGACCGATGTGGCGGATTCTTTGCGGTTGAAGGAGCAATGATGCGGGCAGTGCGTGCGGTTGTTGCGTTTGCTGCGTTTGCCTTGATGGCGGGCTGCGGCAGCGCCTCACCGCCAGCTGAAGTGCCGAAGCTGTTGACCCGGGCCGAGGCTGATGCACGCACCGTGGTGCCTTTCACGCGCGGCGTGCGATTGGACAAGGCGGGGCGTATCGTGGATGTGACCTTTGAGGCGCCCGTGGTGGTCGACCCACAAATGTCCTGGCTGAAGCTCGGGTTGAGAATGCAGGGCGCCGACCAGAAGCCTGTATCAGATGCTGCTGATCGCCTCAGGCGCGGGGCGTTTCAGACGCGGATTCGCTTGGAGCGTGTAGACGGTTCAACGCCGGTGCCCATGCCGCTTTCAAGGTCGTCCGATGATGGCCCCGGCTGGCAAAAGCTTCCCCCCGACGGCCGCGTTGAGCGTCTGTTCCAGGACAGCGTGGATACCTATCCTCTGGAGCAGGCTGGTCTCTTATCGCGGGATATGTTCTATGAGGTTCTGCAGATCGCCGATGCGGGCTTGATTGATCCGGGTCGCTATCGGGTTACCGTTGACGTTGTGGAAGATCGCCCTGAATTTGAGGGGATGCAAGCCGAGTTCATTGCCGCGTATTACTCGCTAGGGAAGAAGTAGATCATGCAGGATGCAGCAGAGCGTTACACCGTCACCATCCATGTTGCTGCGCCGGGCACGCCTCGTCGCGGCATGCGTGGCAATGAATGGATTGATCTGGACAACTCCGATGTTGGCCATATGTATCTGTCCCTCAATCGAGTGGGGGAGAAAGCAGACCTGCTGAGTTTTGGTTTCACCCGCAAGATTGAGCCGGATGGCAGCAGCCATGGCACGGTGGATGCCAATGATGTGAGGGTCTACCAGGATCCTCGCTATCAGCGAACGATCGAGATCAGCAACGAGCAGTACAACAAGATCGTCGAGTTCGCCAAAGATCCTGCCAAGCACGGCTTCGATGCAAAGAACTACAACCTTGCCTCCAACTCCTGCGTGGACTTTGCCTGGGGCGCCTTGAACCACGCCGGCATTCACGGCAACACCATTTTCGGTGAGTTCAAGACGTACGAAGGTACGTTGAAGGTGCTGGACAACATCGGGCCGATACAGAGCATCCGGCCACAGGTGAAAGGCAGCGAGCTGGATCGGGAAGAATGGAAGCCGATGCCCGTGCAGACCAATGCGATACAGCGGTGGTCCACGGACAGCAATGATCCCGCCCGTGCAGATGCCTTGGCCTGGACCGGTACGCCGGGCGATCCCAGCCACGCCGACAACCCACGTCTGAATCAGATCCATGAGCGCGTGGTTGCGATGAATGCCTTCGGCGCGCAGAACGGCAACGTCAGCGCCAGCCTTCTCGCACTCTCCAAAGAGCAGCAGTTCGCCCGCGTAGACGACGTGCTGCTCGGCGACCGCCGTGGCGATGCAGCACCCAATCTCTTCATCGTGCAGGGCGACCGCAACGACCCGGCGCACCAGCGCGCCAGCCTGCCGGCTGACGTCGCGGCTCAGGCGCCGGTAGCTGCCTCCTTCGAGCGCATCGAGCAGCTGGCGCAGGCACAGCCGCAGCGGGATGCCCAGCGGCAACAGGAAGAGCAGCAGCTGGCCCAGACGCATGCCCCGCGCATGGCGTAGGCGCCCGGTGCAGGATCGCGCGTCCGCCATGCATCCGCAGGCGGACGCCACGGGCCCCACCTGCTACCATTCCCCCGCTACCCAGCCAGCCCCACCCCGCGCAGACAGATGCAGGGCCGGGCCGTCGAAGAACGGCCCCGCGAGCCAGGACACCCTCCGTGCCCATTGAAGGACGCTCGCATGATCCGCAATTCCCTTTTCCGTTCGGCCGCGCTGGCCGTTGCCGTGTCGCTGAGCCTTGGCGCTCCGACCGCCTTCGCCGCTGACGCCGCCACGGCAACCAACCCCGCCACCGCCGTGCAGCGCCAGGCCGTCGCTCAGGGCCTGTACGAGCTGGCTTACAGCCCCAAGCAGAACGCGGTGTTCGTTGCCTCGTCCGGTGGCTTCGGTGATGACGCCGGCCCGGCCCAGGTGCTGCGCCTGAACCCGACTACGCTCGCCGTGGAAACCCGCATCCCGCTGGAGCGCAAGGCGTTCGGCGTGGTGCTGGACGACGCCCACAACCGCCTGTACGTGGGCAACACCGTGGACCTGTCGGTGACCGTGGTCGACACCGCACAGAACAAGGCCATCGGCACCGTGCAGCTGATGGAGAAGAAGACCGGCAAGGACGGCAAGGCCGCCTACACCCACGACCTGCGTGAGCTGGTGGTCGACAGCGCCGCCAACCGGCTGTACGTGACCGGCCACAGCAGCCAGCCCGATGTGAGCAGCGTGCTGTTCGTGATCGATACCAACACCTTGAAGGTGATCAACACCATTCCGGGCCTGGGCAATGCCAAGGCGCCGGGCCTGGCGCTGGATGCCGCCAACAAGCGCGTGTACACCAGCAACCTGCTGGCCGATCTGGTGGTGGTCGGCACCGACTCCAACAAGGTGGAGACCCAGCACAAGATCGCCGCCGAGCAGCCGATGAACATCGCGCTGGATCCGGCCGGCAAGCGCCTGTTCGTGACCGATCAGGGCTCGGAAATGCTGCGTGGTTACCAGGCCAAGAGCAGCGGGCTGGTCAGCAAGCACCCGGGCCAGCGCGTGCTGGTGCTCGACCGCAGCAACGGCAAGGAACTGGCCAGCATCCCGACCGACGCCGGCCCGCTGGGCATCCTGCTGGATGCACCGCGCAAGCGTCTGTACGTGACCAACCGCGAGGCCGGTACGGTGACCGCGTACAACAGCGACAGCTACCAGAAGGTGGCCACCTACGCCGTGCCGACGCACCCGAACAGCCTGGCGCTGGATGCGAAGAACAACGTGCTGTACGTGAGCATCAAGAACGGCGAGAAGGATGCCAAGGGCTCGGAAGAGAGCGTGGCGCGGATCCAGCTGTGATGCGATGACGCTGGGCCGCGCCCGGCGTCCTGACGCGTGAAGAAGGCAGGGTGTAGACCCTGCCTTTTTCTTTGCCCGGTTGCAGTGCCCACCGCCAACCCGCTAGGGTTGAAGCCCATGGCAGGGAGCCAAAGGGGCTGAATCATGCTGGGTATCCATCGCTGGCTGCGCGTCGGCCTGTTGATCATCTTGAGCACCGTGCTGGGCGCCTGTTCCAGCCGTGATCCTGTCCCACCCGAGCCGCTGGATCTCGCCCAGCCGATTGCTGTGGATCAGCCGGGCCAAGAGGTGATTTTCGAGTTCGAGATGAACGGACGAAATTTCACTCCCAGCCGCATTCATGCGTTGGAACTCGAGATGCAACGCCAAAGACCGTACAGCGCGGATGCGCCGGACTTGGAGCGCTTGAACATTCCGTTCGAAGTGGTCCTGCAGCGCTGGACAGGCGGGGCTTGGAAGGATGTGCCTACCTACGACAATTACCAAGCACTAGCACTCAACGCAGGTCAGCCGCTTCCTGTGTGGCATACGTCGGACACCTGGCGCTATGCAATGTTGCGGTCAGGTAGCGGCGGGCAGTACATGCTGAGTGTCGTTGCCTTGCCCCTGCAGAGCGACAACCGCTATCGAGTGCAGGTTCGCACCGTCAAAGCGATCCCGGAACTGGGCGAGTATTCGGCTCGTCTTCGCGTCCACGCTGCACGACCCGTTGGTAAGTAAGCTCTATCTACATCCCTTGGAAGGAACTGAAGGAACAATCTTATGGACAAGCCACGCTACACCGTAGATATCGTCATTGCGGCACCCGGGACCCCTCTGCTTGATCTTTCGACCGGTAAGCAGGAGGTTGTGGATGGTGTTCTGCAGACTTCCGCGCCGGGGCACATGTTCTACGTCCTGCACGCTACGGGTGTGCCTCCCCAGAGCTACGGCTTTGCACCTGTGGTGCATGGCGACATCAATGGGCCGGGCGACATCGTGAAGAAAGATGATCTGATCTATAAGGATCCGCGATACACCCGGACGCTCGAAATCAGCGAGGAGCAATACAAGAAGCTCGACGCCTTCGGCAAAGATCCCGAGGGGTTTGGCTTCAGCAAGCACTACCAGGATGTCCGCAACAACTGCGTGGACTTCACCTGGGAAGCGCTGAACCACGCGGGCATCGAGCGGAAAAGAAGCATCGACGTGAATGCACTGGGAGGTCCCGCCGGGCAGCTTTTCCCGGATGTCCGCATTCCTCTGGACATCAATGGCGGGGGCAAGGATGGTTATCGTCCGCTGCGTAACATCCACGGCGTCGACAGCATCGATCCGCCGTTCCCCAACAGTGAACTCAATGGTACGAAAACCAACCCGATGCCCGATCGTACGTGGAAGCATCGCCTGCTGAGCGACAACGACGACATCGGCGAGCGCAGTGGCGAGCGGGTGGCCAACGACGCGCGTGTGCCGGGTGACGCATTGCATCTGCTCGACCAGCGGGTGCGGGCGGCGCTGGGGGAGGCGGCCGAGCGGCAGGGGCTGCCGCCGGGACAACAGCCCGAGCTGTTGGCGGGCCACCTGACGCGATTGGCGGTGCAGGGGGGCTACACCGAACGCGATACCTTGCAGGTGGCCTTCAGCAGCGGCGGCGCGGCGGATTCGCCGGGCTACGTCTTCCTGCAGCGCACGGGCGACACCGCGTCACCGGATCCCGCGGCGAACCGCCAGCGGCTTTCGCTGGCCGATGCCCAGCAGGGCACGGTTGAAGAGGTGTACCAGCAAGCCAGCGTGCAGCATCAGGGCCGTGAGTCCAGCCGCGTCGCGCAGGAAGATCAGCTGCAACAGCAGACGCAACAGGCCCAGCCGCGAATGGGCTGAGAGCGGCCCATGCCACCGGCGTCGGAGTCATCCACGCCTGGCGGTGTTCACCCCATGCGAAGCGCAGGGTTCTGCTGCTGATCCTGCGCCTGTGCATCCAGCGTCTGCTGCTCAGCCTGCACCGGCTGCTGCCCACCCAACCCCAGTTTCTGCAATGACTCCTGAGCCGGCGTCTGCGCGGCCTCGGCGGTCGGCAGCATCGCCCGCAGGTGCGCCGGGTTGGCCGGGTCGCCCTGCACCACGAAGATGTTGTGCCCGGCCGGGTGGTTGGCCGTGGCATTGCTCACCACCACGTGGTCGGCGCGTTCCAGGCCCTGTTCACGGGCCTTGACGGCCAGGCTGGCTGCCACGTTCTCGCTGGTGGCATCGAACGCGCGGCCGTGCTTCTCGTCCAGTGCGGCCACGTTCTGGCGGATCTGCTGGTGGAGGGAATCGTCAGGGGTCATTGGGGGCTCCATGTGGCCGCTACCGTGTGGCCGGATGCTGCCAGTGTAAAACGGTCGCGGGCTGCGCCGGTAACGGCTTTGTTGCTAGCCTGTGGCCCGGTGACGCAGGGGATGGCGTCCGGTGCAATGGCAGCGGGGGAAAACGTGGTGCACGGGGAGACAATCCGGATACGGGGACAGGCGGCCGCGCGGTTGCTGCTGGGCGTGGGGCTGTGGGCCTGCGCAGGTGCTGCGGTGGCTGACACGCCGGTAGCAGCGGACGATCCCGCCTGCCCATCGCAGGACTTCACCCGTTTCCTGCAACGCTTTGCCGACCCGGCCGACGACCGGGTGCGCCTGCGCTATACCTCCGACCCGCTGGAGTACGAAGTGCCCATGCACACCCTGCGCGATGACCACGAGGGGCTGGCGCCCACGCACGTCGTGCTGGAACAGGGCGCCGCGCGGTTGAAGCGTTTCAGCTACCGCTACCTCGCGGAGTTCGATGTGTTCGTGCCTTCACCGGCCAGCCGTGACCCGGTCGCGCTGGAGCGCATGCGCGCGGGCACGTATAACGCACCCACGCAGATAGAGCTGATCGATGACAACGGGCAGCGCGTAACCTTCGGCAGCGAGACCGAGCGAGACACCTACACCTTCGCGCGACGTTACGGCTGCTGGATGCTCACGCGCGCCATCAACCTGCGTGACTGAGCGGGCGTTGCGGCGCTGACGATCATTTGTCCGCTGGGCGGTGGTCGTAGCTGATCACGCGCTCAGCCTGCCATTGACCGTTCACCCGGCGCCAGACCTGGATGAAACGAGCCTGGCCGGTCCAGCGTTCGACGCCATCGGTGCCGCGCTCATGGAAGCGGTGGTCGCCGATTTCCAGTGCGCGATCATCCTGCAGCGGAAAGACCTGCAGCGAGCTCTCCACCAGCTCGCGCCGCAGGTGCCAGCCACCCTTGCGCGCGTTGTCGCACAGGTTGGCCACGCTGCGGCGGAAGTCGGCGCGACTGCTGGCGGACTTTCCATCCTTGTCATGGAAGAACTCCATGTCCTCGGTGGTCATCGCGGCGGCCCTGTCGGCATCACATGCATCGAAGGCCGCGGCAAACAGTTGCGTGTCGGCTGCGCGGATCTGCTCGCGCAGGGTGTCGCTGGCGGGAGAGGTGCCGGCGACGGCGACGGCGAGCAGGGGCAGGGCGAGCAGCATGGCATGGCTCCGTTGAGGACCGGCGCAGACTGGCACGGGGGCCGTCTCACCGTAAGCGGTCGCTGACGAAACCCGGGGAGCGCCCGACCAATGCCGTACTGGCGGGTGCGAACCGATGCAACCCCGTGCCCGTGTACGCGATGTCATGGCCTGCGCCGATTCCATCACAGGGGGCTCCGTTGCCAGTGCCTAGGCTGGATTCCTCATTCTCCTCGGGAGCTCCCATGCCTACCTCCTCCGTCCGCCTGCACATTGAAGGCACCGGCGGCACCGGCCGTCCGGTGATCCTGATTCACGGCTGGCCGCTGTCGGCCGAATCCTGGAAGGCACAGGTGCCGTTGCTGCGCGATGCCGGCTATCGCGTGATCAGCTACGACCGCCGCGGCTTCGGTCGCTCGGAAAAGCCCGCCGATGGTTATGAGTACGACACCTTGGCCGCTGACCTGGCCGGCCTGATCGATGAGCGCGACCTGCGCGATGTCACCCTGGTCGGCTTCTCGATGGGCGGTGGCGAGGTGGCGCGCTACATCGCGAACCATGGTGAGGATCGCCTGCACAGCGTGGTGTTCGCTTCGGCCGTACCGCCGTACCTGCTGAAGGGCGCGGACAACCCGGACGGGCCGCTGACCCAGGAAAAGGCCGATGAGATGCGCCAGGGGCTGGAGAAAGACCGCGAAGCGTTCTTTGACGGCTTCACGCGTGACTTCTTCAGTGCCGACGGCAAGCTGATGGTCACCGAGGACGAGCGCCAGGCCGCCATCGCGCTCGCCCATCAGTCCGACCAGACCGCCGCGCTGGGGTGCATGAAGGCGTTCGCCACCACCGATTTCCGTGCGGACCTGAAGAAGGTGACGGTACCGACGTTGGTGCTGCACGGCGACAGTGACGCGACGGTGCCGTTCGAAGGTTCAGGCAAGCGTACGCACGCCGCCATCGCCGGCAGCGAAGTGGTGGTGCTGAAGCATGCGCCGCATGGCTGCAACACCAGCCACGCCGATGACTTCAATCTGGCCCTGCTGGAATTCCTGAAGAAGTAACACCGACTACGGCATCATCCGCACATGACTACTGCCCGCACGCCGCCCTGGAAGAAGCCCAACCCAAAGGGCCAGAAGACGCAGCCGCTGACGGAGGCGCAGAAGGCGGCGGCGCGGCAGCGGGCGGAAGAGAACGGACGCCGTTACCCGAACCTGGTGGACAACATGTGGGCGGCGAAACTGCCGCGCGGTTGAAGCCATACTGGCTGCTGCGCCCCGGCCACGGCTGCCAACCCCATTCCCGCCATGGCGCGACGGTGCGGGCATGCATCGTCAGTGCAGCGCCGGACGATGTGCTGCAGGCGTGCAGGGCATCGCGCAGCGCCGCCACGTCCACCGGCTGGGCCGTGGCCACCTGCAGCAGTGTGCCTCGGCGACGCACCTGCACCGGCAGCACGCCATGTACCTCGACCGGGTTGCCGGTTCGGGACCTGCGATAGCGCATGGTGATGGGACGGACAGTCTGCAGCAGTACCGGCGTGCAGGTGTCCAGCAGGCGCAGTTGCTGCTCTACCGGCGCCCGGACCTCGATGACGGTGGAGGGATAGCCCACGAAGCTCTCCACCATCACCTGGAAGCGCGGGCCGTCGGGCGTCAGGTAGACGGCCAGGCTTATCGTGCCGATGAAAACCATTGCTGCCAGCCAGATCCAGCTCCGCGGCACCTTGGGCGGTAGGGTGATGCTGTTCAGGCCGGGGCTGCGGCGCCGCAGGCGGCGATAACGCCGCTGTGCAGCGGGGCTGGGCAGCAGGCTGTCATCAGGCAGGGCAATCACGCGTGGCGGTAGACGGGCCAGCCGTCGATTGATCACCCGCGCGCCCAGCATCGCAACCGCCCCGCCCAGCAGTGCCGGCAGCACGGTACGCACGAACAGATACAACCCCAGCATCGCCAACACTCCTGCATTGAACGCACATGATCGCGCATCACCGACGACGGTGTCGCATCTGCCAGCCGACAGCATCGATTGGCTTGGCTAGCATGCGCGTCACTTGCTGGGGATACACCGATGACCGCCTTTACTGCCCGCCTCGGGCGCTTCTTCGGCGCTGGCCTGATGCTGTTGCTGCTGCAGGTGGTGGCGCTGCTGTCGGTTGGCCTGGCCGCAGGGTACTTCCATCACTGCGTGGACCTGCTGCTGGAGCCACTGTCGCTGGCCTGTGGTGGTATTGATCCGGCCGCGCGCCTGCACGTGGCCGAGCATCTGCTGGCGCGTGCCAGCGCGCTGGATGACTGGCAGCCGCTGTTCTGGTTGCCGATGGCAACGCTGCTGCTCGCCGTGCTGGGTACGCTCCTGGTCTGTGTGCACTGGTTGCGGCATGTGGACGCGCCGCTGCGCCGCAGTGCGTGGGGCCTGCTCGCCCTGCACGCGGCGGCGCTGCTGCTGGCCAGCGCGATGCTGCGACTGTATGAGCATGTGTGGGAAGGCATCACCACGGCACTGCCGGCTGCGTGCATGACCGATCTGGCACCGGACGGGCAGGCGCTGCCGTCCTCGATGCGGCGATGGTTGCTGCAGCTGTTCGCCAAGGCCGAGCTGATGCCGCCGCACGCACCTGACGCGCTGGCCATCATCCTGTGTGGGCTGTTGCTGGCCGCGATGGTGGTTGGTGTGTGGCTGTGGCGCACCACCTCGCAGCTGACCCGGCTCTGACTCTCGCGCGGGCCGCTGACTGGCACCGACCGACGCTTCTGCGGCACTCTATGCGGATGAATACGGAAACTTCATCCAAGCACACCAGCAAGTTCCTCAGCCTGGTGCTGCGCCATGAACCCGAAAAAATCGGGTTGATCCTGGACGGCCAGGGCTGGGCCAACGTCGACGAGCTCCTGCAGAAGCTGGCTGCACATGGGCAGACGCTCGATCATGCCGGACTGCAGCACATCGTGGCGACCTGCAACAAGCAACGCTTTGCACTGAGCGATGATGGCCATCGTATCCGCGCGAACCAAGGGCATTCAATCACGGTCGATCTTGGACTGGTGCCGGTCGAGCCGCCGCAGTGGCTGTACCACGGAACGGTGTCGCGCTTCGTCGGCTCGATCCGCGAGCAGGGTCTGCGTGCAGGCGAGCGCCAGCACGTGCATCTGTCACTGGACCGGGAGACGGCCCACCAGGTCGGCGCCCGCCGCGGTGCACCGGTCATTCTCAGCGTGCACGCCGGGCGCATGCATGCTGAAGGGCATGTCTTCTACCGCTCCGCCAACGGCGTGTGGTTGACCGACCACGTGCTGCCGAAGTACATCGCCGACTGACTCGGCCCGGCGCCGCGACGCCTGCCCACACTCGGCTGCAAGCCTCAATCGCGTTACAGTCGTTGCATCCCATCTCATGGATGTACCGATGCGTCTGCTCCTGCGTGCGTTGCCGTTGCTGCTGTTGTCACTCACCGTCCACGCTGCCGAGGTCGATCGGCGCATTGCGGTGACCATTGACGATCTGCCCTGGGCGCGCCTGGATGAGATCGTTCCGGCCGATCTGCAGGCGCGTCATGCTGCGTTGATGGCACAGCTGCGCCAGGCTGAGGTGCCAGTGATCGGCTTCGTCAACGAAAACAAGCTGGAAGTGGATGGCCAGGTGCAGCCGGCGCGCGTGCAGATGCTGCGCGACTGGCTGGATGCCGGCTACGAGCTGGGCAACCACACCTGGTCGCACATGGACCTCAATGCCAAGGGCGTGCCGGCATTCCAGCAGGATTTCCTGCGCGGCGAGCAGGTGCTGCGACCGCTGCTGGCCGAACGCGGGCAGACGCCACAGTGGATGCGCCATCCGTATCTGCGCGCCGGCCGCACGCCGGAAGATCGCGCGGCCATGGACGCGTTCTTCAAGCAGCACGGCTACCGCGTTGCACCGGTGACGGTCGACAACGGTGAGTGGGTGTGGGCCTTCGCCTATGCCAACGTGATGAACGAGCAGCCCGATTTACCCGAGCGCGAGGCGACCCTGGCGAGCCTGCGCAAGGGCTATGTGCCGTACATGCTGAACAAGGTCGATTACTACGAGAAGCAGTCGTTGGCGCTGCTGGGGTATGCGGTGCCGCAGGTGTGGCTGATGCATGCCAACGAACTCAATGCGGCGACCTTCGCCGAGCTGGTGGCGGCCACCAAGCGTCGTGGCTATCGCTTCGTGTCACTGCAGGAGGCGGTGCGCGACCCTGCCTATGCGCGTGGTGCTGAGGGCTACAGCGGTCGCTATGGGCCGAGCTGGCTGCACCGCTGGGCGATGGCCGAGAACAAGCCCAAGGAATTCTACGCCGGCGAGCCGGAAGTGCCGAAGTGGGTGATGAAGCTGGCCAAGGTGGAAGGCGAGTGAGGCTCAGCGCTTGACGGCCAGCACGCCGTCCAGCGCCAGCTCGGCCTTGAAACCTGCCTTTTCCAGGCGCTTGGCCACTTCACGTGGCACGTCGCGGCCGCTGGTCAGCTTGTTCGGCGCGCCGGTGTAGTGGAACAGGCGCCCCCCCTTGCGGATGACGCGGGCGAGGTGGTCGTAGAACACCTGTGAGTACAGTTCGCCGGCGATGCCGAAGCGCGGTGGGTCGTGCAGGATCGCATCGACGCTGTTGCTGGCCACCTGTTCGATCTGCTGCGACACGTCGCCGTGGCTGAAGTGCAGGCGACCGCCAGCGGCAGCTGAATCCGGATCGGGCGACCACGGGTTGAGCGTGC
The DNA here is from genome assembly GCF_900184195.1 of Stenotrophomonas sp. yr243. Lineage (NCBI taxonomy): Bacteria > Pseudomonadati > Pseudomonadota > Gammaproteobacteria > Lysobacterales > Lysobacteraceae > Stenotrophomonas > Stenotrophomonas sp. yr243. The sequence goes on from NZ_FXWT01000004.1 coordinate 98,835, forward strand.
GCAGCCACATCACGTCGGCGTTCTTTTCGAACGAGCGGATCTGGCCGACGCCGGCCTCCAATGCACACGCGGCGAAGTAGCCCAAGCCACCGCAGGTATCGAGGATGATCTTGCCGGCCGGGGCGACCAGCTCGACCTTGCGGCGCGCGTCCTCGAACGGCGACAGCTTGGAGGTCGGCAGCATCTTGATGCCGTCGATCTCGAAGGTCGGTGCGCCCCATTCGGTCGGCACCAGTTTGATCAGCGAGCCGCTGAAGCGGGAGATGGCGGAGAACTCCTCGCCATCCCAGTAGTACAGGGTGCGGTCCTTCAGCTTGTCCGGCCACGGGTAGTGCTGGCCGCGGAAGGTGAAACCCTCGGCGTCCAGCTGCGCCGCCTCTTCGTTGCGCCCCAGGTCGAGCGAGCCCTGCCATTCGGCGGCGCCCTTGTCATGGGCACGGCGCAGGGTGTCAGCGCTGTCGCGGGTCAGCAGGGGGCCGGAGTAGTGGGGCACGGTGGGTACAGGGGTGGTTCGGGGGAGGGCATGGTACCGCAGGCGCTGTGCAGCCGAGCCGGGCATGGGCGCGGCGCTACCGCAGGTCGATGCAGCTGAATCCGTGGATGGTTCCTTCTCCTGAGATCATGCCGACGCCTCGTGAGGGCTGCATGCCCTGCAACGCGCACGAACGGCGATGGGCATCCTGGGTGGCGGCTGGCTGCCGGTCGAAGTCGTAGCGCATGCTGCCGTCTTCCCGCAGCAACCAGTGCACGGTTACACGCTCGGTGCGTTCCCCTTCGATTTCCCAGTCAAAGGTGCGCATCACCACGACCTTGCCGTCATCGGTCTCACGCACCTCGTCATAGGCACCCTGGGTCTTTGCGGTGCCAGCGGCCAGCAGGAGAAGAGAGAGCATGGGTATTCCTCCTCGAAACCGGCAGCGTGTGCGAGCGGCATCGCTGACGCCATGCGAAGAATTGCAATCTGGCCGCTACTGACACTTCACCGCATACACCGGCCCCGCCCCGATCAACAGCAGGGCCATGTAGTCGCTGTCGCGTGCGCGAGCCTTCAACGTGGCGCCGTCCTTGACGTGGAAGATGCCGAAGCCGCCGGCCATGCGGATCAGTGCGCTGTCGATCTGGTCGGCGTCATCGCGGAAGTACTGCTGGATGTCGCTGCGGCTGGCCTTGTACAGCGCGTTGGGTTCGCGTTGCCATTGGCCGTCGCGCTCGAAGGACACGAAGTACTGGCTTCCTTCCTTTTCGATACGGAACTCGGCGGACTTGCGCGGGCTGGTGGCGAAGCAGCCGAGCATCGGGTCGGAGGAGAACGGCAGCTGGGTGTCGCCGGAACAGGCCACCAGCAGCAGGAGGGCACCGGGCAGCAGCAGGCGGAGCGCGCGCATGGGATGTCCCTACGGGGCAGGTGCGGCCAGTGTAGGCAGTACGCGGTGGCGCCCGGTACAGATTTTCGGCAAGAACCGCGGCACGCTGGCGTCACGCGCTGCGGTGGATCTCCACTGTCACGTGCACCAGCTCTTCATGGATCGCCAAGGCCTGGCGCACGGTATCCGGGTCGAGCGTGGCATCACTGGTGACCACGCAGGCAGCAACGGCGTACTTGCCGCGCCCCACCTGCCACACGTGCAGGTCGGCCAGGCGTGCCGGCCACGGGCCCTGCTCGATCACCTCGCGCACCTCGGCCACCACCGGCGCGTCCATCTGCGCGTCGAGCAGGATGCGACCGCTGTCGCGCAGCAGACCGATCGCCCACACGGTGACCAGCACCGCACCGACCAGGCCCATCACCGGATCCAGCCAGGTCAGGCCGAGCAGTTTGCCGCCCAGCAGGGCGACGATGGCCAGCACCGAGGTGGCGGCGTCGGCCAGCACGTGCACGTAGGCCGAACGCAGATTGAGGTCGTGCCCGTGGGAGTGATCGTGGTCATGCCCATGATGATCGTCATGGTCGTGTCCGTGTCCGTGGTCATGATGGTGATGCGCGTGACCGGGGCTGTCGTGCAGCCACCACGCGCATAGCAGGTTCACGCCCAGGCCGACCGCAGCGATGGCGATGGCCTCGTTGTAGTGGATGGGGGCGGGCACCCACAGCCGTTCCAGCGATTGCACGGCCATCAGCGCGGCGACGCCGAGCAGGGCGATGGCGCTGGTGTAGCCGGCCAGGATCTCGATCTTCCAGGTGCCGAAGGCAAAGCGCGGATCGTGTGCATAGCGGCGTGCAAAGCAGTAGGCGAACACCGAGAGGCCCAGCGCCAGCGCGTGCGAGCTCATGTGCCAACCGTCGGCGAGCACGGCCATGGAATTGAACCACCAGCCTCCGACGATCTCGACCAGCATCATGCTGACGGTGAGCCACATCGCGCGACGGGTATTGCGTTCGGCCAGCGGGTTGCCGTCGTCGAAGCGGTGTTCGTGGCGGCGGGCAGCGGCGAGGGCGTCCAGGTGCATGGCGGCAGTGATGGATGGATACCCCCATAGGGTATATGATCCGCTCATGGCGCATGTACACCGGAATCGAAAGCAGCTGCTGACCCGGGTCCGTCGCATCGGCGGCCAGGTGGCGGCGTTGGAGCAGGCGTTGAACACGCCCGAGAGCGAGGCAGGCGACTGCGCCGACGTGCTGGTGCAGGTGGCCGCCGTGCGTGGCGCTGCCCATAGCCTGTTGATGGAACTGCTGCACGAGCACCTGCAGGAACACGTGGTGGGCGCGGAAGACCCGGTCCAGCGGGCGGCCGAAGCCGAGGTGCTGGTGGAGCTGCTGCGCCGCTACGGCAAATAGCTGGGTAATGCCGGCCGTTGGCCGGCAACCTCATGAACTGCGGACGTAGCCTGCAGTTGCCGGCCAGCGGCCGGCACTACCCCTGTGGCGCTATCGGTGCCGGTGCCGCGCGTTCCAGATGTGGGTGGCGGCCAGCAGCAGGCTGCCGGTGACCGTCAGCGGGGTCTCCCACGCGTGCGAGGGTAGCGCCAGGGCACCGGCCATCAACAGGGCCAGGCCGATGCCGGCGCTCAACCACGCCAGAGCGGGCAGGGGATGGCGGCGTTCGGCCCGCCATAGGGCGAAGCCGGTCATCGGCAGCGCGATGGCCACGAAGACCAGGTGCACCCATTCCGCTTCGGCCCAGACACCGAACAGCGGCAGCGCGGCCGCCAGCAGGGGCAGCGCTAGGCAATGCAGCAGGCACAGGCTGGACAGGGCGACGGCACCGGCATCAAGCAGGGCGGCTGAGGGCGACTTCATGCGGGGAGGTTCCTTGCGCGACAATTGTTATACAGTAACATTTCCGTTCCGCAGCCAACCCGCTCCGACATGAACACTGTTTCCCGCGCCGACCGTCGCCTTCCGGTCACCGTGCTCTCCGGCTTCCTTGGGGCCGGCAAGACCACCCTGCTCAACCAGATCCTGCGCAACCGCGATGGCCTGCGGGTGGCGGTGATCGTCAACGACATGAGCGAGGTCAACATCGATGCGCAGCTGATTCGCGACGGCGGCGCGGAGCTGCGTCGCACCGAAGAGACGCTGGTGGAGTTCAGCAACGGCTGCATCTGCTGCACGCTGCGCGATGATCTGCTGCAGGAGGTCCGGCGCCTGGCCGACAGCGGCCGCTACGACTACCTGCTGATCGAATCGACCGGCATCGGCGAGCCGATGCCGGTAGCGGCCACCTTCGCGGTGCGCGATGAGCACGGCTTCAGCCTGAGCGATATCGCGCGGCTGGACACGATGGTGACGGTGGTTGACGGCAGCGCCTTCCTGGACGATTTCGGTTCGACGCTGCGCTTGGCCGAACGTGGCCAGCAGGCGGGGCCGGACGATGACCGCGGCGTCGTCGACCTGCTGTGCGAGCAGGTGGAGTTCGCCGACGTGATCGTGGTCAGCAAGGTGGACCAGGTGGAAGAGGAGCTGCTGCAGGACACGCTGGCGGTGCTGCGCGGGTTGAACCGCGATGCGAAGCTGCTGCTGTCCAGCTTCGGCGACGTACCGCTTGCCGAGCTGCTGGATACCGGCCGCTTCGATTTCGAGCGCGCGCAGCAGGCCCCGGGATGGGTGAAGGAGCTGCGCGGCGAGCACACGCCGGAAACCGAGGAATACGGCATTGCCAGCTTCGTGTACCGCTCGCGACGGCCGTTCCACCCGGCACGCTTCGCACGCACGTTGCAGCACGGCATGCCCGGGGTGATCCGCAGCAAAGGCTGGTTCTGGCTGGCCAACCGCATGGATTGGGTGGGTGAGTTGAACAGTGTGGGCGCGGCCACGCGCACGCAGGCGGCGGGCTTCTGGTATGCGGCGCGCGAGCGTGTGCGCGCGGGCCAGGAAGACACCACGCCGCTGCTGCCTCCAACGCCACTGCCTTACAGCGATCTGGGCTGGGCACGGCAGCAGGCCGACTGCTGGAGCGCGCCGTTGCCCGATGCACAGGAATTCCCGGACGCGGAGGCGCACTCGGCGATGGCACGCCTGTGGCACCCGCTGTGGGGTGACCGCCGGCAGGAACTGGTGGTGATCGGCGTGCACATGGACGAGTGCGCGGTGCGGTCAGCACTGGATGCGTGCCTGCTCAACGACGACGAACTGCAGGCCGGCCCCCTGCTGTGGCAGCAGATGCCGCAGACGTTCCCGGTGTGGAAGCGTGGATGAGTGGATCCACGCCATGCGTGGATGAATGCTCCGCCAGCCAGTAGATCCACGCCATGCGTGGATGCCAGCCGGCAGGAGCCGAGCATGGGCTCGGCTCTACAGCTCATCGCTTCCGATGGACGTGGACGCATTGCCAGCCAGTAGATCCACGCCATGCGTGGATGAATGCTCGGCTGGCAGTAGATCCACGCCATGCGTGGATGCCAGCCGGCAGGAGCCGAGCATGGGCTCGGCTCTACAACGCATCGCGCCACTGCCAACCTGCATCACCGACCTGCAGCACCTGCGTCGGCCGTAGGGCCTGCAGCAAGTGGGTGTCATGGCTGACCATCAGCAACGCCCCCGGCCATGCCGCCAACAGCTCTTCCAGCGCCTGCAGCGCGGACAGGTCCAGCGCGTTGCCCGGCTCGTCCAGCAACAGCAGCTGCGGGGCCGGATCGGCATACAGCGCGCTGGCCAGCGCACCTTTCACCCGCTCGCCATCGCTGAGGCTGCTGGCCGGGCGCTGGATGCGCTGTGCATCCAGGCCCAGCAACGCCAACCGCGTGCGCAGCTCAGCCGGATCGGCCGTGGGATGGGCAGCCTGCACCGCGTCGAGAATGCTCTCTTCGCTGCGTAGATTCAGCAGCTGCTGGTCGAGGAGCGCCAAGGGCGCATGCCGTTGCACCTGCCCACTGTCTGCGGGCAGCTCGCCGGCCAGCACGCGCAACAGCGTCGACTTGCCGCTGCCGTTGTCGCCGACCACGGCAACACGCTGGCCCCGACGGATCTCCAGCTGCAGCGGCGCCCGACAGCCGCGCGGCAGCACCAGGTCATGCGCCTGCAGCAAACGGGCTTGGCCACGCTCGCCTTCGCCACTGAACAACGCCAGTTCCGGCGCCACGTGCACCGCTGCTGCGGCGGCGCGTACCTGCGCAGCGCTGGCCTGCAGGCGATCGCTCTGGATCTGCTGCGCGCGCCCGTGGCTGGCTTCGGCGCGCTGCTTCTGCAGACCAAGCAGGATCGGAGCCTGGTTGGCCTCGCGTGCCGCACGGTTGCCGCGTGCCTGGCGCTGCTGCTGGCGCTCGTGCTGCTCGCGCGCGCTGCGTTGCTGCTGCCGGTGCTGGGCGCGGACGTGGTCAAGCTGGGCGGCGGCGGCCTCGCGTTCGGCGGCACGCGCGTCGGCATAGTGCTGCCACGGCCCGCCATAACGTTGCAGGCCGTGCGCATCCAGTTCGACGATCTGCGACATCTGCGAGAGCAGGCCACGGTCGTGGCTGATCGCCAGCAGGCCGCCCTGCCATTGCTGCAGTTGTGCATACAGCTGGCGGCGATGATGGGCGTCGAGGTGATTGCTCGGCTCGTCGAGGATCAGCCAGTCCGCGCCGCTGGCCCATGCGCCGGACAGGGCGACCCGCATCGCCTGGCCACCACTGAGTCGCGCGGCGGGCTGCGCGGGATCAAGGTCGGCCGGCAGCTGCATTGCCTGCCACTGCTGTTGCAGGCGTTCGCGCAGGTTCCAGCGGTCGCCGATGCAGGTGAAGTCGGCTGCATCGACGCTGCCTGCTTCGATGCGTGCCAGTGCCGCCAGTTCGGCGCCTACGCCGGCCAGTTCGCCGACCGTGCCACTCGGCGGATAGCCGGGTGTGGGCAACAGGAATACCTGGCCACTGCGGTGCACGTGGCCCTCGTCGGGCGACAGCTGACCGGCGAGCAGGCCCGCGAGCACGCTCTTGCCGACGCCGTTGGCGCCGACCAGACCGGTGGCCACCGGCTCGAAGGAAAAGGACAGATTGGAAAACAGCGGTCGGCCATCGGCCAACCGATACGACACGCGATCGAGCGTGAGGGAATGCGAAGTCATGCGACCTCCATGGATGCCTGGTTCTCCCCTGCGCGCAGGGGCGGGAAGAGTCGGGCCGTCTAGTGCGAAGACGGCGGCATCACTGGCGCATTGGTCGCGAGCCTCTATGAGGAATGAGCGGACAGTATAGCGCTGCGAGCTGAATGGTCGCGGCCGCTGCGCCGCGTTACGGCACCGTATCCAGCCGCGCGCCGACGAATTCGATGAACACCCGCAGCTTCGGCAGTACGTGGCGGCCCGACGGCCACAGCAGGTGGAACGTGCCGCAGGAATGCACGTGCTCATCAAGCACGGTGACCAGCCGGCCGTCAGCGAGTGCATCGCGTACCGAATGCACCGGCACGAACGCCAGGCCACCGTCGCGCAGTGCCAGTGCCACCCGCGCCTCGATGGTGTTGGCGACCAGGTGCACCGGCAGTTCCTGTGCCGTGTCGCCCTCGGGCCAGAGGATCGGCCACGGTTCGAGTTTGCCGCTGCTGGGGAAGCGGTAATGCAGCAGGCGGTGCCGCAGCAGGTCGGCCGGCACCTGCGGTGTGCCATGCCGTTGCAGGTAGGCCGGCGACGCAACGATGCGGCGTGGAAACACACCGAGGCGACGTGCAGTGAGGCGTGAATCGCTGGGCTCGCCGACACGCAGCACGGCATCGAATCCCTCTTCGATGACGTCGACCAGTCGATCGGAGAAATCCAGCTCCAGGCGGATGTCGGGATAGGCGGCCATGAACTCCGCCATCAACGGCAGGGTGAGGTCGCCTACGAGGGGCAGGCTGATGCGCAGGGTGCCGCTGGGGGTTGCATGCTGCTGGGCCAGTTCGGTGCGTGCGGCGTCGCGCTCGTCGAGGATGCGCCGGCAGCGTGCCAGGAACAGCTGGCCCTCGGCGGTGAGGGTGATGCTGCGCGTGCTTCGGTGGAACAGGCGTACACCGAGCGCCTGTTCCAGCCGGGCCACGCACTTGCCGGCGGCCGAGGCGGAGATGCCTTGTACGCGGCCGGTCTCGACGAAGCTGCGGGTGTCCGCAGCGTGGACGAAGGTCTGCAGGTTGGCCAGGTTGTCGAGGACGGACATGGGGAAGGTCGCTGCGAAAGAGGGCAGGGTAGGCGGCGGTCGGCATGCGCGGTGACGCAGCCGGTGCAACAGTGCGGTGCGGGTGCCTGGCGGGTCGGTGCGGCCCAGTGGTTCCGGGCATGATGCCGATTGCGGAACTTGCAGTCCATGATGCGCGGAGCCCGGCCCCGCTTTTTGCGGGCGCCGAAGCTGCCTACCGTGGCGGGCCTCTCCCCACGGATCACCCCGATGACACTCGCCCTTCCTGTTGAAACTGCACCGGCACTGCCCGCGGTGAGCGCGCTGCTGCAGGCCGTGCACCCGCAGCGCCTGGTCGGTGCGGTGGTGCTGGTGCGCGAACACGGCGTGCTTCGCCATGCCAGCGCCAGTGGCCTGGCCGATCGTGAATCGAATACACCGATGCGCCGCGACCAGCTGTTCCGGCTGGCTTCTGTGAGCAAGCCGCTGCTGACCACGGTGATCCTGCGCCTGGTGGCCGAGGGCGTGCTCGACCTGGACGCGCCAGTGCAGCGCTGGTTGCCGGCGTTCCGCCCGGCACTGGCCGATGGCAGCCAGCCATCGATAAGCCTGCGCCAGTTGCTCAGCCACAGCAGCGGGCTGGGCTACCGCTTTCTGGAAGCCGATGCCGAGGGCCCTTACGCGCAGGCGGGCGTAAGTGATGGCATGGACGCGAGCGCGGTGACGCTGCAGCAGAACGTGCAGCGCATCGCACAGGTGCCGTTGCTGTTCGCACCGGGCAGCCAGTGGTTGTATTCGTTGGGCGTGGACGTGGCCGGCGCGCTGGCTGAAGCGGCGACAGGCGAGACATTGCAGGCGTTGTTCGACCGGCTGCTGGCGCAGCCGCTGGGCCTGCGCGATACCGCGTTCGCCACCGGCGAGGGCAGTCGCCTGGCGACGCCGTATGTCAGTGACGTACCGCAGCCGCATCGCTTGCAGGAGGGCGAGGTGGTGCCGGCGTTCGAGGGCTCGGTGGGCATCGAATACAGCCTGGCCCGTGCGACCGATCCGCACCGCTATCCGTCGGCCGGTGCAGGGCTGGTGGGTACCGCTGACGAGGTGATGGCCGTGCTGGAGGCACTGCGCGATTCGCGTGTCTCACAGCTGCTGCCGGACAGCTTGATGGCACAGATAGGAACGCCGCAGCTGGGCGAACTGGGACCGATCGATCCACCCGGTTGGGGCTTCGGCCTGGGCTTTGCCGTGCTGCGTGATGCCGCAGCCAGCGGCACACCACAGACCGTGGGCACATGGCGCTGGGGCGGTGCCTACGGCCATAGCTGGTTCGTCGATCCAGCGCGCGGCCTGAGCGTGGTCGCGCTGACCAATACGCTGTACGAAGGCATGCATGGCGCGTTCGTGGATGAACTGCGCGATGCGGTGTATGCCGATCTGGAGACGGCGCGATGAGCGGCCACGCGATCGATGCCGGGGCACCGGCCGGTGAGGCAACGCGCCTGCCGTGGCGTGGCCTGCTGGCCTTGGCCGGTGGTGGCTTCATCACCCTGTTGACCGAAACGCTGCCCGCCGGCGTGCTGCGGCCGATGGGCGAGAGTCTCGGCGTCAGCGACGCGGCGGCAGGACAACTGGTCAGCGTGTATGCACTGGGCTCGGTGCTGGCTGCGTTGCCGATGACCGCGCTGACCCAGCGCCTGCCGCGTCGTCCGCTGCTGCTGGCGGCGATTGCTGGCTTCATGGTGGTCAACACCGTGACCGCGCTCAGCCATGACTACGTGCTGACCCTGGTGGCGCGCTTCCTGGCCGGCGTGGGCGCGGGCCTGCTGTGGTCGCTGGTGGCTGGCTATGCCGCGCGCATGGTGGTGCCGGAACTGCAGGGCAGGGCGATCGCGGTGGCGATGATCGGCTCGCCGCTGGCGCTGTCGCTGGGGGTGCCGGCAGGTACCTTGCTGGGCCAGCAGATCGGTTGGCGCTGGGCGTTCGCGTTGATGAGCGTGCTGGCGGTGCTGCTGCTCGGCTACGCGCGCTGGGCGTTGCCCGCGTTGCCGGCGGCCGGCGCAGGCCGGCGCATGTCGCTGGGTTCGGTCTGGCGCATGCCCGGCATCCGCAGCACGCTGCTGGTGATGGTGCTGTACGTGCTGGCGCACAACGTGCTGTACACCTACATCGAGCCGTTGGCAGTGCAGGCGGGTGCGGGTGGCTGGCTGGACCGGCTGCTGCTCGCGTTCGGCATCTCCGCGATCGTGGGTATCGCCATTGCCGGCTGGGGCGTGGACCGCCATCTGCGCACCCTGGTATGGGCCAGCGTGATCGGCTTCGTGATGGCGGTGGTTTCGCTGCTGCTGTGGCCGGGCGTGCCGGGTGTGCTGCTGCTGGTGACGATCCTGTGGGGCGTCGCGTTCGGTGCCGTGCCAACCCTGTTCCAGACCGCACTGGCCCGCCGCGCCGGCGCCGCTGCCGACCTCGCGCAATCGATGCTGGTGACGGGCTGGAACCTCGCCATCGCCGCCGGTGGCGTGGGCGGCGGCCTGATGCTGCAGGCCAGCGGTGCACAGCACCTGGCCTGGTTGCCGTTGCTGCTGCTGGCGGTGTGTGCAGCCTGGCTGTGGGCCCGTCCGAAGGCCTGGGCATAGGCGTCGATCAACGGTGACGGGGTTGCCGGGGTTGCCGGCCAGCGGCCGGCACCACAGAGAGCAGAACGTGCGAGCGCAGCGACCCGCTGTTGCTTTCGCTTTTCTTTTCTCTTGCGTGGTGAGGCGCTGACGAAATGTGTCCGTGGCCGGGTGGGTGGGCTGCGCAGGGGCGTGAGCCGCATGGGCCCGAGGCATGCCTCGGGTGGGTTGGGCAGGACGCCCAACCCCGGTCTTGCCGTGTGCGCAGGACAGCGCACACGAGCAAGCGGCGACCGAGCTTACATGGACGTACTTGCAGCGTCCCTTGCGCAGCCACCCACCCGGCCAACCCACGAACCGCTCTTAGCGACCCACCACGAGGGGCTGCGCCGTTCGCCGACTACTCCTCCCCCGCCTGCTCACGCTCGAACGGCACGCTACGCGGATTCTGCATGTGCTCCCGCGCTGCGCCGTACTGCTGCTGGCGCTTGCGATGGAAGGCGATGAACTCATCGCGCGGCAACGGCCGCGAGAACAACCACCCTTGGCCGAACTGCACGTGCTGGCTGTGCAGGTAGGCCAGCTGCGCTTCGGTTTCCACACCTTCAGCGACCACCCACAGGCCCAGTTCGCCGGCCATGCCGATGATGTGCGGCGTGACCGGGCTGGTCGCGCTTTCGGTGCCGATCGCATCGATGAAGGACTTGTCGATCTTCAGTGCATCCAACGGCAGCTGCTGCAGGTACTGCAGGCTGGAATAGCCAACGCCGAAATCATCGATGGCTACGCTGTGGCCCGCGCGTCGCGCTGCGGCCAGCATGGTGCGGGCACGGTCGATATCGAGGAAGCCATGTTCAGTGGCCTCCAGCCAGATCTGCTGCGGCAGGATGCCGCTGCCGGCCATGCGCTGCGAGATCACCTTCAGCGCCCGCCCGCTGCTGATGTCCTCGGCCGCCAAGTTGATCGCGATGTGTGCACTGCGATCCTCGGCCAGCAGTTCACGCATGTCGGCAACCACGTTCTCGATCACCAGATCGGTGATGGCGGCGATCATCCCGGCCTCTTCGGCCAAGGGAATGAACAGGTCCGGACGCACCTGCGTGCCGTCGGGTCGCTGCCAGCGCACCAGTGCTTCGGCGCCGACGCAGATGCCGGTATCCAGTTCGATGATCGGCTGGTAGTGCAGGTAGAGTTCGCGGCGGCGGATGGCGATGCGCAGTTCGCCGCGCATCGACAGCCGTCGTCGCGACAGCCAGATCACCAGGCCGGCACCGGCGGCGGCCATCAGCAGTCCCAATGGCACGAACAACCACGCCTGCTGCCGGAACGTGGCCGCCAGTGCGGTGCGCGGCGCCGTGGCGATCGCCAGCCATTCACCGCTGCGCGCGCTGGCATACAGGGTGTCGCGGTCCAGGCCCTCGCCGGGCTCACGGAGCAGCTGCTGCAACAGGGTCGGGTCCATGCCGTCCTGCTGGGTCAGCAGCCGTCCATCCGGGCTTGCCAGGGCCAGCCGCACGTCTGGATCGACGATGACATCGACGAAGCGACGGGGGTCGACCAGCACGTCGTACGACCCGTACATGATGGACAGCATCGGCCGCCGGCCCGCCGCCTCGGGGCGCACGTCCACGGTGATGCCGACGCCATCGCTGGTGACGTGGTCCGGCGTGGGCTGGTCCACATCCCGCAGGAACGGGCCCCACGACGTGCAGCGCAGTTTGCCGCCCTCGAAGTAGCCCATCTGGTCGGACGACGGCGTGGTCATCACCAGGGTCTGCATGCGCTGGATGTGTTCGGCCCCACAGGGCGGCAGTACCGTGGCCTCCGCGGACTTCAATGCCGCCAGCGCTTCCTGGTAGGACACTTCGGTACGGCGCAGGCTGCGCTCGGCGATGGCATGCAGGCGCTGTTGCTCGACGCTGACCGCACGGTCCCAGGTGGCATAGACCATGACCGCGATCGGCACTGCAGCGGCCAGCACGGCCAGTATGGTGCCGCCGATGATGACCCGCAGTCGGCTCATGACCGGGGCTCCAGAGAGGTGTGCAGGGCTGGGCACATGGGCGGGGCCGGTCCTTGGGCGATGGCGGTATATGAACACGGCGCAGGGCTGGGCGGAATGGGACAAATGCGGTAACGGGTCACATTGTGGTGAAAGTGACACTTGCTGACGGTCCTGGGCCGTCCGGCGCTGGTGTTGTGGCAGCCGGAGGACTACCGTCGGACGCTTCACCCGCCTCTTCCCGCGCCCATGACCGAGCCCGCCACGCCCCCCGAGCACCTGCGCCGCAGCCTGTCCAACCGCCACCTGCAACTGATCGCCATCGGCGGTGCCATCGGTACCGGCCTGTTCATGGGTTCGGGCAAGACCATCAGCCTGGCCGGCCCGTCCATCGTGTTCGTCTACCTGATCATCGGCGCGATGCTGTTCTTCGTGATGCGGGCGATGGGCGAGCTGCTGCTGTCCAACCTGCAGTACAAATCCTTCATCGATTTCTCCACCGATCTGCTCGGGCCGTGGGCCGGATTCTTCTGCGGGTGGACGTACTGGTTCTGCTGGATCGTCACCGCCATCGCCGATGTGATTGCCATCGCCGCGTATGCGCAGTTCTGGTTCCCCGGGCTGGATGCATGGATACCGGCGTTGGCCTGCGTGATGCTGCTGCTGGCGTTGAACCTGGTGACGGTGAAGCTGTTCGGCGAAATGGAATTCTGGTTCGCGCTGATCAAGATCGTGGCCATCTGCGCGCTGATCATCACCGGCGCCGGGCTGGTGGCGTGGGGCTTCACCTCGCCCAGCGGGCATACCGCAGCGCTGTCGAACCTGTGGAATGACGGTGGCATGTTCCCGATGGGCCTGGTCGGTTTCTTCGCCGGTTTCCAGATCGCGGTGTTCGCCTTCGTCGGCATCGAGCTGGTGGGTACCACCGCCGCGGAAACGGCCGACCCGGAGCGCAACCTGCCCAAGGCGATCAACTCGATCCCGGTGCGCATCATCATCTTCTACGTGCTGGCGCTGATCGCGATCATGGCGGTCACCCCCTGGCGTCAGGTGGTGCCGGACAAGAGTCCGTTCGTGCAGCTGTTCGTGCTGGCCGGCATTCCCGCCGCCGCCAGCTTGATCAACTTCGTGGTACTGACTTCGGCAACATCGTCGGCCAACAGCGGCATCTTCTCCACCAGCCGCATGCTGTTCGGCCTGGCCGAGGAAGGCCATGCACCGCGCGGCCTGTCCAAGCTCTCGCGCGCAGCGGTGCCGGCACGGGGCCTGCTGTTCTCCTGCCTGTGCCTGCTGGGCGGCACCCTGCTGATCTACCTGATCCCCAACCTGGTGACCGCCTTCACCCTGGTGACGACCCTGGCGACGGTGTTGTTCATCTTCGTCTGGTCGCTGATCCTGGTGGCCTACATGGTCTATCGCCGTCGCTACCCCGAACGCCACGCGGCCTCGATCTTCAAGATGCCCGGTGGCGTGGCGATGTGCTGGGCCTGCCTGGTCTTCTTCGCCGCCGTGCTGGTCCTGCTGAGCCTGCAGGCCGACACCCGCCAAGCGCTGGTGGCCAGCCCAGCGTGGTTCGTGCTGCTGGGCGCAGGTTACTGGCTGCGGCGGAAGATGGCGCGCTAGTCGGGAAGACCCTCGCCAACAGATCTCACGGCCTCGGTGAGTCCCATCCACGCATGGCGTGGATCTACGTGTCGACCAAGGTCGACACCCACCAACAGCCGCAAGGTCGACACCCACCAACAGCCGCAAGGTCGATACCCACCAATAGCCGCGGGGGCGACACCCACCAACAGCCGCACAGAACACCGTTCCCAGGTCGCGGGGAATTGTCGAAGGCGGGGTGGGTCCGGTGGCGGGGGTGTCCGCGGCATGGATGCCGCGGCCAAGCCCCCAGGGATGGGTTCACGGCGTCCCCCGCAACCGGACCCCCCCCGCCATCCCACGGATAGCCCGCCGTTGCTGTTGCTGTTGAGGTTGCCGTTGCCTCTGCGGGTGCCGGGCGCCGCCCGGCCGAAAACCCCCATTCACTCATTGTTAGCGGCCGCCGCCGGATCATCCGGCCGCCATGTCCCTCCGTCCCGCCCTCGTCGCGCTGTTGCTGCTGTCTGGCCTGTGGCCAGGGCTGGCCGCTGCGCGCACGGTCTACCGCTGCGTCCAGGGCAACACGGTCAGCCTGGCCACCGCACCGGAGCCCGGCTCGCGCTGCACGCCAAAGGAGATCGACGACAGCGCCGTGCAGACCCCCAACCTGTGGGGCAACATGGGCGTGTTCAGTGGCGTGCTGTACGAGCGCGAACAGGACGGCGTGCTGGTCTACTCCACCCGCAACCTGCCCGGCTCGCGGGTGTTCCTGAAGTTCACCGTGGCCACGCCACCGGGCGAACCGGCGCATGAAGGCCTGGGCAAGGTCGGCAAGCCCCAGCTGGCCCAGCACGCAAAACAGTTCAAGGCGGCGGCCAAGGCCACCGGCGTGGACGATGCCTGGTTGCGGGCGATCGCCCATGCGGAAAGCAATTTCGACGCGCTGGCGGTGTCCAGCAAGGGCGCGCAGGGGGTGATGCAGCTGATGCCCGATACCGCAGTGGAATACGGCGTGCGCGACCCGTTCTCGCCGCAGCAGTCCATCGACGGCGGCGCCCGCTACATGCGCGCGCTGCTGCGCCGCTACAACGGCGACCGCCCGCTGGCGGCGGCGGCCTACAACGCCGGCATCGGTGCGGTGGCACGCTACAAGGGCGTGCCACCGTATGCCGAAACCCTGGCCTACGTGGACAAGGTGATGGCCTTGTACACCCGCTATCGCGAGGCGATGGGCATCCGCATCGAAGTGCCGGCGAAGTAGCCAGCGCTCAGCGCGATGTGGTGCTGCCCACCAGGTCGTAACGCTCGATGCGACCGACGCGCGAGACTTCGGCCTGCACGTCGGCACGCTGCTTGAGTTCGCGCCAAGCCGCATCGATGCGTACATCGCCCGGCAACGAGGGATACACGCGCATGTCCTGCAGGCTGGCCAGCGCGTCGCTGCGTTCCAGCGGCGAGCGCAGCTGCTCGATCAGCACCGCTGCGGCACCATCCAGATCGCCTTCCTCCAGCAGCATCTCGCGGTAGAACAGGCGCGCGTCCTGGCGCTGGGCGACGATGACCGCACGTGCCGCGGCGGCAGCGCTGGAATCACCGCGCTGGCGGGCAGCGGCGAATTGGATCAAGGCCTGTGCGGCCTGGCCGTAGCCGCTCAGTTCGGTCAATGTGTGCATGACCGCGCCTGCTTCCTGCGTCTGGCCAAGTGAGTTGAGTACGAAGGCCAGGTTCATCTGGTGTTCCAGGCCATCAGGTCCGAGCGCGCCGATGCGGGCGGCAAGCTTTGCCGTCGCCAGCGCTTCGTCGGTGCGCCCCAGGCGACGCAGCGCGCCGATGCGGCTGTTGAGCAGCCACCCCAGCCACTCCGCTTTGGCGGCGGGTGGCGATTGTCCTTCCGCGGCGGCCTCGGCCAGGTCATTGGTCAGCGCCAGCACTTCCTCGTTGCGATCGAGCATCAACAGCGTGCTGCTGAAATCCACCAGGCGTGCATCCAGGTCACGATCGAGCAGGCCGGAGACGCGCAGGGCGTCCAGATGGGCCTGCGCGGCCTTGACCGGATCGAAGCGAGCATCGGTGCGGTCCACATAGCGGTCGAAGCGCTTGTCGCTGCGCAAGCGGATCAGTTCGGCCGGGGTGTCGATGCGGGCCAGCGTGGTCGGGATGGCGTCGCCGCGACCGTTGTCGGCCTGCAGCGTGGCCAGCGCCAGCCACAGGCCGGTGGGTTCGATGCCGCCACTCTTCCAGCCGTTGTCGAACAGCGCCTGCAGCAGCGCCATGCGTTGCACAGGCTGTTCGCGCAGGTCGTGCTGCAGGTAGCTGATGACGTGATGGTCGATCGGCAGCGGGCCGTTGGCACGCGCCAGCGCCTGTGTCAGATGCTCGACCGCCGCTGCCGGCTGGTCATCGTTGAGGTCCATCGACACCAGCGTGGCCAGGATCTGTGCATCGCCCGGCAATGCCTGCAGTGCCTGCTGCAGATAGCGCCGCGCCAGTGCGGGCTGCTTCTGCCTGGCTGCCGTCCAACCGGCGAAATGCGCGGCGCGGCCGCGGCGCTCGGCGTCGAAATCTGCCAGCAGTGGGCTCTCCATCAACCGTTCCATGGCGATCAACGCGGCCAGTGTATTGCCGCTGCTGGACTGCTCGATGGCCGTATCCCACTGCTGCGCGTACGCCGCATGCGCAGCGTCCATCGTCACATCGGACGGAGGCTGCGAAGGGGAGGTGGATGCGCGCGGCACGTTCGCCAAAGCGGTGGCGCTGGCCAGGGCGGTAAACAGCAGCAGGAAAAGTGGGGTACAGCGGGGCATGGTAGACCTCCGTCCATGGAACGGACATTGAACCCGCTGTGGCAGCGCAGGACAAGCGCTGTGAAAGGGCCCTGACCATCGGCCATGGCGCTGCACGGGCGCAGCGATTATCGTTCGTGCCTCTTCATGCAAGTACAGGCAAACGGGACGATGGCGCGGTGGCAAGGGAGGGCGGTGGGTGCGGTGGTGGTGGCAACAGCGGTGGCTCTGGCGGCAACCTGGTGGGAATTCCCCGCCTCCGGCCCGCAGGTGCCGGCTGGCCCCGTACCGACGCCGCTGGCGTGGACCGCACAGATCGAGCTGCTGGCCGGCGACGGTCATCCGGGTGATCGCGATGGCGCCTCGGCGCAGGCACGCTTCGCCGACCCCTACGCGCTGCTGGGCAGCGCCGATGGCAGCGTCTATTTCACCGATGCCGGTGACAACAACCGCATCCGCCGCCGCCTGCCCGATGGCCGTATCGAAACGGTAGCGGGGCAGGGCGAGGGGCGTGTTGATGGGCCTGCCCTGCAGGCAAGTTTCAACACACCTTCGGGTATTGCCGCCGATGCACAGGGCAATC
Organism: Stenotrophomonas sp. yr243; assembly: GCF_900184195.1. Taxonomy (NCBI): domain Bacteria; kingdom Pseudomonadati; phylum Pseudomonadota; class Gammaproteobacteria; order Lysobacterales; family Lysobacteraceae; genus Stenotrophomonas; species Stenotrophomonas sp. yr243. The sequence goes on from NZ_FXWT01000004.1 coordinate 115,902, forward strand.
TGTATGTGGCCGACACCGGCAATCATGCGATCCGGCGCATCAGCACCGATGGACAGGTGACGACGTTGGCCGGTGGCCAGCAGGGCTTCGCCGATGGTCCGGCTGCACAAGCGCGTTTCGATGGGCCGATGGGCATCGCCGTGGATGCGCAGGGGCAGGTCTATGTGGCCGATACCTGGAACGACCGCATCCGGGTGATCGGTACCGATGGCAACGTGCGTACGCTGGCCGGCGGCGACCGCCCGGGCTTCGCTGATGCACCGGGTGCTGACGCGCGCTTCGACACGCCGGTGGCGCTCGCCTTCGATGCGCACGGCGCACTGCTGGTGGCCGACCTGTTCAACAACGCGATCCGCCGTGTCGGTGCCGATGGCACGGTCAGCACCGCGGTCGGCAAGGGTGAGGTCATCAATGGTCCGCTGTCACTGGCCACCACGCATGACGGTGTGCTGTATGTGGGCGATCTGGACGGGCGCATCGTGCAGGTGACCCCGCAGGGCCATCAACTGGCGCTGCTGGGCAATGATCGCCTGCCGCGGCTGGCGCGGCCCAGTGGCCTGGCCGTGGAGGCCGACGGTGCTCTGCTGGTCGCCGACTCCGCAGGTTATCGCCTGCATCGCCTGCGCCCGCTGCCGGTGGGTGAACTGCCTGCACCGGCGCTGGTGGGCCCGGCCTCCGACGCGGCGCTGCCGGACAGCGGTGGGCGCTGGCCACTGGCACCACAGGACGGCTGGCATGAAGTGGTCGGCACGCTCGGCGAAGTGCGCGGCACCTTCCAGGGCGAGAGCCGCCACCACCTGCATGGCGGCTTCGATGTGCGCGGCGATGTCGGCCAGACCGTGCTGGCGATTGCCGAGGGCAAGATCAGCAGCCCGATTGCCGCCTGGAGCTTGGGCGGGCAGGCTGAGGGCTTGGCCGTGGACCGGTTGAAGTACATCCACATGCGTGTCGGTCGTACGCCACGCGGCGAACCGTTCGACGCGCGCTGGCAGCCGCTGTACGCCGAAGACGGCACGCTGGAGCGCATCCGCGTGCGGCGTGGCACGCGCATCCACGTAGGCGACCGCCTGGGCAGCATCAACAACCAGGCGCATGTGCACCTGGCCGTGGGCAACGGTGGTTTCGAGACCAACGCAGTGGCACTGGGATTCAAGGACTACGCTGACCACTTCGCGCCGCGCATCACCGACGTGGCGCTGCTGGACGACAACGACCAGCCACTGGCCGCCGGCACCGATGGCGTGGTGATGCTGGCCCGGCAGGGGCGCGGCGTGCAGATCGTGGTGGAAGCCTGGGACCAGGTGGACAACAACCTGCCGCGTCGCCGGCTGGGGCCGTACCAGGTGGGCTACCAGATCCTGGATGCCGCCGGGCAGCCGCTGCAGGGCTACGAGCAACCGCGCTGGAACATCGTCTTCAACCGCATGCCACCGCAGAAGCAGGCGGTGAAAGTGGCTTATGCACCGGACAGTGGTATCACCGTGCATGGCAGCGCGGTCACCCGCTTCCGTTATCTGGTGACCAACACCGTGCGCGATGGCCTGATGGAAACCGGTCGCTGGCAGCCGGCGGCGTTGCCGCCGGGCGAGTACATCGTGCGTGCCAGTGCGCGCGACTACAGCGGCAACGAAGGCGTAGGCCCGCGCGAGATCAGGGTACGGCTGCTGCCATAGCCGCAGCGGGGGCGCCGCAGCGTTCGCGCTCGGCGTCCATGTCTTCCAGCGGTCGCACCTCGATGCTGCCGAAGCGGGCCCACGGGAACCCCTGCGCGATACGCATGGCCTCATCGCGGTCGTGGGCGACGATGAGGTTGAAGCCAGCCAGCAGTTCGCGGGTTTCGGCGAATGGGCCATCGAGCACCCGGCTGTGGCCATCGCGCACGCGCAGGGTCTGCGCCGATTCGATCGGCTGCAGTTTCTGCGCGGCCAGCAACGTGCCTTCGGCCTGCAGTTTGTCGGCGTGGGCGAGGCAGTCGCGCATCAACGTATTGAAGTCGTCGATGGGTAGTGTGCGCAGCAGTGACGGGTCGATGTAGATCAGAAGCAGGTACTGCTGCATGGCGGAGTCCTGGCGGGGGGGCGGGGGCCCATGATCGCGCAGGTTTGCGCGGCGGCATGCTGCACTGCGAAAGGCAGAGCGGGGATCGGCGAACGGCGGAGCCCCTCCGTGGTGGAAGCTCAAGCATGGGTCATGGGATTGGCCGGGTGGGTAGGCGGGTCGGGGGACGCCGTGAACCCATCCCTGGGGGCTTGGCCGCGGCATCCATGCCGCGGACACCCCCGCCCCGCCTACCCACCCGACCTTGGACAGTTTCCTGCGGCGTCCACCACGGGAAATCACAAGCAAGAGCAAAAGCGGGTCGCTTCGCTCGCAAAGCCAAGGCAGCCAGCCGACTGCTTTCGCTGTTGCTGTTGCTTATGCCTTTTTTCTTGATCTTCACGTGGTGGATCGGAGGCAGGAACCTGTCCGTGGCCGGGCGGGTGGGTTGCGCAGGGGCGTAAGCGCCATGGATGGCGCGCCCGAGCCTACAGGGATGTATTCACGGCGTCCCCTGCGCAGCCCACCGGCCCGGCCAACCCGCAGAGATGCAGCTCTTCACGACAAACCGCCACCACGGAGGGGCCCCGCCGTTCGCCGATCCCCGCCGAAGGCGCGCTCTCCGCGACAAAAATAATTTCCCGGAACCTGTCGATCCCCGCACCCCTGGTTCGTTGTAAGAGGGAAGGGCACGCACCCGCAGCCCAGCGGAGACCGCAATGAAAGTGATGGTGATCGTCAAAGCCAACGCCGATTCCGAAGCCGGGCGCATGCCCAGCGAACAGGAACTGGCCGCCATGGGCGCCTACAACGAACAACTGGTGGCCGCCGGCATCATGCTCGCCGGGGAAGGCCTGCATGCCACCCAGCGCGGCCGGCGCATTCATTTCGGCAGCGGTGCGCCGCGGGTCGAGACCGGCCCGTTCGGCCCGGCCGGCGAGCAGATCGCCGGGTTCTGGCTGTGGGAGGTGCGCTCGCTGGACGAGGCCACCGAATGGGCCAGTCGTGCGCCCTTCAGTGCGGGCGGTGCGCTGGAACTGCGCCCGTTGATCTCCGCCGAAGACTTCGGCGAAGCCTTCACCCCTGAATTACAGCAGCAGGAACAGCGTCTGCGTGAGCAGCTCGACCGCGCCTGAGCGCAGCCGCCCATTCATCCCAATCGATGGAGCATTCCCATGAAACTGATTCCCTTCCTCGGCTTCAGCGGCCAGGCCCACGATGCAATGGCGTTCTATGCCAGGGCACTCGGCGGCCAGGTCACGTCGGAAATGAAGTACCGCGACATGCCGCCGTCCGACGGCTCGCCGGGCTGCAATGAGATGCCGGCCGACACGCTCGACCATGTGGCCCACAGCCAGTTGGAGATCGGCAGCGCGATCGTGATGGCGGCCGATGGTCCCGGCGGCGGCGACGGTGGTTCGACCACCATCAACGTCGACGTGGACAGCATCGAAGAAGCCGAGCGCGTGTTCGCAGCACTGGCTGACGGCGGCCAGGTGCAGATGCCGATCGCCGAAACCTTCTGGGCGCACCGCTGGGGCATGTTGACCGACCGCTACGGCAAGCCGTGGATGGTCAACTGCATGAAGCAGCCCTGATTCTCCTTTTCTCCATCCATCGCAAGGAACCGCACCGATGAGCGCACCGCAACCGCAGATGATCTTCGTCAACCTGCCCGTGCAGGATCTGGAAAAAGCCAAGACGTTCTTCGCCGCACTGGGCTACAGCTTCAACCCGGCCTTCACCGACGAGAACGCCGCCTGCATGGTGGTCAGCGAGAGCATCTTCGTGATGCTGCTGGTCAAGCCGTTCTTCCAGCAGTTCACCGCCAAGGGCATCGCCGATGCGCACACGCAGACCGAAGTGATCACCTGCCTGTCGGCCGACAGCCGCACGACGGTGGACACCATGGTGGACAAGGCGCTGGCCGCCGGTGCCAGCGAACCGCAGCCGGCGCGCGATTACGGCTTCATGTACCAGCGCGGCTTCCAGGACCTGGATGGGCATCTCTGGGAAATCGCACACATGGACGGCGAGCCGGGCTGACCGGTCGCCGCAGGGAGAATCCCCATGGCTTACGTGGATGCTTACGTGCTGCCGTGCCCGCAGGACAAGGTGGCGGCCTATCGCCGCCTTGCTCGCCAGGCCGGCGCGGTATGGAAGGACCATGGCGCGCTGCAGTACATGGAATGTGTGGCCGATGACGTGCAGCCCGGGAAATCGACGTCGTTCCCGCAGGCGGTGAAGCTCAAGTCGGGCGAAACGGTGATCGTGGCCTTCGTGGTGTTCCGCACGCGCGCGGCGCGTGATCGCATCAACAAGAAGGTGATGGCCGACCCGCGGCTGGCGCATATCGGTCCCAAGGACATGCCGTTCGATACCAAGCGCATGTTCTGGGGCGGCTTCAAGCCGATCGTGGACGCGTGAACGCCGGTGCTTGTGCAGGCCGGGCCCGCATGCTGTGATCGCCGCATGCACGAGCCCGCCCTGAGTCAGCGCTTGGACACCCTCTGGCGGATGGAATCGCCAGTGTTGATCGCGCGCCTGGCGCGGCTGCTCGGCGGTGATGTCGGCCGTGCCGAAGAGCTGGCCCAGGACACCTGGCTGGCCGCGCTGGAGCGTTGGCCGGTGCAGGGCATCCCGGACAATCCCGGAGCCTGGCTGATGACCACCGCGCGCAACCGTGCCATCGATGTGCTGCGCCAGCACCAGCGGGTGGCGCAGCAGCATGCGCAATGGGGAGACGCGCTGCATCCGGCCGCATTGCCCGCGCCCGACGACAGCCAGGCCCTGGAAGACGACATCGGCGATGACCTGCTGCGGCTGATGTTCGTGGCCTGCCATCCGGTTCTGCCTGCCGACGCACGGGTCGCGCTGACCCTGCGCCTGCTGGGCGGGCTGACCACGATCGAGATCGCACGCGCGTTCCTGCAGCCGGAGCCGACCATCGCCCAGCGCATCGTGCGCGCCAAGCGCACGTTGGCGCAGAAGCAGGTGCCCTACGAAGTGCCGCGTGCCGATGCATTGCCGGAACGACTGGCGTCGGTGCTGGAAGCGATCTACCTGGTATTCAACGAAGGCTACGCGGCCAGTGCGGGCGACGACTGGATGCGACCGGCACTGTGCGCCGAGGCGCTGCGGCTGGCGCGCATTCTGGCCCATCGGATGCCGGCGCCGCCGGTGCTGGGCCTGTTGGCGCTGATGGAACTGCAGGCCTCGCGCGCAGCGGCACGGGTGGATGCGCAGGGCGCGCCGATCCTGCTGGACCAGCAGAACCGGGCGCAGTGGGACTGGCTGCAGATTGAACGCGGTCAGCAGGCACTGACGCGCGCGGTGTCCGCAGGCGGCGGCGATGACCCCTACGTGCTGCAGGCACGGATCGCCTTCTGCCATGCCAGTGCGCGCCGCGCCGAAGACACCGACTGGGCGCGGATCGCCGCACTGTATGCGCAGTTGCTGCAGGTGATGCCGTCGCCGGTGGTGGCATTGAACCGGGTGGTGGCGGTGTCGCGCAGCGAAGGTGCGTTCGCGGCCTGGGCGCTGTTGCAGCCCTTGCTGGACGAGCCACGACTGCAGGGCTACGCACCGTTGATGGTGGTGCGCGGCGAACTGCTGCAGCAGCTGGGGCGGGAGCAGGACGCCCGTGACGCATTTGCCTCGGCAGCGGCCCTGAGCCAGAACCAGGCCGAGCGGACCCTGCTGCGGCAACGGGCCGGCCTGCCGCAGGAAAATTGAAGCCGGCAGGGTCAGCACTTGTCGGTTTGCCCCGGAGCGGCTATGTTTCGCGCCCAGCGGGCGTGTTCGCGCCTGTCTTTCGTGTGTCGTGACCGAGGAGCGGTTGGATGTTTTCAAGGACGAAGAGCGCACCGCGCGCTTTTGCGCGCCTGCTTGCCTATGCCCTGTGCCTGGCCGTATGGCCGCTGGCCAGCCAGGCCGCAGACAAATCGCAGCAGGCCTACTGGGCCGGTTTTGCCTATACCGCTGACGCCGCCGCCGTACAGGCGACCACTCCGCATGCGCATGCAGTGCTGGAGAAGCGTGGCCTGATTCCGCTCAACCAGACCCTGGCACAGGCGCTCAAGCGCCGCGCGCCGGCCAACCTGGAACTGATCGACCAGCCGGTGGCGATGCTCGACGGCACCACCAGTGCCGTGGTCCTGGCCGCCGCGCTGGACCGCGAACTGGTGTCGGTCGAACCGATCGGCGACCAGTACAAGGTGCTGGTGGAAGTGGCCCTGCAGGCGCTGTTCTTCGATTTCCGCGAGCGCCAGGTGATCGCCTCCTATCCGCTCACCCTGCAGCGTATCGACGTGCAGGAGTACCGCCCGGACAGCGACGATATCGACGCGATCGTCGCCGATCTGCTGTACGGCGGTGCCGATACCAGCCTGTCGCAGGTGCTGGCCACGACCCTGGCCCAGGCCAAGCTGCCGGAGGCGGCCACGCGTCGCCTGCAGGTGGGTGCGGTAACCCTGTCCGACGCCACGCTGGCCAAGCTGCCCGACCCGAAGTGGGCCGGTCCGCTGCGTGCCACGCTGGCCCATGAACTGTCCAAGACGCTGTCGTCCAATACCGGTGTCGGCCTGCTGCCGCCGGCCTCGGGCCAGGCGATCGGCGGTGCCATGGCGGCGCGGTTTGCCGACGGCAAGGTCTACCAGCTGAAGATCCCCGAAGCGGACTACGTCATCAGCCTGCAGGTGGATGCGCTGAAGAACGGCGTCATCAGTGAAACCCCGGCGATGAAGACGATGCTGTTCGGCGCCTTCTTCACCGCCAAGGTCACCGAGCCGTTCTCCGGCAAGGTGTACTTCGAACAACCGCTGCGCAAGGGCGCCACCAAGGTGGTGCCGGTCACGCAGTGGCAGGTCGACCAGTGGTCGGCCAGCTACGAAACCCTGCTGGCCGGCTTCGATGCCTTCGCCGGCGCCGCCGCCAAGCGTGCCGATTCGCGCGCCTGGCTGGACGAGCAGAAACCGGGCGGACGCCCGCTGCAGCAACAGACCCAAGCCCTCCAGGAGTTGATCAAATCATGTCGCTGATGCGTACCATCCTGCTCATCCTCATCGCCCTGGCGGTGGCCTCGCCGGTCGCCGCGCAGACCGCCAGCTCGCGCGGTACCGGTTCGGCCAGCTACAGCCTGCGCCTGAGTGCCGATACTCGTGCCCAGGCCCTGAACAAGGCCAAGGCCAATGCACTGGAGGCGTACATCGCCGAATCCGGTGCGGCCAAGCTGCGCCTGTTCGAATCGCGTCGCGCCGAATTCCTCGGCGAAATCGACCGCTACGTGCTCAGCGCCGTGCAGCTGTCGGACAACGAAGACAAGAAGGCCAAGACCTACAGCGTCACCGTCCGCGCCGAAATCAACACCACGCTGCTGCAGACCAAGCTGGATGCCGGTTCGGCCGTGGCCGGTGCGACCGCTGCACAGCGCTCGCTGCTGACCTTCCTGTTCATGGCGCGCTCGCAGGACACCGTGCAGTCGTTCCAGGACAAGGAATACCGTCGCGTCGATGCCAGCAGCAGCTACAGCGAGAACACCCGTGAAGGCGACAGCTTCCGCGGCAACTCGGTCAGCACCAACGGCAGCATCAACCAGAACGGCTCGGTGTCGGTCACCAGCGGCGGCAGCACCACCGCGCGCAGCGACAACATCAGCTGGAAGGTGGCCAACGCCGCCGAAGTCAACACGGCCATGACCGGTGCCTTCAGCGCCGCCGGCTACGAGGTGGTTGAAGCCGAATACGTGGAAGGCGAGTCGCGCGGCCTGCTCAGCATCGAGCGCATCCGCAAGGACTTCAGCACCGGCAACGATCTGTCCGCGGCCACCCTGCGTGATACCGCCAACGGCATCCGCGCGGCGAACATCCCGTACATCGCCGTCGGCACCCTCGACGTCGGCATGCGCGACCGTGATCCGGCCAGCGGCAACACCCGCGTGTTCGTCACTGTCACCGGCAAGGTGCTGGACGTGACCGGTCGCTTCCCGCGCACCGTGTCGTCGGTGGGCCCGGTGCAGTTCTCCGGTACCGGCCCGAACGAAACCGTCGCCCGTACCAATGCGCTGCAGCTGGCTGCCGAAAAGGCCGCCCAGCAGATGATCAACGAGCTGAACGTCAAGGCGGTCCGCTGACGTTACCGCTGCGCTCGCCGGGCATGGCCCGGCGCTACCGGCTCTGGTGGATGCCGAGCTTGCTCGGCATCGCCGCCAAATTCCCGTCTTTCCACGTGCCGCATCGCGGCCGTCTCTCCCAAAGGAATCTTCCATGATCCGCAATACCGCTCTCGTCGTTGCCATCGCGGCCGCTACCCTGTCGATGCCGGCGCACGCCCAGTTCGGCAAGCTGAAGGACATCGCCGGCGCCGCTACCGGCACCTCCAGCAGCACCAGCACCAGCGCTGCCGCCCCGGACGAAGCCGCGCAGGAAGCGCTGGTCCGTCGTTTCGTCAGCTCGCAGTCGCACTCGCTGCAGGCACAGACCTCCTTCGCCCGCGCCTTCGGCCTGGCCGAGCAGGTGCAGCTGCTGGAAGCCGAGCGCCAGGCACTGTCGTCGGGTTCGGTGAACGTTGATGCGATGAAGAAGTCGGTCTCGGTCAGCCAGGCTGCACAGGCCGCCATTGACGAGCGCCAGGCCGCACAGCCGGAACTGAACGCTGAATCCAAGCAGCACTACGCCGATGGCCTGGTCTCGCTGCTGTCCTCGGCTGCCGAAGCACAGAAGCTGAGCGGCGAAGCCAGCGGCTTTGCGGCCGGCATGAAGAACCTGGGCGCCACCCAGATGGCCACCGTTGGCCGCAAGCTGGCTGCGGGTGCCTGGGTTGCCAAGGAATCGCCGGGCTTCATCAAGGGCCTGTACGGCTCGACCAAGTCGGCCGTGACCTTCGCCAAGAAGAGCAAGGTAAAGGTGCCGTCCAACGCCGATTCGATGCTGGATTCGCTCTGATACGAGGCAACTCCGCATGCGTACGACGACTCGATTGATCGGCCTGGGCCTGGCCGCGGCCCTGCTGGCAGCCTGCGGCAAGCAGGATGCACCGGCAGAAGCCGCACCCGCCAAGGACAAGGCCGCCAGTGCACTGGCCAGCAACGCGCCGGTGCAGGAAGCGCCCCTGCGTGGCACGCCGGATTTCGGCGGCACCACCCAGGTCGCGCGCGAAGCCGACGGTATCGGCAGCACCCCGGAACTGGCGGTGCTGGCGGCATTGCAGTCGGCCGTGGCCCAGGTCAACGGCGTACGCGTGGCCAGCCAGATGCAGAGCCTGCGCGCAGGCCTGCATGTGGACGTGGACGGTGAACACGTCGGCGATATCCGCGCCGACGCGTTCTCCCAGCAGATGATTGCCGGCTCGCAGGGCGCGGTGCTGGGCTATGAAATCCTCTCGCAGGATGAAGTGAGCCAGCTCGACGAAGAAACCATTGCCCGCGTGCGCGCCAGCGACGAAGGCTGGAACTTCAAGGGTTCGGCCTCGGCCAGCGCCTCCGGCGAAGCTTCCGCCAAGGGCGGCTCGGCGTCGGCCAGCGTCAAGGAAAACTACGAAGAGCAGGTGAAGGTCGACGCCAAGCGCGGTGCCAGCTCCTTCGATTCGGACGTCACCCGGCGCAGCATGCGCAGCTACTGGAAGGTGCGTGTACGCGCGCAGATTGCCCAGTACCGTGCACCGGATGAAGAAGGCAAGCCGAAGATCGTGGTGGCCCTGCCGCGTACCAAGTCGGGCAGCTATGCGGTTGGCGATGGCCGGGTGAATGCCGACGAGGTCGCCCAGGCGATCCGCGCGCGGCTGTCCGACACGCTTACCCAGACCCAGCGCTTCATCGTGCTGGACCGCGAGTTCGGCGACGAACTGCAGGCCGAGATCGACCACATCAACAGCGGCAACGTGCGCCTGCAGGACACCGCACGCGTTGGCCAGCAGCTGGCGACCGACCTGATCCTGATTCCGACCATCGAACGTTTCGAGTACCCGCGCAGCGTGCGCAACCTGCGCATGTCCGATCGCCAGGTAACCTCGTATTCCGGTGGCGGACGCATCACCCTGCGCCTGGTCAGCGCCACCACCGGCCAGGTGGTGATGTCCGACAGCTTCGACCACCAGCTGGCCTCGACCGGCCCGAGCACGCTGCCGCGCGTGGTCAACGGCCGCAGCATGGCTGCCTCGATGATGGATTCGCTGTCCGGCCAGATCGGCAGCACGATCGTCACCACGCTGTTCCCGGTGTCGGTGGTGTCCGTCGATGGTGACCAGGTCGTGCTGAGCCAAGGCGGTGACACCGTGCAGGTCGGCCAGCGCTGGCAGGCCGTGCGCCTCGGCGAAGAGCTGAAGGACCCGCAGACGGGCCGCTCGCTCGGCCGCAGCGAGCATCCGTGCTGCACCATCCGCATCGACCGTGTTGCCGCGCAGACCTCCTACGGCACCCTGGAAGAGGGCGTGGACGCGATGCGCGGTGGTTTCCGCCCGGGCCAGATCGAACTGCGCCAGAAGCTGGGCAGCAAGCCCAAGGCAGCTGCCGGGGCAACCGCATCGGCCACCCCGGCCGCCGCAGCGCGCCCGGCCAGCAAGCCGAAGCCCAAGCCCGCCGCCGCCCCGGCTGAAGACCCGAACTGGTAAGAACCTCCAGTTCGATGCACGTGGGGGTCAGAGCCCTTTCCCGCCGGGAAAGGGATCTGACCCCTTCTTGTTTTCGTTCTCCATGGTGTCGACCAAGGTCGACACCTACCCGAGCAGACCGCCGTTCCGACAGACCGCGGGAGACTGTCGAAGGCGGGGTGGGTCCGGTTGCGGGGGTGTCCGCGGCATGGATGCCGCGGCCAAGCCCCCAGGGATGGGTTCACGGCGTCCCCCGCAACCGGACCCACCCCGCCATCCCACGGGTAGCCCGCGGTTGCTGTTGCTGTTGCTTCGGCTGTTGCCGTTGTTTCGGCGGGTCCCGGGCGCCGCCCGGGCGAACCCCTTACACTCCAGAACGATTTCCCTGCTGGAGAGAGCAATGAAGCGAGTAGTGCTGGGCGTGCTGGCCCTGTCGGTGTCGAGCGCACTGATGGCGGCCACTCCGAAATTCGATGGCGCGCGGATCTCCGCCGACGTCAAGGAACTGGCCTCCGACGCCTACGAAGGCCGCTCACCGGCCACCGCCGGCGAAGAAAAGACCATCGCCTTCCTCAGCAAACAGTTCGCCGACGCCGGCCTGCAGCCCGGTGGTGACCTGAAGGACGGCAAGCGCCTGTGGACCCAGGCCGTGCCGCTGCGCAAGGGCGACATCGTCGGCACCCCGCAGCTGTCGCTGCAGCAGGGCGGCAAGACCATCACGCTGGAACAGGGCAAGCAGATTGCCGTGCGTGCAGCCATGAACGGCGCCACCAACGTGGATATCAGCAAGGCACCGCTGGTGTTCCTCGGCTATGGCGTGAAGGCGCCGGAGCGCAACTGGGACGACTTCAAGGGCGTGGACCTGAAGGGCAAGATCGCCGTCGTGCTGATCAACGACCCGGACTTCGAAACCGGCAAGGGCGACTTCGATGGCAAGGGCATGACCTGGTATGGCCGTTGGCCGTACAAGTACGAAGAAGGCGCACGCCAGGGCGCACTCGGTGTGCTGATCGTGCATGAGACCGCACCGGCCTCGTATGGCTGGGCCACGGTGGCCGGTTCCAACACCAACACCATGTTCGACGTGGTGCGCGACAACCCGGCCGACAGCCACCCGCTGCTGGAAGGCTGGATCCAGCGCGACCTGGCAGTGGAGCTGTTCCGCGCGGCCGGGCAGGATTTCGAAGCATTGAAGAAGAAGGCGCAGCAGCGCGACTTCACTCCGGTAACGCTGACCGGCGCCAGCCTGGATGCGAAGTACGCGGTGAAGACCGAAGTGATCACCTCGCACAATGTGGCCGCGCGCCTGGAAGGCAGCACGCATGCGGACGAGACCATCATCTACAGCGCGCACTGGGACCACATCGGCGTGGGCGAACCGGATGCACGCGGCGACCGCATCTTCAACGGCGCGCTGGACAACGCCAGCGGCACCGCCTCGCTGATCGAACTGGCGCGCGGTTTCGCCAAGGCCCCGCGTCCGCAGCGTTCGGTCGTGTTCCTGGCAGTGACGGCCGAGGAGAAGGGCCTGCTGGGTTCGGAGTACTACGCAACGCATCCGCTGTATCCGCTGGAAAAGACCGTGGCGATGATCAACATGGATGGCATGGCGCCGTTCGGTCCGTCGCGCGATTTCGGCATCTACGGCGCGGCGCGCTTCGAACTGCTGGACCAGTTGAAGGAAGTGGCCAAGGGCTGGGACATCCGCTACACGCCGGACCCGAAGCCGGAGGCCGGCCTGTTCTTCCGCTCCGACCACTTCCCGTTCGCCAAGCGCGGCGTGCCGGCGCTGTCCTGGTCGGCAGGGCAGGACTGGGTGGACGGTGGCGTCGCGGCGGGCAAGAAGGCGTCCGAGGACTACACCGCCAAGCGTTACCACCAGCAGGGCGACGAGTGGCAGCCGGACTGGGTGTTCGCCGGCGCCGCGCGCGACCTGGAAGTGCTGTACACGCTGGGCAACCAGTTGGCCAATTCGCGTGCCTGGCCGAACTGGAGCAAGGACGAGGCGTTCCGCGCGGTGCGTGACGCCAGCGCTGACCAGCGCAAGTAAGGGAATGCGCCGGGTTCGCCCGGCGCCTCCCCGGTTGCCGGCCGCTGGCCGGCAACCCTGTGATGCCTGGTAGTGCCGGCCGCTGGCCGGCAACCCGGTGATGCTTCCGGAAGCAATGGGGAGCCGGCCAGCGGCCGGCACTACCAGAACCGGTTCCATCCACCCTTTCCCGGCCTTCGTCGCACATCGCTTGTTTGCCCGAAGGGCCGCTCTATGCTCGGCTCACCCCTTCCACCAAGGCGCCGCCGTGATCGCCAGCTTCTCCCTCATCATCCGTCACCTGTTGGCCTGGGCCGCGGCGCTGTTCGTTGCCGGCATGGTCTGGAGCGGCATCTTCAGCGGCATGCGCGATGGCCCGGGCTGGGTGTTCGGGCTGCTGGTGATGTTCCTGATGATCTCCGCGCTGGGCAGCGCGGTCACCCACGTGCGCCGGGTCTGGCTGGTGGCCGGTCGCCTCGATGGCGCCACGCTGTCCGGCCGCCAGCGCCGGCAGATCGAACTGCCGATGGATGCCGGCCAGGCGTTTGCGGTGGTCGAAGCGGCCGTGGGCGAACTGCCGCGGGTGGAAGAGGTGGAGAGCTCCGCCGGTAGCCTGCAGGTGCGCGCCTATGTGCGCCGCGTGGATGCCTGGAACGGCCGCCAGGCGTCGCGCTGGAACCTGCCGGCGCGGCTGGCGATCAAGCGCAACAGCGTGCTGGCCACGGTAACGCCGGGCCAGGGCACCAGCACCGTCACCCTGCTGTTCGAACCGGATGCTGGCTGGTGGGCCGATCTGCTGGCGCTGGATGAAGGCAGCAACTATGAGAACGCCGAAGCGGTGACCCGCGCGATCAGCCGCCGCGTGGCCGACCAGCGCCGCGACGAGCAGGCCGCCGCCGAACAGACCCAGGTGGAAAAGGAACTGTCGGTCGCGCGCTTGAACCTGCTGCACGCGCAGGTCGAGCCACACTTCCTGTACAACTCGCTGGCCAATGCGCAGGTGCTGACCCGCACCGACCCCGCGCGCGCTGACCAGATGCTGGGCCACCTGATCCAGTACCTGCGCAGTTCGCTGCCGCAGGTGGATGAGTCGGTGTCCACGCTGGGCGTGGAGCTGGAACGTACCCGCGCCTACCTGGAAATCCTGCGCATCCGAATGGGCGCCCGGCTGGCGGTGGAAGTGCAGGTGCCCACCGAACTGCACGAAGTGAAGTTGCCGGCGATGGCGCTGCAGACATTGGTCGAGAACGCGATCAAGCACGGTCTGGAACCCAAACCCGGTGGCGGTACGGTCTGGATCCTCGCGCGAGGATTCGATGACCACGTCACCGTGACCGTCGCCGACGATGGGCTCGGCTTCGGCCAGGGCACCAGCGGTACCGGCATCGGTCTGAAGAACCTGCGCGAACGTTTGCGCCTGACCTGCGGAGAGCAGGCTGGGGTGGCGATCGTGGCCAATTTCCCCAGCGGTGTAGCCGCCACCATGACCCTGCCGCAGTCGGCCAAGGAACCCCGCCATGCCGCTTGAAGCGTTGATCGCCGAAGACGAGGAGCTGCTGCGGCACTCGCTGGTCGAGCAACTCGGGCGGCTGTGGCCGGAGCTGAAGCTGGTGGCCGAATGCGAGGACGGTGCCAGTGCGCTTGAACAACTGGCCGAGAAACAGCCGGACATCGCGTTTCTCGACATCCGCATGCCCGGCATCAGCGGCATTGAAGTGGCCCGTGCATTGGCCGAGCTGAGCCCGCGCACCCAGGTGGTGTTCGTTACCGCCTACGACCAATACGCCATCGATGCCTTCGAGCAGGGGGCGATGGATTACCTGCTCAAGCCGGTCAGTGACGAACGGCTGCTGGCCACGCGCGATCGTATTCTTGCGCGGCTGCCATCCACGCGCCAGGACGATGCGGTGCTGGAGCGCCTGCTGCAGCGCCTGGGGGCAGGCCCGGTCGCCAACGATCGGCCACCGCTGGCCTGGATCACCGCCAGCAACGGTCGCGATACGCAGCTGATCATGCTCGACGACGTGATCTATTTCCGCGCTGACAACAAATACACCACGGTGGTCACTGCCGCCGGCGAAAGCCTGCTGCGCACACCGCTGCGCGAGCTGCTGGAAGTGCTCGATCCGCAGCACTTCCGCCAGGTGCACCGCTCCACCATCGTCAACATGAAGGCCGTCGCAGCGGTCAGCCGAGATGACACCGGCCGCGGTGTGCTGCGCCTGCGCCAGCGTGCGGAAACGCTGGTGGTCAGCCAGCCATTCATGAGCCTGTTCCGCGGCATGTAGCCGCAGCCTTCGCCATCCACCGAGGAACGAACATGCGCCGTATCCTGCTTGTAGGTGTCGCTGTGCTGGCCATCGCCGGCTGCGAAAAATCCAGCAACACCTCGATCACCCGCACCAATGCCAATGGCGTGGACACGCTGTACAGCAAGAGCACGGTGGTCGATGGCGTGGCGCGTTTTGAATGCATCGCCAGCAGCAGTGGGCAATGCCATTACCTGGTGCTGGCCCCGGGCTGCAGCACCGACGCCGCCTGTGCGACGCCACCGCTGCGCCATTTCGCGGTGGCCGCAGGCAAGACCGAGCAGGTCAGTGACCTGCCGAAGGACTTCCGCCAGTGCGTCAGCGACGTGCAGAAAGAACAATGCCACCGTGACTGAGCACGGTGGCATTGTGGCTCCCCCCGGATTGCGTTCGGCTCAGTAAGCCGGCTGCAGCGTCATGTCGTGATGGTGTTCGGTTTCACCGACATGATTCAGGCGACCCACCAGTTCGGAGTGCTGCTTCATGCGCCCGATCTCGGTCATGATGCGGATGTCCTCGTGGCGCAACTCGCGCTTGGCGGTGACCGCCTGCTTGTAGTCCAGCACTTCCGGATAGTGTTCAGCCAGGTCCAGCGCTTCGGCCACGTGCTCGACGCTGTCGGCCTTGGAGGTGATGCGGGCGCGGCTGTTGAAGGCCTTCATCCAGCGCTCGAAGCCGGCGGTGCGGTCGAACATGTTGGCCATGAACCAGATCACGAACAGGATCGAGATCCACGAGCCGAACACCACGACCACGCGGGTGAAGGTGATGTGGTAATCGTCGCGCCACAGGTAGTTGGTGATCAGGCCGAGGATCAGCAGCGAGGTCGCCTGCCATCCGACGATCGAAGTGATCAGCCACTGGCACTTGGCCTGGGCCAGCACCGCCACTTCATCGCGGATCTGCTGTTCGCTGAGGGTGCGCCAGTGCGCGACCTGTTTTTCGAACGGGCTGCTGTAGAGCTCGTTGTCGCGAAGCAGTAATCCCAAACCCTTGAACAAAGCAATCATGGCTGGCTCCTTGGTGGAACGTGCGGCGATCTGCAGTGGACGGTGTGGCGGGTTCAGTTCTAGCACTTCCAGCGAGCGGTGCAATGGCCTCAAGGCCACGCGGCACAAGGGTTCTGTCTGAACAGGTGAATATTGGTGCGGCGCAACATTGCTCGCGCGGCCTGCGACAAGATGTCGCAGGGTGAAACGTGCTGCGCGCGCACATGAAACCGATGCTGAGCGGCCGGGCTCGCCGTGCCTGTCGTGATCGCCCAGAATCGGGGTGGACCGCGCAGGACGCGGTCCGTCCCTCCGCCGATCTGGACCCGTGATGCCGCCGTTGCTGCACCGTCTTTCCCGCCCCGTCACCGCCCCGATCCGACGCTGGGTACTGGATGCGTTTCCGCGTGGCCAGAGCGGCATCGACTACGACCACCCGCTGGGCGATCCCGGCTGGTTCGGTGCGGACAGCGTGACCTGGCGGATGCACGCCGAACTGCCCTCGATGCTGGCCGGCGGCCTGTGTGCCCTGATGTTGCAGACCCTGCACCCGCGCGCGCTGGCCGGTGTCTACGATCATTCCAATTTCCGCCAGGACCTGGTCGGCCGCCTGCGCCGTACCACCGCTTTCGTGGCCGGCACCAGCTATGCGCCGGCAGGCGAGGTGGAAGCGCTGGTGGCCAAGGTGCGGCGCATCCACGCGCAGATCCGCGGCCATACCGCGCAGGGCGAGCCATATGCCGCTGATGATCCGCAGCTGCTGACGTGGGTGCATGTGACCGAGGCCTACGGCTTCCTGCAGGGCTATCGCCGCTACGGGCGTGAAGTGCCTGCCGCGATCGCCGACCGCTACTACGACGAATACCGCTGCGTGGCCGAAGCGCTGGGCGCGGTGGATGTGCCACGCAGTGCGGCGGAAGTGGATGCGTATTTCTGCGCGCGGCAGCCGGAGCTGGTGGTGGACGAACGCTCACGCGAAGTGCTGCAGGTGCTGTCCGGCGTGCGCCTGCCGGTGCCGGTGCCCGGCCTGTCACGCGAAATCTTCCTCGGTGCCGGTGCCGCGCTGCTGCCGGACTGGGCCGAGGGCATGCTCGAGCGCAGCACGCGCCAGCGTGCGCAGGCCGCAGCCTCGGCCAAGCTGATGCAGGGCATGGCGCCGCTGTTCCGCCGCGCGCTGCCCGATGGCCTGGCGACCCGCGCCTGCGCACGGGTGGGGGTGCCGGTGGACGTGTTGCGCGAGTGGCCGGCATTGCCCCGGTAGATGCCGACCTTGGTCGGCACGCCGCAGCGCGGCGCCGCATCCACGCATGGCGTGGATCTACTGTACGCCGGCACCATGCGCCGATGACATGGCGCATCCACGCCATGCGTGGATGGCCCACAGTAGATCCACGCCATGCGTGGCTGGCCCACAGTAGATCCACGCCATGCGTGGATAGGCCTTACCCGGTCGACTTCAGCCCACGCAACAGCATCTCCAGTGCCGCCGTTGCCTGGCGAAGGCGCGCATCGCCATCCTCGCCTTCGGCGATCCAGAACGCTGCTTCGGCCAGGCTGCCGTAGATCAGCGAAGCCAGTGCCTGCGCATCCACCGGCGCGACCACGCTCTGCGCGATCAACCGTTCGATCAATCGCTGCATCGAGTGCACGCAGTGCTGCTGCGATTCCGGTGATGCACCACCGAGCACCGCACGTGCGTCGCGCAGCACGATGCGCTGGATCTCCGGTTCCAGCGCCATCTCCAGGTAGGCACCACAGCGCCGCGCGAAGCCGTCCCAGGCATCGTTGGCGCCATCGCTGATCGCCTGCAGCCGCGCATCCGTCTCGGCGTCGAGCTGGGCGACTACCGCCGCCAGCAGCCCCTTCTTGTCGCCGAAGTGGTGATACAACGCACCGCGGGTCAGCCCAGCCTGGGCTGTCAGATCGTCCATCGAGGTGGCGGCATAGCCTTGTTCGCTGAACACGCGGCGGGCGGTGGCCAGCAGCTTGGCGCGGGTTTCTTCCATCTCGGCGCGGGTGCGACGGACCATCCGGAACTCCTTACATACGAGGTGCATGATTATTTACATACGTCGCGTATGAATGTAGGCTCTTATTCATACGCTCTGTATGTATTGTCGTGGCGCCGCGTGCGCCAGGCAAGTCGCTGCCTTGGAGATTTTGATGGCCACCCCGTACCGCGACCTGTTCGCAGCCCCCGGCACCACCGGCCTTGCCCTGGCCGGGCTGCTGGCACGCCTGCCCCTGCCGATGACCGGCATCGGCTTCATCACCTTGCTGTCGCAACTGCGCGGCAGTTATGCGTTGGCCGGCGCGGTGTCGGCCACCTTCGTGCTCACCTATGCATTGCTGTCGCCGCAGGTGTCGCGCTGGGTCGACCGCCATGGGCAGGGCAGGGTGCTGCCGTGGGCCACCGCGGCCAGCGCGACAGGCCTGCTGCTGCTGGCCTGTACGGTGCTGCGGGCGCCGGACTGGACCTTGTTCGCTGCGGCGATGCTGGCCGGCTGCATGCCGAGCGTGTCGGCGATGGTGCGGGCGCGCTGGACCGCGATCCACCGCGGCCGCCCGCAACTGCAGACGGCCTATTCGCTGGAGACGGTGTTCGATGAGGTCACCTTCATCGCCGGGCCGCCGTTGTCGGTCGGGCTGTCGGTGGCGGTATGGCCGCAGGCCGGCGTGCTGGCTGCCGCCCTGCTGCTGGTCGTCGGCGTGGCTCTACTGGTGCTGCAGCGTGGCACCGAACCGCCACTGCAGACCTGCGAGGGCGCCGCACCTTCGCGCTCCCTGCTGCGACAACCGGAGATCTGCCTGCTCGCATTGCTGATGCTGGCGATGGGTGTGATCGTCGGCACGGTCGACATCACCAGCGTGGCCTTTGCCGAACAGCGAGGGCAGCCACTGGCAGCCAGCGCGGTGCTGTCGGCCTACGCGCTTGGCAGCTGCGCGGCAGGCCTTCTGTTTGGTGCGCTGAAGCTGCAGATGCCGTTGCAGCGCCTGTTGCTGCTGGGTGCAGGAGCCACCGCGTTGACGACATTGCCGCTGCTGTCGGTGGGCACCCTTCCTGCACTGGCCGCTGCGGTGCTGCTGGCTGGGCTTTCCTTCGCGCCGACGATGATCGTGGCGATGTCGCTGGTGGAACAGCGCGTGCCCGAATGGCGCCTCACTGAAGGCATGACCTGGTTGCTGGCTAGCCTGAACATCGGCGTGGCACTGGGTGCTGCGTTGTCCGGGCAGAGCGTCGATGCCGGTGGTGTGCGCAGCGGCTTCTTCATCGCGCTGGTGGCAGGCAGTGTCGTGCTGCTGGTCGCCCTGCTCGCGCAAGGTGCGCTACGCACTTCTGCTTCGTCCACTCCCTCTGCAGGAATGGTCCCGTGAGTGCTTCATCGCTCCCGCACGCGGTGCCTGCGCCCCGTCATCCGTGGTGGGCGGTCTCCGCCGTCGGCCTAGCCACCTTCTCCGTGGTCACCACCGAAATGCTGCCGGTCGGACTGCTGACCTCCATCGCCGACAGCCTCGGCGCGTCCGTAGGCACCGCCGGCCTGATGATCTCGTTGCCGGCACTGCTGGCGGCGCTGTTCGCACCGCTGGTGGTGATTGCAGCCGGTGGCATTGATCGTCGCCGCATCCTGTGCGCGTTGCTCGGCCTGCTGCTGGTGGCCAACGTCGCCTCGGCACTGGCGCCAGGCATCGCATGGTTGCTGGCCGCGCGTGTGTTGGTGGGCTTCTGCATGGGCGGCATCTGGGCCATCGCCGGCGGACTGGCGGCGCGCCTGGTGCCGTCAGCGCGCATCGGCTTGGCCACCTCGATCATCTTCGGTGGCGTAGCCGCGGCCTCGGTGCTGGGCGTGCCGCTGGGTGCGTTGATCGGCGAGGCGCTGGGATGGCGTTGGGCCTTCGTGGTGATGGCCGCGTTCAGTGCAGCCGTCCTGCTGTTGCACCTGTGGGTGGTACCAGCGTTGCCCGTGGACGGCTCGGTGCGCGCGCGCCAGTTCGCGCAGCAGCTGGGCAACCGCGGCCTGCAGCAGGGGCTGCTGCTGACCCTGCTGCTGGTGGCGGGGCACTTCATCGCGTTCACCTACGTGCGGCCGCTGCTGACCACGCTGGCAAACATCGATGCGGCATGGATCGGAGGCCTGCTGTTTGCCTATGGCATGGCCGGCATCGTCGGCAACTTCATCGTTGGCCTGCTGGCGGCGCGACGTCCGCGCGGGCTGCTGCTGGCCATTGCGCTGGGGTTGCTGCTGACACCGCTGTTGTTCCTGTGGACCGGCGGCACGCCAGCCAGCGGTGTGGTGGTGTTGCTGTTGTGGGGCCTGGCCTATGGCGGGGTATCGGTGGGGTTGATGACGTGGATGATGACGGCGGCCCCCAAAGCCGTGGAGATCGCTACGGCGCTTTACGTGGGCGTGTTCAACATCGGCATCGCGCTGGGCGCGTGGGGTGGGGGACTGCTGCTGGATGGCATCGGGCTGCACGCCAATTTGTGGGCGGCGACCGGGTTCGCGGCGGCGGCGACGTTGGTCGTGGCGGGTATGCGCAGGCAATAGATCCACGCCATGCGCGGATGGCGGAAAGTGCCAACCAAGGTTGGCACCCACCAGCGGAAAAGCGCCAACCAAGGTTGGCATCTACCGATCCAAACGAAACGGGCGCCTTTTGGCGCCCGTTCGCGTTACATCACCAGACCTTGACCCGCTTGTCCGGGGCCAGGTACAGCTTCTGGCCTTCCTTCACGTCGAACGCCGGGTACCAGGCGTCGATGTTGCGCACCGTCAGCGCGCGGAACTGGCCCGGTGCATGCACATCAGTCAGCAGCGAATTGCGCAGCGCCTGCTCGCGGCTCTTGCTGCGCCAGGCCTGGGCGAAGCCGAGGAAGAAGCGCTGGTCGGGGGTGAAGCCTTCCAGGGTCTGGCCCGGCTTGCCCTGCAATGACAACTGGTAGGCGTCGTAAGCGGTGCCCAGGCCGGCGACGTCGGCGATGTTCTCGCCCAGGGTCAGCTTGCCGTTGACGTGCACGCCGGCGAACGGCTCGTAGCTGCTGAACTGCGCGGCCAGCGCATCACCGGCAGCGTTGAACTGCTTGAGGTCTTCGGCCGTCCACCAGTTGTGCAGCTTGCCGGTGTCGTCAAACAGCGCGCCCGCGTTATCGAAGCCGTGGCTGATCTCATGGCCGATCACCGCGCCGATCGCACCGTAGTTCACCGCGTCGTCGGCGGCGCCGTCGAAGAACGGCGGCTGCAGGATCGCCGCCGGGAACACCAGGCGGTTTTCCAGCGGTACGTTCATCGCATTGATGGTCTGCGGCAGCATCGCCCACTCGCTGTGGTCGACCGGCTTGCCCAGCTTGGCGATGTTGCGCTGGTACTCGAACAGTTCGGCGCGCTGTGCATTGCCCAGCGGATCATCACGGCGGATCTCCAGGCCGGTGTAGTCGCGCCACTTGTCAGGGTACCCCATGCCCACGGTCAGGCCGGCGACCTTGGCCTTGGCGCTGGCCTTGGTCTGCGGTGACATCCAGGCCAGTGCATCGATGCGCTTGGCGAAGGCGGCGATGATGTTCTTCGCCATCTCGTCGGCACGTTCCTTGGTCTTGGCATCGAAGTGCTTTTCGACGTAGCGCTTGCCGATGGCCTCGCCGACCGCATGGTTGGCGTCATCCACCGCACGCTTCCAGCGGTCGCTCTGCTGCGGCGTACCGCTCAGCGCGGTGCCGTGGAAGGCGAAGCGCGCATCGGCGAACTTCTTCGGCAGGTAGGCGGCGGCGCGGTCCAGCGCGTGGAAGGTCATGTAGTCCTTCCAGGCATCCAGTGGCTCGGTGGCCACCAGCTTGGACAGTCCGGCCACGGCCTTCGGCTGCCACACGATGAAGTCCTGCTGCTTGCCGAGTGCGGCTGCGTCCAGGAACGCAGCCCAGTCCATGCCCGGGGCCTTGGCGTTGAAGTCGGCCTGGGTCCAGGGGTTGGCACCCTTGGTCACGTCATTGGTTTCTTCCTGGGTGGCGTGCGCCTGCGCGATCTTCGTTTCCAGAGCGAGGATGCGCTGCGCCTTGCCGGCCGGGTCGGCCACGCCGGCCAGCTGCAGCACCTGCGCGATGTAGGCCTGGTACTGCTTGCGCAGGTCGGCCATGCGGCCACCCCCCAGGTAGAAATCGCGGTCCGGCATGCCCAGGCCGCCCTGCACCAGGTACGGCGCGGTGCGGTCGGGCTGCAGCAGGTCCACCGAGACCCAGAGGCCGAACAGGCGGTCGGTGTAGAAGTTGGTGGCATTGAGCAGGTCGACGTCGGCGCGCACGTCGCCGCCCAGGGCGCGGGCCAGGCCGGCCTTGTCAGCGATCGCATCGATGTTCTTCAGCTGTGGCTGCACCGGCGCCAGGCCGCGCTGCTCGATGCCTGCCTCATCCATGTAAGCGGCGTAGTAGTCGCCGATCAGCTTGTCTTCGCCGCTGGCCTGGGCGTTGCCGGCGGCGCCTTCCAGGATCGCGCGGGTGTCGGCCTGGGTCTTCTCGGCGATGACGTTGAAGCTGCCGAAGCGCGAGCGGTCCGCCGGGATCTCGGTGTTCTTCACCCAGCTGCCGTTGGCGAAGCCGAAGAAGTCGTCACCGGCGGTGACGCTGCGGTCCATGCCACTGGCATCGAAACCAAAGCTGCCCAGCATCGGCTTGGCGGCAGCGGGTGTCGCCTCTGCCGGTGCGGCGGTGCCGGCGGCCGGATCGGCCGGGCGGTCGCAGGCGGCCAGGGACAGGCTGGCAACGATGGCCAGTGCCAGGGTGGGGCGGCGCAGCTTGGACATGGACTTCTCTTGCGGCGGAAAACTCCAAGTCTAATCCGCTGCGGGCCGGCTGGACGTGCCCGGCAGGGCCAGCACTGTGCGTGATCTGGCTGAACACGCTGCAGCGACCTTCACGCGGTCATCGGCGTGGTGCATGCTGCGGGTTGGATGTCTGCAGCACCCGGGGGAGGGCGCATGCAGGACGGGTCGAGGCGTCAAGAATGGCGTCCGCCGGCCGTTGAGGTCGGGGATGTGGAGGAATCGTTCGCGCATGAAGCCAGCCGACTGCACAGGGAAGACCGATCGATGCCGGCGCTGAGACACGCGCTGGCCCGGCCGTTGCGTGCCATTACCTGGGGCGGCGTGGTGCTGGGCGTGCTGCTGGCGCTTGGCCTGGCCGCAATGCTGGCCAACGATTACCAGCGCCGGCTGGAAGCCGCGCAGCGGCAGAGCCGGGCGCTGGCGATAGGCAGCGAGCGCCTGCTGGCATTGGAGCTGCGCAACCTGGAGCGGGCGATGGGCGGCATCGCCGCCGATGCGGCCGAGCTGTTCCGCACGGTGCCTGCGCAGGCACCCACACTGCTGGACGCCGCCATTGCCGGCGTGCTGCGTCGGCATGCCGAGCTGCACAGCATCGTCGTACTCGATACCTACGGCCGCGCCCTGACGGCCGGCAAGGGCGACCTGCAGCTGCCGCTGTGGACCGATCCGCAGCGACGCGGGCAGGGAAGCGCGCTGTACATCGGGCCGCCGCAGCGCGCCAACGACGGCGGCTGGGTGGTGCCGCTGGCGCTGCCGATGGAGGGTGATCGCTGGCTGCTGGCGCGGCTGCGCTGCGGCGAACTGCAGCGGATCGTAGGCGGTCTGGATGTGGGGCCGAATGGCCTGGCCTCGATCAGCGACGCCGACGGCTACATGCTGGCCCGTGTCCCCGATCCGCGTGGCACCGTCGGCCGCCGCTACACGCTGCCGGCACGCAAGCTGCTGGGCCGGCAGGCCGTGGTTGAACTGGGCAGCATTCCCGGCGCGGTGGACCGCATACCGCGCATCTCCACCATCAGTACCCTGGAACGCAGCCCATTGGCGGTGCAGGTCGGCCTGGCCAACGAGGATGTGCTGAAGCCGTGGTGGCCGTATCTGCAGGCGGCGATCGTGATCGTGCTGGCGTACGTGGCGCTGCTGCTGGTGCTGCTGTACGCAGTGCGCCGCAGCACGCACCGGCAGCAGTCGATGGCCGAAGAGCTGCGGACCGGCCACGCCGAGCTGCGCCTGGCCCATCAGGTGGGCCGCGTATGCACCTGGTACGTCGACGAAGACGCTGCGCTGCTGCGCTGGTCACCGCTCGCGCGTGAGATCTTCGGTGTGCAGACCGATGCGTTGCCGGTGGCTGATTTCTTCGCCCGCGTGCACCACGATGACAGCGCACGCATGCAGCAGGCCTTTGACCAGGCCTTCGCCGGCACCGCGGTACTCGACGAAGAATTCCGTCTGGTGTTGCCCGGCGGTGCAGTGCGCTGGGTTGCCGCGCGTGGCCAGCGGGTAGCGGTGGCCGATCGGCAGCGGCGCATGATCGGCGCACTGACCGACCTCAGCGAGCGCTACCAGGCACACGAACAGATGCGCCAGGTTGAGCGCCGCTTCCGCCTGCTGTTCGATCGCAACCCCGCACCGTTCTGGGTGTTCGATCCGGACACGTTGCGCTTCATCGAGGTCAACGAGGCGGCCGTGCAGCAGTACGGCTACAGCCGTGATGAATTCCTGGCGATGAGCATCCTCGACATCCGCCCGCGCGAGGGCTGGGACGAGGTCAAGGGCGCCATCGCGCAGGTGCGCAGTGGTGAACTGCAGGACGCTGCGGTGCGCCTGCACCAGCGCAAGGATGGCACGGTGTTCGAAGTGCGCGTGCACCTGTCGCAGCTGGATTTCGATGGCCAGCCCGCATGCCTGGTGCTGGCCGAGGATGTCAGCGAGCGCCTGGCCTACGAACGCGACCTGGCCTATCACGCGCGGCACAACCCGGCCACGGGCCTGCTCAACGTGCGCGCGCTGAGCGAACAGCTGGACGAGCAATCCGGTGCCTACACCATCGCCTATGTGCAGCTGCGCGGCCTGCAGCTTGTGGCCGATACGCTGGGCCGCGAGATCGGCGATGCAGTTCTGCAGTCGATGGCCTCGCGCCTGGGCGGGCTGGGCGCGCGCTTCGGCCTGCTGGCCTTCCAGCCGGCGGAGGACTTCGTGCTGGCCATCGCCCCGGAACACAACACCCAGCGCGTGCTGGACGATCTGCTGCAGATCGTCTCGGCACCGATGCGCGGCCAGGATTCGCTGCACCAGTTCGAACCCCGCATTGGTGTGGCGGTACATGACGCCAATGCAGGCCACAGTGCGGAACAGGCGATCGGCATGGCCGCGCAGGCGGCGCACGCGGCCCGCGCCGAAGGCAACGTCGTGGCCTGGTTCGATGCGGCGGTGACCACCCGCCTGGCCGACCGCCTGCGCCTGGCCGGTCGTATCCACGCGGCCATCGACAACGAGTTCCAGCTGTACTTCCAGCCGATCCGGCACGCCAGCGATGGCAGCCCGGCGTCACTGGAGGCCCTGCTGCGCTGGCCGCAGGCCGACGGCAGTTTCATCCCGCCCAGCGAGTTCATCCAGTTGTGCGAGGACACCGGCCTGATCCTGGCGTTGGGACGCTGGGTGATCCGCGCGGCGGCACAGGCGCAGCGGCGTCTGGTGGAAGCGGGGTGGGGCGAGCTGTCGATCGCGGTCAACGTGTCGGCGGTGCAGTTCTTCAACAGCGATCTGGTGGCCGAGTTCGCCCGCGCGCAGCAGGATTTCGGCCTGGCCCGCGGGGCACTGCACGTGGAGCTGACCGAGAGCAGCCTGATGCGCAAGCCGGCACAGGCGATGCAGACCATGCAGCGCCTGCACGAGCAGGGCATCAGCGTGTCGCTGGACGATTTCGGTACCGGCTACTCGAGCATGTCCTATCTGCAGCACCTGCCGCTGGACATCCTCAAGATCGATCGCAGCTTCGTCGCCGACGTGGAGACCAATCCGCGCAACGCGTCGATCTGCCGGGCGCTGCTGTCACTGGGCCACAGCATGGGGCTGACGATCATCGCCGAAGGCGTGGAGACGCCGGGACAGCTGGACTGGCTGGCCGCACATGGCTGCGACCAGGTGCAGGGCTACCTGCTGGGGCGGCCGGCACCGCTGGAGAAGATCATCGCGCAGCTGGATGAGGTGGCTGCCTAGGCCGCGCTTCGCGCTCGCCGGGCGTGGCCCGGCGCTACCGTGTCATGGGCGCGCCTCGGGTAGCGCCGGGCCATGCCCGGCGGACGCACCCTCACACCCCGGTTTCCACCAGGTAGTCGATGAAGCTGCGCACCTTCGGCGCGAGGTGGCTGCGGCTGGTGTAGACGGCGAAGATGCCGATCGGCGCGGCTTCCCATTCGGGCAGGATGCGCACCAGGCGGCCATCGGCGAGGGCCTCGTGCAACAGGAAGTCGGGTTGCAGGATCACGCCCATGCCGGCAATCGCCGCTTCGCGCAGGACGTCGCCGTTGTTGGCGCGCAGCAGGGTGGTCACTGCCACCTTCACTTCGCCGCCGGGTCCCTGCAGTGGCCAGTGGTCGCCCGCTGCCCAATAGCTGTAGCCGAGGCAGGTATGCGTCTGCAGATCCTCGGGTGCCTGTGGTGTTCCGTGCGCGGCCAGGTAGGCCGGTGCGGCGCACAGGCTGATCCGCGATTGGCCCAGGCGCCGTGCGATCAGGGTCGGGCTCGGTTCTCGGGTGATGCGGATGGCCACGTCGTAGCCTTCTTCGACCATGTCCACCAGGCGATCGGACAGTGCCAGGTCCAGTTCGACCTGCGGGAAGCGCTCGCGGTAGCCGGCCAGCAAGGGACCGAGGCGGGCGATACCCCAGCTGACCGGTGCATTGATGCGCAGCATGCCGGACGGCTCCAGCGCCTGTGCGCCGATGCTGGCTTCCAGCGCATCGAACTCGGCCAGCAGGCGCACGCACTGCGCGTAGTAAGCGGCGCCGGCACTGGTCGGGCTGACCCGGCGGGTGGTGCGGTGGAGCAGGCGGGTGGACAGGCGTTTTTCCAGCGCGGCGACCTGGCGGGTGACCCCGGCCGTGGACATGTCCAGCGCCTGTGCGGCGGCGCTGAAGCCGTTGCGTTCGACCACCGCGACGAACACGCGCATGGCATCCAGGGTGTCCATTGTTGCGACTTTTGAAATAAACACGGTCGATTCATCGTATTTATCATTGAGGAAGAGCGCAATAACCTGTGCCTCGTCCCCACCGAGGTGCCCCATGAACGCTACCGCCGCTCCCCTGTCTCCTCTCGCCCCGTATGCCGCGACCCTGCTGCGGCTGACCCTGGGCGTGCTGTTCCTGGTCCATGCGCTGACCAAGCTGCTGGTGTTCACCCCCGCCGGTACCGCTGCCTTCTTCGAATCGCTGGGCCTGCCCGGCGTCCTGGGCTACTTCACCATCGCCGTTGAACTGACGATTTCCGCAGCGCTGCTGCTCGGCATCTACGCGCGCTGGATCGGCCTGCTCGGTGTGCCGCTGCTGCTGGGCACCATCGTGACGGTGCACGGCGCCCACGGTTTCAGCTTCGCCAACGCGGGCGGTGGCTGGGAATACCCGGCGTTCTGGGCGCTGGCCCTGGTTGTGTTGTTCCTGCTTGGCGATGGCCGCTGGACCCTGCGTTCGCGCTGATCGTCCCCCGGCCCGCTGCCTGTTCCTGTCATTGGAGAAGATCATGTCCCGCCTGCCTTCGCTGTATATCTCCCACGGCTCGCCGATGACTGCCCTGCATCCGGGCCAGGTCGGCGTGCGCTTGGCCGAGCTGGCCGACGACCTGCCCACGCCGCGTGCGATCGTCATCGCCTCGGCGCATTGGCTGGCCCGGCAGCCGCTGGTCGGCAACCATCCGCAGCCGCCCACCATCCACGATTTCGGTGGCTTCCCACGGGAACTGTTCGAGCTGCAGTACCCGGCGCCCGGTGATCCGGCATTGGCCGATGACGTGGCGGGCCGCATCGCCGCCGCCGGCCTGCCGGTGGCGCTCGATCCGCAACGTGGCCTCGACCACGGCGCGTGGGTACCGCTGCGCCTGCTGCACCCGCAGGCCGACATCCCGGTAGTGCCGCTGTCGATCCAGCCGATGCTGGGCCCGCAGCATCAGTTCGCGCTTGGCCGTGCACTGGCGCCGCTGCGCGAACAGGGCGTGCTGCTGATCGGCTCGGGCAGCATCACCCACAACCTGCACGACTGGGGCAACTACCAGGACGGCAAGGAAGCGCCCTACGTGCGTCCTTTCATCGACTGGGTGGAGCAGCGGCTGGCCGCCAATGACCGCGATGCCCTGTTCGATTACCGCCGACAGGCACCGTTTGCGGAGCGTGCGCACCCCACCGACGAGCATCTGCTGCCGTTGTACTTCGCGATGGGCGCGGCGGGCGAGGGCGGCTTTGGTGCCAAGCGCATCGATGCCGGTATCGATGCCGGCTTCCTGGCGATGGACCTGTACCGCTTCGATGGCGCCGATCGCGCTCAGGATGCGGCGTGAACCCGCTGCTGCAACCGGTGCTGGAGCGTCCTGCACAAGGAGACGCGCAGGGCCTGGTGGTGCTGTTGCACGGGGTGGGCAGCAATGAGCAGTCGCTGGTTCCGCTGGCCTCGGCCATCGACCCGCGCCTGCACGTGCTGCTGCCGCGCGGTCCTGTGGTCTTCGGGCCACAGGCGTTCGGCTGGTTCACAGTGCGCTTCGACGCGCAGGGGCCGGTGATCGATCCGGCGCAGGCCGAGACTTCGCGCCTGCTGCTGGCGGATTGGCTGGCCGGCCAACAGCAGCGGCTGGGACTGGATGCGCGGCAGACCGCGCTGGCCGGCTTCAGCCAGGGCGGCATCATGGCCGCCAGCGTCGCCCTGATCCAGCCGCAGCGGGTGACGTCCTTCGCGATCCTGTGCGGACGCATTCTGCCGGAGATCGCGCCGAGCATCCCGGCTGATGTGGGCCACGCCGGGCTGGACGCCCTGGTGGTGCACGGCTACGACGACGACAAGCTGCCCTTCACCTTGGCCGAAGCCGCATCGCACCGGTTGCAGGCACTGGGCGTGGCCCATCAGCTGCGTGGCTACCCGGTCGGTCATGCGTTGTCCGCGGACATGCAGCGGGACACGCTGGCGTGGCTCGAGCGGCGCTTGCTGTCGCGGTCCTGACGCGCATTCAGATGGCTGGCCGCAGTGGCGGCCTGCTGTGTTAAGTTTTTTCCCGTCCCCCGGTGCACTCCGGTTTTTCCGGCCCCACGCGCCGCTCCTGTGGAAGAAGCATGCACACCATCGAAGTCGTCCTGGCGATGTTGGTGGCCGTTGTCGCCAGCGGTTACCTGGTTCGCGTCCTGCCATTCTCGTTGCCGCTGCCGCTGGTACAGATCGGCCTCGGTGCGGTGATCGCCGGGGTATTCAACCGCGGCCACGCGCTGGAGCCGGAAGTGTTTTTCCTGCTGTTCCTGCCACCGCTGCTGTTCCTCGATGGCTGGCGCATTCCCAAGCAGGGCCTGTTCCGCGACAAGGGCGCGATCCTCGAACTGGCGTTCGGGCTGGTGGTGTTCACCGTGATCGGCGCCGGCCTGCTGATCCACTGGATGATTCCGGTGATGCCGCTGGCGGTGTGCTTCGCGCTGGCCGCGATCGTGTCACCGACCGACCCGGTGGCCGTCGGTGCGATCGCCGCCAAGGCGCCGATTCCCAAGCGCCTGATGCACATCCTGGAAGGCGAGTCGCTGCTCAACGATGCCTCCGGCCTGGTCTGCTTCCGCTTCGCGGTGGCGGCGGTGATGACCGGTACCTTCTCGCTGGCGACCGCCTCGCTGACCTTCCTGTGGGTGGCGGTGGCCGGCCTGGCCGTCGGCGTAGCGGTCACCCTCGGCGTGTCCACGTTCCAGCGCTGGCTATGGCGCCGCTTCGGCGAAGAGCCCGGTGCGGCGATGCTGGTCAACCTGCTGATCCCGTTCGCGGCGTACCTGCTGGCTGAAGAGATCAACGCCTCGGGCATCCTCGCAGCGGTCGCAGCGGGTATTTCCATGAGCTACGTGGAAATGACCGGCCGTGTCTCCGGCAGCATGCGCGTGCAGCGTGCCGGCGTCTGGAACATGCTGCAGTTCAGCTTCAACGGCATCATGTTCGTGCTGCTGGGCGAGCAGTTGCCGGGCATCGTCGAACGCGCCACCACCACCATGAACGAGAGCGGCCACCAGAGCGCATGGTGGCTGCTGGTGTACGTGCTGGTGATCAACGCGACGCTGATCGCGCTGCGCCTGCTGTGGGTGTGGCTGTCGCTGCGCTGGAACCTGCTGCGCGCGCGACGCCGCGGCCTGGAGCATGGCGAGGCACCGAACTGGCGCATCGTGGTGGCCACCTCGGTGGCGGGCGTGCGTGGTGCGATCACCTTGGCCGGTGTGTTGACGCTGCCGTTGTTCCTGCCCGATGGCAGCCCGTTCCCGGCACGCGACCTGGTGATCTTCCTGGCTGCCGCGGTGATCCTGTGCTCGCTGGTCGGCGCCAGCGTGGCGCTGCCACAGCTGTTGAAGGGCCTGCAGCTGCCGGCCGATTCGGGTGAGCGCAAGGAAGAGGATCTGGCCCGCAAGCTGTCCTCGAAGGCCGCGTTGGCGGGCGTGGAGCGCATGCGCCAGCAGCTGGTGCTGAACCAGAACACCGAGAACGTGCAGCTGTACAACGACGCCGCATCGCGGGTGAGCATGCTGTACCAGCGGCATCTGGACCGCGACAACCCCGACGTGGACCCGGAAAAGGTGAACCGGATGGAGGTCGGCTACCGCCAGCTGCGCAGCGCCGGCCTCAACGCCGAACGCGAGGAACTGTTCCGGCTGACCCGTCGTGGGGTGGTGTCGGACGAGATCGCACGGCGGCTGATCCGCAACCTCGATCTGCTGGAATCGCGCAAGCGCGAATGACCGGTCTGTTGTGTAGAGCCGAGCCCACGCTCGGCTGAGCTTTCCGTCCAGGTTTCATGACACCTGAGCAGACAGCAGCCGAGCGTGGGCTCGGCTCTACCAAGCAGCCGTCAGGCTTCCGGCTTCTGTTCCAGGAAGTAAGCCTCGACCTTGCCCTTGACCTTGATGGTCATCGGGTTGCCGCGACGGTCGCGGGCCTTGCCGGCCTGCACGCGGATCCAGCCTTCGCTGACCGAGTATTCCTCGACGTTGTCGCGCTCGACATCGTTGAAGCGCACGCCGACGCCGCGCTCCAGGGCCTGCGCATCGTGGAAGGGGCTGGCCGGGTTGATCGCCAGGTGGTCGGGAGGGGTATCGCTCATCGCTTCATTCACAGTGACGGCCACCACGGCCGGCTTCAGCGGTACAGGATAAACCGTAGAATGCCCACCTGCTCCCGAGGATGTTCCGCCATGCCTGACAACAGCGACTATTTCGACTTCGAGGAAGACGCCCACGATTTCGACGAGGACGACTTCGAGGCGCGGGTCTGGAATCTGCTCGTGCTGATCAATCCGGGCGACGAAGAGCTGGCCCTGCAGCAGTTCAACCGCTGGCGCGAGCATCTGTCCGAGGACGGCCAGCCGCTGGAAGCCGACAGCGATTGGCTGCCGGCGCTGTTCACCGCCATCGCCTGGCAGTCCGGCTTCGAGGTCGAGCGTGATGACTTCGATTCGCTGCAGTCGGCGGTGAACGAGCTGTCGGCGCGCTTCAACCTGCAGCTGGACTGGGGTGGCGACCTGGACGATGAGGACTTCGCCGCGGACCTGGACGGCGTGCAGCTGATGAGCACCGCCTTCGACCGCCTGCGCGAGCACAACTACACGCTGTGGAGCGTGGATGCCGGCAACGAGGGTTTCAGTGGCTGGATGGCGCTGACCCGCGATGACGACGCCCTGCTGGCGCTGTGCTCGCTGCTGAACGTGGAAGTGCGGCTGGGCAGCGACCCGTTCTGAGGATGATGGGTGGGTGCGGACCTTGGTCCGCACGATCCACGGCTGATGTGCGGACCAAGGTCCGCACCCACCACGGGCATGGCCCGGCGCTACCCGTACCCGCCTACGGCCGGTACTGCGCCCTGGCGTTGGCGATCACCGCTTTCACCTGCACGCGATCCACGTGCCGGGAAATGGCCACCGCGCCCAGCGCGAGCGCCTGCGCACGCAGCTCGGCGGTGACATCGTAGTGCGCTCCGCTGGCCTTGTTCTGGAAGGCTCGCGGGGGAATGCCGAGCTGCGCCGCCATCGCGTGCAGCTCGGCCAGGGTATCGGCCATCAGGTGCGCCCAGCGCTGACCGCGCCAGGGATGCACCGCGTCATCGACGTAGACCGACACCGCCGCCGCCGGATCAGGCCTGCGGCTTGCCGTCGGCGTCGGCGGCCGTAGCGGCCTCCGCGTCGGCAGCGCCTTCGGCGCCGGCAGTGTCCGCAGCAGCTTCGTCGGCAGCTTCGCCTTCGGCCGCTGCGTCTTCAGCCTGCTCGCTGGCGAACTCGGCCACCAGCTTGTCCAGGTACTCCTCGCCGGTCTGGCCTGCTTCTTCGGCCAGGGTGTCGAGCAGCTTCTGCATCAGCTCGGAATATTCCAGGGTGACCTTGCGGCCTTCGGCTTCCTGCACGTTGGACAGGTGCTTGAGCATGGCCAGCATCGGCACCGGATTGTCGGCGTTGCCCATGGTCTGGCCGCCGATGGCCAGCAGCCACTCGCGACCCTGCAGGCCGATGGCGGCCACGGCCTGGCCGTCTTCGTTGACCAGCACGGCATGGTTCTGCACCTGCTGCTGGGCGTTCAGACGGAGGAACGGACGCTTGGCCTGCTGCTTCTTGCGCTTGTCGCGCTTGGCCTTGGAGGACTGGGACATGGGGGTGTGATCACCTGGAGTCGGAAAGACCGCCATTGTACTGGGTGCCGCGCTGCGCGCTCGCCGGGCCATGCCCGGCGGAAACCGGTCAGGGGGCAGAGCCCTTTCCAGCAGAAAGGGATCCGACCCCGGCCTGCCCCTGCGCAGCCTGCACGTCCGGATCCACGGTGGTCGCCGACAGGCCCACCTGCGGCCCGGCACCGGCCAGCGCGGCTTCTTCGGCGGCCTTGGTCATCACCACGATGCTGATGCGGCGGTTGATCGGGTTCTGCGGGTCGGCCTTGTCGAACAGCACCGACGAAGACAGGCCGACCACGCGGGTGATCTTGCTGTCGTCCATGCCGCCATCGATCAGTGCGCGGCGCGCGGCATTGGCGCGGTCGGCGCTCAGTTCCCAGTTGCCGTAGCCGCGTGCGGCCGAATAGGCGGTGATGTCGGTGTGGCCGGTCAGGCTGATCCGGTTCGGCACGTGGTTCAGGTACTCGGCCAGCTCGTGCAGGATCTGCTGCGTGTACGGCTTCAGGGTGGCGCTGCCGAGGTCGAACATCGGCCGGTTCTGCTTGTCCACGATCTGGATGCGCAGGCCTTCCGGGGTCAGGTCCAGCAGCAGCTGGTCCTTGAACGGTTCCAGCGCCTGGCTGCGGCTGATCGCCTCCTGCAGCTCCTTCATCAGCGCTTCCAGCTGCTGCTTGTCGCGCTGCTGTTCGTCCACCGGCTGCGGTATCGCCTTCTGCTGGTTCTGGAAGGGATCGTTGCTGTTGCCGCGCGAAACATCGGTGGCGCCGCCCAGCTTGATCATCGAAGTGCTGGCGCCGCCCGGCCCGGCCATGCCCGGTGCCGGCGTCGCGCTGGAGCCGACCAGCGGGCTGGGGTTGCGGAAGTATTCGGAAATGGCCGCGCGCTCGGGCTTGCTGGTGCTGGCCATCAGCCACAGCACCAGGAAGAAGGCCATCATCGCGGTCACGAAGTCGGCATAGGCCACCTTCCACGAACCGCCATGGTGGGCGGCGTGGCCGGCTTTCTTGACCCGGCGGACGATGACGGTGGGCTTGGTCTCGGCCATGGCTTACTTGACCGTCTTCAGGTGCTGCTCGAAGTCGGAGAACGCCGGGCGCACGTTCGACGGCAGCGTCTTGCGGGCGAACTCCAGCGCGATCTTCGGGTTGTAGCCGCGCAGGCAGGCCAGCAGGGCAGTCTTCACCGACTCATAGATGCGGCTGTCCTGCTCGGCACGGGCTTCCATCGCCGACGCCATCGGGCCGACGAAGCCATAGCCCAGCAGAATGCCGAGGAAGGTACCGACCAGCGCGCCGGCCACATGGCCACCCACTTCAACGATGTCGCCGCCGATCGAGCCCATGGTGATGACGATGCCCAGCACCGCCGCCACGATGCCGAAACCGGGCAGGCCGTCGGCGACCTTGTTCATCACCTGCGACGGTGCCATCGCTTCGGCGTGGTGCTTTTCCAGCTCCAGCTCCAGCAGTGGCTCCAGCTCGTGCGGCTCGATGTTGCTGCCGATCATCAGGCGCAGGCAGTCGGTGATGAAGTCGATCAGGTGGTGGTCGGCCTGCACCTTCGGGTAGTTGCCGAACAGCGCGCTTTCGGCCGGGCGCTCGACGTGGTCTTCCAAGGCCATGAAGCCTTCACGGCGGGCCTTGTTGAGCAGTTCGTACACCAGGCTGAGGACATCGATGTAGTCCTGCTGCTTGTAGCGCGGGCCCTTGAACACGCCGACCATGGCCTGCAGCGTCTGCTTGACCGTCTTGGCCGGGGTGCCGACCAGGAACGCACCCAGCGCGGCACCGCCGATGATGACCAGTTCGTAAGGCTGCCACAGCGCCCCAAGGCGGCCGTGTGCGCCGAGGTAGCCGCCCAGCACGCTGATGATGACGACCAGGAATCCAACGATGATGAGCATGGCGCGACGCAAGGAGGGGGGATATCTCCTTGTCGGCCTGACACCGGTGTTTCTGAAGAGGGAATTCTGTGAAGTTGGTCAGCGGGCCATTCCGGCGCGTGTCAGCCCGCCACGCCGGCTTCCGCGCCGCCACGCTGCAGCGGATCGGGCCAAGGCTCGCCGTTGCCGGTGAATGAAAGTGAGACCGAGTTCAGGCAGTGGCGCTCGTAGGTGGGCGGCGGACCGTCCGGGAATACGTGGCCCAGGTGGCTGCCGCAGCGGGCGCAGGTGATCTCGGTGCGGACCATGCCGTGGCTGCTGTCGCGGATCTCGCGCACGTGTGCCGGGTCGAACGGGGCGAAGAAGCTGGGCCAGCCGGTGCCCGAATCGAACTTGGTGCTGGAGCGGAACAGCGGCAGCGCGCACAGCCGGCAGCAGTAGACGCCCTCACGCTTGTTGTCGAGGAACACACCGCAGAAGGGCGCCTCGGTGCCGTGCTGCAGCAGCACGCGGCGCTCCTCGGCGCTGAGCCCGGCGACCAGTGCTTCGGTCTGCGTGGCGGTGGGGGGCGTCAGATCGAAAGCGCTCATGCCGGCTCTCCGTGGGGTTGTGGCCTGGGATGCCGCAGACGTGGGGGTGTCGGCACGCGCTTGCAAGTGTGATGGCCGTTCATGGCCGGCACACAGGGGCAGGCGCAGGGTAAATGTGGACCACCCTGGAGCGCGCCATGAAACCCCGCCTGGTTCTACTGTTGACGGCCCTGCTGCCTCTGCTCGCCCAGGCGCAGGTGCCCACCGGCAATCCGACCGCCACCCGCAGCAGCTCGACGGTGGCACCGCCGCCTGTAGCCCCGCCACCGCAGGCATCGCGCCCGCAGCCGCAGGTGCTGCCCTCGCCGCAACCGGCCCAGCCGATCCGCTCGACCGGCCCGGCCCAGGTGACCCCCACGCCCGCACCGACGTTGCCGGACAAGGTCTACGACCGCAACGGCCGCATCGTTCCGGGCGTCAAACCGGTCGGCCCCAACCGCGTGTTCGACTCGCGCACCGGCCGCTACTACGACAGCGTACCCACCGGCGACGGCCAGCAGATCAAGCGCTGACCCCCGCGCCCGCAACCAATCGCGCAACCCAAAGAGAGCGCAGCGACCCGCTGTCGCTCTTTTTTCTTTTCCGTGGCTGGCGCCCGCATGAACCTGTCAGAGGCCGGGCGGGTGGGGGCAGGCGGGGTGTCCGCGGCATGGATGCCGCGGCCAAGCCCCCAAGGACGGGTTCACGGCGTCCCCGCCTGACTCCACCCGCCCGGCCAACGCGCAGCGCCGCACCAGGCCCCAGCCACGAGGGGCTCAGCCGTTGGCAGGAATCCCGCCACCCACATGAACGCCGGAAAACAGCCCCCGCCCTGCACGCCCCGCATCACCCGTTTTTCGCCTGCGATTAACCGCAGCAGGACCACGGTGGACCTGCGCCGGCATCCCCGCCGTCGCGCTTCCCTCGTCCCCTTGGAATACGATCATGGCCAACCAGCAGAACCGTCATCCCGGCAAGGAACAGCAGGGCAAAACACCGCAGGACCAGCAGCGCCAGCAGCAACAGCAACAGCAGCCGAACGAGCAGCAGAAGAAGAATCCGCAACAGGGTTCCATGAAGAATCCGCAGCAGCGCTGATGCAGCCAGGGGCCAGAGCCCGTCCCACGGGGTCTGGTCCCGCTGCCGCCCGCCGACTCAATCGGGAATCGGCAGCGACCAGGTCTCCTTGACCTCTTCCATCACGATGTAGCTCTTCGATTCACGCACATGCGGCAGGGTCAGCAGGGTGCTGCCAAGCAGCTTGCGATACGAGGCCATCTCGCTGATCCGCGCCTTCAACAGGTAATCGAAATCGCCTGACACCAGATGGCATTCCAGTACGTTGGGCAGCTTCAGTGCCGCACGCCGAAACTCCTCGAAGATGTCACCGGATTTGTAGGCCAGGCTGATCTCCACGAACACCAGCAGGCTCGCCTTCAGCGCCGACGGGTCCAGGTGCGCGTGATAGCCGGTGATCACCGCTTCGCGCTCCAGCCGGCGCACGCGCTCGGTGCACGGGGTGGTCGACAGACCGACCCGTTCGCCCAGCTCGGTGAAGGAAATGCGGCCTTCGCCCTGCAGGATGCGCAGGATCTTGCGGTCGATCTTGTCCAGTTCGCGGGGGCGGGTGGTCATGGCCGTCAACCTCGGGGAATGAATCAGAGGAAAATATCCTGCCTGCATTCCTAAAATCAGGCAAATCACCTAGGAACGGAAGAATATACTTCCCCGATTATGGCCCCTGCGCACCCAAATGCAGGGAATGATCGGGTTGGAGAATTTCCATGCGAGTCCTAGTTCTCGGCAGCGGCGTGATCGGCACCACCAGTGCCTGGTACCTGCGACAGGCCGGGTTTGAAGTCACGGTCGTCGACCGCCAGCCCGGTCCCGCGCTGGAAACCAGCTTCGCCAATGCCGGCCAGCTGTCCTTCGGCTACACCTCACCGTGGGCCGCCCCGGGCGTGCCGAAAAAGGCCATCGGCTGGCTGTTCGAAAAGCACGCACCGCTGGCGATCAAGCCGGGCATGGACCTGGCCCAGTATCGCTGGCTGTGGCAGATGCTGCGCAACTGCACCCACGAGCGCTACGCGATCAACAAGGCGCGCATGGTGCGCATGTCCGAGTACAGCCGCGACTGCCTGAACGAGCTGCGCGCGCAGATCGGCATCGATTTCGAAGGGCGCGACCTGGGCACCACCCAGCTGTTCCGCACCCAGCAGCAGCTGGATGCATCGGCGCAGGACATCGAAATCCTGGCCCAGTACGGCGTGCCGTACGAAGTGCTGGATCGCGCCGGCATCATCAAGGCCGAGCCTGCGCTGGCCCACGTCGATGGCCTGGTGGGCGCGCTGCGCCTGCCGCGCGACCAGACCGGCGATTGCCAGCTGTTCACCCGCCGCTTGGCGCAGATGGCGGCCGAAGCGGGTGTCGAGTTCCGCTACGACCAGGACATCACCGGCGTGGAATTCGACGGTGACCGCATCACCGGCGTGCGGATCGGCGGCAAGCTGGAAACCGCGGACCGCTTCGTGGTCGCACTGGGCAGCTATTCACCGGGGCTGGTCGCGCCGCTGGGCATGCGCCTGCCGGTGTATCCGCTGAAGGGCTACTCGCTGACCCTGCCGATCACCGACCCGGCGATGGCGCCCACCTCGACCATCCTCGATGAGAGCTACAAGGTTGCGGTGACCCGCTTCGACAACCGCATCCGCGTCGGCGGCATGGCCGAAGTGGCTGGTTTCGACCTGTCACTGTCGCCGCGTCGCCGCGAGACGCTGGAGCTGGTGGTGCGCGATCTGTACCCGAAGGGCGGCGACCTGGCCAAGGCCGAGTTCTGGACCGGCCTGCGCCCGGCCACGCCGGACGGCACGCCGGTGATCGGCGCCACGCCGTTCCGCAACCTGTTCCTCAACACCGGCCACGGCACGCTGGGCTGGACCATGGCCTGCGGCTCGGGCCGCTACCTGGCCGACCTGATGAGCGCGCGCCAGCCGCAGATCAGCACCGAAGGCCTGGATATCTTCCGCTACGGCCAGTACCGCCACGCCCCGCAACATGAGAACCGCACATGCGTCCTGCCCGCGCGCTGATCGATCTGGGCGCACTGCGCAGCAACTACCGCCTGGCCCGTGAACTGGGCGGTGGCAAGGCGCTGGCGATCATCAAGGCCGATGCCTATGGCCACGGTGCGGTGCGCTGCGCACAGGCACTGGAAGGCGAGGCCGACGGCTTCGGCGTGGCCACCATTGAAGAGGCGCTGGAACTGCGCCAGGCCGGTATCCGTGCACCGATCCTGCTGCTGGAAGGGATCTTCGAGCCCAGCGAAATGGCGCTGGTGGCCGAGCATGACCTGTGGTTCTCGGTGGGTTCGTCGTGGCAGCTGGAAGCGCTGGCCGCGTTCGACAGCCCACGCCCGCTGACGGTGTGGCTGAAGCTGGACAGTGGCATGCACCGGCTGGGCCTGGACGTCGCCGGTTTCCGCGCCGCGCACGCACGTTTGTCTGCACTGCCGCAGGTGGCGCGCATCGTACTGATGACCCACCTGGCACGTGCCGATGAGCTGGACAGCGAGCGTACCCATGAGCAGGCCGCGACCTTCGTCGAGGCCATCGAAGGCCTGCAAGGCGAGACCAGCGTCTGCAATTCGCCGGCGCTGTTGGGCTGGCCCGATGTACGCAGTGACTGGGTGCGCCCGGGCCTGATGCTGTACGGGGCAAACCCGCTGCCGGACAACAGCGAGCTGACCGCGCGCCTGCGCCCGGTGATGACGATGCAGTCCAAGGTGATCGCCGAGCGCTGGATCGAGGCCGGTGAGCCGGTCGGCTACGGTGCGCGTTTCGTCGCCAAGGCACGCACACGCGTGGGCGTGGTCGCGCTGGGCTATGCCGATGGCTATCCGCAGTTCGCGCCCAACGGCACCCCGGTGCTGATCGATGGCCAACCCGGTGGGCTGATCGGCCGCGTGTCGATGGACATGCTGACCGTCGACCTGACCGCGCATGCGCAGGCCGGCGTCGGCAGCGTGGTGGAACTGTGGGGCACAGCGCCGACCCTGTCCGAGCTGGCCCCGCGCTGCGGTGTCAGTGCCTACCAGCTGCCGTGTGGCGTCAAGCGCGTGGCACGCGTCTACCAGGATTGACCGGCCGCTGGTAGCGGCCGACCTTGGTCGGCGCCGTGAATGTGTGTCGACCAAGGTCGACACCTACCGGATCGATCCGGCGTTGCGTACGGTTCTGGTAGCGGCCGACCTTGGTCGGCGCTTTGAATGTGTGTCGACCAAGGTCGACACCTACCGGATCGATCAGGCGCTGCGCGCGGTTCTGGTAGTGGCCGACCTTGGTCGGCGCCGTGGATGTGTGTCGACCAAGGTCGACACCTACCGGTGGGTCGCGCTGCGCGGGATTACCGCGCAGCGGTAACGCGCGAGGTCAGCTGGCGCTTCACCCAATCATCGATCAGGCGCTTCTCATAACGCAGCGGATCGGTGTCGCTCTTCAGGCCGATGTTGTGCAGGTAGCCGCTGTCGCTCAGGCGGGCGTCGCCTTCATCGATGATGCGCCCGCTGGCGTCCTTCAGCGTGTACTGCAGGGTGATCCGCGGCGGGTAGATGTCGCGCATGATCCGGATATCGCTGCCACGCGGGCCGTGCCACGGCTCGTAGTCGCCCGCGCGCTTGATATCGACCAGGGTCACGTCCAGCGTCTGCCCGGCCTGCAGGGGCTTGGCGGCGCTGGTCTGTACGTAGCGTGCCAGCTGCTGCACCCAGTCACCGCGTTCAGCCTCGAAGCGGTTGCTGCTCTGGCGGAGCTCGGTGAATTTCGCCGGATCGTCCCACTTCACGCTGACCGGGCCATCGGCCTGCAGCGCGCGCGGCGCGTCGGGCGCCGTTACCGTCCGCGGCGCGGCGGCCACGCTGCCCACGGCAAGCATGCCGGCCAGCAGCAGGGCGGTTGAAAGCGAACCTTTCATGGCAGTCTCCTGCGTCCCCGAAGCGGGGAGGATGATGATCTCGGATCGAGTGTGATCCCGCCGTAGGGCCGCAGCAATGGCCAAGAGCGTCAAATGCGTCAACAGTTGCCGCCAATTCATGGTCGTCAACCCTGACTGACGGCGCTTGACGCTGTGAATACGCGCTCTGGAAGATGCTGTACCTCCATCCGGTCTTTTCTTCCCCACGCCCTTGTCCACATTGCCGCCCCTCGTGGAGCGCTCACCTTTGATGGTGCCGACGCCCGAACCCGACCTGCACCATGGCGTGCTTGAGCGCATCCACGCAGGTTTCTGTGTGATCCAGGTGCTGTTCGACGGCGACGAGGCGATCGATTACCGCTTCCTCGAGGTCAACGATGCCTTCGAGCGTCATACCGGCTTGAAGGATGCCTGCGGCAAGCGCATGAGCACGCTGGAGCCACAGCACGAAGGCGACTGGTTCCGGATCTACGGCGAAGTGGCGCGGACCGGGCGACCGGCGCAGTTCGAGATGGATGCCCGTGCCTTGGGGCGCTCGTTCGCGGTGGATGCGGTGCGTATCGGCCGGCCGGGAGATGACTTGGTGGGCGTGCTGTTCTTCGATGTGACCGCGCGCAAGCAGATGGAAGTGGAGCTGGGCGAGAGCGAGGCCCGTTTCAGTGCACTGGCCGATGGCCTGCCGATGCCCGTGTGGGTGCTGGACGAGCGCGGCCACGCCCGCTTCGTCAACAGTGCCTTCAGCGAGTTCTTCGGCGGCGACGAGAACCGCGTGCCGGAAGATGTCTGGCGGGGCCTGGTGCATCCCGACGATGCGTCGGTGTTCGAGTACGAACTGCAGGAAGCCCTGAAAGCGCAGCGTTCGATGCACGCCCTGGTGCGTGCCCGCCGCGCCGATGGACAGTGGCGCTGGCTGGAAATGAACGCCCGTCCGCGCTTCTCACGGATGGGCCGTTTCATCGGTCTGGCCGGCAGCAGCCCGGACGTCACCGAGCGCCGCGAGATCGAACTGGCGCGTGAGGAGCTGCTGCAGTCCGAGCGCGCCGCACGCAGTGCCGCGGAGAACATGGCGCGGCTGAAGGATGAATTCCTGGCCACGCTGTCGCATGAGCTGCGCACGCCGCTGACCACGATCCTGGGCTGGAGCGAACTGCTGCTGCAGCGCGTGGATTCCACCAGTCCGCTGTACAAGGGCCTGGGCGTGATCGCCAACAGCGCCACCGCGCAGAAGCGGTTGATCTCGGACATGCTCGATCTCAGCAGCATGCTGCTGGGCAAGGTGCAGCTGGAAGTGGAAGTGCTGGATCTGCGCGATCAGTTGAACGAAGCGATGGGCGCGCAGGAGCTGGTGGCCGAGGGCAAGGCGCTGGACGTCACCCTGCAGTTGCCGGCGCAGGCCTGCCAGGTGCTGGGCGATGCCACCCGCCTGCAGCAGGTGTTCTGGAACCTGCTGTCCAACGCGATCAAGTTCACCCCGGCCGAAGGCCGCATCGACGTGCAGCTGCAGGCCGATGGCAATTATTGGACGATCACCGTGCGTGATACCGGCGACGGCATCGCACCGGAGTTCCTGAACCATCTGTTCAGCCGCTTCCGCCAGGCCGACGGCACCACCACCCGCCGCCATGGCGGTCTGGGCCTGGGCCTGGCGATCGTGCAGCAGCTGGTCGAACTGCACGGCGGTACGGTCAGTGCGGCCAGCGATGGCCATGGTCACGGCGCCACCTTCACCGTGCGCCTGCCACAGCACCTGCCCGATGCCGAACGGCGTCCGCTGCGTGAGGTCGTCAGCGGTCCGATCCTGGAACCGATGGTGGTCGAACCGTACCCGCTGCGCGGCCTGCATGTGCTGGCGGTGGAAGACCAGCCAGAAGTGCTGGAGTACCTGCGGCGCATGCTGGAAGAGCAGGGCGCCAGCGTGTCTGCGGCCAGCTCTGCGGGCGAGGCGCTGGCGCTGCTGGCCGACAATGGCCACCTGCAGTACCACGTGCTGCTGACCGACATCGGCATGCCGGGCATGGATGGCTATGGCCTGGTGAGCACGCTGCGCGAGGACCTGGGCGTGGATGCCGCGGCATTGCCAGCGGTGGCGGTGACCGCGCTGGCGCGTGCCGATGACCGTCGCCGTGCGTTGGCCTCAGGCTTCCAGGAACATGTGGCCAAGCCGTACTCGGTGGCCCAGTTGGTGGGGGTGGTGCGGCGCGTACAGGCAACGCGCGGGGACAGCCTGCTGCACTGAGCATTCACGGCCAATCGACGACCCTGCACGCCTGCACGCCTGCACGCAGGAGGTTGTCGATGTCCCGTATTGCTCCCCGGATCCATACCGATGCCGCGCAGATCGCGCGTCTGGAAGCCCTGCTGCCGCAGTTGCACGGGGAAACCGAAGTGCAGCTGACCCTGCATGATGGCCGCCGCCTGCTGGGCACGGTTGCGGTGCAGCCGACGCTGCAGCAGTACCGCAACGAGGCCGGCGACGAAGGCAGCAACGGCCAGCTGCGGCTGGACGATCTCGATACGCCGGTGCAGCAGCATCACGTGTGGCTGGATGAAATCGCCAGCATCCGCGAACTGCCGCCCACGGCGCCTTGATCCGATGTAGAGCCGAGCCCATGCTCGGCTGCCGTCCGCGCGGCTGCGCCGCCGCCCGAGCATCGGCTCGGGCGCTACAGGCCTATCAATGCTCGAACAGCGTTGCCGTCGCCTCGAACCTGCGCGCATAGGCGCGCTCCTCGGCTACCCGGGTCACTTCATCGTCTGCCAGGTCCGGCGCGCCATAGACGGCGTAGGCCACGCTGCCATCGGCGCCGTGGCCGACCTGGTGCAGGCGGTAGCGGGAATGGCCGCCGCCGGTGTCCTCCGGGTAATGCACGGGGGGATGGCTGCCTTCCAGGTCCATTTCACTGTTGTCGACAACACCTCCGACGAACAAGGCACGCATGCAGGATCTCCAGGAGTTGCGGGGGAGCTTCTACCCTGAACGCTGGCATGTTGCTGCGGCATCAAGGCAACGTTGAAGTTTCGCAAAGCGGCGGCCGGGGCCGGGCCGGACAAGCCGGTACAATGGACGGCCCTCACGCTTCCAGTACCCGCGCCGATGGCATACAGCGACGACGCCCCCCTGCAGACCCTGTTCCTGCCGTTCTCCAGCGGCGCCCTGCGCTGGCCGGAGGGTCCGGTGGCCTTCCTGCGCGC
This sequence comes from Stenotrophomonas sp. yr243, assembly GCF_900184195.1. NCBI lineage: Bacteria > Pseudomonadati > Pseudomonadota > Gammaproteobacteria > Lysobacterales > Lysobacteraceae > Stenotrophomonas > Stenotrophomonas sp. yr243. Next base: position 159,139 of record NZ_FXWT01000004.1, read on the forward strand.
CCGTGACGGCTGGCCCCTGCGCGAGCAGGCCGGCGGCCGCGAGGTCGACTGCGAGCAGAGCTTCGCCCCGTTCGCGCAGCCGCTGCAGCAGGCCGCTGGCTGGACCGTCAGCGGCCAGCTGGATGATGTTGCCGGCCGCGGCCGTTACCCGCTGGTGCTGGTGCTGCCGCCGCGCCAGCGCGAGGAAGCCCGCGCGCTGTTCGCCCGCGCCCTGGCGCTGGTCGCCGAGGGTGGCCGCATCGTGGCCTGCCAGCACAACAACGAAGGCGCCCGCTCCGGCGAAGGCGATCTCAAGCAGTTGGCCGGCCTCGGCGGCAGCTTGACCAAGAACCACTGCCGCGTGTTCTGGACCGCGCCGTTGCAGGGCCAGCACGATGCGGACGTGGCCAAGCGCTGGGGCAGCTTGGACGCGGTGCGGCCGATCGTCGGCGGCCGCTTCCTCAGCCGCCCGGGCGTGTTCGCCTGGGACCGCATCGACCCGGCATCGGCGCTGCTTGCCGAACATCTGCCGGCCGACCTGGCCGGGCGTGCGGCGGACCTCGGTGCCGGTTACGGCTACCTGTCGCGCGAGCTGCTGGAGCGCTGCCCGAAGATCACCGCGCTGGACCTCTACGAGGCCGAGAAGCGCGCGCTGGACCTGGCCGAACTCAATCTGGCACCGCCGCCGCGCCCGGTGCCGTTGCGCTTCCTGTGGCGCGACGTCACCGCCGGCATCGAGCCGGACTACGACGTCATCATCAGCAACCCGCCGTTCCACACGCCCTCGCGTGCGGACCGCCCGGACATCGGCCAGCGCTTCATCGCCGTGGCCGCGCAGGCGCTGCGCCCGGGCGGGCGCCTGTACGTGGTGGCCAACCGCCACCTGCCGTACGAGTACACGCTCAACGAGAGCTTCGGCGCGGTGCGCGTGATTGCCGAGCGCGATGGCTTCAAGCTGGTCGAGGCCGTGAAGGGCAAGGAGAAGGGCCGGTGAAACTGGTCAAGCACATCGCCAACCTCGGCTACGGCAGCCGCAAGCAGGTGCAGTGGATGTTCCGCGAAGGGCGCGTCACCGACGCCGACGGCGAGGTGCTGTATGCCGACGACCAGGTGCCGCATGAAGCGGTGCGGGTCGATGGCGAGCCGCTGGACCCGCCGGTGGGCCTGTCGCTGGCGATGTACAAGCCGGCCGGCTACACCTGTTCGACCAAGGACAAGGGCCGCCTGATCTACGACCTGCTGCCGCCGCGCTTCCGCGACCGCGACCCGGTGCTGTCCACCGTCGGCCGCCTGGACCGCGAGACCAGCGGCCTGTTGCTGCTGACCGACGACGGCAACCTGCTGCACCGGATCATCTCGCCGAAGTCGAAGCTGCCCAAGGTCTACGAAGTAGAGCTGGCTGAAGACCTGCGCGGTGACGAGATGGCGCTGTTTGCCAGCGGCACGCTGATGCTGGAAGCGGAGAAGACGCCCCTGCTGCCGGCTGAACTGCAGGTGCTCGGGCCGCGCAAGGCGCGCCTGATACTGCACGAAGGTCGCTACCATCAGGTACGCCGCATGTTCGCTGCCGCAGGCAACCACGTGCAGGCACTGCACCGCAGCCGTGTCGGTGGCCTGGACCTGCAGGGACTGGCCGAAGGGCAATGGCGGCTGCTGACCTCCACCGATCTGGATACGCTGTTCGCTCCATGACCTCCATCGCTGCGCTGCCGTTCCTGCCTGACGCCGTCATCTTCGACATGGACGGCCTGATGATCGACAGCGAGCGTGTGTCGCTTGCATGCTGGAGCGAGGCCGCAGAGGAGTTCGGCCTGCCGCTGGATGCCAACTTCTTCGTGCGCATGGTCGGTCTTGGCGACCGCGACAGCCAAGCGCTGCTGCGCCAGCAGGGGATCGAAGACAGCGTGATCGAGGCGATGGCGGCGCGCTGCCATGATCTGTACGAGGAACGCACGCAGACAGGGTTGCCGCTGCGCCCGGGCATCCTGGAACTGCTTGAGTTGTTGAAGTCGCACGCGGTGCCGCGTGCGGTGGCGACCTCGACCCGGCAACCGCGGGCCAACCGCAAGCTGGCCGCGACCGGGCTGCTGCCGTACTTCGATGCGGTGGTTGCCGGTGATGACGTGGCGCGGGCCAAGCCGGCACCGGACATCTACCTGCTGGCCGCGCAGCGGCTGGGCAAGGCACCGGAACGCTGCCTGGCGCTGGAGGATTCCCCGGCCGGCACGCGTGCCGCACTGGCTGCGGGCATGACCGTGATCCAGGTGCCGGACCTGGTGCATCCCGATGAAGAACTGCGCGCGCTGGGCCACCGCATCGTCGGCTCGCTGGTGGACGCCCACGCGCTGCTGCTGCCGCTGTTGCCGAGGTAGCTGCCAACCTTGGTTGGCACTGAGCCGAGCATGGGCTCGGCTCTACATCCATGGCAACCGCTCTGGTAGGTGCCAACCTTGGTTGGCACGCTTTCAGATCACACTCACACCCTGCCGAACACCAGCGCCGCGTTGGTGCCACCGAAGCCGAAGCTGTTGGACATCACCGTGTCCAGCTTCTGCTCGCGGCTTTCGCGCAGGATCGGGAAGCCTTCAACCTTCGGGTCCAGCTCGCCGATGTTGGCCGAACCGGCCACGAAGCCGTCGCGCATCATCAGCAGGCAGTAGATCGCTTCATGCACGCTGGCAGCGCCCAGCGAATGGCCCGACAGCGCCTTGGTCGAGGACAGCGGCGGAATCGCATCGCCGAACACCTCGCGGATCGCACCCAGCTCGGTCACATCGCCCAGCGGGGTCGAGGTGCCGTGGGTGTTGAGGTAATCCAGCGGACGGTCGACATTCTGCAGTGCCATCTTCATGCAGCGCACGGCGCCCTCACCGGACGGCGCGACCATGTCGGCACCATCGGAGGTCACGCCATAGCCGATCAGCTCGGCATGGATGTGCGCGCCACGAGCCACGGCGTGGTCGTAATCCTCCAGCACCAGCATGCCACCACCGCCGGCGATGACGAAGCCATCGCGGTCCTTGTCATACGGGCGCGAGGCGCTGGCGGGGGTGTCGTTGAAGCTGGTGGACAGGGCGCCCATCGCATCGAACATCACGCTCATGGACCAGTGCAGGTCTTCACCGCCGCCGGCGAACATGATGTCCTGGGCGCCGTGACGGATGAGGTCGGCAGCCGCGCCGATGCAGTGTGCGGAGGTCGCGCAGGCGGCCGACAGCGAGTAGCTGACGCCCTTGATCTGGAATGCGGTGGCCAGGCAGGCCGACACGGTCGAGCACATCGTGCGCGGCACCATGTACGGACCGACCTTGCGCACGCCGCGGCTGCGCAGCAGATCGACCGCACCCACCTGCCATTCGCTGGAGCCACCGCCGGAACCGGCGATCAGGCCGGTGCGCAGGCCACTGACCTGTTCCGGGGTCAGGCCCGCATCGGTGATGGCATCGGCCATCGCCAGGTAGGCGAAGGCGGCGGCATCGCTCATGAAGCGCTTCTGCTTGCGGTCGATCAGCGCGTCCAGGTCGAGGTCGACGCGACCGCCGACCTGGCTGCGCAGGCCGGCTTCGGCGTGGTCGGCCAGCGCGGTGATGCCGGCGCGGCTCTCGCGCAGGGCGGCCGAAACGGTATCCAGATCATTGCCGAGGCAGGACGTGATGCCCATGCCGGTGATGACGACGCGACGCATCAGAAGCTCCCGGTTTCAGTGAACAGGCCCACGCGCAGGTCGCGGGCGTTGTAGATCTCGCGGTCGTCCACGTACATGCGCGCGTCGGACTGGGCCATCACCAGCTTGCGGTTGATGACGCGGCTGATGTCGATCTCGTAGCGCACCAGCTTGGCATCGGGCAGCACCTGGCCGGTGAACTTCACTTCGCCGCAGCCCAGGGCGCGGCCCTTGCCGGGCGCACCCAGCCAGGTGAGGAAGAAGCCGGTCAGCTGCCACATCGCATCCAGGCCCAGGCAGCCGGGCATCACCGGGTCGCCGATGAAGTGGCAGCCGAAGAACCACAGGTCCGGGCGGATATCCAGTTCGGCGCGTACCATGCCCTTGCCATGCGGTCCGCCGTCCTCGCGGATTTCGGTGATGCGGTCGAACATCAGCATCGGGTCGTTGGGCAACCGGCCGGCGGCAGCGCCGAACAGTTCACCGCGTGCGCTGGCCAGCAGCTGGTCGCGGTTGAACGCGTGGAGACGAGTCATGGAAAGCGCAATCCTGGAAGCGAAAACAAGGCAACGAGTTCCCGAGGATGCACGACGGATCAGGCGGATATCAAACCGCGTCTCCGTACGCGTGCGTAGTGTTTTCAGCTGAAACCACGCATCCCGTTGATGCACAACGACCATACTTCGGCGTCTGGACGGGTACGGTGCAGGTATCATGTGGGCCAACCATGAACGCACTGCGCAAGATCATCCACGTTGACATGGACGCCTTCTACGCGTCGGTGGAGCAGCGCGACGATCCGTCACTGCGCGGCAAGCCGGTGGTTGTGGCATGGCGCGGCGCGCGTTCAGTGGTGTGCGCCGCCTCGTACGAGGCGCGCGTGTTCGGCGTGCGTTCGGCGATGCCGGCCCTGCGCGCCGAGCGCCTGTGCCCGGACGCGATCTTCGTGCCGCCGGACTTCGCACGTTACAAGGCGGTGTCACGCCACGTGCGCGAGATCTTCCTGCGCCATACCGACCTGGTCGAGCCGTTGTCACTGGATGAGGCCTATCTGGATGTCACGGTGCCGAAGAGCGACATCGAACTGGCCACCGACATCGCCCGCACCATCCGCGCGCAGATCCGCGAGGAAACCCAGCTGACAGCTTCAGCCGGGATCGCGCCGAACAAGTTCCTGGCCAAGATCGCTTCGGACTGGCGCAAGCCCGACGGCCAGTTCGTGATTCCCCCGCAGCGGGTGGATGCGTTCCTGCTGCCGCTGCCGGTGAATCGCGTGCCCGGCGTCGGCAAGGTGATGGAAGGCAAACTGGCAGCGCGCGGCATCGTCACCTGCGGCGACCTGCGGCAGTGGACGCTGCCGGACCTGGAAGAAGCCTTCGGCAGCTTCGGCCGCAGCCTGTACAACCGCGCACGCGGCGTCGACGAGCGGCCGGTGGAGCCTGACCAGCAGGTGCAGTCGATCTCCTCCGAAGACACCTTCGCCGAGGACTTGTTGCTGGAAGACCTGGCTGAAGCGATCGTGCAGCTGGCCGAGAAGACCTGGCATGCCACGCGCAAGACCGAACGCATCGGCCACACCGTGGTGTTGAAGCTGAAGACCGCGCAGTTCCGCCTCCTCACCCGCAGCTTCACCCCGGAACGCCCGCCGGAATCGATGGCCGAACTGCGTGATATCGCGCTTTCATTGCGCGCCCGTGTAGATCTACCCGCAGACACCCGCTACCGCCTGGTCGGCGTCGGCCTCGGCGGTTTCCGTGAAAAGGAGCCGGTGGTGCAGGGCGAATTGTTCGAGCACACCCCGACCGATCATTCCTGATCGTTCATCCACGCATGTCTGGATCTGCGTGTCGACCAAGGTCGACACCCACCAAGAGCAGGACATGCAGTCCAGACAGGTTGCGAAGACATGCCATCCAGACAGATTGCGGAGATCTGTCGAAGGCGGGGTGGGTCCGGTTGCGGGGGCGTGAGCCGCATGGATGCGGCGACCGAGCTTACATGGACGTACTTGCAGCGTCCCCCGCAACCGGACCCACCCCGCCAACCTACGGAATGCCCGCTTTTGCTGTTGCCGTTGCCGTCGCCGTCGATTCGGCAGGTGCAGGGCGCAGCCCTGCAAAAGAAAACCCCTACCTTACGGCCACTGCATCTCGCCCTTGGCCACCTTCGCACTCAACTCCAGCGACTCCACGCCCGCCAGCTTCGGATAGCGCGCCTGCATCGCCTTCACCAACGCCGCACTGTCCTTGGCCTTGGCCGTTTCAACATCGAAGGCGCGGATGTACTCCGCCGTGAAGCGCAGCGCACTGGCATCCAGTGCCGCACCCTCCGCGTAATGACCGGGCACCACCACCTTCGGCTTCAACGCCTGCAGCTGCTGCAGCGTGCGCAGCCAATCGGCATGCGACTGCGGCGTCTGCGTATCGGCCATCCACACATGCTCGCCGGCCACCACCGGAATGCCACCGACGATCGCGCGCAGTGACGGCACCCACAGCACGCTGCGGTCCGGCGTCGGTCCATCCAGGCCGATCAACGGCAGGCGCTGGCCTTCCAGCTGCAGTGCATCGCCTTCCAGTACCGCCGGCACCACGATGCGTGCGGGAACGTCGGCGCCCATCTTCGGCCCCCAGTACGCCAGCTTGCCGGCCTGGGATTCACGGATATGCGCCACGGTCTGCGCGGTGGCGACGATGCGCGCCTGCGGGAACGCGTCCTGCACGGTGGCCAGGCCGAAGTAATAGTCCGGATCGCCATGGCTGATGTAGATGGTGGTCAGCTGCTTGCCGCTGGCGCGGATCTGCTCGACCAACCGGCGCGCATCGCCGGCAGCGAACTGTGCGTTGACCAGGATCGCATCGTTGCGCCCTTCGATCAGCACCGAGGACACCGAGAACATCGCCTGCGGGCCGGGATGGAAGGTCTGCAGGCGCAGTTGGGATTTCGCGGCGCTGGCAGGCGCAGGCGCGGCCGGTGCGGCCAGCAGCGGGGTGCTGGCGAAACCTGCAGCCAGCGCGAGGGGGAACAGCAGGGCAGCGGTACGCATGGGGAATTCCTCGTGTAGAGCCGAGCCATGCTCGGCTGCATGTTTGCGTTGAGCCGAGCGTGGGCTATGCCGGGCGTCCTTGCCCGGCCCCCTGCGGGCCGTCGCAAGCGACGTTGGCAACGGCTCCTGCCGTTGCCTTCGGCTCTACAGAACAAGCGTGTCGATCAATATGCGGCAGTGATGATCTGCTTCGGGTACTTGCGCGCTTCCAGTTCGGCGACGAACGCGGCGCCGTAGTCGGCGTAGCTGATACGGCTGTGGCCGCTGGCATCGGCGAGGAAGGCCTTGGGCTGCACGCGATACTGCCCACGCTCTTCCCCCGGACCGATTTCGGCCGCCGGCGAGAAGAAGGTCCAATCCAGGTCATCCACTGCCTGCAGGCGGTTGAAGGCTTCACGGTGGGCCAGCGCGTAGGGCTTGTAGGCCTCCGGGAAGGTGGGGGTGTCGACCAGCTGCACGCCGGGGGCGACTTCCAGGCTGCCGGCACCGCCGACCACCACCAGGCGCGGCACGTTGGCCTTGCGGGCGGCGTCGGCCAGCTGCGCGGCAACCTCGCCGACGCGGCCGATGTCGTCGCCCGGGCGCGGGCCGTAGGCGCTGGCCAGCACATCGTGGCCGGCAATGGCGGCGACCAGGGCATCCTGGTCATCGAGCGAGGCGATGACCGGATGGGCGCCGGCCAGCTCGGTCGGCAGGTCCTGCGCGCTGCGCACGATGACGGTCAGTTGGTGGCCGTTGGCCAGCGCGTGGCGGGCGATCTGGCGGCCGATGTTGCCGGTGGCACCGACGAGGGCGATCTTCATGGCAGGACTCCGTGGGGTAGGGCGGGGGAATGAGGCCACTGTAGGCCGCTGCAGTCGCTCGAAAAACAGCGTATAACGCGCTTGTTTGTTGCATGGATCGAGCAGATGGACCGATTGACCGCCATGACCGTATTCGTCGAAGTTGCCGAGCGCGGCAGCCTGACCGCCGCCGCCGAGGTGCTGGACATGTCACGGGCGATGGTCAGTCGCTACCTCGCCGAGGTGGAGGGCTGGCTGGGCGCGCGGCTGCTGCACCGGACCACGCGGCGGGTCAGCCTGACCGGGGCCGGTGAAGCCGCGCTGGCGCGTTTCCGGCAGATGCTGGCGATCGGCGAGGAACTGCAGGGCGAGCTGGCCAGCGACGATCCCGAGCCACACGGAACGCTGCGCATTACCGCCAGCGTGTCGTTCGGGCAGAGCCATCTGGCGCGCGCGGTGGCCGCGTTCGTGCAGCGCCATCCGGCCGCACGCATCGAACTGCTGCTGGTCGACCGCATGGTCAACTTGGTGGAGGAGCGCGTCGACCTGGCGGTGCGCATCGCAAGGCAGATCGATCCCAGCCTGATCGCACGTCGGTTGGCGATCTGCCGCTCGGTGCTGTGCGCGACGCCGGCCTATCTGCAGGCACGTGGCACGCCGACTGCACCCGAACATCTCGCCGCGCACAACTGCCTGACCCATCACTACGTCGGCAAGAGCCTATGGCAGCTGCATCGCGAAGGGCGTTCGTTGTCGGTGGCGGTGGGCGGCAACATCAGTGCCAATGAAGCATCGCTGCTGCTGGAGGCCGTGCGTGCCAATGCCGGCATCGCCATGTTGCCGACCTACCAGGTTGCACCGTTGCTGCGCAGTGGCGAACTGATCGAACTGCTGCCCGAGTACAGCCTGGACGAGCTCGGCATCCATGCGGTGTACGCGTCGCGTCGACAGCAGCCCGCTATCATGCGGCGATTCCTGGACTTCCTCGCCGAATGCTTCGCGAGCCCGGCCTTCCAGGATCTGGACTGGCGCCCTTCGGGCAAGGAGAACACATGAACCATGGACAGGCGTTGATCGACCACAACCGTGCTGCCTGGGACCGCCAGGCCAGCGAGGTACGCGAGTGGTCGCGACCGGTGGACGCCGCAACGATTGCCGCCGCCCGCGAGGGGCGTTGGCAGGTGCACCTGACGCCGCGTGCGCTGCCGCTGGATTGGCTGGGCGATGTGCGGGGCAGGCGCATCCTGTGCCTGGTCTCGGCCGGTGGCCAGCAGGCGCCCGTGCTTGCTGCGGCAGGCGCCGAGGTGACCGTGTTCGATCTTTCCGACGGGCAGCTGGCGCAGGACCGCGCCGTGGCCGACCGCGATGGTCTGTCGCTGCGCACCGTGCAGGGTGACATGCGTGATCTGCAGGCCTTTGCCGACGACAGCTTCGACGTGGTGTTCCATCCCATCTCGAACCTGTACGTGCCCGACGTGCGCCCTGTGTGGGGCGAGTGCCAACGGGTGCTGGCGCGCGATGGCCTGCTGATGGCCAGCTTCTACAATCCGGTGGTGTTCGTCGCTGCGCGTGACGCACAGTTGAGCGAGCAGGGCCTGATCCGCCCGCAGTACGCGATTCCCTATTCCGACCTGGAAGACCTGGACCCGGCCGCACGCGAGGCCAAGCTGGCCCGTGGCGAAGCGCTGACATTCGGCCACAGCCTGGGTGATCTGATCGCCGGGCAGCTGGATGCAGGGTTCGTCATCGATCGCTTCATGGAAGACTGGCAACCGCAGCCGCGTTTCCTGATCGATCGCTACTTGCCGACCTTCCTGGCCACCCGCGCACGCCGGGTCGGCTGAAGGCGCGGGCGTACAATGGACGGCCCCACGTTGCACGAGTGAGCCGTCCCTTGTCGTATCCCTATCCGCTGGTCGTGTTCGACCTCGATGGCACGCTGGTCGACAGCGCCGCCGATATCGCCGAAGCACTGAACCGCACGCTGGAAGACATCGGCCTGGCGCGCGTACCCCAAGCCACCGTGCTGGGCTGGATCGGCGACGGCGTGCGCCGGCTGGTCGAACAGGCGGTGCAGGCTGCCGGGCGCGAGATCGATCTGGCAGCGGTGATGCCGACCTTCATGGTCCACTACCGCGAATGCCTGCTGCGCAGCCCGCAGCTGTTCGATGGCGTGGTCGAAGCGCTGGCGCAACTGCGCGCGTTGAACGTACCGCTGGCCATCTGCACCAACAAGCCGGCCGCGCTGGTGCCGCCGTTGCTGCAGCACCTGGGCATCGCCGAGGCCTTCGCGCTGGTGCTGGGCGGTGATTCGCTGCCGCAGCGCAAGCCCAGCGGAGAGCCGTTGCGGCATATCGCCGCGCACTTCGAGCTGCCCGTCGATGCATGCCTGATGGTGGGCGATTCGCTTACCGATTACCGCGCCGCCGAAGACGCCGGCATGCCGATCGCGCTGGTGCGTTACGGCTATCCGCGCGGACTGGACCTGGACAACGCGCAGGCTGTAGCAGTGATCGACGACCTGCGCGAACTGCCGGGCCTGGCTGCAGGCATTCCGGTGTAGAGCCGAGCCTGCGCTCGGCTGTTTCGATGCCTGGGCCGAGCATGGGCTCGGCTCTACAAGTAGATCGACGCCATGCGTCGACGGCATCAGAGGGCGCCGGGCAATGCCCGGCGCCTCTTTTCACTTCGGCTGGTAACGCACGCTCAGCTGGTACTCGCGGCCGGGCTGGTTGAACCACGCCACGGTCTCGTACTCGCGGTCGAACACATTGGCCACCCGCGCCAGCACCGACCATGCCGGGGTCAGCGCATATTCGGCGCGCAGATCCAGCGTGCCGTAGCCGCCGACCTTCACTGCGTTGGCGGCATCGTCGTAGCGCTTGCCCGCGCCCTGCACGGTCAGGCCGGTGCGGAAGTCGCCGAAGCGGCGGTCGATGTCCAGGCGCGCGGTCTGCTGCGCGCGGCGTGCCAGCCAGTTGTCGAACTGCGTGCTGCCGCTGGTGCGGTTGCGCGGGTCGGTGAAGCTCAGCTGCGCGTTGATGTCGAAGCCGGCCACGGTAGCGCCGCCGGTCAGTTCCGCGCCGCGGATGCGCGCCTTTTCGACCTGCTGCATGCGGAAGGTGGCCGCGTCATAGGTGATCAGGTCATCGATGCGGGTCTCGTACACGTCCAGGCCCCAGCGCCAGCCCTGGCCCTGCTGCGAGATGCCGAGGTTGGCACTCTTGGACTTCTCCGGGTCCAGCGTCGGCACGCCGCTCCATGGGTCGTACAGGTCGCTGAAGGTCGGCGCCTTGAACGCGGTGCCGTAGCTGGCGTTGACGCGCAGGCCATGGCCCAGCTCCATCGCCCAGCCGAGGCTGCCGGTGGCGTGGTTGCCGAACTGCTGGTTGTCGTCATTGCGTGCGCTGGCCTGCAGCTGATGACGGCCGAAGCGCGCCTGGTACTGCAGGAATACACCGGTATTGCGGCGGCTGTCGACCAGGTAACCGGCGCTGCTGCCGTCCAGGTTGTCTTCGCTCCAGTCCACGCCGGCGCTGAGCAGCTGGCCTTCGGCCACACCGATGTCGGCCTGCAGCGAGGCGCTGTCGCGGTGCGTCTGTGCGCTGCCGCGTGCACCAAAATCGCCGAAGTTGTCGGACTCGTTGTCGCTGCGGCCGACGTTGGCAGTCAGCGTCAGCTGCTCGGACGGGGTGTAGCGCACCTTGCCGGCCAGCACCTGCTGGCGGGTCTCGGAGTAGTTGTAGTAGCCGTCGTAGTGGTTCTTGCCGTCGGCGCGCATGGCGCTGCCTTCCACGGTCCACTGGTCGCTCAGGTTGTAGCCACCGCGCAGGCTCTTGGACAGGTTGCGGTAGCCGTCGCGGTCGGGTTCATCGGCGAAGCAGCCGGCAAACAGCGTGGCCGAGCCGCGGCAGGCATCGATGCCGTCCGAATGCTGGTAGGCGATGTCGGCGCCGAACCAGCCGCGTTCGGTGCCACCGCCGATGCCGCCACTGGCTTCACGCAGGCCGTTGCTGCCGCCCCCCAGCTGGAAGTGCGGAGCGAAGTCGCCCTGGTTGCGGCGGGTGAAGATCTGGATTACGCCACCGATGGCGTCAGCGCCGTACAGGCTGGACTGCGGGCCGCGCACGATTTCCACGCGCTCGATCTGCGCCAGCGGCAGATCCTGGTACATCGCCAGGCCGAGGTCGGCGCTGTTGATGCGCACGCCATCAACCAGCACCACGGTATGCGAGGAGTTGGTGCCACGCAGGAACAGCGAGCTCTGCTTGCCCAGGCCACCGGCATTGGTCAGGTTGATGCCGGCGCGGCCCTGCAGCAGTTCCTGCAGCGAGGTGGCCTGGCTGGATTCGATCTGCGCACGGTCGATCACCTGCGCAGGCGCAATGCTGTCCTGCAGGGCGATCGGCGTGCGGGTGGCGGTGACCAGCACCTGATCGAGGTCGGCGGCGCGATCTTCGGCCAGGGCCAACGCAGGAAGAGCGGCCAGCACGGCCAGGGACAGCATTCGGGACTGCAGTTTCATCGGGGGACTCCAGGTGCCGCGCACGCCCGCGCAGCGAAGGGGAGGAGTCACAACAGGCAGGCACGCGCCGATGCCGCAGCCATCGCCACAGACATCCAGCGCCATGCCCACCGCATCGCGACCTGAGGCTTCCGGGCCGGTCTCCGGGCTCGCCGCCGGGTGGCCCGAGGCCACCGTCCAAGCGCCTTCCCATGCCTGCGGCACAGTGGCGGGTTGCCTGGAACTGACGTGCTTACCGTTGCGGGGGCAGCGCCGGCATGGCGTGTTGTCACGCGTCACCGGCTTCCCGTTTCAACCTGCCGGCAGGGCCGCAGGTCACCTGGAAGTGCGCGCAGTCTACGGCATCGCGGCCGGCCGGTAGCGCCGAACCTGCTCGGCTGATCAGGTGCAGATGTGCCTGCACGGTGCAGCAGACCTGCGCCAGCGCCTAGAATGCAGCTCGAATTATCGTGGTGCCGTTGCCGATGTCCGTCTGTTTCCCGCTGTTCCCGCGCCGCCCTGACTGGGCACGCGCATGATCCTCGATCTGGTCCGCCATGCCGGCAACGGTCGTGATGAGTTCCTCGATGGCCGCAGCGATCCGCCGCAGCTGGCCCGCCTGCCGCAGGAGCTGGTCGATGCCTATGCCGGGCAGTCGTGGGAACGGGTGATCAGTTCGCCGCGCCTGCGCTCGCTGCATACGGCGATGGCACTGGCCACACCGCGCGCGTTGGACGTGGAGGCGGACGAGGAGTGGGAAGAGCTGGATTTCGGCGACTGGGATGGCCAATCACTCTTCGACCTGCCGGAAGACGCGTTGGCCGCCTTCCACGCCGATCCGCACGCGTTTCCGCCGCCGCATGGCGAGAGCTGGGGCCATTTCGAACGGCGCATCGCACGCGCGCTGGATCGACTGCTGGATGACGACGATCCGGCGCCGACGGTAGTGGTCAGCCATGGCGGTCCGCTGCGCATGGTGCTGTCGCAGGTATGTGGCCTGCCGATGTCGCTGTGCTGGGCGCTGCGCATCGACCACGGCACGCGCCTGCGCGTGTGGGTCGAGCGCGGTGAAGCAGGGCTGGTGGGCGAGCTGCTGGAGCTGCAGCAGCCCTGAGCGCACTCGCCGGGCATGGCCCGGCGCTACCGATCAATCCTCGTCGGTGCTTTCGGCCGTGCCTTCGTCGCCGTCGTCCTCGGCGTCGAAGCGCTGCTCATGCACCGGGCCCGATGCCGGACCTGCCGCCTTCAGCGGATGCACCGCGATACGTGCTTCGTAGTCCTGCACCAGTGCTGTGCGCTGCGGTTCGCTCAATTCCTGCCAGTGGCAATCCAGCAGCGCACCTTCCAGCGAATACAGCAGATTGAGGCTGGGCTTGAAGCCGGCGCGCTTGACCTTGACGAAGGCGCCGACGGCACCGATGGCAACCAGGTCCTCGCGGCTGCGCAGGCCTACCTGGCGCAGCCATGCCGCACTCTTCGGACCGATGTTGCGCAGCTTGACCGCGCTCACTTCAACGCCTCGACGAACACGTGGGCGATGGCTTCCAGACCGGCCTGGTCTTCAGCATCGAAGCGGCCGACGACCGGGCTGTCGATATCGAACACGCCGATCAGCTCCTCACCCCGGACCAGCGGCACCACCAGCTCCGAGCGCGATGCAGCATCGCAGGCGATATGACCGGGGAAGGCCTCCACGTCTTCGATGCGCTGAGTCACACGCTGGCTGGCGGCCGCACCGCACACGCCCTTGTCCAGCGGAATGCGCACGCAGGCCGGCAGGCCCTGGAACGGACCGACCACCAGTTCCTTGCCGTCATACAGGTAGAAGCCCACCCAGTTCAGGTCGGGCAGGGCGTGGTAGACCAGTGCAGCGAGGTTGGCCGCATTGGCGATGCGGTCGGACTCGCCGTAGACCAGGCCACGGGCCTGTTCCAGCAGCTGGGCGTATTGTTCCGGCTTGCTGCCGGTGAGCGAGGCGTTGGCGAACATGGCCGCAGTCTAGCAAGCGTGCCGGGCCAGCGATAATGCAGGCTCTGTTGCCCTGCTGGAGCCTGTGATGTCCCTGCCTGCCACGTTGCCGACGGCCCTGTTCGTCACCGGCACCGATACCGAGATCGGCAAGACCGCCGCCAGTACCGCGCTGCTGTACGCGCTGCGCCGGCGCGGCCTGCGTGCGGTAGGCATGAAGCCAGTGGCCAGCGGCAGCCACGATCTGGGGCAGGGGCTGCGCAACGACGACGCGCTGGCGCTGCAGGCCGCCAGCCTGCCGGTGCCGGATTATGCCGATCTGAACCCTTACGCATTGCGCCAGCCGTTGGCGCCGGAGCTGGCGGCTGCAGAAGATGGCGTGCGCATCGAACTGGCCCCGATCGTGGCGGCCTTCGAACGCCTGCGCGCGCAGGCCGACGTGGTGGTGGTCGAAGGCGTGGGCGGCTGGCTGGCGCCACTGTCGGCGCAGCTGGACCAGCTTGATCTGGTACGTGCACTGCGGCTGCCGGTGGTGCTGGTGGTCGGCATGCGCCTGGGCTGCGTCAACCACGCGCGCCTGACCGCACAATCGCTGCAGGTCAGCGGCGTGGACTGCCTGGGCTGGATCGGCAACCACATCGATCCGTCGATGCAGCGCCAGGATGAGAACTTCGCGACCTTGCAGCAGCGCCTGCCGATGCCCTGCTGGGGACGGCTGCCGCATCTGCCGGGAGCCGGTGGTGAAGCGCTGAACACGTACCTGCACGACGCGTGAGGGTAGCGCCGGGCCATGCCCGGCGAGCGCTCAGCGCGGTAGGCAGAGAAGCCGCCGGGCATGGCCCGGCGCTACCGATCCATCAGCGCACCACCAGCTCCCGCGCGATCGCACCCAACCGTTCCACCGCACCGATGAAGCGCGCGTCCAGGGTCTGGCAACACGACAACCGCAGGCAGTGCCGGTACCGCGCGCCACGCGAATACACCTGGCCCGGCATGAACACGATGTCCTCTGCCAGAGCGCGCTCGAACAGTTCACGGGTGTCCACGCCAGGCAACTCGAGCCACAGCAGGAATCCTCCCTGCGGCTCGGTGGCGCAGGTGCCGGCCGGGAAATGTTCGGCGACCAGTTGCCGCAGGCGACCGACCTGCTCGCGGTACAACCGGCGCATGCGATGCAGGTGGTGCTCGTAACTACCTGCTTCCAGGTAAGCGGCCACCGCATCACCGAGCAGCTGCGGTTCGCCGCCGGTGGACTGGAATTTGAGCAGCGCGATGCGTTCGGCGAAGCGTCCGCCATCGAGCCAGCCGATCCGGTAGTCGGGTGCCAGCGTCTTCGAAAAGCCACCGACCACCATCACCCAACCATCGCGGTCGAACGCCTTCAGCAAGGGCGCCGGCGGCTCGCAGAACTGCAGTTCGGCGTACACCGCATCTTCGATCAGCGGCAACTGGCGTGCGTTGACCAGCTCGGCCAGACGTTGCTTGTCGGCGATCGGCATCGTGCAGCCCAGAGGGTTGTGTACGGTCGGCATCACCACCAGCGCCGCCAGCGGCGTGTGTTCCAGCAGTGCTTCCAGCGCATCCACGTCCAGGCCGCGCTGCGGATGGGTGGGCAGTTCGATCGGCTGCAGGCCGAGCGTGGTCAGCAAGGGGTACAGGTTGAAGTACGAGGGCGCTTCGATGCCGACGGCATCACCGGCCTGGGTGACTGCGCGCAGGGCCAGCTGCAGTGCCTCCATCGCGCCATGGGTCAGCAGCAGGTGCTCGGCATGGGTATGCAGGCCCAGTCGGGGCCCACGCCGCACGATCTGCGCCAGCAGGCGCTGCGAACCGTTGGGGCGGGCATAGGTTTCGACGGTCTGCTGGCCATGTCGCAGCACCTGTGCGGTATGCCTTGCCAGCTGCGCGCCCGGGTAGAACTGTCGTCCGCGTGGGCCGGCAAAGGCCAGGTCGACCACGCCGGGGCGGCGCTGTGCTTCCAGCACGCGGGCCATCAGCACCTGCTGCAGCGGCGCAGTGGGTGCCGACGGTGCATCGCGCAGCGAACGCTGCGGCGCCGACAGTCGCGGCGCGACTTCGAAGCCGGCCTTCGGCCGTGGAATGACCAGTCCGGCGTCTTCCAGCTGGCGATAGGCCGCAATCACGGTGTTCAGGCTGAGCTGGCGCTGCGAAGCCATCTGCCGCAGCGACGGTAACCGGCTGCCGACCGGCAGGCGCCCGCCGTGGATGGCTTCAGCCAGCTCGTCCGACAGCCGCTGGTAGCGGGGTGGGATCATCGTGGTGATGTCTTCTGTATCCATCGACTCAACCCGCATCTGGTTCTGTACCCATGATGCCGACGAGCCTAGCATGTCGTTGTCGGCCCGGCCTGATCGGGGCCGGGTCGATACTTCCCAAGCGCACGGCCCTGTGGCCGTGCGTCTTTTTTTGTTTCACGATGACTCCAGTACCGCAATTCGCTGGGCTACGCCAAGGCTCGATACAGCAGGTTTATCAATCACTTAGGCGAGTTCAACATATGCCGGTTCTTTCCGAAACTTGACCCGGCTTCCCCTCGCGTGGCTCCCATGCGGCTCTTGGAAACCGGGCTTTCCGAGGAGTCATCATGGCGAAGATCAAGCTCACCAAGTCCGCGGTCGATGCGGCGCAACCCCAGGCCAAGGCCGTCGAACTGCGGGATACCGTGGTTCCAGGCTTCCTATGCAAGATCACCCCGGCGGGGCGCAAGGTGTTCATGCTTCAGTACCGCACGAACGCCGGTGAGCGCCGCAAGCCTGCCTTGGGCCAGTACGGGGAGCTGACCGTTGATCAGGCACGCGCGATGGCGCAGGAGTGGCTGGCCGAGGTGCGCAAGGGCGGCGACCCCAGCGCGGCCAAGAACGCCGCCCGCAAGGCTCCGACCATGAAGGAGTTCTGCCACACCTTCATGGAGGACTACTCCAAGCAGCGTAACAAGCCCAGCACCCAGCGCGGCTACCAGGGCGTCATTGACCGCTGCATCATCCCAATCATGGGGCGGGTGAAGGTGCAGGACGTAAAGCGCCCGGATGTGGCCGCGCTGATGAAGAAACTGGCCTCCAAGCAGGCCGAGGCCAACCGCACCTTCGGCGTGCTGCGCAAGATGTTCAACCTGGCCGAAGTGTGGGGACTGCGCCCAGACGGCACCAATCCGTGCCGTCACGTCCCGATGTACCCGCCTGGCAAGGAGACCCGACTCATCGTGGACGACGAACTGGCGCTGATCTTCCGCCATCTGGAGAAGCTGGAGGCGGAAGGACTGGAGAACTACGTCATTCCGCTGGCGATCCGCCTGCAATTCGAGTTCGCCGGCCGTCGCTCCGAAATCTGCATGCTCGAATGGGATTGGGTCGATCTGGAGAATCGGCGCGTAGTCTGGCCAGACAGCAAGACCGGCGGCCTTTCAAAGCCCATGAGTGCAGAAGCCTATCGGCTGTTTTCGACGGCGCCGCGCCGTGAAGGTTGCTCCTATGTCCTGCCGTCGCCCAACGACCCGACCAAGCACCTGACCTTTGGCGAGCACTACGGTGGCTGGAAGCGCGTGCTCAAGGCCGCCGGCGTTCCGCACGTCGGCACGCACGGCATCCGCCACCGCTCGACGACCGACATTGCCAATTCGGGCGTGCCGACTAAGGTAGGCATGAAGCTGACTGGGCACAAGACCGTGGCGATGTTCATGCACTACGTCCACACCGAGGACAAGCCGGTGCGCGATGCGGCCGAGCTGGTAGCCAGCCGGCGCCAGGCAATCACTGGCGCGCGGCAGCCAGCGGAGGCCTTGGCATGAGCAAGCGCAAGGCATCCATCACGTCACCCGCAGCGCCTTCGGCGCTGCTGGGCGACATTCGGGCACTGATCGAGGCGTCGCGGCAACGTGCCGCCTTGGCGGTCAATGCGGAACTGACTCTGCTGTTCTGGCGCGTCGGCCATCGCATCCATACGGAAGTGCTGGCCGGACAGCGGGCCGGCTATGGCGAAGAAATCCTGCCGACCCTGGCCGAGCAGCTTGTCGGCGACTACGGACGCAGCTTTGCGGACAAGAATCTGCGCCGGATGGTGCAGTTCGCCGCCACCTTCCCGGACGAGCCAATTGTCGTGACGCTGTCACGACAATTGAGCTGGTCGCATTTTGTGGCGCTGATCCCACTGAAAGAGCCGCTACAGCGGGACTACTACGCACAGATGGCCAGCGCCGAACGCTGGAGCGTGCGAACGCTGCGCGAGCGCATCGACTCGATGCTGTACGAGCGCACGGCGCTTTCCAAGAAGCCGGACGAAACCATCGTGCAGGAACTGGCGACCTTGCGCGACGCGCAGCGTATGTCGCCGGCGCTGGTCATGCGCGATCCATACATTCTCGACTTCCTGGGCCTGCGAGACACTTGGCAGGAAAGCGACTTGGAGGCGGCAATCATCCGCGAAATGGAGTCCTTCCTGCTAGAACTAGGCGCGGGCTTCTCATTCGTCGCCCGGCAGAAGCGCATCCCGATTGACGACGAGGATTTCCACCTTGATCTGCTGTTCTACAACCGCAAGCTGCGCCGACTGGTGGCGGTGGAGTTGAAGATCGGCGAGTTCAAGGCGGCCTACAAGGGGCAGATGGAGCTTTACTTGCGCTGGCTCGACAAGCACGAACGCGAGCCGGAGGAAGCCTCGCCCCTGGGAATCATCCTCTGCACGGGCAAGAAGCGCGAGCAAATCGAACTGCTGGAATTGGACAAATCCGGCATCCACGTTGCCGAATACCTGACCACCTTGCCGCCGCGTGCAGTGCTGGGCGAGCGGTTGCAGCAGGCCACCGAGCGGGCGCGCTTGCAGATTAAAGAACGCAGCGTGGATCAGCACTGAGATGGCTGCGTATGCACTAATCTAAGGTAAATTGTTCATTTCCAGGGGGGCGAAATGAACCATCATCTACTAGAAGATTCAGCGTGGCGAGGCTCTCTCATGCTTGCCACGCAACGCGCCATCGTTTCGGAGTTCAATGCGACCGACTGGCATGAACTTGGTTATCTGACCGGGCTCCACGACTACATCCGGGGGCACGCACGGCTGCTCCGAAGCCTAGGATTCGGGGATGACGACTATGGAGCTTGTGTCTTCCAGGCTCTTGAATTTTTCATCAATAACGATATGCGAGCCTTGGTGGCTGTCATAGAACACCCCAAAGTCCACCCGCACCTTGAGCGGGAACAGGCGAGCAAGCTGATTGAACTAGGCTATCAAGCAGGACATGTTCCCGCTGTACTGCCAGCAGTCTCTGCATCCGATGTCGTGCGCCGTGCCTTGGCTGATGCCGATCACCTGCTCACCACCTCCGGAGCGCCAAGCACGATCGACCGGCTTCATACCGCCATGCACGGATACTTGAAGTCCGTCTGTCGAGAAGCGGAGATCCCACTTGCGGATGGCGCGACTCTCACTCAGGCATACAAGACCCTTCGCGCCCAACATCCTGCGTTGCAGTCGTTGGGCGAGCATGACGGTGAAACTGGAAGGGTTTTGGCATCGTTTGCTTCCGTTCTCGATGCGCTGAATACCCTTCGCAATCATGGGAGCATCGCGCATCCCAACGAAAATATTGTTGAATTGGCTGAAGGTGCATTGGTTGTGAATGCTGTCCGAACGATCTTTCATTATTTAAGCCAAAAGATTCGTTCATGAGTAGGTATGAACGGGTAACGCTAAGAGGCGAACTGTCGATGTACTGCGGGCATTTCTGACCTCGTAATTCCGCTTCTTGCAGAAACGTCACCATCTTTCCTTGACGCATCCTCAGTCAATCGCAACTTGAGTCATTTCGTCATAGTGCTTCTTGTCCACTTCTTCCATCCACTGAAAGATGTGCCCGATGACGCTATGGCTTTCGCCTGCCAAATTTTCTGCCGATTCCTCGGTTATTTCAATTACATCGCTATGCGAATATTTGTTGATAAAACGGTAAATTTTTTCCTTGAGTTCCGGTGTTGTGATGGTGCAGTCTTTCAGCCCAACATCCATCAACTGGCTGATGTCGCTTCTCCGCTTTGGATACTTGAAGGTAAAGAACGATTCAACGAGTTTGCGGGCGAGGTTCGCAGTCAAAAAGGCTTCATCTCTGTTAAGAGTCGTATGCGCCCTGTACTCATACAGCTTCTTGAAGATGTAGTGATACTCAGATCCGTAATTCTTCAGAGACTCATCGGCGTCAACAAGCAACGAATGGCGGGGTGAGCCAGGCGGTGCATCCAGTCGATAGAAGAAGCAATTCTCCGGTTTTCCTTTGGCAATCCTGTTCCTGTTTGTTCCAGTAAACCAGTCTCTCACTAGCTTGAAGTAGGTGAAGTTGTGAGTCAGCACAAAAAGTTGTTTGGCTTCCGTGCATTGAGTTCTCAGGAACGAGTAGGCATGAAACAAGTGATTCGAGTCAAAGCTTGAGACGGGATCGTCAACGACGACAATCGTATCCTTGATGTTGTTTCCGTTCTCTTTGAGCTTCGTGATGAAATAGACAAATGCAATCGCAGTCTTCTCACCTTCGCTCAAATTCCCGTCATGTTCACCCACCCCGTTTCTAATGATTTCATAGCCTTTCTTTTTCTGATTAAAGCTCAGGCAAAGCTCAGAGCGGCCAATGAAGCGATGTAAGATGTCATTGAACTCCTTCGCTCCAACCGTCTCATTTGAGAGCAGTGCCTCTATTGCTCCGACCTCTTGACCGAGCTTTTCAATTTCCTTGTAGTCATTTTTTGCTTCAGCCTCAAGGTCATTGCACTTCTTTTCACTTCCAGCATAGTCAAATTCTTGCACCTCAGCCGCAGCAAAGTGAAGTTCCAGTGCCACCTTGCTTTTTGAGGTCTCAGATTTGAAGTTTGAAGTTTTATTGTTGTGCTTGCCGACCAGCGCAACGATCGACTTCAGGATTTCATTGAAATTTGTGACATCCTCTTCGACCACATCCAAAATCTGAATGTCTGTCTTTGCAGGGTCTGTAATTTTGGCTTTCAGAGCTTCCCGCCATCCTTCTATCTGCTGGTTGATCTTCTCAGCAGCAGATGTGTATTCCTTCTGAAGCTTCTCTGAGTCAGCCGATAGCTCTTTATAAAACTCCGTCGCTGTGGGCAACTGATTGGCTGGAGCCCCTTGAGACTCAATCCAAGTCGCGGCGCTCTGAAGCCGCTTTTGAAAGTCCGTGAACTCTTTGCTGAAGTGGGCGGAAAGTGCCTCGGCACGAAGCTGGGTAAACGGGGAGCCGCAGAACTCGCAGGACTGCGAGTCATGGTGTTTATGGATTTCCAAGCCGGTTTGAACCCAGTCGCGGATGTCGGGGTTATCAGTCAGCCGCTGGACAGCTTGATTGAATGCTGTCGTCCCAATCAAGTCCCTGATGCGACCTGCCGCTTTCTTAAAATAGTCCGGTTCAATGGCCGTTGAGGCGAAAGTGATGCTTGGAAGCTGGTCAGGCCTGGCGGCATTCGTCAGGTTGATAACCTTCTCATCCGGAAGAACCGACTCTGTTTTTACAATTGTCTCGCTATTGTTCTGAATGAAAGTAGAGAGCTTTCGACGGTCATAATTCAGATAATAGCTATCGCTCGTGTCAATCGCCTGAAGTCCCAGCTTCATTTTCCTTGCGGCATTGGTCAGAAATTTTTCCAATGCTTCGCGCTGCTTCTTGACATCGCCTATCTTTTCGTCATGGGACTTCTTCTTTGATTGAAGTTCCCCTTTCAATTTTTCCAGCTTCTGTAAATCATCAATCTTCTCTTTTGCAATGAGAAGAATACTTTTTACAGACTTATCCCAATCAATGTTTTCATGAATGAAACGTTGGTTGAACACATGAATGTTCAATTGGCATAAGGGAAGAGTCGTTTCCGTGATGGTTGAGCCGTCCTCTAAAGCGATTGAGAACTGACCAGCACTGAAGCGGGGAACCAGCGAGCGAAGCTCAAAGCAAGAGAACAGATTTGACAGGGTTGATTTCCCTGTCCCGTTCCAGCCATAGACAAGGTTGTACTTGCCGAACTTCTGAATCTTCGTGCCGTTGAAGTCGTTGAAGATACCGAACTGCTTGAGACGGTTAATGCAAACGATCACTTGTAGGCTCCCCAATTTTTGTTCTTCAACACGTCCCTTGGTTCACGCAAGATCAAGTCGGACGAACTCGACTGAGTCTGAAGCGGTTATTAATTTTTGCTTTAACCATACCCGCCTTCAAAACAAATAATAGACGAAGAGCCTTCCTGCGTCTCCGCTTCGCGGATTGCGCTGCTCCAGGTTCGCTATTCGCTCATCCCTGACGGGACTGGCTTCGCCAGCCTTCCACATCGCTGACGCCTACGGCCCGGCTTCTAGCTTCGGGCCTGCGCGCTTCGCTTGCGTGCGGTCTGCACATCAAGGCGGCCGTTGCCTTGTCCAGCCGTCTCCCCTGACTTCATCACCTTGCTCGCGACTGTAGCCCGCGGCCGTGTGCCGTCAAGGCGCGCAGGGCCGTGTCCTCGGCTGCGCCTGCGGGCCGCACCAACCCTGCACTTGTTTCCTTGACGGCCCCCGTCCGCGCGCTCCTGACCGTCGCGGGCGATGAACTCAGGAAAGACGGTGGCAACAGGGCCAACCGGGTTCCTCGTGCCAACCGCACCGAACAGCCGAAAGGCTGGGCTCCGAATCTAGGAATCCGGTGTGCGGTTTGAACAGCAAACCCTTCTTTGTCAGGAGAACCAACCATGCAACTCGCATCCCGTTTCGCTTCCCGTTCCCCGTCGCTGCGCAGCGATTACCCGCTGTCCGACGACCAAATCCGCAGGGTCGCGCCGTCCATCTTCGCGGACGCCCCGCATGAGAGCCGTTCCGAGCGGTACGCCTATATCCCCACCGCTGCCGTGCTGGCGGAACTGCGCAAGGAAGGGTTTGAACCCTTCATGGCAGCGCAAACCCGCGTGCGGCACGACGACCGCCGCGAATACACCAAACACATGCTGCGCCTGCGCCATGCCAGCCAGATCAACGGCGCGGAAGCCAACGAAATCGTGCTGTTGAACTCCCATGACGGCACGAGCAGCTATCAGATGCTGGCCGGGATGTTCCGGTTCGTTTGCAGCAATGGCCTTGTCTGCGGCGACACGGTGGCGGACGTGCGCGTGCCGCATAAAGGCGACGTGGCCGGACACGTCATCGAAGGCGCTTACGAAGTGTTGAGCGGCTTCGACCGGGTGAAGGAATCCCGCGATGCCATGCACGCCATCACCTTGAACGATGGCGAATCCGAAGTGTTCGCCCGTGCCGCGCTGGCCCTCAAGTACGACGACCCCGACAAGCCCGCACCCATCACGGAGTCGCAAATCCTGATGCCGCGCCGCTTCGACGACCGCCGCCCGGACTTGTGGAGCGTATTCAACCGGGCGCAAGAGAACCTGACCCAAGGCGGCCTGCGTGGGTGCAGCGCCAACGGACGCCGCCAGCAGACCCGTCCGGTGCACGGCATCGACCAAAACATCCGACTGAATCGCGCCCTCTGGCTGCTGGCCGATGGCATGCGCCAGTTGAAAGCCTGAATCCCCATGCGGCAGGGGCAGGCAGCAGCTCTTGCCGCTTTTCTCGCTGCTGCATCCCAACCGCTAGGAGTGATCACCATGAACGCCGTTACCCAAATCGAAGCCCGCGCCATCGAAACCACCGCCGCGCCGCTGGAAGTGGCCGACCCGACCAAGAACCTGATTTTGGTTCCGCTCTCGCAGTTGCTGCCGCGCCGCTCCAAGCGCAACGCACGCAAGACCCCGCGCCTGTCCATTCCCGAACTGGCCGCGAGCATCGCCCGCATCGGTCTGCTGCAAAACCTCGTCGTCATCCTGTCCGCCGATCGCGAGCAATACGAAGTGGTGGCGGGCGACCGCCGGCTGACCGCGTTGAAGCTGCTGGCGAAGAAGAAGCGCATTGCCGCCGACTTTGAGGTGCCTTGCCTGCTGGTGCCGGACGCTTCGGCCCGTACCGTCAGCCTCGCGGAAAACCTACTGCGCGAGCAGATGCATCCAGCCGACCAGTTCGAGGCGTTCGCCGCGCTGGTCAAGGAAAGCCGGCCCATCGAGGACATTGCCGCCGACTTCAGCGTGTCCCCGCTGGTGGTGCAGCGCCGCTTGAAGCTGGCCAACGTCTCGCCGCGCCTGCTGGCCGACTACCGGGCCGCAGCCGTCACGCTGGAACAGTTGATGGCCCTGACCATCACCGACGACCACGCCGCGCAGGAAGCGGCGTTCTACGGTGCGCCCGAATGGCAGCGTGGCGCGTCCGCGCTGCGCGAACGCCTGACCGAGCGCGAAACCGACGCCACGCATCCGCTGGTGCGCTTCGCCGGGCTGGATGCCTACACGGCGGCGGGCGGCGGCATCCGCCGCGACCTGTTCGCGGAAGGCGATGCCGGAACCTACCTGACCGACGCCGCGCTCCTGGAAACGCTAGTGCGCGACAAGCTGGATGCGCTGGCCGGGGACGTGCGCGCCGAGGGTTGGGCGTGGGTCGAAGCCGTGCCGCACATGAGCTATGCAGAGCGGCAGGCGTTCCAGAACGCACCGCGCCAGCGCCGCGAACCGAGCGCCCGCGAAGTCCGTCGCATCGCCTCGCTCCAAACCCGCCTCGACAAGATCGACGCCGAACTGGAAGAAGCCTACGACGCCGAGGACGAGGACAAGACCGAAGCGCTGGAACCGCGCCGCGAACAGGTCGCCGGGGAACTGCAAGCCGTGGAGGATGCCTTGCAGGGCTACGCCCCGGACGTGCGCGCCGTGGCCGGTGCTGTTGTCACCCTCGACCGCAACGGCGAGGCCGTGATTCATAGTGGCCTGCTGCGCGAAGCCGAGGCGAAGGCACTGCGCACGCTGGAAAAGCTGCGGCAGGGTTTCAGCGCAGGCGACGACTCGAACGACGAGCAAGACGACGACACCGGCGAAGCACCCAAGGCCGCGAGCCTGTCCGACCGGCTGGCGCAGCGCTTGAGCGCGCACCGCACCGCCGCGCTGCAAATCGAAGTGGCCCGGCATCCGCATGTCGCGCTGGCCGCGCTGGTGCATGGCATGGTGCAGACCGTCTTGCAGGACAGCCACTACGGCCACGACCTGCCGCTAGGCGTGAGCCTGAAAGTGCAAGACCGGCTGGAAGGCATGGCCCCCGACTGGCCCGAATCGCCTGCCGCCTTAGCCCTGCGCGAGTTGCAGCGGGTCGCGGGCGAAGCGCTGCCGCAGGACAGCGCCGAACTGTTCGCCGCGCTGCTGGCGATGGAGCAAGGCGAACTGGTGCGTCTGCTGGCGGTATGCGTGGCGGCGACCGTGGACGTGGTGACGCCTCGCGCCACGGCGCACCAGCCGGGCGCGGAACTGGCGCAGGCCGTGGGGCTGGATATGGCCGCATGGTGGCAGCCGACCGCCGAGGGCTATTTCCGCCACATCGCCAAGCCGGTGATTCTGGAAGCCGTGGGCGAGTTCGCGCCGTCGCACGTTACCCGGCTGGCGAAGTTGAAGAAGACCGACATTGCCAGCGAGGCGGAACGGCTGGCCGATGGCACGGGCTGGATGCCCGCCGTGTTCAAGAGCGGACACGACACGGAGCCGCAGGAAGACGCGCAGGACGTGGATGCGTCGGAAGGTGCCGCCGACGAAGTGGAGGCCCACGCACTCGCCGCGTGAGGGTGCAGCATGGCCCCGGCGTAATGCGCCGGGGCTTCTGCCCAAAAATCTGG
The DNA here is from genome assembly GCF_900184195.1 of Stenotrophomonas sp. yr243. Lineage (NCBI taxonomy): Bacteria > Pseudomonadati > Pseudomonadota > Gammaproteobacteria > Lysobacterales > Lysobacteraceae > Stenotrophomonas > Stenotrophomonas sp. yr243. The sequence continues at coordinate 184,807 of NZ_FXWT01000004.1, forward strand.
CGCGGCAGGTTTGCCACGCCAGATGACACGTCCAGAACAACTCGTCGCACCCCGCCGCCTTCGACCAGGCGGCGGTGCGGGCTTGGCCTCCCGGCTGCCGAGCGCTATGATGAAAAACACAGCCGCGTCACGCTGAACCTACTGCCGGGTTAAACGACGTTCTTTCAGCTTTACCTAGTTTATTGACCGTGCCCATTCCTTCGGTCGATGCGTAATCGGCAGACATCGGCCATGCACACAGGAATTTGGCATGTCTGTATCTACTTACTTTGTTTCCGAAGCCGCTGTCCGCAACCTCAAACAGCGGGCCGAGCGTCGCGTGAGTGGCGTCCGTTCCGCGCACATGAGCGAAGTCGTGGCCGCTGCGCTCGGGTTCAGGACTCATGCGGCGCTGCGCGCAGCACTCGACGGTCGCGCAACCGCCGAGGCCAGCAAACCGAGCAACGCGCGTGCGGTACAGCGGCTGCGACAACTGGGCTACAACCCGCCCGAGGATCTGCACCTGTTGCCGGAGTTGGATCGCTCCTACTCGCCGTTCAAGACCTATCCGTTGCGCAAGCAGCGTGGGGTGCGCTGGAATGGTTGGCGCAACCTGATGGTCGCGGCGATCAACGCCGGCTTGGAACGGCGCATGTTCGGACTGTCGCCAGGCGAGGACTGGTGGCCAGGCGCCGATCCGAAGAACAACGGCGGCGAGCGCGGCCAGTATCGCTTCACCTTCGACGGAGACTTGTCTGCGGTGGCCGTGGTATCGGCGATCAGCGGCGACGAGTTGTCGATCCACGTGTTGCTCGACCCCCGCAACGAGCAGGTCGAGGCCGACTTTAATGACGGTCTCAATGATGGTACGGCGTGCGCGCACGGCTGGCTGGAACGCCGGCTCGGTGCGTGGATACAGGATGGCGGCGAGGAGTTCTCGTGCAAGCGCGCCATGCAGGCGCGGGTGGCTGCGGTGAAGATCAAGCCGCACGGCTATGCCGACCTGGGCAGCTTCATCATGTAGCTGGATGGTTCTGGCCGGCCGGTTTGGGTGGCAGGTATAAGGCGTGGCGGTGCTTACGCGCCGCCGGGCTCTCGGGCTGCGCCCCATGCCGGCGATGCCGTCACGGCCATTCGGCTTCAATCCCTCACGTCTCCGCGCCTACGTCGCTGCGCGCTCCGCTTGCGGTGAAGATGGAGCCCGCCGCAATGGACGTGGCGCGGGCTGCTATGCCCTGGCTTGCTGCGGCAGGTTGTGCCAAAGCGTGCCGTCCTCGACGCTGGCGGTTCGCGCCTGTACGTCCCGAAGGACGGTTCACCGACACGCCACCCGACCTCGCTATGGAGCATCCACGCCACGCCTCAAGCACGTTCGCCGCAATCTGCGGCACGAAGCGTTCTCGCTCGTCGTTGGGATGTTGGCCTTGCCTGTGTCAGGGCGGAAGCCGGGGAAACCGTCACGCGGGGATGCCGAGTCGGCCACGCCTCCATTCGGGAGCAGGCGGCCGGTGCGTCCTTGGCTTGTCGTGAATCCTGGCGAGGGAACGGCTGTGCCTTGGGCTTCATGGCCGCAACCTTCCAGCGAAAACAATTTCCCCGCCGCTGCGCGGCTTCCTCGCGCGGCAAATTCTTTTCGCTTCCAGGTTCTCCACGGTGTTGCGACCGCTGCGCGGTGCGGCCAGCCCATCCCCCGCCGGCCGGATCACAACAAGGACGCACTGGCGCGACCTTGTTCAACCCGAAAGGAGAAACATCATGGCTAACATCGGCACCTTCACCGCAGAGAAAGACGGCTTCACCGGCCAGCTCCGCACCCTGACCCTCAACGCCAAGGTCAAGCTGGTTCCCAACGACAAGGGCGACAGCGAGAACGCCCCCGACTTCCACCTTCAGGCGGCCGGCCACGACATCGGCGCGGCGTGGAAGAAGACCAGCGAGGCCGGGCGCGAGTACCTGTCCGTGAGCCTTGACGATCCTTCGTTCCCGGCGACGGTCTATGCCCGCCTGATCGAGAACGCGGACGGCACGCACGACCTGATCTGGTCGCGCAGCAAGCCCAAGGCAGCCTGACGGCCGCCCACCGCGCCCCGCCCATTGCGGCGGGGCGCTTTTCGCTGACAGCCTACGTCTCGGACACCGACGCGAGCTGGCTTTCCGTCGCGGCCATCAGCACGGCGGTACTGCAACTAAGCGCGCTTGCGATCTTGAAGATGATCGCAAGCGTGGGCATGTGCTCGCCACGCTCGACCTTGCCCATATGGGAACGCTCGATGCCAGCCAGGTTGGCCAGCGATTCTTGCGCAATCCCGCGTTCCATCCGCAGCGCACGCACCGCCGCGCCGAAGGCTTGCGCCAACTCGGCATCGAAGGTGGTGGTACCGGCCGGTCGGCCAGGTTGTACGGATCGCTTCTGCATAGACAGAAGCGTCCAGTCGCGGGACAATTAAAACCACGTTATCTTTAACTCATGACAGTAATTTAGTCCGCTTCCGTGCTTTTACTGAAATCCGCAACTGCGGATTTCACCAGACCCGGGGAGACGCATCCGTGTCTTTCCTGACCTGCGTAATTCCGCTTCTGCGTTTCCGTGCATGTACGGATTCGATGGCTTGCGCCTTCGTGCTTTCCCGCCAAAGCACGCATCCGCTTCGGCGGTTCCGCGCTTCGGTGGAAAATCGTATCCGTGCATCCTCGGATGCGTGGGGATTCGGGCCATGACCCAGCCGCTCGTCACCGCTGAACAGCAGGCGCAACTGCTTGCCGTCGGCGCGGCACGCGCCGCTGGCCGAAGCATCGACCCGATGCCGGCGGTGCGACTGTTCACCCCTGACGCGCACGCCACCTGGCTGCTGGCCGCGCTCGACCCGGCCGATGGCGATACGGCATGGGGGCTGATCGACCTGGGAATAGGCATGCCCGGCCTGGGCCATGTGAAGCTGTCCGATCTGGCGTCCATCGTCGGGCCGCACAAGCAACCTGTGATGCGCGATCGCTACTTCCAGCCGGCACGGCTGCTGTCGGAGTACCTGCGGCTGGCCGAGGAAAACGGCTCGATCACCGACTGAGCAGTCCCAGCCAACGACGGCGCATTCTGACTATTTCAGTCTTACCCAAGACCTGCGCAGTCTGAATCCGCACTCTTGCACCGAAGCGGTGCGCTTCTGATGCAAACAGTCATGATCTTTGGCGCGGGCTACTGCACGGTGCTCCACGCTGCGCACCATTTTTGTGGCGGCGCAGCCGTCGCATTCAGACGATTTCCGCAATGCCCTGGAGCGAATCAGACTTAACACCAGCAGTTACAGCGTACCCCGATTTCGATGACGACTTGATGGCGACTCGAAAGCTCCCGCACGGCGGAATCCGTGGCGACGTTCCTGCTGAACGACAGGAGGTTGCGTCATGGCTGACCCGAGCGCCGAACACTGGTATCCGACCGCCGCGTATCTCTACACGCTGCATCTCGACGGCCCCGCGCTGGCGTGGGAATACCTGCGCCGCCACCCCGACTACCGCCGCGACTGGCTGCGCCGGCGCCGCCGGCCAGAGGCCGCCGCGCGCTGGGGGCTGCGCCTGCTGGAAGATCCCGCCCTGGATTCGCGCGACGCACATCCGGCCTGGTTCCCCTATCACGATGCGGTGGTGCAGCTCTACCCGGACGCCGACCCGCCGCCCGACGCGGTGGCCTTCGCGTTCTGGCGCATTCCCGGCCAGAAGCATCTGATCCACGATGGCAAGCGCCTGGTGCTGCTGACGCGCTGGCCGGGCTGTTGCCTGCGCTTCGCGCTGGCACCCGACCTGAGCGATGGCATGGCCTACGCCTATGCCATCCGCGCCTGCGCCACACCCTGCGTTCGCTATCAGGCACTGGCGGCTGAGCTGGACAAGCTGGCCATCGCTGGCGATACCTTACCCGCGGGAACGGCACGGCCACGGCCGACACTCGCCGCGCTGCTGGAACTGCACACGTTCCAGGCGCTCGATGCGACCCTAGCCGGCGCATCCTTGCGCGACGTGGCCGAAGGACTGTTCGGTGCCGATGCAGTCGCAGACGACTGGTACGCCGATAGCGCCTTGCGCGCCCGCGTGCGGCGACTGGTACGCCGGGGCGATGCGCTGATGCGCGGCGGCTACCGCCGCCTTGCACAGCTTCCGCCCGTTGCACAGGGACGCGCTGCATCCCCTGCAAAACGTCCCTGAGCAGGAAGCCTTGCTTTCTTGAAAGTGCCTCTATCCGGCTGCGTGGTGTGGTCGGGCTTGATGGAGGTACATCCCATGCGCCCCGCTCCCTTGCGGCCTGCCGCCGCTGCTGTCGCTGCGCCCGTGCAGCCCCAACGCTACCTGACCAACGACGAAGCCGCCGAGTACCTGCGGCTGTCGCCGCGCACGCTGGAGAAACAGCGCGTGATCGGCGGCGGCCCGAAGTTCCGCAAGTTCGGCCGCCGCGTCATGTACGCGGTGGCCGACCTCGATGCCTGGGCCGACCAGCGCAGCTACGAGGCCACGTCCGACCCGGAATATGCCGAGCGCCACGCGGGCGACTACCGTGATGGCCGCTGATCGTCGGCTCGCCGGTGGCCATCGTCATGTCCAGTCCATCGCTGCCGTCGGGGCAGCGATCGCAGCAGCGGGAACAGCTCGACCTGTTCCGCGCGCTGCCGGGCGACGGCATGGCGCCGCGCGACAGCCAGGACTTGATGGCCTTTCCGTTCTTCTCGCTGGCGAAGTCGCGGCGCACGGCGCCGATCGACTTCCACAGCGGGAACATCACCATCCGCGTGGAAGGCACGGCCGAGCACGGCATCGCCACGATATGGGATGCCGACGTTTTGATTTGGGCGGCCTCGCAGATCGTGGAGGCGCGCGACGCAGGCATTCGCCCGTCGCGCTGGATACACGCCACGCCCTACGAAATCCTGCGCTTCATCGGGCGCGGCACGTCCCTCAACGACTACCAGCGCCTGAAAGCCGCACTCGACCGGCTGCAATCGACCAGCGTGGCGACTTCCATCCGCGAAACCACCGGGCGGCGCTTGCACCGCTTTTCGTGGGTGAACGAATGGCGCGAGCTGGCCGACGCCAGCGGCACGCCGCTGGGCATCGAGCTGATCCTGCCGGACTGGTTCTATGCCGGCGTGCTCGATGCCGCCCTGGTGCTGACCATCGACCCGGCCTATTTCCGCTTGAAGGGCGGCATCGAACGCTGGCTGTACCGCCTGGTGCGCAAGCACGGCGGGCGGCAGGAACACGGCTGGCAATTCGACTTCCGGCACCTGCACCGCAAGTCCGGCAGCGCGGCGCGCTTCTCGGACTTCGCCTACGACCTGCGCGTGCTGGTCGCGCGGCAGTCGCTGCCCGGCTACGTGCTGGGCATCGAGCCGATGCCGGGCGAAAGGCTGGAACTGCTGACCTTCCGGCCCGTGCCGTCCACGGCACGGGGATAACTGCGGGAAAACCTGTGAATGGCCTCGTGCTATCAGGAGTACCGGGTATCGTGCTATCAGGAGTACGATCCTCGTGCTATCAGGAGTACGAAAACGCCGCAAAGCCAGTAACGGCGCGGGTTTGCGCCCCCTCTAACTTACCTAACTATAAATCTCTAACTTTTAGTAGAAGCGCGCCGTTTCGGTGGACAACCACAAAACGGCACGGCCAGGCCGGCTTTCCAGCAGGGAGGGCCACGCCATGATCGTCGCGTTTCTCAACCAGAAAGGGGGCGTCGGCAAAACCACGCTCGCCACCCAAATCGCCGGCGAACTGGCGCTGCGCGGCCAGCACGTCATCCTGCTGGATGCCGACCCGCAGGGTTCCTCGCTGGACTGGACGCAGCGCAGAAGTCAGCAGGGCTTGCCACGGCTGTTCAGCGCCGTGGGCCTCGCCCGCGAAACGCTGCATCAGGAAGCGCCAGAGCTGGCCCGCCGCGCCGATCACGTCATCATCGACGGCCCGCCGCGCATCGCCGCCCTGGCGCGCTCCGCGCTGCTGGCGGCCGAGCGCGTACTGATCCCGGTGCAGCCCAGCCCCTACGATGTGTGGGCCAGCGCCGAGATGGTGGCGCTGATCCGTGAGGCACAGGTGTTCCGGCCTGCGCTGCGCGCGGCCTTCGTCATCAACCGGCGCGTCAGTACCACCATCATCGGCAGGGAAGCACGGCAATCGCTGGCCGAACAGCCGCTGCCGGCGCTGCGCGCCGAGGTGCGCCGAGGTGCGCCAGCGCATCGTCTTCGCCGACAGCGTGGCCGCTGGTCGGCTTGCACGCGAGACTGCGCCGGACAGCGCAGCTGCGCGCGAGATCGCCGCGCTGGTGGACGAACTGCTGCGGTGGCCGACATGACAGCGAAGCAGCCACCACGCGGTAAGCGCGTCGGCATTGGAGTACGTCCGCCCGCGAATCCGCACGCCGAGGCGTGGATTCGCCAAGGCGATGCCGATGCGCTCAACAAAGGCGACCTCTACACCGCACGCCTGACCCTCGACGTGACGCCCGCGCTGCGCGCGCGCATCAAGATCGTCGCCTTCGGCCAGGGCGTGACCGTGGCCAAACTGCTGCGCGGTCTGCTGGAACGGGAGTTTCCCGACAAGCGCCCGGAGAACCTGCCATGAACGCATCCGCCTTGCCTGCCGCTCACGCTGCGCCGGCTGCACCGGCTGCTGCGCCGCCGCCTTCGCTTTCGACGCTCGCCGGCCAGGCTGGCAACGTGCCGCTGACTCGAGTATCGCTCGCCTACATCGAACCGCGCTTCAAGCTCTACCTGCGTTTCGGCGAACCGGCGCGCACGCTGCGGCTCGACCGCTGGCGGCGCTGCGCGGTGTTCCTGCCGCGTGCAATGTTCTGCCGCGTGCGCTGGGAAGCAAACGACTACGGCACGATCCGCTGGCAGCTCATGGTGATGCAAGCTGCCACGCCGCTGGACGACGTACAGCGCATCCCCGGGGTACGGCCTGGCGCACGCCTGCTGCTGCACGCCGAAGGCGAGAACGCGGTACGTGCCGTGCTGGAGCGCATCGACGGCATCGAGGCGCAAGGCATCACCGCCATCGACGTGCCGCCCGCGTACTGGCGCACGCTGGGCAACCGTCTGGCGGCCCGCTTAGCACTGCCCGAATACACCGCCGAACGGCACGCCGCCTGGCTGGCCGGGAGGGCGCTGCCATGACCGCTGATTCCACCACCGCACGCACACCCGAAATCGCGCCGCGTCCTCGCTCGCGCCTGCGCGCTCGCATCGTGCTGGCGGGCTTCGCCGCCGTCGGCCTCGCTACGCTGGCCTGGGCGGCTTTCGTGCAACCGCTGCCGCGCCTGATCTACAACCCGTCCGACAGCGTTCCGGTCGGCTGGTATCGCGTGCAGCCGCTTGACCATCGGGCCGCCTCGCTGCCACGTCGGCTGGAAGTGGGCAGCATCGTCTTGACCCGATTGCCTGCCGACGCTGCCGCGCTCGCTGCGCAGCGCGGCTATCTGCCGGCACACGTTCCGTTGCTCAAACGTGTGGGCGCGGTCGCGCCGCAACACGTCTGCATCGTCGCCCGTCAGGTTCGCATCGACGGAGTGCCTGCGGCCGCCGCGCTCCCTGTCGATCGGCTGGGCCGGCCGCTGCCATCCTGGCAGCATTGCCGCCCGCTGGCCGAGGGCGAGCTGTTCCTCTTGAGCGTGACCAATCCGGCATCGTTCGATAGCCGCTATTTCGGCCCGGTCAGCGCATCCGCCGTGATCGGCGTTGCGCATCCGGTCTGGCTGGAGACACGCCCATGATGGCCGCCGATTCGCTGCACGTTGCCGTGCATCTCATCGTGCCATCGGGCATGCCGTTCCGGCTGCTGCCACCGTGTCGTCGCGCGTGCAGCGTGGGCGCATTCGCACCGCGCTTCGCACGACGTCCGGCGCAGCCGCCCAACGTGCAGGCGTTTTGCCTCGAACGCGCACGGCCTGCGGCCATCGCCGCGTTCGTCGGCGGGCTGGCTGCAAGCAGCGCAGCGCCGCCGGGCCGCCTACGCCCGGAGCGACAGCTAAGGGCAAAGGCGGAAGGCAAGACAAAAGGACGCGGCACCGGGCCGCGTCGAAAGCCTGTCTGCACATGGGGATGGCGCGGCACGGAGCGGCTTCGCCGCCGTGCCGCTTGGGGCGCGAGGCCCGCGCCAATGCAGGCATGTCCGCGTGCTTCGCACGACCGGACACGCCAGAGCTTGCGGGGAGAACGGCCATGACAGACCGCCGCGACGACGATTTTCGCGTGCGACCCAGTGCCCCGAAGAACCGGGGCAAGGGCCAAGGCCAGAGCTTCGTTTCCAAGGTACTCAAGCAGGCCGGCAAAGCCAGCAGCGGCAAATCGGCGGTGCGCCGTCCTGGGGCGGCCGGCACCGGCCAGCGTCCCGGCTCGCGCCTGGGGCGCGGCCATACGGCAGCGCTCTTCGCCGGGGCGAAGCTCACGCCCATGTCGCGGCGCGTGACCATCAAGACCCTGCTGGTCAATCACCAACGGGCCAGCCCGCAGTCGCTCGCCAAGCACCTGCGCTACATCGAGCGCGACGGCGCCGGCCGCGATGGCGAATCGGGCCGGGCCTACGGGCCGCAGACCGACGAAGCCGACCTTGATGCCTTCAAGGAGCGGGCCGCCGACGACCGGCACCATTTCCGCTTCATCGTCTCCCCGGAGGACGGCGCCGAACTGGACGACCTGCGCACCTATACCCGGCATCTGGTGAATCGGATGGAAGCCGACCTGGGCACGCGGCTGGATTGGGTGGCGGTCGATCACTGGAACACCGACAACCCGCACACGCATTTGATCGTGCGCGGACGCGACGACACCGGCAAAGACCTCATCATCGCGGGCGACTACATCGCCCACGGCTTTCGCCACCGGGCCGCCGAACTAGCGACGGAGTGGCTGGGGCCGCGTACCGAACTGGAGATCCAGCAGACCTTGCAGCGCGAGGTGGAGCAAGAGCGGTGGACGAGCCTCGACCGCACGTTGCAGCGCGAGGCCGGCGACGATGGCCGGGTGCAGATCGAACGCTTCAACGAACCCCGGCTGCAACGCCAGCGCCTGCTGCTGATCGGCCGCCTGCAACGCTTGCAGCGCCTGGGCCTGGCCGACGAGACGCAGCCCGGCACCTGGGCGGTTCACGCCGATACCGAGAAGACCCTGCGCGCCCTGGGCGAGCGTGGCGACATCATCCGCACCATGCAGCGGGCCATGAGCGGCCAGCCGCGCGAGCTGGCGGTGTTCGAACCGGGCGACGACGGCCGCACCATCGTCGGCCGCGTCGCTGCCAAGGGGCTGGCCGACGAGTTGCATGACCGCGGCTATCTGGTCATCGACGGCGTGGACGGCAAGGCCCACTACGTCGCGTTGAACACCCGCGACGAGCTGGCGAACTATCCCACCGGAGCCGTGGTGGAGGTACGCGGTTCCGACGAGGTGCGGGCGGCCGACAAGAACATCGCCACGCTGGCGAGCGATGGCCTGTACCGCACCGATCACCACCTGGCGATCGAGCAGGGCCAGGCCAAGGCGGGCCGCGATCCGCAGGAAGTCGTCGCCGCCCACGTCCGCCGGCTGGAAGCCCTGCGCCGCGCCGGCATCGTGGAGCGTGTGGCCGAGGGACTATGGAAGGTGCCGGGCGACCTGGCAGAGCGCGGTCGCCAGTACGACGCGCAACGGCTGGGCGGCGTGGCGGTGGAACTGAAATCGCACCTGTCGATCGAGCGGCAGGCGCGGGTGATCAGCGCGACCTGGCTCGACCAGCAGTTGATCGGCGGCAAGGGGCTGGGCGACCTGGGCTTTGGCGGCGAGGTCAAGAACACCCTGCAACAGCGCGCCGACTTCCTGGCCGAACAGGGATTAGCCGAGCGGCGCGGGCAGCGCGTGATCCTCGCCCGGAACCTGCTGGGGACGCTGCGCAATCGGGAACTGGCACAGGCCGCACAGGAGATTGCCGCCGATACCGGCCTGGAACATCGGCCCGTCGCCGACGGACAGCGCGTGGCCGGCATCTACCGGCGCTCGGTCATGCTCGCCAGCGGGCGTTACGCCATGCTTGATGACGGCATGGGGTTCAGCCTGGTGCCGTGGCGGCCGGTGATCGAACAGCGGCTGGGACAGCAGATCGCCGCGACGGTGCGCGGCGGTGGGGTGTCATGGGAGATTGGGTGGCAGCGTGGCCCGCAACTTTAAGTGTGAATCCCCTTCCTATTGTTGCGGAACGTGTGCCAGCCTCTCCCTATATTCACGGGGTGAGCATTTCATTATGCGTTTGAAAGCATGGCTAAACGCACTGTCGGAGTCATAACCCAACTTCTGCGCTATCGAGGAAATAGTGGTGTGGTTGGCTTTCAGGGATCGTGTGGCTAGCTGCATGCGCCAGCGTGAGACGTACTCCAAAGGAGCAATGCCGGCCTTCTGCTTGAAACGTAAGGCAAGAGTCGAACGAGAAACACCCGCTACTTTGGCGAGGTCTTCGACCGTCCAAGAGCGGGCTGGATCGGCATGGATGGCTTGGATAACTGCCCCGATGCGTGGGTCGGATATAGCCAGCAACCAGCTTGGCGTACTGTTTCCTTCCTGGGTCAGATAAATCCGAAGAACCTGTACCAACATGATGTGGCCTAGATGTTGAACCACAATCGCATTGCCTGGAGATGGAGTAGCAAGTTCATGAGCAAGGTGCTGTAAAGCCCAATTCAGCACGGAGGCTTGATCTGAGCCGTTTTTGATGACTGCGACAGGAGGTAGTCCCTCGAATAGAAGGCCAGCTTCCTCACCGAAGGCAAAGCGTCCCCCAATCAGGAAAAACGCATCGGCGGTTCCACAACGGGCGACACCGTTGATCGCATGGCGGTAAATCTCATCCGAATGGATAGCGGGCAGCTCCAGATCGCTGCGAAGTGAGAATGCACGTTTGCGCGACAGCAGAAAACAATCTCCAGCCGTCAGTTGGATAGGTTGTTCCACGCCCTCCACCGTCAGCCAACACGTCCCTTCAACGATCGCATTGAACTTGATGCCATCGGGCGGCGGAAAGTCGATGGCCCAGTCTCCACCCGCCTTCAGACCTGCGAAGACGGAGCTTTGAGTGTTCAAAAGGGAGAGAACTTCAGATAGTGGATCCATGTAGCGCTTCGGACGATCTCGACAGAGAATTAGAGTTTGCTGCATTAACAGTCCTAAGTCTAGCCTGGACAATGCTGGGTGGGGGCTTTGCCCCGATTCCACGTCAGGTTCACGAGGACATTCTATGACCAGCAAACAGTCTCCTATCCACTCCGGTTTCGGAGCGACAACCACCGCAGCAGAGACGCTTGTAGGGCGCGACCTATCCAACACCACTGTCGTGGTCACTGCAGGCCATTCCGGCTTGGGCCTAGAGACAACACGAGCATTGGCGGATGCCGGCGCGCAGGTCATTGTCGCTGCGCGTGATATAGAAGTGGCTCGTGCAAAGACCAGCGAAATCTCCGGCGCCGAAGTCGAGCAGCTGGATCTTTCCAGCATTGCCAGCGTGCATGACTTCGCGAAACGCTTCCTGGCAACTGGCCGGCATATCGACATCTTGATTGGCAACGCGGGCATCATGGCTTGCCCTGAAACCCGTGTGGGACAGGGTTGGGAAGCGCAGTTTGCCATCAATCACCTTGGACATTACGCGCTGGTAAATCTGCTCTGGCCGGCACTCAAGGGTGGCGCCAGGGTGGTGGCCGTGTCGTCAGCCGGGCACCACCAATCCGGCATCCGCTGGGATGACGTGCAATTCACGCGCGGTTACGACAAGTGGCTGGCCTATGGGCAGTCGAAGACGGCCAATGCATTGTTTGCTGTCCATTTGGATCGTCTCGGTCAGAATGAAGGCGTAAGGGCTTTCTCCCTTCATCCTGGGAAGATTTTTACTCCACTCCAACGCCATCTGTTGCAGGAAGAAATGATTGCCGCCGGCTGGCTCGACACCAGTGGCAATCCCGCCGATCCAACTTTTAAGACAACGCAGCAAGGCGCCGCGACCCAGGTTTGGGCCGCAACATCTCCCCAACTGGAAGATATGGGCGGTCTTTACTGTGAAGACTGTGACGTTGCCAGTCTTGCTTCCGGTGATGACGACTCATTCGTCGGCGTGCGTGAATACGCCATCGACCCTGAACAAGCACTGCGTCTTTGGACGCTTTCGTCAGAACTTACCGGCATTGATGCTCTAGCGGCGCAAAGTTCGGCTTAGTCCAGGTCAGAAAATATAAAAATCCGTTCGAGTTCCAACGGGGCAATGTACTTGCTGGCCGAACGGAATGTGCTCATTCACTAAATTCCGAGATCGGGTCAAGGTCGTCCACAATGAAGGAAAACAATATCGCAATATGCGGCATGTTCTTCATGCTGGGATTGTGCTTCGGAAGCTGGAGTTCACGAGTCGCAACGATAAAGGACGAACTCTCGCTGTCCGATGGTGTACTCGGAAGCACACTGTTCGCCATGTCAGCCGGCCTGGTGCTTTCATTGCCGGTAGCGGGGTGGGCTATTGCAAAACTAGGAAGCAGGGTTGTCGGAGTGGCGGCCATCATTGCCAATGCCGTTCTGTTGGCCCTCATTCCTTTTGCCATGGATGCTTACCAACTGGCGATTCTGCTGTTCATCTTCGGGTTTTCCTACAGCGCAGTCAACGTATCGAACAATACGCAGGCGAGCCTATCGGAAGTCATCAGCGGAAAAACGAAACTACCATTTTTCCACGGAATATGGGGATTGGCCGGATTCGTTGGCGCAGGAATTGGTGCGTTAATGATTGGCCAAGATATTGCCATGCCCCTGCATTTCGGCGTGATATCGTTCATTGCATTAATGTCCGCACTGGCGTGCTGGCGGCTCCTGCACGACAAGTCGAACCTAGAACAAGCCGGCAAGGCGTTCGCAATACCGGATAAATCTCTGATCAACTACGGCCTGATCACCTTCTGCTCCATGGCCTGCGAAGGCATCATGTACGACTGGAGTGTCGTTTACTTTCAAGATGTCGTTTCACCCGATCGAAAGTTTGTCGGTCTTGGATTCACTGTGTTCATGGGGGCAATGACCATTGGCAGGCTTGCACTGAACCGGTTCGTGGACCGATTTGGCATAAGAAGAACTTTGCAATGGAGCGGGATACTTACGCTGATTGGCATGGCGATGACGGTGCTGCATCCAAGTCTGCTGTCGTCGATTGTCGGTTTCTGTCTTGTTGGATTCGGTATCGGTGCTGTTATTCCGTTGGTGGCAAGCGCCGCCGCGAAATCCTCGACCATGGCACCAAGCTCCGCCATAGCTTCTGTTCTGACAATTGGGTTCCTTGGTCTGCTTATCGGACCACCATTGATCGGATTTTTATCTAATGCATTTGGACTTCGATATGCATTCCTGCTCTGCGTGGTTATGGCATTCGGAATAATTTACCGGGCAAGTAAGGTATCAGATCAACATCCATAATTTGCTGCTGAAATTTAGCCATCCGAAGCAACGGGGGTAAAAACAGTGCGAGCGAGAATGTGAGACATGGAGTTGCGTCATCTTCGTTGCTTTCTAGCGGTGGCCGAAGAACTGCACTTCGCCCGTGCGGCCGAGAAGCTGCACATCGAGCAGTCGCCGCTGTCGCGCGCCATCAAGGAACTGGAGGAAGAACTGGGCGTGGTGCTGTTCGCCCGTACCACGCGCAGCACGCGACTGACCCGCGCGGGCAAGCTGTTCCTCGATCACGTGCCGCGCGTGTTCACCGCTTTGCAGCAGGCCCGCGATAGCGTGAAGGCGGCTGCCAATGGCTTCCACGGCCAGTTGCGCATCGCCCTGTCCGACGGCATCACGCCGTCACGCCTGCCGGCCTTGCTGGCGCTGTGCCGGCAGGAAGAACCCGAAGTCGAAATCCGTCTGTTCGAGGTGCCGCTGTCGCAGCAGATCAAGGGTCTGAATGACGACCTGTACGACGTCGGGTTCGCCCGCGCCGATGAAGCCGGTGATGGCATCGTGGCTGTGCCCGTCTGGAGCGACCCGCTGATGGTAGCCGTGCCGTCGCGGCATCCCTTGCTGGCGCACAAGCGTATCCCGCTGGAAGAAGTGCTGCGTTATCCGCTGGTGCTGTGCGACCCAGTGGCATGTGAAGGCCATGCACGGCAGGTGGATCGTGTGCTGCGCCGCGTGGATATGGAACCGCTGGTGGCCGAACGGGTGACGTCCTGCGACCTGATGATGGCGCTGGTTTCGGCGGGCTTCGCTCTGGGCCTGACGGGCGCCGCGCACATCGCGGCCAGCCGCGAGCAGGGCGTGGTGGCTCGGCCGCTGGCCGCTCGATCGCCACTGCTCACCACCTATCTGCTGCGCCTGGATGCCGAACCATCGGAGACGCTGGCCCGCTTCATCGAGCGCGTGCAGGCCATCGACTCGCCCGAAGCCGACAAGCCGATGCCGGACGACGATCCCGATTCCCTGGAGGAACCCGAACCATGAGGAAGGCCATTGCGTTCGTGCTGGTTGCGGTGCTGACAGGCTGCGGCCCGAAGGATGCGCCAGAGAAGAAAGACGTACCGAGCGTTGAAGAACTGGCATCTGATCCTGTGCGCCTGAAAGAGCTGCGCCAGCAATGCAAGACCGACCGCCCCACGCTGGGCGACGTCCTGTGCAACCGGGTGGCCGAAGCCACGCGCAAGCGGTTTTATGGTGACGGCGATACGCACTACACACCGCCGAAGGAGCCGCCCAAGTTCTGATCGCGTTCGATCCGCCGCGAAACTTCCATTCTTCCGCTCGACACGCCGCAATGCGCCCTCGCTTGCGGCGTTTTTCTTTGGCTCGATGCACCGCTAATTCTTTCCAATTACTCGACCTTTCTCCCGATAACGGCCTTTGACCGGCACCGACCCGGCACTGATCCTCATCCCATGCGGCACGTCCCTGTGCCGCGAGTGAACGAGGAATCAGCGCAGGGGAAATCGGAGGCCAGTCATGCAAGGTCAGGGCGTGTTGTTCGGGCAGATCGCCGCCGTCTTCGGCATCGTGATCGCCGGTGTGTGGGGTGCCACGCAATGGACAGCCGCCGCCTTGGGCTATCAGCTACGCCTTGGCTCGCCCTGGTTCGACTTCTTCGGCACGCCGGTCTATCACCCCTGGCGGCTGTTCGAGTGGTGGTTCTTCTTCGACGCCTATGCGCCGCATGTCTTCGACACCAGCGGCGCGATTGCGGGCGGCAGCGGCCTGCTGGCCGTGGTGGTGGCCATCGCCATGTCGGTGTGGCGCTCGCGGCAGGCCAAGCTGGTCACGACCTATGGTTCGGCGCGCTGGGCCGAAGCGGATGACATTCGCAAAGCCGGGCTGACCCAACCGGCCGGCGTTTTCCTCGGCAAGTACCGCAATGATTATCTGCGCCATGAAGGGCCAGAACACGTCCTGACCTTTGCGCCCACCCGTTCGGGCAAGGGCGTGGGTCTAGTGGTGCCGACGCTGCTGTCCTGGCCCGCGTCCGCCGTCATCCACGACATCAAGGGCGAGAACTGGCAGATCACCGCAGGCTGGCGCTCGCGCTTCTCGCACTGCCTGCTGTTCAACCCCACGGATGCGAAGTCGGCGGCCTACAACCCGCTGCTGGAGGTTCGGCGCGGCGCGCATGAGGTGCGCGACGTGCAGAACATCGCCGACATCCTGGTCGATCCCGAAGGCGCGCTGGAGAAGCGCAACCACTGGGAGAAAACCAGCCATGCGCTGCTGGTCGGGGCCATCCTGCACGTGCTGTACGCGGGCGAAGACAAGACGCTGCGCGGCGTCGCCAACTTCCTGTCCGACCCGGCCAGCCCGTTCGAGCTGACCTTGCACCGGATGATGACGACGAAGCACCTGGGCGATGCACCGCACCCGGTTGTCGCGTCCGCTGCGCGCGAAGTGCTCAACAAGTCGGACAACGAACGCTCGGGCGTGTTGAGCACCGCCATGTCGTTCCTCGGGCTCTACCGCGACCCCACCGTGGCCGAAGTCACGTCGCGCTGCGATTGGCGCATCGCCGACCTGATCGCATCCGAGCATCCCGTCTCGCTGTATCTGGTGGTGCCGCCCTCGGACATTTCGCGGACAAAACCGCTGATCCGGCTGATCCTCAACCAGATCGGGCGGCGGCTCACAGAATCGCTTGACGGCTCCGACGGCATCGCGCGCCGCCACAAGCTGCTGCTGATGCTCGACGAGTTCCCGGCGCTGGGCAGGCTCGATTTCTTCGAGACGGCGCTGGCTTTCATGGCCGGCTACGGCATCCGCAGCTTCCTCATCGCGCAGTCGCTCAACCAGATCGACAAGGCGTATGGGCAGAACCATTCCATCCTCGACAACTGCCATGTCCGCGTGACGTTCGCAACGAACGACGAGCGTACGGCCAAGCGAATCTCCGAAACGCTGGGCACCGCCACCGAACTGCGTGCGCAGCGCAACTACGCCGGCCACCGGCTCGCGCCGTGGCTGGGCCACCTGATGGTGTCGCGCCAGGAGACGGCTCGCCCGCTGCTGACGCCCGGCGAAGTGATGCAGCTTCCGCCCGACGAGGCCGTGGTGATGGTGTCCAGCGTGGCGCCCATCAAAGCGAACAAGCTGCGCTACTACGCCGACGCCAATTTCAAGCAGCGCGTGCTGCCGCCGCCCGTGCTGGCGGCAGGACGCTATGCCGACGCACCACCAGCCCGCGCCGACGACTGGAGTGGCTTGGCGATCCCGGCCGTACCCGCCGCACCCGCGACGGTATCCGCTGATGCCCTGGGCGGCCCCGATGACGGCGGCCCGCGCCGCCAGCCGGAGCTAACCGAAGTCACCGAATACAGCCCCGAGCCGCAGCCCGCCGGCAATGACCTGGCGCTGCTCGATGACGACGACGACCTGCCGCTGCCGCTTCCCGGCCAGCTCGACCCGGCCATGCAGCGCACGGCCCGGCTGGCATCGCTGAATCCCAACGACGGAATCGACTTATGAGCCAATACCGCCTCAACCTGTTCATCCAGCCCGAGCACGCCAAGCGCCTCGAAGAACTGGCCGCCAAGAAAGGCGTCTCGAAGTCCAGCATCGTGGCCGCCGCCCTGGCGTCCTGGCTGTCGCCGGATGCCGGCGACCAGCGCGAGGCCGCCATCGCCAAGCGGCTGGATCGCCTGTCGCGGCAGGCCGAGCGCCTGGAGCGCGACCAGAACATCGAAATCGAAACGCTGGCGCTGTTCATCCGCTACTTCCTGACCGTCAGCACGCCGATTCCCGAAGCCCATCAGGAGGCGGCCCGCGCGCAGGGTAAGGCCCGCTTCGAGCAGTTCGTGGAACAGCTCGGCCGCCATCTGCTGCGCGGCCGCAGCCTGGTGCGCGACGTGGTGGAGGAGCTGCACCCCGAGCTGGGGCGCATGGACGATGCGGCGGCGCTGGCCGAAGCACAGGAGCGTGCCTCATGAGCGCCGTTCCACAGACACCGCCCGAACGCTCATCCGTCGCGGCTTCGCTGGATCGCCGCATCCAGATGCTGCGCACGGCAATGGGGCCGGTGATCGCCGCCGCGCTGGCCGACCCCGACGTGGTGGAAGTCATGCTCAACCCCGACCGCACCCTATGGGTGGATCGGCTGTCATCGGGCCGTACGCCGTTGGGCGTGGAGCTGTCCGAAGACGATGGTGAACGCATCATCCGCCTGGTCGCGGCACACGTTGGCGCGGAAGTGCATCGCGGCCAACCGCTGCTGACCGCCGAGCTGCCGGAGACGGGCGAACGCTTCGAGGGCATCTTGCCGCCGGCCGCGCCCGGCCCGGCCTTCGCGCTGCGCAAGCGGGCCGTGAGCATCATCGGCCTGGATCGCTACGTGGCCGACGGCATCCTGACCACCGGGCAAGCGGACTTCCTGCGCCGCGCCGTGCGCGAGCGGCAGAACATCCTGATCGCTGGTGGCACCAGCACCGGCAAGACCACGCTCGCCAATGCGCTGCTGGCCGAGATCGCCGCCACCGGCGACCGCGTGCTGGTGCTCGAAGACACCATCGAGCTGCAATGCGCGGCCCGCGACCACGTGCCGCTGCGCACGCGCGCCGGCGTCGTGTCGATGCAGGAATTGGTGCGCGCCACGATGCGGCTGCGGCCGGATCGGGTGATCGTCGGCGAGGTGCGCGGCGGCGAAGCCCTGGATTTGGTGAAGGTGTGGGGCACCGGCCATCCGGGCGGCATCGCCACCCTCCACGCCGGTTCCGCGCTGGGCGCGCTGCTGCGCCTGGAACAACTGATCCTCGAAGTGGCGGTGAATCCGCCGCGTGCGCTGATCGCCGAGGCGGTCAACCTCGTGATCCACATCGCCGGGCGTGGCTGCAAGCGCCACGTCGAGAGCATCGCCCGCGTCGTCGGCTTCGACGCCGCCGGCTATCAACTGGCGGACGCGCTGGAAGCGCCACTTCCCGAGCTGCCGCCGGTTTCCCTCGCAGCCGCCGCCGCTGCGCCTTCCCCGTCCCTCGACCCACCTGGAGAACTGCCATGACGCAGATGCACGTTCCTGCTTTCCGCCTTTCCGTAAATCCGGTTCCCATCCTTGCGCGCCTGCGGCGCCTGGCCCGGCCGGCCCATCGCGGCCTGATGCTGGCCGCCATCATGCTGATGACGGCCGGCAGCGCGCAGGCCGCCGGTTCCTCGATGCCGTGGGAAGGGCCGCTGCAATCCATCCTGGAGTCGATCCAGGGGCCGGTGGCACGCATCGTCGCCGTCATCATCATCATCGCGACGGGCCTCGCGCTGGCCTTCGGCGACACGTCGGGGGGCTTCCGCAAGCTGATCCAGATCGTCTTCGGCCTGTCCATCGCGTTCGCCGCGTCCTCGTTCTTCCTGTCCTTCTTTTCGTTTTCCGGCGGGGCCGTCGTATGAGTGCCGTCGATGAAGGCACGCCGGGCTTCGCGCCCGGCTTCGAGGTGCCGCTGCATCGCTCGCTGACCGAGCCGATCCTGCTGGGCGGCGCACCGCGCACCGTGGCGATCGCCAACGGCACGCTGGCGGCCGCCGTCGGGCTGGGCCTGCAACTGTGGATTCCCGGCGTCGTGCTCTGGATCGTCGGCCATTCGCTGGCCGCGTGGGGCGCGCGTGTCGATCCGCAGTTCATGCAGGTCTTCGCCCGACACATCAAGCACCGCCCGCTGCTGGACGTGTGAGGGGACGCCGCCATGCTGAACCTTGCCGAATACCGCCAGCGGCCCGCGCTGCTGGCCGACTGGCTGCCCTGGGCCGGGCTGGTCGCGCCGGGTGTCGTCTTGAACAAGGATGGCAGTTTCCAGCGCACGGCGCGCTTTCGCGGGCCTGATCTGGACAGCGCCACGCAGGGCGAGCTGATCGCCACGTCGGCGCGGCTCAACAACGCGCTGCGCCGCCTGGGTTCGGGCTGGGCATTGTTCATCGAGGCCGAGCGCCGGCCGGCGGCGGACTACCCGCACTCCGACTTTCCTGAACCGCTTTCCTGGCTGGTCGATGAAGAACGCCGCGCGGCCTTCGAGGAATCGGGGCATCACTTCGAGAGCGCCTATCACCTGACGCTCGCGTACCTGCCGCCGGAGGAATCGCGCGCCCGCGCGGCCAAGCTGCTCTACGAGAACTCGCCCGGCGACGGCGTGGACTGGCGTGGCCGGCTCGATACCTTCGTGGCGGAAACCGATCGCGTGTTCGACCTGCTCGACGGCGTGATGCCGGAAATCGCCTGGCTCGATGATGCCGACACGCTGACCGGCCTGCACGCGACGGTTTCGACGCGGCGCTACCGGCTGGGCGTTCCCGAAGTTCCGTTCCATATCGACGCGCTGCTGGCCGACTGCGCCCTGGTCGGTGGCCTTGCGCCGATGCTGGGCGACCAACACCTGCGCGTGGTGTCGGTGCGAGGCTTTCCGACTTCGACGTGGCCCGGGATTCTGGACGACCTCAACCGCCTGGGCTTTGGCTACCGCTGGAGCACGCGCTTTCTCTGCATGGACAAGGCGGAAGCAGAAAAAGAACTTGGCCGCCTGCGCCGCCAGTGGTTTGCGAAACGGAAGAACGTCGTCGCGCTGCTACGCGAAACGATCTTCCAGCAGGAAAGCCCGCTGGTCGATACCGACGCCAGCAACAAGGCGGCCGACGCCGATGCCGCCTTGCAGGAACTGGGCGGCGATCAGGTGGCCTTCGGCTACCTCACCGCCACGGTGACGGTGCTCGATGCCGACCCGGCCGCGGCCGACGAGAAGCTGCGCATGGTGGAGCGCGTCATCCAGGGCCGGGGTTTTGTGACCATTCCGGAAACCCTCAATGCCGTCGATGCGTGGCTGTCGTCCATTCCCGGCAATGCCTATGCGAACGTGCGCCAGCCCATCGTCTCGACGCTGAATCTGGCGCACATGATGCCGCTGTCGGCGGTATGGGCTGGGCCGGAGAAGAACGACCACCTCGACGGCCCGCCGCTGATCGTCACCCGCACCGATGGCGCGACGCCTTTTCGCTTGGTCACTCACATCGGCGACGTGGGCCACACACTGGTCGCCGGGCCGACCGGCATGGGCAAGTCGGTACTGCTTGCCATCCTGGCGATGCAGTTCCGGCGCTACTTCGGCTCGCGCATCTTCGCCTTCGACATGGGGCGCTCGATGCGCGCCACCACTCTCGGCCTGGGCGGCGAACACTACGACCTCGGTGCCGATGGCGGCATCGCGTTCCAGCCGCTCGCGCGTATCGACCGCGAAGCCGACCGCACCTGGGCGGCCGAATGGGTGGAAGGCCGCCTGCTGCACGAAGGCGTGACCGTCGGCCCCGACGAGAAGGCGGCCATCTGGTCGGCGCTGGGCAGCCTCGCGGGTGCCCCGGTGGAACAGCGCACGCTGACCGGGCTTTCCGTGCTGCTGCAATCGAACGCGCTGCGCCAGGCGCTGTCGCCGTATGTGCTCGGCGGCGCGCACGGCAAGCTGCTGGACGCCGACCGCGATCGGCTGGGCATGGCCGACGTGCAGGGCTTCGAGATGGAAGAACTGATGCACAGCCCGGCGGCCGTGCAAGCGGTGCTGCGCTACCTGTTCGCCCGCTTCGACGAACGTTTCGACGGTGCGCCTACGCTGCTGATTCTCGATGAGGCGTGGCTGTTCCTTGATGAGCCGTCTTTCGCCGCCCGCATCCGGCAATGGCTCAAGACGCTTCGCAAGAAGAACGTCAGCGTCATCTTCGCTACGCAATCGCTGGCCGACATCAAGGACTCGACCATCGCACCCGCGATCATCGAAAGCTGCGCCAGTCGGATTTTCTTACCTAATCCGCAGGCAACAGAACCGCAGATTCGCACGATCTACGAGGGTTTCGGCCTCAACAGCCGGCAGATCGAGATCGTCGCCACCGCCGAACCCAAGCGCGATTACTACTACCAGTCGCGTTTGGGCAATCGCCTGTTCGACCTCGACCTGGGGCCGGCTGCGCTTGCGTTCGCCGGCGCATCCACTCCGCAAGACCAACGCGACATCGACCGCGTGCTGACGCAGGCCGGCGCACCCGGCTTCGCTGGCGCGTGGCTGCGCCAACGCGGCCTCGACTGGGCCGCCGACCTGCTGCCGTCCGCACCGGCGGCCGCTTCGCTCCTTTCCCAACCACAGGAGAACCTGCCATGAAGAAGCGTCTTCTCGCGGCCACCGTCGCGGCCATGCTTTGCACCGCTTCCACCGTTCATGCGCAATGGGTCGTGGTCGATCCCACGAACCTCGTGCAGAACACGCTGACGGCCATCCGCACGCTGGAGCAGATCAACAACCAGATTCAGCAACTCCAGAACGAAGCCCAGATGCTGATGAACCAGGCGCGCAACCTGGCGAATCTGGATTTCAACATCGTCAACCGGCTGCGCTCGACGCTCGCCACCACCGAACGCCTGATCGCCGAGGCGCAGGGGCTGGCCTTTGATGTGCAGAACCTCGATCGCGACTTC
Source organism: Stenotrophomonas sp. yr243 (assembly GCF_900184195.1). NCBI lineage: Bacteria > Pseudomonadati > Pseudomonadota > Gammaproteobacteria > Lysobacterales > Lysobacteraceae > Stenotrophomonas > Stenotrophomonas sp. yr243. Next base: position 206,704 of record NZ_FXWT01000004.1, read on the forward strand.
GCGCGGCTGTACCCGGAACAGTACGCCGCCACGATCAGCGGCGATCAGATGTTCCGCGATGCCCGCGAGCGGTGGAAGAACACGCTCGACGGGCTGCATACCGCGATGCGGATGCAGGCGCAGGTGTCGCAGAACCTGCGTGAAGACGAAAGCGCGCTGGCCGACCTGGTGAGCCAGAGCCAGTCCGCCACCGGCGCGCTGCAAGCCATGCAGGCGACGAACCAGCTTCTCGCGCTCCAGGCCAAGCAGTCGATCCAGTCCCAGCAGCTCCAGATCACGCAAGACCGCGCTGCCTCGCTCGAACTGGCGCGGCAAGCTGCGGCCGCCGAACGCGCCCGCGAAGTGCGGCGGCGCTTCCTGGGCACCGGAACGCCGTACACGCCGCAGCGCGTCGATTTTTACGGCAACTGACCGGAGGCGGCCATGCGATGCGCTTCCGTCCTGCTGACCGTGCTGCTGGCTGCCTGCGGCCAGCGGCCCACCGAGAACCTGGCCGACGCCTTGGCCGCCGATCCCGTGCGGCTCAAGGCATTGCGTGCGCAATGCGCGGCCGACCGGCAGGCCGTGGGCGAGGACGCTTGCCAGGCCACCGCCGAAGCCTTCCGCCGACGCTTCTTCGCCGGCCAGACCGGGCCGGACGAGTACCGGACGCTGGCCGAGCTGCCGCCCATTCCGCCCACCTTCGATGAACCCATTGGAGGGGAGACGCCATGAACGACGTGACCATCATCGACCGCTTCCTCGATACGTTCTCACGCTACATCGACTCCGGGTTCGGGCTGTTGCAAGGCGAAGTGGCGTTCCTGACCGCCACGCTGATCGTCATCGACATGACCATCGCCGGTTTGTACTGGGCGATGAGCCACGCCACCAGCCAGGGCGAGGACGTGATCGCCAAGCTGCTGCGCAAGGTGCTCTACGTCGGCGCCTTCGCCTACATCATCGGCAACTTCAACTGGCTGGCGGGCATCGTGTTCCGCTCGTTCGCTGGCCTGGGCCTGACGGCCACCGGCTCGGCCATCACGATGGAGAACTTCCTGCAGCCGGGACGGCTGGCGAAGACCGGCATCGACGCGGGTGCGCCGATTCTGGAACAGATCGGCGACATGGCCGGCTTTCCCGAGGTGTTCGTGAACATCGACCCCATCGTGGTCATGTTCCTCGCCTGGCTGGTCGTCATCCTCTGCTTCTTCGTGCTGGCGATCCAGCTTTTCATCACGCTGATCGAGTTCAAGCTGACCACGCTGGCCGGCTTCGTGCTGGTGCCGTTCGCGCTCTGGAACAAGACGAGTTTCCTGGCGGAAAAGGTGCTCGGCAACGTGGTGTCGTCGGGCATCAAGGTGCTGGTGCTGGCCGTCATCGTCGGCATCGGTTCGGGCCTGTTCGCCGAGTTCCAGGTGCATCCCGACGAACCATCCATCGACCATGCGCTGGTCATCATGCTGGCGTCGCTTTCGCTGCTGGCGCTGGGGATCTTCGGGCCGGGCATCGCCACCGGCCTGGTGTCCGGTGCGCCGCAGCTTGGCGCCGGTGCGATGGCCGGCGCTGCGGTCGGCGCCGCCGGTACAGCGGTTGCCCTCGGCGCCGCCGCGACCGGCGTAGGCGGTGCCGTGGCGGCCGGCGCGCGCATGGCGCCGGCCGCCGCCAAGCTGGCCGGCAGCGGTGCGCGAGCCGCGACTTCTGCTGCCGGCAGCGCCGGTGCGGCATTCCGGGCCGGTTCCGCCGCTGCGGGCGGCGGGGCCAAAGGGGCGATGGCTGGTATGGGCAACGTCGCCAAGACCGGCGCGCAGGCGGCGGGCCGCCGCGCCGCGTCCGGCGCTTCCGCTGCTGGGCAGAAGATGGCCGGCCCTTTCCGCGCCGGATGGAACGGCGCGGAGGCCGACGGCGGCGCAGGGGCCACATCCGGCGCAGGGGCCGGTGCAGCCGCAGACGATGCCGCCGGCTCGCAGAAGCAGGAGCAGCCCGCCTGGGCCAAGCGGATGCACCGCCGCCAGCAGATCACCCATGCCGCCACCACCGCCGCCCACACGCTGCGCGGTGGCGACGGCGGTGGATCGGGTTCCGGCCCGAGCCTGCGCGATTCCGACACCTGACCTTCAAGGAGAACACCCATGCGATTCAAACGACCGCAGGTGCGCTACGCCGACACGCCGCAGCCTGCCACTCCCTATCAAGCCGCCGCGCAGGTGTGGGACGACCGTATCGGCTCGGCGCGTGTGCAGGCGAAGAACTGGCGGTTCATGGCCTTCGGCTGCCTGGTGCTCGCGCTGCTGATGGCCGCCGGCCTGGTGTGGCGCTCGGCGCAGTCCATCGTCACGCCCTATGTCATCGAGGTCGATCAGGCCGGGCAGGTGCGCGCCGTGGGCGAGGCCGCCACGCCGTACCGGCCCGCCGACGCGCAGATCGCGCACCACCTGGCGCGCTTCGTGACGCTGGTGCGCTCGCTGTCCATCGATCCCATCGTGGTGCGGCAGAACTGGCTCGATGCCTACGACTACACCACCGACAAGGGCGCGGCGGTGCTCAACGACTACGCCCGCACCAACGACCCCTTCACCCGAGTCGGCAAGGAAACGGTGACGGTGCAGATCACCAGCGTCGTGCGCGCAAGCGACACGTCGTTCAACGTGCGCTGGACGGAACGCCGGTACGTCAACGGCGCGGCCGCCGGGCTGGAGCGGTGGACGGCCGTGGTGTCCATCGTGCTGCAAACCCCGCGCACCGAGGAACGCCTGCGCCGCAATCCCCTGGGCATCTACGTCAATGGTCTGTCGTGGAGCCGAGAACTGGATTCTTCCGATGGAGCCAAACCATGAAATCGCTTATCCGTTTTTACGCTTTCCCTTTGATGCTGCTGGCCCTGGCGGGCTGCGCCACGCAGGGCAAGCCGCCGCCCGTGATCCCTCTCGACGAGCCGGTGGAAGCGCAATTCATTCCCGAGCCGCCGGCGCCGCTGGAAGTCGTCGCCTTGCCCGAGCCGTTGGCGCTGCCGGCGCAGTTGAAGCCGCTGCCGGACGGCGAGGACGCCCAGCCTGCACCGGAACCGGCCGACGAAACCGTGCGCGTGTCCAAGGCCAATACCGAGGCGCGCGTCGCGCCCACGCGCGAGGGCTACGTCAATGCGATCCAGGTCTGGCCCTTCACCGATGGCGCGCTGTATCAGGTCTATGCCGCGCCTGGGCGCGTGACCGTGGTGTCCTTGCAGCCGGGCGAGGAACTGGTGACGGTCGCCGCCGGCGACACCGTGCGCTGGATCGTCGGCGACACGTCCAGCGGCGCGGGCGACGAGTTGCGCGTCAACGTGCTGGTCAAGCCCGTGCGTTCGGGCCTCAAGACGAATCTGGTCATCACCACCAATCGCCGCACCTATCTGCTGGAGCTGACCTCGACCGAGCGGGCATGGATGGCATCCGTCTCCTGGGACTATCCGCGCGACCGGATGCTGGCCTTGCAGCGCCAGGCGCAGGCCGCGCAGGCGACTGTGCCGGTCGATACCGGCCTGTCGCTGGAGCGCATCCGCTTCCGCTACGCGATCAGCGGCAGCAATCCGTCGTGGAAACCGCTGCGCGCCTTCGATGATGGCGAAAAGGTCTATATCCAGTTCCCGACCGGCATCGCCCAGGGCGAACTGCCGCCCTTGTTTGTCATCGGCGCGCAGGGCGACGGGCAACTGGTGAACTACCGCTTCCGCTCGCCGTACTACATCGTGGATCGGCTGTTCGGCGCGGCCGAACTGCGCCTGGGCGGGGACAAGGGCGACGTGGTGCGGATCGAACGCACCGACGGCGTGGCGCGGAGGAATTGAGCATGAGCCAGGACGACACTCCCGACCTTGCCATCCCGCAGGCGGACAAGGTGGCCCCGGAAACGGTGGCGCTGCGCGCCCAGCCGCGCCCGGTCACGCGCTTGAACCGGCGCGTGCTGGCGATCATCGCCAGCGGCCTGTCGGTGGCGGTGCTGGGCGCGCTGATGTGGTCGCTGCAACCGCAGCGGCGCGGCGCTGGCGAGCAGGCCGAGCTTTACAACGTCGATCGTGTGTCCCGCTCCGAAGGGCTGGAGCGGCTTCCGACCGACTATTCCCAACTGCCGCCCGCCTTACCGCCCGAGGTGCCCGAACTGGGGCCGCCGCTGCCGGGCGACCTTGGCCCGGCCATCGTCAATTCGCAGCAGCAGCCGGCGGTCGGCTATGCGCCGCCCGGCCACGATCCGGCCGAAGCCGAGCGCCTGGCCCGCTTGAAGGAGGCCGAGGAAGCCGCCGCCTCATCCGTGTTCTTCCGCTCGGGCACGCAAGGCGCCGCGCCGGTGGCACAGTCGCAGGTGGCCGCCGCGCCGGGCTTCGCCGCCAATGCGGCCTTCGATCCGATGGCGGCCGGGCCGGCCTCGACGGCGGCCCAGCCCGCCGATCCGACCGCCGTGCAGAACCGGCAGGAACAGAAGGAGGCATTCCTGCAAGGCGGCTCCACGGAAACTCGTAATTCCGGCAATCTGACCCTGCCGACTTCGCCGTATCAGGTCATGGCCGGAACGGTGATTGCCGGGGCACTGGTGACGGGCATCAAGTCGGACTTGCCGGGCGACGTGATCGCCACGGTGACGGAGCCGGTCTATGACACGGCCACCGGCAGGTTTCTGCTGATCCCGCAAGGCTCCCGCATCCTCGGGCGCTACAACAGCCAGGTCAGCTATGGGCAGAGCCGGGTTCAAGTCGTCTGGAACCGGGTCATTCTGCCCGACACGTCTTCGCTCACGCTCGACAACCTGGTCGGCACCGACCCGGCCGGCTATGCCGGCCTGGAAGACGATGTGGACTACCACTGGGGCCGCATCTTCGCCGGTGCGGCGCTAACGACGCTGCTGGGCGTCGGTGCCGAACTGGCCGCGCCGGAGAACCGTCAGGACGGCGATCGCATCATCATCGCCGGGCGCGACAGCGCGCAGGACAGCATCAATCAGGTCGGCCAGGAGATGACTCGCCGCAACATGAACATCCAGCCGACCTTGACCAGTCGGCCGGGCCTGCCGGTGCGGATCATCGTTGCGCGCGATTTGACGCTTCGCCCCTACCAGCCGCTCATGTTCAACCGAGGAACATCACGATGAGCACGACCAAGAAGTTGCGCTTGGGGCCGCTGCCCTCCAGCAGCAGCGTCAAGCTGACCTTTGCCTGCCCCGCCAGCCTGAAAGCTGACCTCGACCGCTATGCACAGATCCATGCGCAAACCTATGGCGAAGCTGTCGATGCAGCGACGCTGATCCCGCACATGCTGGAAGCCTTCATGGCGGGGGATCGGGGGTTCAGGAAGGGTGGCGCGGGCAAGCCCGCGCCACCAAAACCAGGCTGACGATGCACAGCAACCACGCAGGCCACCCCCTCGAACGCGCAGCCGAATGCTGCGCGTTCTTCGTTCTGGAGTGCCGCGAACGATTGGGCTATGATGACCGAACAAGCCCGCCGTCCCTTGGCAATCATCACCGCTACAGCGCGACCTGGCTTGCTTTCCCAAGGCTCTCATGTGGCTCCCAGCCCACAACGCCGCATCCCCTGCAAGCGGCACGAAACAGAGCTAACCTATTGCCCCGTATATGGTTTCAAGCCTCGCGTGATTTGCACGAAGGGCTTGACACCGGCCCTTTTTTGTTGTGTGTAGAGCCGAGCCCATGCTCGGCTGCTCTTCCGCCAACAGCAGCCGAGCATGGGCTCGGCTCTACAGAAGAGGGGTATCAACGCATCGGCACCAGCGCCGGATCGCGGCGGTACAACGCCGGGAACTGCTTGCCGAGCGCGGCCAGCTTGGGGGCGTCGTAGTAACGGATGTACGCGGCCTGCGGGTAGTTGCTCATGTAGTTCTGGTGGTAGCTCTCGGCCGGGTAGAAGCGCTGGCCACTGCCTACCTGGGTAACGATCGGCGCACGGTAGCTGCCCGCCTGGCCGAGCTGGCCGATGTAGGCGCGGCTTGCTGCCTGCTGGCGCGTGTCATCGACGAAGATCGCCGAGCGGTACTGGCTGCCGTGATCGGGCCCCTGGCGGTTGAGCTGGGTCGGGTCGTGCACCACCGAGAAAAACACCTGCATCAGTTGTCCATAGCTGACCTGGCGTGGGTCGTAGTCCACCTTCACCGCTTCGGCGTGGCCGGTGCGGCCACCGCTGACGCGCTCATAGCGGGCATCGGTGGCACTGCCTCCGATGTAACCGGACACCGCGTTGCTCACCCCTTTGACGTGCTGGAACACGCCCTGCACGCCCCAGAAACACCCGCCGGCAAAGACCACGCTGGCGTGGCTGGCGTCATCGCGGAAGGCCGCATCGCCGCTGGGCGCAGGCAGCGCCTGCACCTGCGTCGTGGGCTCGGCCGCTGCGGCCACCGCACCGCGGTCCACCAGCAGCACACCCGCGACCAGCGCGGTGGCGACAAGGCCGGCGACGCCGGCGGCAATACCCTGTTCGAAGGAGAGTTTCATCGTGTGCTCCCGGTTCAACCGAAGGTGAAGGCGTAGGCCTGCACGCCTGCGTCGAGGAATTCGATCTCGAAACGATGCGGACCGATCGTGCCGCGCTGGCGGATCAGCTGGTACAGACGGTGTTCGCTCACGGTGCCGGTGCCATCGGCAGCGGCGTCGGCGCCGGCATCTGCCGCTGGCAGTGGCTTGCCATCGAGCAGCACGCGGAACCGCACCGGCTTTCCCTCTTCGCCCGGTGCCAGCACCAGATGCAGGTCGCGGGCATGGAACTGGAAGGCGATGCGGCCGCCGGCCTGCTGCAGCTGTGCTGCTTCATCATCGACCCGCCACTGTCCGGACAGGCCCCATTGGTTCAGCGCCAGGGTGGACGGCAGCGCGTAGCCGAAGGCTGCGTCGACGCGCTGCCCGCCCGGCGAGGCGAACTGCTCGGCACGTGCGTGGCCCAGATAGGTTTCCGGTGAGCGCAGGTTGCCCATGTCGGCCTGCGTCGCTACGCCCTGCAGGTCGGCCGCAGCGGGGTCTGCAGGCGGTGGCAGGTCGGTCTGCCCGGCTTCCACCAGCAGACGACGGATCACCTGTTCGGAGTGTGCGTAGTTGCCCTCGCCAAACTGGTGACCGCGGATGTTGCCCTTCGCGTCGATGAAGTAGTGCGCCGGCCAGTAGCGGTTGTTGAACGCGCGCCAGATCGAATACTGGTTATCGAGTGCGACCGGGTACTCGACCTTCAGCTGCTGCACGGCCTTCATCACGTTGCGCGGGTCGCGCTCGAACGCGAACTCCGGCGTATGCACGCCGACCACCACCAGACCATGGTCGCGGTAGCGCTGCGCCCACTCGTGCACGAACGGCATCGCGCGCAGGCAGTTGATGCAGGAGTAGGTCCAGAAATCGATCAGCACCACCTTGCCGCGCAGCTGCTCCGCAGTCAGCGGTGGGCTGTTGAGCCAGCCGGTGGCGCCGCTCAGCGAAGGCAGAGTGCCTTCCACTGGCAGCGGCGCGCCTGCCTGCCCAGCCGCCATCATCATCATCGGCGGTGCTGCTGGTTGCGCGTCGGGCACGGCATCCAGCAGGCCCTGTTCGATGCGTGCGGTACTGACCGCGGACAGACGGGTCAGCAGGCCGGTGTCCCAGCCCAGGCCGATCGCCACCACCGCCAGCAGCGCGGCCACACCCAGTACACGGCGCACCACATTGCCCAGGCCGAGCCGGGCCTGCAGCGCCCGGAACACGCGGCCACCCACCCACACGGCCAGCGCCAACGCAGTGACTGCGCCCAGCGCGTAGGCCAGCAGCAGCGAACTGGTACCGACACTGGCGCCGTTCAGGGCGGCGCCTGTCAGCACCAGGCCGAGAATCGGGCCGGCGCAGGGCGCCCACAGCAGGCCGGTGGCAATGCCGATCAGCAGCGAAGTCCCGGCGCCGCCACGGCCGGCCGCATCTGCGGCGTCGGCACGCGCGCTCAGTCGCGCGCCGATGCGCTGGAAGGGCGCCAGCAGATGGTCGGCCAGGGTCGGCCACAGCAGCGCGATGGCGAACACGGCCATCAGCACCAGTGCCACCCAGCGGCCGATCTGGTTGGCCTGCGCCACCCACTGGCTGCCGACCGCGGCCAGGCTGGCAACCACGGTGAATGTCAGCGCCATGCCCAGCAGCAGCGGCAGGGTGCTGCGCAGGAAAGGACGATCGGCGCGTGCGAACACGAATGGCAGCACCGGCAGGATGCACGGGCTGAGCAGGGTCAGCACGCCCCCGAGATAGGCAAGCAGCAACAGCAGCATCATTACGCTCCCGAAGTGGGGGAAGAACCCAGTGGCACGCGCCAGCCGCCAGCGGCGTCCTGTTGTGCAGCCCCGGGAATGAACGTCATCGCGGCGCCGTTCATGCAGTAGCGCAGTCCGGTCGGACGCGGGCCGTCGTTGAACACATGGCCGAGGTGGCCGCCACAACGACGGCAATGCGCCTCCACCCGCAACATGCCGAAGGTGGTGTCACGGTCTTCGCCGATGGCGTTGTGCAGCGGCGCCCAGAAGCTGGGCCAGCCGGTGTGGCTCTCGAACTTGGTGGACGACGAGAACAGCGGCAACGCGCAGCCGGCGCAGGCGAACGTACCCTGCCTGTGTTCCTTGTTCAGCGGGCTGCTCCAGGGGCGTTCGGTGGCCTGCTGGCGCAGCACGGCATACTGCGCCGGGCTCAGCAGCCGACGCCACTCGTCATCGCTGCGGGCCACCTCGAACTGTCGCGAAGGCCGTGGCTCGGCAGCGGCGGGGGCAGCGCGGCTGCACGCGCCCAGGCCCAGCAGGCCGGCGGCGGTGACAGCACCGCCCAGGCCCAGCAGATGGCGGCGGGTGAGGGACATGGCGGACTCCTGGAAGGGGCGACGGGGCCATGCTGCGCCCCCTCCGGTCAACGAATCCTCACGCAGGATTCAATTTTTCGTGAGGTATCCACGCCGCTCCCGCGCCACAATGCGGGCAGCCTCCCCACTGGCCCGAAGCTGCCGATGTCCGCCAAACGTGTCCTGATCGTTGAAGACGATGCCCATATCGCCGACCTGCTGCGCATGCACCTGGGTGATGAGGGCTATGAAGTCGCGCACGCCGCCAGCGGCGATGCCGGCCTGCGCCTGATCGAACAGGAAGGCCCGTGGGATGCGCTGGTACTGGACGTGATGCTGCCGGGCGTGGATGGCCTGCAGGTCTGCCAGCGTGCACGCGCGATGGCGCGCTATGTGCCGATCATCATCATCAGTGCGCGTGGCAGCGAAACCCAGCGCATCGTCGGCCTGGAACTGGGCGCGGACGACTACCTGGCCAAGCCCTTCTCGATGCCGGAGCTGGTGGCACGCGTGCGTGCGCTGCTGCGCCGCGCCGAAGCCATGGCACAGAACGCGCGCATCGATGCCGGAGCGATCGAACTTGGTGGGCTGCGCCTGGACCCGGTCGCGCGTACGGCCGCCGTCGATGGCAATGCACTGGAACTGACACCGCGTGAGTTCGAACTACTGCTGTTCTTCGCCCGCCACCCGGACCAGGTCTTTGCGCGGATGGAACTGCTCAACCAGGTCTGGGGCTACCAGCACGATGGTTACGAGCACACGGTCAACACCCACATCAACCGCCTGCGCAGCAAGATCGAGACCGACCCGGGCAATCCACGGCGTCTGCTGACAGTATGGGGGCGCGGCTACAAGCTGGTCGACCCGGCCGGGGCGGCAGCATGATCAAGCCGAACCTGTGGCAGAAGCTGGCGCTGGTGATGTCGGCGCTGATGCTGATGTGCTGCATGGCGCTGCTGGCCTGGCAGATGCGTACCAATACCCGGCATGAGCAGGAAGTGGTGCAGCGCCTGTCGCTGGGGTTGGCCGAGCACATCGCCCAGCGCAGTGAGCTGATGGACACCAGCGGCATGCGCGATGCGGCGGTGCGTGCCTTGTTCGGCCAGCTGATGGCGGTCAACCCCAGTGTCGAGGTGTACCTGCTGGACGACCAGGGCCGCATCCTCGGCCACGATGCGCCCAGCGGGCACCTGATGCGCAGCCAGGTGGACGTGGCACCGCTGCGGCGCCTGCTGTCCGGCGCGGCGCTGCCGATCCTCGGTGACGATCCGCGCAGCACCGATGGTCGCAAGGTGTTCAGTGTCGCGCCGCTGGTGGTGCAGGGGCGGCAGGCCGGCTACGTGTACGTGGTGCTGGTGGGCGAACACCGGCAGATGCTGGCCGATGACCTGGCCGCTGGCAGCCAATGGCACACCACGCTGTGGTCGGTGTTGTTGATAGGCGGGCTGGGCCTGCTTGCCGGCCTGGTGGCCTTCTACTGGGTGACCCGGCCGCTGCGCCAGGTCACCCGGCGCATACAGGCCTTCGACATCGACGCACCGACGCCACTGCCCGCGCCGGTACCGCTGCGCGCGGGCGAGCGCGATGAGCTGAAGATCCTCGAACATGCCCATGCACAGATGGCACAGCGGCTGGGCGAACAGTGGCAGCAGCTGCGCCAGCAGGACCTGCAGCGCCGCGAACTGGTGGCCAACATCTCGCACGACCTGCGCACGCCGTTGTCCTCGCTGCACGGTTACCTGGAAACGCTGGCACTGAAGGAAGCCACGCTGTCGCCGCAGGAGCGTCGTCGCTATCTCGGTATCGCGATTGCGCAGAGCGCCAAGGTCGGCCGTCTTGCCCGCGCGCTGTTCGAGCTGGCGCGGCTGGAGCACGGTGAAGTGCGGCTGGAGTGGGAAGTGTTCGCACTGCCGGAGCTGCTGCAGGACGTGCTGCAGAAATTCGAATTGGCCGCGCAGGCACGCGGGCAGCGCCTGCATGCTGAGTTCCCGCCGGGTCTGCCGCTGGTACGCGCCGATCTCGGTCTTGTGGAGCGCGTGCTGACCAACCTGCTCGACAACGCGCTGCGGCATGCGCCGGACGGTGGCCGCGTGCGGGTGCAGCTGTCCGCGCTGCCCGACAGTGTGCAGGTGGCGGTACAGGACGATGGCCCCGGGGTATTGCCGGCGCTGCGTGGGCAACTGTTCCAGGCACCGGCCGCACTAGGCGCGCAGCGTGGCGAAAACGGCGGGCTCGGCCTGCTGATCGTGCAGCGCATCGTGCAGTTGCATGGTCGTCGTATCGAGCTGCGCGACAGCGAGCAGGGTGCGCTGTTCGTGTTCGCCTTGCCACGCGCGGATGCGGAGACGAACTAGACGTCTACTGCCGGTGGCGCGACACCGCTTTCCATCGGCAGCAGCAGCCGGATGCAGGCACCACCGAGCGCCGAATCAGCCACTTCCACGTGGCCGCGATGCTTGTCCGCCACCACCTGCACCAGCGCCAGCCCCAACCCGAAGCCCGGGCTGGCCTGGTCCAGCCGTACGTAGGGCTGCAACACCTGGCTGCGCAGTTCGACGGCGATGCCGGGGCCGTCGTCCTCCACCTGCAGGCACAGCCATCCCTCGTTGAGCGTGCTGACAATGCGGATCTGCCGGCGCGCATAGCGCAGCGCGTTGCCCAGCAGGTTGCGCAGGGCCAGTTCCAGCATGTGCCGGTTGACGTTGACCAGCCCTGCCGGTGACAGGTCCTGCTGCACGGGTATCGTCAGTGGTGCGAACTGGTCGACCACCCCACGCACCAGTGCGGCCAGTTGCAGGCGCTGGCGGGTGAGCTGATGGCAGCGCCCGAGTGCGGCGTATTCAACGCCGGCGTCGGTCAGGTGCTGCAGCCGGTCCACATCGATGCGCAGACCGGACAGCGCATCGCGCTGGGCGTCATCCAGTCCGGTTTCTTCCAGGTCCGCAAGGCCGAAGCGCATCCGTGCCAGCGGTGTACGTACTTCGTGCGCCACCGCCTGGGCCAGCACGCGCTGGCTTTCCAGCAGCAACTGCAGCTGTTCGGCCATGTGGTTGAATGCCTTGGCCAACGGCCGCACCAGCGCGGTACTGGCGCGCGGCGCGCGGCTGTCGAGCTGGCCATCGCGCATCCGTCGCGCGGTCTGCGCCAGCTGCGAGACATCGCGCCACAGCCGGTAGACCATCACGTACATCGGCAACGCCACCGCCACCATCAGGATCAGCAGGATGATGGCCACGCCGGAGGCCTCGCTGTCCTGCCATCCTTCTTCGGGCAGGGCCTGGTCCAATGGTCCCAGGATCAGCGCACTGCTGCTGTTGCCGACACGCTGCAGGCTTTGCATGCTGTCCAGTTCGATCTGCACGTGTCCGTTGAGCAAGCCCTTGCGCTGTTTCGCCGGCAGTATCGCGGCAGCCTCGGTCAGCGGCATCAGCTGCAGCGGATAGGCGAAATCGCTGTCCAGCTGTTGTGCCAGCGCTGGCCACTGCGCCGGTGGCGTTTCGGCGAAGCGATGTTGCAGCATCGCATGTGGGCCGCGCATTTCCGCCTGCAGGCTGGCCTCGGTGCGATCTTCCAGCAGCGCATCCCAGGCCCACAACCCGGCGACGATCAGCAGAAGGTGGACGACCAGGAAGCCGATGCCGTAGCGCAGGAAGTGGAAGGCGTGGCCACGCATGGCCGAAGATGGGTGCTTCATCCCCATGCCGATCGGCTGAACAGGTAACCACGGCCGCGCACGGTCTTGATCCGCTCGGGCTGTTCCGGGTTGTCGCCCAGTTTGCGCCGCAGGCGTGAGATGCGCGCATCGATCGAGCGGTCCAGGCCATCGAAGGCGATGCCGCGCAGGCCGCGCAGCAGCGCATCGCGGTCGAGGATCTGCCCCGCGTTGCCGGCGAGCAGGAACAGCAGGTCGAATTCGGCGGTGGTCAGTTCCAGCAGGCGGCCCTGCAGATGCACGTTGCGGGTGGACGGGTCGATGCTCAGTTCACCGAAACGCAGCGCTTCATCGCGTGGCTCGACCCGGCGGTGGCGGCGCAGATGGGCGCGCAGCCGGGCCAGCAACACCCGCGGTTCGATCGGCTTGCCGATGTAGTCGTCGGCGCCCAGTTCCAGTCCCAGCACCTGGTCGATGTTGTCGGTACGGGCGCTCAGCACGCAGATGATCCCGTCATAGTGGGGCCGGATCTGCCGACACACTTCGAAACCATCCTGGCCTGGAAGGCCGATGTCGAGCAGGACCAGCGCCGGCTTCTCGCTGAGGATCCGGGCGATCGCGCGCTGGCCGCAGCGCTCATGGACGACCTGGTAACCGTGGCGCTGCAGGTAGTCGCTGACCATCGTGCCCAGCCGAGCGTCGTCTTCAACCAGTACGATATCCAGCATTTACAAGGCCTCCGGGGCGCTTCCGTACCGCCGTGGCACGAGCGCGGCGATGCTATCCCAGCTGTCGGGCCGCCCGGGTCCTGGGGGCGGGCGCCATTCAGCCGGGGTTGCTGGCGCACGGGCCGGGCCTCAGGCCGGGCAATGACTTGGCTGCAGGGTAGCAATCAAGTTGTTACAAAACGTTACGCAAGGCGCGCCTGCGGTGACGGTCGCTGACAGCGCTACGACTGACGTGGCGCTCGGCGGGGCGGAGCATGGCAGCTCTCCCCATCCGCGTGCCGCCCTCATGCCGTCCGCCTCCTGCCCCGTGCTTTCCCTTGATTGCCATTGCCATGGAGGCCAGCGATGAGCGGCGTGGTCGGGGCCTGGCTGCCGCCTGCCGACGACGAGCAGCTGCTGCAGCAGCTGGCGCCGATGCTGCGGGCGCTGCAGCAGCGCGGCCGCGGTCGCATCGGTTACTGGACCGATGCCGACGCAGGACTGGCCCTCGGTCATTGCCGCGCGCCGACCGACATGCCGTTGCAGCCGCTCAGTTCCAGCTGTGGGCGCTATGTGCTGTGCCTGGATGGCCGCATCTACAACAGGGCGGCGCTGCAGTCGCAGCTGCGCGATCTGCCGCGCAGCTGCACCGATGCGCGCCTGCTGCTGCAGGCCATCGTCGAGTGGGGCGTGCAGCGTGCGCTGTCGCGCATCGAAGGGGCATTTGCGTTCAGTGTCTGGGACCGCCATGCGCATGAGCTCTGGCTGGCGCGCGACCCGGTCGGCGAACGGCCGTTGTATTACGGGTGGTACCAGGGCCAGTTCCTGTTCGCTTCGGAGTTGAAGGCGCTGCAGGCCTTCGCCGGGTTCGCTCCCAGCATCGACCAGGATGCATTGAGCCTGCTGCTGCGCCATGACTATGTGCCCGCGCCGCATACCATCTATCGCGGCATTCACAAGCTGGTGGCCGGAGCGATGCTGCGCGTGGACCTCAACGACCATGCCGCGGGCGGATCAACGCAGGCGACGCAGGGAGGCCATCGCTACTGGTGCGCGCGCGATGCGATGCAATCAGCGCTGCTGGAGCCGTTGCAGCCGGCGCCCAGCCTGGAGCAGGCCACCGACCAGCTGGAGGTGGTGCTGCAGCAGGCGATTGCCGCGCGCATGCATTCACCCGTGGCCTGCGGTGCGTTCCTGTCCGGTGGTACCGATTCGTCGCTGGTGGTGGCGATGATGCAGGCGCAATCGGCGTTGCCGATCGAAGCATGGACGGTGGGTTTCGACGATCCCGGTCACGACGAGAGCGACTGGGCCTCGCAGGTTGCACGCCACCTGGGTGTGCATCACCACCTGCACAGGATGGACAGCCGGCAGGGCCTGGATCTGCTGCAGCGCTTGCCGCAGGTCTGGTGTGAACCGTTCGCCGATGCCTCGCAGCTGCCCACCTTGCTGGCCAGCGAGCTGCTCGGCGCGCGCAAGCCGGTGGCGTTGACCGGCGACGGCGGCGACGAACTGTTCTTCGGCCACCCCAGCTACGGCCGCGCGTTGCGCAATGCGCGCCTGTGCGGTGGCCTGCCGGACTGGGTACGTGATCTTGCGCGGCGTGGCAGCAGCCGCTTGAACGTCGAGCGGGGTCGGCTTGGCGGTTGGCGGGCACTGGTGGCCGAAGTGGCGGCCAACGATGTGGAGGGGCATTACCTGCAGCGCGTCACCCGCTGGCGGCAGCCGACCCAGGTGGTACTGGGCGCACGCGAGCCGGCGACGATCTTCCAGCAGCAGGACACCGCACTGCCGGCAGAAGCACGCATCCAACTGCTGGATTTCCGAATGGATCTGGCCGAAGGCATCCTTGCCAAGGTCGACCGCGCAGGCATGGCGTCCGGCGTGGAAACGCGCTCGCCGTTGCTGGACATGGAGGTGGTGCGCCTGGCCTGGCGCCTGCCGCAGCACCTGAAGTATCACGACGGTGAGCACAAGCGGATCCTCAAGCATCTGCTGTCGCGCTACCTGCCCGCGCCGCTGGTCTATCGTCCCAAGCGCGGTTTCGGCCCGCCGATGGCGCGCTGGCTGGCCGGTCCGCTGCGCGACTGGGCGGAAGCGCTGCTCGACCCACAACTGCTGCGCAACCAGGGCTGCTTCGATGCGGCGCGCGTGCGCGCGATCTGGGAGGCGTTCCTGCGCGGCGAGCGCAAATGGCATACGCACCTGTGGAACGTGTTGATGTTCCAGGCGTGGTACCAGCACTGGCACGGCAACCGCGGGCGCTGAGTATTCCTTGCGCGACGAACTCATTCTGCGCGGCGCAGGGCGGAGGCCCTTGCGTGCGAATGTCCTCCGGCGCCGGCCTGTGGCCGTCACCTCCCCCTTTACTTCGCACGCAAGGGCCTCCGCCCTGCGTGGGGAGATCTTCGGTGGCCTCAGGAAAGCAGCGATCTGCGCGCCTGCTGCCGCAAGCCGAGCCTCGTCGGGGCGGGTAGGGGTTTGGGCAAAGTAAAGGAGGAGGTGACGGCCAACGGCCGGCGCCGGGGGACATTTGCCCAGGCCCCTACCTGCCCCGACGGGGCCCCTCAGCTCGCAGAGACCCGGACGAAGACGCGCTACAGCCAAACGTCAGGCAAAAAAAGACCCGGCAGAGGGAGGGATCTGCCGGGTCCGGATTGCATGGGGGGAGGGACCCATGCAATGAGCGTGGGCGTCGCGCCAGTGGCTGTTGCCAGTCGCATCCGCCGTGCATTTGCGTTGATGCAATGCAGCATACGCCGATCATGCGGCAATGCAACAAAAATCATGAAGGCGCCGTCTCCGGCGCCTTGATTCCTTTCAGATCAATGGGTTGATCAGGCGCCAGGGCCGCGGTAGCGGCATCCCGAGGTGCAGGTTTCGTGCACCGTGATCTCGCTCAATGCCGGCAGGATCGGCTTGAGCTCGTTCCAGATCCACACCGCCAGATTCTCGCTGGTCGGGTTCTCCAGACCGGGGATGTCATTGAGGTAGTGGTGGTCCAGGCGGTCGTAGATCGGCTGGAATGCCGCCTTCACATCGCCGAAATCCATGATCCAGCCGGTCTGCGCCCCAGGCTCGCCCTCCACCTTCAGTTCCACCCGGAAGGAGTGGCCGTGCAGGCGCGCGCATTTGTGCCCCGGCGGCACGTTGGGGAGGCGGTGCGCCGCCTCGAGCATGAAGACTTTGAAGATTTCCATGTCGCGATTGTACGCCGCAGGCGCCTGATCAGCCCGGTCTCGCGTTGCCTTCCTGTGAAGAAATTCTTTCCATCCGGATGAAGAGATGATAGTTTCTCTTATATCCGTATGAAGAGATGTTATTGGCCGCAGCCCGGCCAGGCATGGATTACTGCGGAACTTACCTCGTCCTTCCACTACCTCCCCCACATCGTCATGCCCCAGCACACCCTGCTCGTGGCGGCCCTGGCCGTCGCTCTGGCCGCGCCTTTGTCTGCCGCCGCCGAAACCACCGCCGACGCCAGCGGCGAAGCCAGTACCCTGGCTGCCGTGCGCGTCACCGGTTCCAACATCAAACGCGCCGATACCGAAGCCTCCAACCCCGTGCAGGTGATCGGCCGCCAGCAGCTGGAACAGACCGGCAAGGCCACCGTGGCCGATGTGCTGCGCTCGATCTCCGCCAACACCGGCAACGCCAGCAACGAAACCACCAACAACGGTTGGGCGTCGGGCTCGGCCGGCATCGGTCTGCGCGGCCTCTCGCAGAAGAACACGCTGGTGCTGCTCAACGGCCGGCGCCTGGCCAACTACGGCTTCCCGGCCGGCGGCCTGTCGGACACCTTCGTCGATCTCAACGCGCTGCCGCTGGTGGCCGTCGAACGCATCGAAGTGCTCAAGGACGGTGCATCCGCGGTGTACGGCAGCGATGCAGTGGCCGGCGTGGTCAACATCATCACCCGGCAGAACTTCGAAGGCGCCGAGATCGGCGGCAGCTTCGGTGGCGCCGACCAGGGCGGCCTGCACGAGCAGAACCTGAAGTTCGTCGGCGGTCTGGGCGACATCGACAAGGACGGCTACAACATCCTCTTCAGCCTGCAGGCCTACAACCGCGAGCGACTGGACCAGGACGAGCGTAACCTGACCAAGAGCGGCATCTACAGCGACCAGCCCGGCGGCCGCTGGAACGGCTGGTCGGCCAAGGGCGCACGCTATCTGGTCAATGGCACCTCCGTGCCGATGCTCGACGCCAACGGCAACTGCCCCACCGGCACCACCCGCGTGGCCAGTGCACCGATCGACGGTCTGGCCGGTGATACCTGCGGCTTCAACCAGGCCCCGTACACCACCCTGATTCCCTCGACCAAGCGCTACCAGGCCTACGCCAACGGCACCTTCCGCCTTGGCGACAACGTCGAAGCGTTCGGCGAAGTGCTGTACAGCCAGATCAAGAGCGCTGCCTGGTTCGGCAGCAGCCCGTTCTTCACCCTGGAAAGCGGTCGCTTCGCACTGAACGCGCAGACCGGCCTTGCCGAGCCGGTGTCGTCCAACCTGCCGGCCAGCAATCCGTACAACCCGTACGGCCGCGCGATTCCGATCGAGTACACCTTTTTCGACCTCGGCGGCACCATCAAGACCAACCGGTCCACTGCCTATCGCGGTGTGTTCGGGCTGCGTGGCAACACCGAGAAGTGGGACTGGGAAGTGGCCGCATTCGGCGCGCGCAGCAGCGAGCGCGAAACCGTCTCCGGCGGCTTCGCCAACCGCTGGGCGCTGGCCAATGCGCTGGCGACCGGCAGCTACAACCTGCTGAACCCGGCGGCCACGCCGCAATCGGTACGCGATTCGATCAACATCGCCACCCTGCGTCCGGCCGAGTCGGTGCTGCAGGGCATCGACGCGAAGATCTCCGGCAGCCTCGGCCACACCTGGGCCGGTGACATCGGTTTCGCCGCCGGTGCCGAATGGCGCCGCGAGAAGCTTGATTCGAACAACCCGTGGCAGATCGACGCCGGCCTGCAGGTGCGCCCGGCGATTGCCGAGGTGCACGGCGAGCGCAAGGTCAGCGCCGCCTATGCCGAGGTCAACGTGCCGCTGGCATCGACCCTGGAGCTGTCCGCCGCCGCCCGCGCCGATCATTACGATGATTTCGGCGACGCGTTCTCGCCCAAGCTCGGCCTGCGCTGGCAGCCGCTGGATTTCCTGCTGGTGCGTGCGTCCGCGTCGAAGGGCTTCCGTGCGCCGTCGCTGTCGGAGAACTCCAACAGCACCAGCATCGCCTATGGCAGCGTGGTCGACCCGCGTGATCCGGACGTGCCGGGCTCGCGGCAGAACCCGACCTTCTTCACCGTCGGCAACAACGACCTGAAGCCGGAGCGTACCAAGAGCGTGAACTTCGGCGTGGTGCTGTCGCCGTGGGCGAACACCAACCTGAGCATCGACTACTACCGCATCCAGCTGGACAACCTGGTCGGTACCAACAACACCCAGACCCTGGTCAACGACAACGTCGCCGGTGCCGTGCAGCGCGATGAGCGTGGCAAGCTGCAGGCGGTCTACAACCGCTACCAGAACCTGAGCGAGCTGAAGACTTCGGGCATCGACATCGAACTGCGCCAGCGCATCCCGACCACCGCCTTCGGCGATTTCACCGTGACCTCGGCCTACACCCACGTGCGCGACTACCGGCGCCCGACCGTGGTCGGTGGCCCGTTGGTGGACTATGCGGGCAGCAACCTCGGCGCCACCCTGCCGAAGAACAAGGCCACCACCACCCTGGACTGGAAGTACAGCGACTACACCGCTGCGGTGACCTGGTACTACACCAGTGGCTACGACCAGAAAGCGAGCACCGCCGCTGCCGCGGTGCAGAGCCGCGTCGATGCCTACAACCAGTTCGATCTGTACCTGGGCTACACCGGCATCGAGAACCTGACCGTGTATGCCAAGGTGCAGAACCTGGGTGACAAGACGCCGCCGTACGACGCTTCGTTCCCGGGCATCCGTGCGCCGTACGACTTCAGCCAGTACGACCTGCGTGGCCGCTACTTCACGCTGGGCTTCGATTACCGCTTCTGATCCACCCGCCGCGGCCGGCCACCCTGTGTGGCCGGCCGTGTTGCCATGTTCCAGGGGAGTCACCGTGTCCTTCCACCGCCGTGCTGTTTTCCCGCTGTTGCTTGCCGTCGCCACCGCCGTATCGCTGCCGCCTGCGGTGCATGCGCAGAGCGCCTATTTCTTCCCGAAGACCACCGATGCGGCGGCATTCGATACCGCCATTCCCACGCCGGAGCAGTTCCTCGGTTATCCGATCGGCAGCCGTTACACCCGCCACGACCAGCTGGTGGCTTACTTCCAGGAGCTGGCCAAGCACTCGGACAAGATCAGCGTGCGCGAGATCGGCCGCAGCTATGAGGGCCGCCCGCTGCTGATTGCCACGGTCACCGCTG
The DNA here is from genome assembly GCF_900184195.1 of Stenotrophomonas sp. yr243. Taxonomy (NCBI): domain Bacteria; kingdom Pseudomonadati; phylum Pseudomonadota; class Gammaproteobacteria; order Lysobacterales; family Lysobacteraceae; genus Stenotrophomonas; species Stenotrophomonas sp. yr243. The sequence continues at coordinate 226,263 of NZ_FXWT01000004.1, forward strand.
CCGGCAACCACGCGCGGCTGGAACAGATCCGCCAGCAGCACGCGACCCTGGTCGATCCGGCACAGCCGCGCAGCGCTGCCGGTGACAGTCCGGTGGTGGTGTGGCTGGGCTACAGCGTGCACGGCAACGAGACCTCCAGCGGCGAAGCAGCAATGCTGACCGCTTACTACCTGGTGGCCAACCGCAGCGCGGAAACGCAGCAGTGGCTGCAGCAGGCGGTGGTGTTGTTCGATCCGGCGCAGAATCCCGATGGCCGCGACCGCGCCGCCAACTGGCACAACGCCTGGGCGTCAGATCCGGCCTCGGCCGATCCGGCCGACAAGGAGCACGTCGAACCGTTCCCGCAGGGCCGCACCAACCACTACTTCACCGATCTCAACCGCGATTGGCTGGCGCTGACCCAGCAGGATTCGCGACCGAAGGTGGCGCAGTTCCACCAGTGGTACCCGAACGTGCAGATCGACTTCCACGAGATGGGCAAGGACAGCACGTACTACTTCGAGCCATCGCCGAAGAGCATGCATAGTCCGTTGATCCCGGCAGCGTCGTACGAGTTCAACAAGACCCTGGCCAAGTACCACGCCCAGGCGCTCGATGCGCTGGGTTCGCTGTACTACACCGGTGAGAACTTCGACAATTTCTCGCCCGTGTACGGCTCGACCTATCCGGATTTCCACGGCGCGGTTGGTGTCACCGTCGAACAGGCCAGTTCGCGTGGTCGCGTGCAGGAATCGGTGAATGGCCTGCTGACGTTCCCGTTCACCATCCGCAACCAGGTTGCCACCGGCTTGGGCACGGTGCGCGGCGCGGTGACCGAACGCAACGCCCTGTTCGATCTGCAGAAGCAGTTCTTCCAGAGCGCGCTGAAGCAGGCCGCGCAGCAGCCGGTGAAGAGCTTCGTGTTCGGCGACGCGCATGATCCGGCATTGACCCGACGCCTGCTGGAACTGCTGTTGCTGCACAGGATTGAAGTGCATGCGCTGGATCGCGCCGTCACCGTGGATGGACAGCGTTTCGAAGCAGGCAGCGCCTACGTGGTGCCGGTGCAGCAGGCGCAGTTCCGCCTGGTCCATTCGATCTTCGCCGAGACCCCGCCGATCAAGGGCGACGTGTTCTACGGCAGTACCAGCTATGCGATCGCTCCGGCCTACGGCGTGGCCGCTGCCGGCAGCCGCAGCCGCATCGACGGCGGCGCCCGCGTGCTCGAGGTTCCCGCGGTACAGGGCGGAGTGATCGGTGGTGAAGCGGGCTTCGCCTACGTGATCGACTGGCGCGACTACAACGCGGGCCGCGCACTGGCCGGCCTGCAGGCCAAGGGCTTGTCCACGCGTGCCACCTTCCAGCCCTTCACCGCCAGCACCGCACAGGGTGACGTGGCCTTTGCCGGTGGCAGCATCGTGGTACCGGTGGCCGGGCAGCCACTGCAGGGCACGGCGCTGCAGGAAGCGGTCGCCGCCGCAGCGCGGGCGGCCGGCGTGCAGGTGCATGCGCTGTCCAGTGGCCGCAGCCGCGATGGCATCGACCTTGGCAGTGATGGCGTCAAGGCACTACGCAAGCCAGCCGTCGCGCTGGTGATGGGCGAGGGCGTGGCCGCCACCGAAATCGGTTCGGCCTGGTTCCTGCTCGACCAGCAGCTGCGCTTGCCGGCCAGCAAGCTGGACCCCCAGCAGCTGGGCAAGGTATCGCTGGACCGCTACAACACGATCGTGCTCTCCGGCGGCACCTACACGGGCATCGACGCGACCGCGGTGTCGGCATTGAAGCGCTGGATCCAGGCCGGTGGGTCACTGGTGACCTATGGCAGCGCTTCAAAGTGGGCGATCGAACAGAAGCTTGCCGATGGCGAGAAGCTGGGCAAGGACGAGGAAGCCGCAGACACCGCACGCCGCGCCTTCGGCGACCAGCGCGACATCGCCGCGATCGAGCGCGTCAGCGGCAACATCCTCAGCGCCGACGTCGACCCCAGCCATCCTTTGGCATTCGGCGTGCCGCGCCGGCAACTGGCGATCAACAAGGAGAACACGGTCATCCTGCAGCCGAGCGCGAACGGGTTTTCCACGGTGGTGCGCATCGACGACACGCCACGGGTGAACGGGTATCTGTCCGAACGCAACCGCAGTCGCGTGGCTGGCAGCGCGTGGCTGCTGGTGTCGGCGCAGGGGCAGGGCAACGTGATCCTGTTTGCGGATGATCCGGCGCATCGCAAGTACTGGCATGGCACTGATCGGATGCTGATCAACGCGATCTTCTTCGGGAATCTGGTGAACCCGGCGAAAGCGCGGGGTTGAGGCGTTTGGCGCCTTGATTGATCGTGTGTGGGGAGGCCGGGCGGGCTGCGCAGGACACGCCGTAAACCCGTCCTTGGGGGCTCGATGGCGCCTTGCTCGTGTGCGCTGTCCTGCGCACACGGCAAGACCGGGGTTGGGCGTCCTGCCCAACCCGCCCGAGGCATGCCTCGGGCCCATGGCGCCAACGGTCCTGCCTGAGGCCCCCTGCCTCCCATGACAGTTTCCTGCGGGCGCGGACGCATCAAACCCAGAGCGGGAGCAAGGGCAAAAGCAAAAAGCAAAAAGCAAAAAGCAAAAAGCAAAAAGCAAAAGCTGGAATTCCGGCTTTTGCTTTTGTCTTTGTCTTTGAATTTGAATTTGAATTTGAATTTGAATTTGATCCTTCTTCTCCCGGCTACCCGGCGGGACAAGTAGGCGCTGGAAATGTCTGAAGCGGATGGGCGTAGGGGCCGTGCAAAACCGTGAGGCGCATGGATGCGCCGATCGAGCCCCCATGGATGGGTTCACGGCGTGTTTTGCACGGCCCCTACGCCCATCCGCCCTCGACGCAGCCCACCGCCAGCTCTCAAACCACCCGGCAGCCAGCAACAAAAAAGGGACGACGCGTCAGCGTCGTCCCCCGATAAGCAGCCCCCGCGCAGCGGGAGACGCCATCCCTGTCAGCTGGGATCAGCTGGCGCGACCGCCGCCGCCACCCTGGCCGCGGCCACGACCGCCACCCGTATTGGCACCGCCACCGCGACGCTGGCCCTGACCGGCACCTGCGCCCGCGCGCTGCTGGCCGTTGCCAGCGCCCTCGCGGCGGCCACCGCCGGCCTTCTTCGGGCCTGCATGTGCATGACGCGGCGCATCGCCGTGCGGACGGCGGGCGTGGGTCTTGCGCGGCACGCGCTCGCCGGTATCGGCCTCGGCCTTGCCCGGTGCACTGTTGCCCCAGCGGATCGGCGTCTGCAGCTCGAAGCCCGGCACATCGCGGATGTCCATGTCGCGGCCCAGCAGGCGCACGATCGCGCGCAGCAGCTTCACTTCATCCTGCGCCACCAGCGAAATCGCTTCACCGGTAGCACCGTTGCGGCCGGTACGGCCAATGCGGTGCACGTAGTCTTCGGCCACCATCGGCAGATCGAAGTTGATCACCTTCGGCAACTCGTTGATGTCGATACCGCGCGCGGCGATGTCGGTGGCCACCAGCACGGTGACGCGGCCGGCCTTGAAGTCACCCAGCGCACGCAGGCGCTGGCCCTGGCTCTTGTTGCCGTGGATCGCCGCGGTCTTGATGCCGGACTTTTCCAGGAACGCGGCCAGCTTGTCGCTGCCGTGCTTGGTGCGGGCAAAGACCAAGGTCTGCTCGCGGCTGTCCTGCGCCAACAGGTGCAGCAGCAGGTCGCGCTTGCGGCTGGCATCGACCGGATGCACCTTGTGGGTGATGGTCTCGGCCACGGTGTTCTTCGGCGTCACCTGGATCTGTTCCGGGTTGCGCATGAACTCCAGCGCCAACTGGCGGATGTTGTCCTCGAAAGTGGCCGAGAACAGCAGGGTCTGGCGGTTCTGCTTGGGCAGCTTGGCCAGGATGCGCTTGATCGAGGGCAGGAAGCCCATGTCCAGCATGCGGTCGGCTTCGTCCAGCACCAGCAGTTCAATGCCGGACAGGTCGATGCTGCGACGCTCCAGGTGGTCGATCAGGCGGCCCGGGCAGGCCACCAGCAGGTCCACGCCGCGACGCAGGATGTCCAGCTGGTTGCCCATGCCGACGCCGCCGTAGATGCAGGCGCTGGGGATGCGCAGGTACTTGCTGTAACCGCGCAGGCTGTCATGCACCTGGGTGGCCAGTTCGCGGGTCGGTGCAAGGATCAGCGCGCGCGGCTTGCGCGGGCCGGTACGCACTTCCTGCGAAGCGGTGCCCAGGTGCTGCAGCAGCGGCAGGCCGAACGCGGCGGTCTTGCCGGTGCCGGTCTGTGCGCCGGCCAGCAGGTCGCGACCGGCCAGCACCAGCGGGATCGCCTGCTGCTGGATCGGGGTCGGGGTTTCGTAGCCCTGCTCGGCGAGCGCACGCAGCAGGAAGGGCGCAAGGCCCAGGGATTCAAAAGACATCGAGATTGCTCCAAGTACAGTTAACGCCTGTCCGAACGGACAGACGGGGGCAGATCAAACTGATCGGCTGACTCGGAGCGTTCCCGTGAACCGCGCTGCGAGAATTGGGTGCAGCCAACGCGAAGCGCAGGCTGGAATGCGTGACGAACGGCGTCGGAGTGGGGGCGGGCGATGGGGCGGACCCCTGTCGCCGGCGATCCCGGAGGGAAACGGACGGCCGCTGCAGACCCGCATAGTCTAGCGGAAGGATGAGACCTGACGCAAAACAGGCTGTTCAGGTTGGGTTTTCCGGCAGGGCTGCGCCCTGCACCCGCCGAGGCCAGGGCAACGGCAACGGCAAAAGCCGGGTTCCTGTGGGATGGCGGGGTGGGTCCAGTTGCGGGGGACGCCGCAAGTACGTCCCTGTAGGCTTGGCCGCGGCATCCATGCCGCGGACACCCCCGCAACCGGACCCACCCCGCCTTCGACAGATCTCCGCAAACTGTCGGGAAGGCATGGCCTGCTCTGGGCGGGTGTCGACCTTGGTCGACACGGTAGATCCACGCCATGCGTGGATGTTCTTCGATGAATTGTCGGAATATTCGATTTCGATGGAGATTCATCCACGCATGGCGTGGATCTACCAACCGTCGTCGGGAAACTGTCGAGGGTGGGGCGGTGTGGGCCTGCAGGACCGTTGGCGCCATGGATGGCGCCATCGAGCCCCCATGGATGGGTTCACGGCGTGTCCTGCAGGCCCACACCGCCCCGCCCAACCCACAGAAGACCCAGAGCCGGCTGTGGCCGTTGCTCCGGCTGTGGCTTGAAAGCTTCTGCAGGTGCAGGGCGCAGCCCTGCCTGACACCCCCCCACTACGGTAGGGTGAGGCGATGCCGCGCTGCAGCTTGGCTGCACCGGATATTTGATTACACTTGAAACTTGTTTGCCCACGACTCCGGACACCCACCATGAAGCTTGGTTCCTTGAAGGAAGGCGGCCGCGACGGCACCCTGATCGTCGTTTCGCGTGACCTGCGCCACGGCGTGCGCGCCACCGGCATCGCCGCCACCCTGCAGTTGGCTCTGGAGGACTGGAGCCATCTGGCCCCGCGTCTGAATGCGCTGTATGAGTCGCTCAATGCCGGTGACGCCGATGGCGTGTTCGACCTGGACCCGCAGGCCCTGGCCGCGCCGATGCCGCGCGCCTATGAATTTGTCGATGGCAGCGCCTACCTGCCGCACGTCGAGCGCGTCCGTCGCGCCCGCGGCGCCGAGGTGCCGGAGAGCTTCTACAGCGATCCGTTGATGTACCAGGCCACCAGCGCCGGTTTCCATGGCCCGCGCGATGCGGTCAAGGTGGTCAGCGAGGACTATGGCATCGACCTGGAAGCGGAAATCGTGGTCATCACCGACGACGTGCCGATGGCGGCCACGCCGGAGCAGGCCGCCGGCCACATCCAACTGGTCGGTCTGGTCAACGACGTCTCGCTGCGCAACCTGATCCCGGGCGAGCTGGCCAAGGGCTTCGGTTTCCTGCAGTCCAAGCCGCGCTCGGCGTTGTCGCCGGTGTTCGTCACCCCCGATGAGCTGGGCGCTGCCTGGCAGGACAGCAAGGTGCACCTGCCGCTGCTGACCCACATCAACGATAAGTGGTTCGGCGCGCCGGAAGCCGGTGTCGACATGCAGTTCAACTTCGCCCAGCTGGTCGCGCACGCGGCGAAGACGCGTCCGCTCAGTGCCGGCACCATCGTCGGCTCGGGCACCATCGCCAACGAAGACACCAGCAAGGGCGCTTCCTGCTTCGCCGAGCAGCGCGTGGTGGAGACCCTGCGCGACGGCAAGCCGAGCACGCCGTTCATGTCCTTCGGCGACGTGGTCCGCATCGAAATGCTCGATGCCGCCGGCAACAGCATCTTCGGTGCGATCGAGCAGCGCATCGAACAGGCGGCCAAGCCCTGAGCATGGAGGCGGCGATGGAGATTCCGGTCGACGACGGCATCGTGCTGTACACCTACTGGCGATCCAGCGCCGCCTACCGCGTGCGCATCGGCCTGGCATTGAAAGGCCTGGCCTTCGAAGCAAGACCAGTGCATCTGGTGCGCGAGGGCGGTGAGCAGCACCATGACGCCTACCGCGGGCTCAACCCGCAGCAGCTGGTGCCTACGCTGCTGCATGACGGTCACGTGCTGACCCAGTCGCTGGCGATCCTGGAGTATCTGGAAGAGCGCTTTCCGCAGGTGCCGCTGCTGCCGGCCGATGCCGCTGGCCGTGCACGGGTGCGGGCGCTGGCGCAACTGGTGGCCTGCGACATCCACCCGATCAACAACCTGCGGGTGATGCAGTACCTGGAGCGCGACCTGCAGTTGCCCGCTGATGCGCGCACGCAATGGACGCTGCACTGGATGGCCGAGGGCTTCGCCGCGATGGAAACGATGCTGGCCGCAAGCGCGGACACCGGCACGTTCTGCCACGGTGACCGCCCGGGTCTGGCCGATATCTGCCTGTTGCCGCAGTTGTACAACGCGCATCGGTTTGGTCTGGATCTGGCGCCGTACCCGATCCTCCGCCGGATCGAGACCGCCTGCCAGCAGCTGGATGCATTCACCGGAGCACGCCCGGAAAACCAGATCGACGCTGCCTGACGTGCCGCTTTGCTCGCCGGGCATGGCCCGGCGCTACCGGTCTTCGTCGCGCGGTAGCGCCGGGCCATGCCCGGCGGGCGCGGAATTGGCCACCTGCAGCTGCCGCAGGTCGTCGCGGAACAGACGGTAGGCGTCCTCGCGCCGCGCTTCATCCTTCTGCCGCAGCACCCAGGCCGGATGCACCGTGGCGTAAGCACGGGTGCCATCCTCCAGCGTGAGCCAGCGGCCACGGTCGCGCATGAGGTTGAAGCCGCTGCCGAACAACGCGGTCGCTGCCGTGGCACCCAGGCAGACGATCACCTTCGGTTTCACCCGTGCGATCTCGCCCTGCAGCCACGGCCGGCAGGCGTGTACATGATGGCTCTCCGGGCGCTTGTGCAGGCGCACCTTGCCGCGCCGCTCGTGGTGGAAATGCTTCACCGCGTTGGTCAGGTACAGCGTGCTGCGTTCGATGCCCAGTTCCTGCAGCGTGCGGTCCAGCAGCTTTCCGGCCGGGCCCGCGAAGGGGCGGCCACTCAGGTCCTCGACATCGCCGGGCTGTTCGCCCACTAGCATGATGCGTGCGTCGGCACGACCTTCGCCGAACACGGTCTGGGTGGACGCCTCCCACAACGGGCACTGCCGGCAGACGGCCGCCTGCTGCCGCAGTGCCTGCAGGCTGCCATCGTCCGCAGCGGCATCGGCGGCATCGTTCTGCCGCGCTGGAATACGTCGTTGTGGTGCCTGCGCCGGCCGATCGTGCATCTCCTGCACACGGTTGGCCGCATCGCGCACAAGGCCAGGCAACAGCTGTGCTTCGGGAAGGTGCTTCCAGTAGCGGGTGGGCATTTCCTGCTGCATCATCCGCGTGTTGAGCCGCGCAGGATTGAAGATGCTGGCGTAATAGGTCTGCCACAGCGTTTCGCGTGCGTCTTCGGCGGGGGCATCCTGGCGGGTGCCGCCATCGCCGAACCATAGAGCGCTGCCATCCCACTGCACGCTGCGCGTGGGCGTCAGGATCGCCCAGCGCATGCCGGCGAAACGGCGGGCGAAGAAGGGTGCAACGCGGTCGACGATGTTGTGATCGGGCTCGAACCAGGCGATGAACGCGTCCGTCTCGCCGGGCACCTCGCGGAAGCGCACGAAGGCCTTCATCTTGTGCGTATCGCGGCGCACCGCCTGCGCCAGCGCCATCAAACGCAGCACATCGGCATCGGCAGGATTGGACAGCACCGTGCGTTCGCCGTGGGTGATGCGCCACAGCAGGCGGTACAGCAACGGCAGGCGCTGCGGATCGCGATGGCACAGGCAGGTCGCGGCCAGTTCCACGAAGTCGCGCGGCACGTTCGGTGCGGTGGCGTCGTCGGGCAACGGCGCCTGCTGCACCGCTGGCGCATCCAGCAATGACGGCTCGGAATCCACCAGCCAGTCCAGCTGCTCAGGGCGCACGCCGCGCAGCAACGCCTCCCGCGCCGCGTTGCGCCAAGCGTCCAGTGACCACGGCGGGTCCACCCGCAAAGACCAGCGTTGCGTTTCAGGCAGCGGGCGCGGCATCGAACAGCGAGCCCTGGCGGGGTGGTGGGGCCAGCTTCGCGCGCAGCGCCGCCGGATCATCCAGCGCGTTGCGGGGATGGTGGTCGGCCAGCTGTACGAACGGCAGCAGCTTGCTCATCGGTGCCTTCAGCCGGGCCAGGTCGGCCACCCGCAGGCGACCGTGGCGGCGTGCCATCAGCACGCGCTTGACGTTGCGCACGCCCAGCCCGGGCACCCGCAGCAGCAGTTCCTTCGGTGCAAGGTTCAGGTCCACCGGGAAGCGCTCCGGATGCCGTATCGCCCAGGCCATCTTCGGATCGATGTCCAGGTCCAGCATGCCGCCCTGGGTGGTGTCGGTGATCTCCTCCACGCCATAGCCGTAGAAGCGCAGCAGCCAATCGGCCTGGTACAGCCGGTGCTCGCGCTGCAGCGGCGGCGGTTGCAGCGGTAGCTGGCGGCTCGCATCGGGAATCGGACTGAAGGCGGAGTAGTACACCCGGCGCATGCGGTAGTTGCCGTAGAGGCTGTCGGCGCTGGTCAGGATCTGCTGGTCACTGGCACCGTCGGCGCCGACGATCATCTGCGTGCTCTGCCCGGCGGGTGCGAAGCGGGGAAGGCGAGGACGTGCGCTGCGGTTGGATACCGGGGCGATCACCGCCGGCGCCTTGCGGGCCTCCTTGGCTTCTTCAATGCGCCAGCGCAGCTCACCCATCGCGCCGCGGATCGATGTGCTGGTCTTTTCCGGGGCGAGGGTCGCCAAGCCCGCCTCGGTGGGCAGCTCAACGTTGATCGACAGGCGATCGGCGTAACGCCCCGCAGCGGCCAGAAGCTCCGGCGATGCCTCGGGGATGGTCTTCAGATGGATGTAGCCGGCGTACCGATGCTCTTCGCGCAGCCGTCGTGCCACCTCCACCATGCGTTCCATCGTGTAGTCCGCATTGCGGATGATGCCGCTGGAAAGAAACAGACCTTCGATGTAATTGCGCTTGTAGAAGTCCAGGGTGAGCGTGACCACCTCGTCCACGCTGAAACGCGCGCGCGGCACGTTGCTGGACACCCGGTTCACGCAATAGGCGCAGTCGTACACGCAGAAGTTGGTCAGCAGGATCTTCAGCAACGACACGCAGCGGCCATCGGGCGTGTAGCTGTGGCAGATACCCATGCCTTCGGTACTGCCGATGCCGCCGGAGGCGCGCGAATCGCGCTTGCCCGCGCCGCTGGAGGCGCAGGAGGCGTCGTATTTTGCGGCGTCGGCAAGGATGGCCAGCTTGCGTATGGTTTCCATTGAAGGAACCTACGGACAAGAGGTCTCATTGGATGAGACCGCCCCTTAACCCTTCAGGATTTCGCCGGGCATGGCCCGGCGCTACCACCACGCGTCTGGTAGCGCCGGGCCATGCCCGGCGGGCGTGCCGTCAGAACCCGTGGGTAATGCTCGGCGCGCCGGCCGAGAAGTCCGCATAGGGATCATGCTCGCCGTTGCCGCCTTCGGACAGGCGGAACTTCAGCGCCAGGCCATCGCGTGAGTCGGCCGCACGCAGCGCCTCCTCCTGATCGATGGTGCCGGCCTTGGCCAGCCGGAACAGGCACTGGTCGAAGCTTTCCATGCCTTCTTCCAGCGAGGCTTCCATCGCCGCCTTGATCTCGTGCACCTGGCCACGTCGCAGCAGGTCGCGGATCATCGGCGTGTTGATCAGCACTTCGGTGGCCGGCAAGCGGCGCCCCTCCTTGTTCTTCACCAGGCGCTGGCTGACCACCGCGCGCAGGTTCAGCGCGAGGTTCATCAGCACGTTCTTGTGCGCGCTTTCCGGGAAGAAGTTGAGGATGCGCTCGATGGTCTGGTCGGCGTTGTTGGAGTGCAGGGTGGCCAGGCACAGGTGACCGGTTTCGGCGAAGGCGATTGCCGCCTCCATCGTTTCGGCATCCAGGATCTCGCCGATCAGGATCACGTCCGGTGCTTCACGCATCGCATTCTTCAGCGCGTCGTGGAAGGTGTGGGTATCCAGCCCGACCTCGCGCTGGTTCACGATCGACATCTTGTGCTTGTGCAGGTACTCGATCGGGTCCTCGATGGTGAGGATGTGACCGGTGGTGGTGCTGTTGCGGTGATCGATCATCGACGCCAGCGAGGTGGACTTGCCCGAGCCGGTGGACCCCACCACCAGCACCAGCCCGCGCGGAGTCATGATGACGTCCTTCAGCACCTGCGGCAGGTTGAGCTCTTCGATGCTCGGAATCCGGCTGCGGATGGCGCGGATGACCATGCCCACTTCACCGCGCTGCTTGAACACGTTGACACGGAAACGCCCGGCATCGGCCAGGGCGATGGCCATGTTGAGCTCCAGCTCGCGCTCGAACTGGGGCACCTGGCCCTCGTCCATCAGCGAGTAGGCGATTTTCTTCACCATTCCCGGCGGCAGGCCGGTGTTGCCGAGCGGATACAGCTTGCCCTCGATCTTGATGTAGACCGGCGCGCCGGTGGTCAAGAACATGTCCGAAGCGTTCTTTTCGGTCATCAGCTTCAGGAAGTAGCCGATATCCATTGCGAATTTTCCCCAACGAAACTGCCGGTGCCCGTTGCAAGCACGGTACCGGCTTGACGACAATGGCCGCGAACCGACAACCGGTACGGCCTCCCCAATGAAACGACTTAGCTTCGCACGAATGCGCCACAGCCTGTATGTGATGGCGTTTGCATTCGCACTCTCTGCCCCCGCCTGGGCGCAGGACGGCGCGTTGGAACTGGCGCAGGCCCGGCAGGCGGTGGACAAAGCCACCCAGGCCGATGCCGACCAGTACGCCCCGGACCTGATCGGGCTGGCCCGTCAGGGACTGGAGCAGGCCCAGCGTGCCGCGGGCGACCGCCGCGAGCGCAAGAACGCACCGGCCATGGCCCTGCGCGCTGCCGTTGACGCCGATCTGGCCCGTGCCCGCAGCGAGGAAGCCACGGCGACCGCACAGCTGCAGCTGCGCCGCAACGAGGTCAACCAGCTGCAACGCCAGTTGTCGACCGGGGAGGACCGCCGATGAAGACCATCTCCGCCCTGACCCTGGCCACACTGCTGGCCCTGCCGACGCTGGCGCTGGCCGCGGACAACCCGATGGTCGGCCAGCTCAGCCAGCGCCTGCTGTCGATCCAGGCCAATCCGGACACCGCCGAGCTGGGCGCCTTCGAGCGCATGCAGGCGCAGCAGGCCATCGCCACCCTGGAGAAGGCCAAGCGCCGCGACCAGGAACTGGCCACCTACCTGGCCGAGCGCCGGGTCGAGATCGCCGAGACCGCCGTGCGGGCTGCGCTGGCCGCGCGAGAGGTCGACCGCCTGGAACGCACCCGCAGCGACCTGCTGATCGAAGCCAGCCGCCGCGATGCCGCCCGCGCCCGCCAGGAAGCCGAGCAGCTGCGCATGCAAGCGCAGATGCAGGCAGAAGAGGCCGAACGCCTGCGCCAGGCGGCTGAGGCAGAGACCCTGGCCCGCCAGGATGCCGAGAACGCCCTGACCAGCGTGGCTGGCAAGCAGCAGCAGCGCCTCAGCTCGGCCCAGCAGAACGCGGCCAAGCTGGCCCGTGAGGAAGCCGAGCTGGTGTCCGGGCAGAAGCTGCCGGGCTCAAGGTTCGATAGCCGCGGGGAGGTCTTCACTTTTGCCGGTGACGCGTACGCTGCCGGGGCCTCGAGCCTGTCCGGTGGCGCCCGCAACCAGGCCAAGGCCTTGGCCGAGTACGTGAACATCGGCAAGAAGGGCAGGATCCGCATCGAGGCCTACGACAGTGCCAATGGCGTCGGCCAGAAGCGCGCCGAGGCACTGCGCGACGCGCTGGTTTCAGCCGGCGTCGCCAGCAGCCGGATCCAGGTCGCCGGCAAGAAGGCCGCCTCCACCCGGGCCCGCTCGGCCGAGGTCGTGATCGCGCCGTAATTGCTTGATATTGTTTGTTTTTCGTTGTGTTGAGTATTCAGCCTGAACCCCGCCTCGGCGGGGTTCGGTCTTTTTGCTGCAGGGGCTTGAACCCCGTCCAGAGCAAGCGTAGGGTCAATCGTCCGGGACGCAATAACGCGGACCGGACGATGGGAGGGCCGGGCCGATGCAAGCAGGGCGCGAACCGCAGCAGATCGAAGTGCGCAGGCCAGTGCCGCACGTCGTTGTGGGCACCCATGTGGGCATCGACCGGCACTCCTCCATGAACAACGCCCCGTGCCTTGCGGCCGGGGCGTTCGTGTATCTGTCGAAGGAGGTCCATCATGTTTGAAGATCAGCCCCAGAGCGAGATCGACGCCCGTCGCGCGCGCGATCCGGAGTTCCGGGCACTCCATGACCAGCACCGCAAGTTGAACAAGAAGTGCATGGATGCGGAGTTGGGTGTACTCCCGATCGATGATGTCACCCTGGGTCGAATGAAGCGCGAGAAGCTGCTGGCCAAGCAACGCCTTCTGCGAATGTATGAAGCACCGCTCGCAACGTCGTCCCCCACGCATTGACGCACCCCTGTCGTGCCCGGAATGGCATGACCCGGCCATCGATGGCCCTGCCAGGCACTCCTGACCTGGCAACGCGGCGCCGCTGAACGCAGGCGTCGCGCCAAGGCACCACACGCGGTGGTGCCTTGGCCCTGCAGGCACGTCCCCCGATGCGGGCGGTACCGGTCTCCTCGTCGATCCGGGGCCGTCCGCATCCCTTTTTCCGCGGGCCGCCGCCTTGGCATCGAACCGGCCTGACTTTCGTCGCCATCCGTCGGATAATCATCGGTCCGGCCCTGCGTGGCGCGAACCGAAGTCCCCCGAATGCCCATCCATTCTTCCGTCCTCGAACTCATCGGCCAGACCCCGATCGTCAAGGCCCAGCGCCTGGATGCAGGCGTCTGCGAGCTCTACCTGAAGCTCGAAAGCGCCAACCCGGGCGGATCGATCAAGGATCGCATCGGCCTGTCGATGATCGAGGCGGCAGAAAAACGCGGCGACCTGAAGGCTGGCGCGACCCTGGTCGAAGGCACCGCCGGCAACACCGGCCTGGGCCTGGCGCTGGTGGCCCAGCAGAAGGGCTACAAGCTGATCCTGGTGGTTCCGGACAAGATGAGCCGGGAGAAGATCTTCAACCTGAAGGCGATGGGTGCCGAAGTACGCCTGACCCGCTCGGACGTGGCCAAGGGTCACCCGGAGTACTACCAGGACCTGGCCAAGACCATCGCCGAGCAGACCCCGGGCGCGTACTTCATCAACCAGTTCGGCAACCCGGACAACCCGGCCGCACACGAATTCGGCACCGGCCCGGAGATCCTCGAGCAGATGGGCGGCGATCTGGATGCGATCGTGTTCGGCTGCGGCAGCTCCGGCACCATGACCGGCCTGTCGCGCGCCTTCGCCACGCTGTCACCGAAGACCGAGCTGGTGCTGGCCGACCCGGTCGGCTCGATCCTGGCCGAGTACATCAACGACGGCGTGCTCAACGACAAGTCGGGCAGCTGGCTGGTGGAAGGCATCGGCGAGGACTTCCTGCCCTCGATCTCCGATTTCAGCCGCGTCACCAAGGCCTACGCCATCACCGACGCCGAGAGCTTCCATACCGCGCGCGAGCTGCTGGCCAAGGAAGGTGTCCTTGGCGGATCTTCCACCGGCACCCTGCTGGCGGCGGCGCTGAAGTACTGCAAGGAGCAGACCACGCCGAAGAAGGTGCTGGTGCTGGTGCCCGATACCGGCAACAAGTACCTGTCGAAGATGTACAACGACTACTGGATGCTGGACAACGGCTTCCTGCAGCGCCCGCAGCACGGTGACCTGCGCGACCTGATCCTGCGCCCATACGGCCAGCGCGACACCGTCGTGATCGGCCCGAATGACCTGCTGACCACCGCCTACCAGCGCATGAAGCTGTACGACGTGTCGCAGCTGCCGGTGATGGATGGCGACCAGCTGGTCGGCATCGTCGACGAAAGCGACGTGCTGTTGCATGTCTATGGCGATGAAGCACGCTTCCGCGACCCGGTGGCCACTGCCATGGTCAGCAAGCTGGATCGCCTGGATGTGAAGTCGCCCATCGAGGCCTTGCTGCCGGTGTTCGACCGCGGTCAGGTGGCGATCGTGATGGACGGTGACGCCTTCCTCGGCTTGATCACCCGTATCGATCTGCTCAATTACCTGCGCCGGCGCGTTCAGTAAGGCGTTTATCGCCGCAGATCGCTGCTGAATCCCGGTTTATCCGCGTCAAAGCCTGTTAAGGCCGCGCTGATAGACTCCCGCTCCTTCGACGGCGCCGGTCATCGGCGCCATTCAGGAAACGACATGTCCAACGCTTCTTCCCCGGACCGCGCGCTGGCGCTGGCCACCCTGGCCATCCATGGCGGTCAGTCGCCCGACCCGAGCACCGGTGCGGTGATGCCGCCGATCTACGCCACCTCGACCTATGCGCAGTCCAGCCCGGGCGAGCACCAGGGCTTCGAGTACTCGCGCACGCACAATCCGACCCGCTTCGCCTACGAGCGTTGCGTGGCCTCGCTGGAAGGCGGCACCCGCGGCTTCGCCTTTGCTTCGGGCATGGCCGCCAGTTCGACGGTGATCGAACTGCTGGATGCCGGCAGCCACGTGGTGGCGATGGACGACATCTATGGCGGCAGTTTCCGCCTGTTCGAGCGCGTGCGTCGCCGCACCGCCGGGCTGGACTTCAGCTTTGTCGACCTGACTGATCTGGCGGCGTTCGAAGCGTCGATCACGTCGAAGACGAAGATGGTGTGGATCGAGACGCCGACCAACCCGATGCTGAAGATCGTCGACATCGCCGCGGTCGCCGCCATCGCCAAGCGCCATGGCCTGATCGTGGTGGTCGACAACACCTTCGCCTCGCCGATGCTGCAGCGTCCGCTGGAGCTGGGCGCGGACCTGGTGCTGCACTCGGCCACCAAGTACCTCAATGGCCACTCGGACATGGTCGGTGGCATGGTCGTGGTCGGTGACAACGCCGAACTGGCCGAGCAGATGGCCTTCCTGCAGAACTCGGTGGGTGGCGTGCAAGGCCCGTTCGACAGCTTCCTGGCACTGCGTGGCCTGAAGACCCTGCCGCTGCGCATGAAGGCGCACTGCGCCAACGCGATGGCGCTGGCACAGTGGCTGGAAAAGCATCCGGCGGTGGAGAAGGTGATCTACCCGGGCCTGGCCTCGCACCCGCAGCATGCGCTGGCGGGCAAGCAGATGTCCGGCTACGGTGGCATCGTCTCGATCGTGCTGAAGGGCGGCTTCGAAGCGGCCAAGCGCTTCTGCGAGAAGACCGAACTGTTCACCCTGGCCGAGTCGCTGGGCGGCGTGGAAAGCCTGGTCAACCACCCGGCGGTGATGACACATGCGTCGATCCCGGTGGAGCGCCGCGCGCAGCTGGGCATCAGCGATGCGCTGGTGCGGCTGAGCGTGGGGGTGGAGGATGTGGGGGATCTGCAGGTTGATCTGGAAGAGGCACTGAAGTGAATACTGAAACAATCCTTAAAGCGGAAGCTGCCCGGCATCCGGCGCGCATTACCACACGCGATACGCAGCTGAGTGCATTGCCTGCCTTCATTCGCGATGTAGCTGACGGTATGGGCGCATGGCGTGCGTGGACGGCATTGGCGTTGCTTGATATCAAACACAAGTATCGCCGTTCCGTCCTTGGGCCGTTCTGGATAACCATCAGCATGTTCGTGCTGATCCTGGGTATCGGCCTTCTCTACAGTCAGTTGTTCCGCATGAATCTGCGTGACTATCTCCCTTATATCGCACTGGGAGATATCGTTTGGATCTACATTTCAACGACTGTCCAAGAGGGTTGTACTACTTTCACATCTTCTGAAAACCTGATCCGCTCTATGCGTCTACCAATGACCTTGCACGTCATGCGGTTGGTGACGCGCACATTCATTGTTTTCCTTCACGGCGCGATTGCTTACCTGCCGTTCGTCGTCTTCCTCAAGATTGAACCGCAGTGGGTGTGGCTTCTGGCCCTGCCAGGCGTGGCCCTGATCTTGTTGGCAACGATTCCGATCACCGCGATCTTTGGCATGCTGTCGGCCCGTTTCCGCGACCTGCAGCCAGCAATCGCCAATTTCATGCAGCTTGGCTTCTTCATGACTCCGATCATCTGGAAGGCCGAGATGCTGGGCCCGCATCGCTGGGTGGCTGACATCAATCCGATCTATCACTTCATCCAGATCGTTCGCATGCCCCTGATGGGGCAGGTTCCCGACGCACTTACCTACTATTACGTGCTGATCTTTACCGCTGCGGCTTTCGTGATTTCGCTTCCTTTCCTGGCGGCCAATCGCCACAAGATTTCCCTGTGGGTGTGATGTCATGACGTTCATTGATATTGTCGACTGCAGCGTCCAGCTGCCCATTTATGGCACCAACAACCGCTCGATGAAAGGCGCCATCATGTCTGCCGTCACGGGGGGGCGAGTGGCTCCCACCAGTCGGAACATCACGGTTGTGGATTCGCTCAAGGATGTCAGTTTCAAACTGCGTGAAGGCGACAAGCTCGGGCTTGTCGGCCACAACGGTGCAGGCAAAACCACATTGTTGAAGACCCTCGCGGGTGTATACGAGCCAACTTCCGGATACGTACGGAGTCAAGGGCGCGTGGCGAACCTGCTTGACGTGACGATGGGCATGGACTTCGAGGCGACTGGTATTGAGAACATTCGTCTGAAGGGTTTGCTGCATGGACTGTCCCCTGCGGAGATTCAGGGCAAGATCCCGCAAATCTGCGAATTTTCGGGCCTTGGGCCGTATGTGAATATGCCGGTGCGCGTCTATTCCAGCGGCATGATGGTCCGCTTGGCATTCTCCATCGCCACCAGCTTTGATGCGGAGATCCTGTTGATGGATGAATGGCTGGGTGTCGGCGACGCTGACTTCAATGCACGTGCGCAACAACGTTTGGCCGAAATCGTCCAGAAAGCGAGCATTTTGGTCCTGGCCAGTCATAATCAGGACATCATCGCTGCCAACTGCAACCGTATCATGCATCTGGAGCACGGGCGGATTGTCAGCGACCAGCCTACGGCGGGAGCCAGCGCCTGAATGAGTACCCAGAATCGCGACTACTGGTTGAACAGGAGTGGTGAACTCTATGCGGACCAGCAGAAGGTCCGGCGTGAGGCGGGCAATAGCAACTACGGCCGGCAGGAAGATTGGCTTTCGGGCTTCCTGATGGAACGGTCGGTGCGCCTGGGGCGTCCAGTCCGGGTCCTCGATTTCGGTGTGGGCTTTGGTCGCCTGGCGCGCGTGCTTTCGCAGCATGATTTTGTGGACTATTTCGGCTTCGACATTTCCTCGGCAATGGTCGAGCCGCTACTACGCGATCCACCTCCTGCACTTGCCGGCGACCTCGACCGCCGCATCCGCATCGGATCCTCATTGCCGGATGTGATGCAGGGAGAGCAGTTCGATGTGATCTTCACTGTCTCGGTGTTGATCCACAACAGTCGCGAGCAGGCTTCCGACGTGCTTGCGCAGATGCGCGCGCTGCTGGCCTCGGAGGGGCGGCTGTGTTTCATCGAGAATCGGCCGGTGTCGATCAGCCTGCTCGCAAACCTGTGGCATGCCGGGTGTTGGAGCCACGACTTCGCCGGCACGCTTGCGGCTGACATGAATGTGGATGTCGAAGACGGAATTCTGTCGGATCACGGAATCTACATCCTTTCCGAACCCAGCACCGGTTCCCCGCGTCAGGTTCGAGTGCCAGGTGCAAATGGCTTCGAGCCGATCTCCCAAGGCGATTACCTGCTCCGAACCCATGAGGCTACCACCGCCGTCGCACGTGGGATGGAAACAGAGAGCGCCGCGATAGGAAGTGACATTGCGCAGATGCGGGATGCTGTCGAGCTCTACCGTCAAGCCGAAGCTCACGCCCTGAAGAACCTGGATGAGGCGCGGCTGTTTCTCGGCGAAGACGCAGATATGCTACGCGGCGTGGAGCACCTGACTGCTGCCATCGACGTGATTCCACAGATGGCGGCGCGGTTTGCTGAGATTCGAGCTGAAGGTGGGTCGCAGCAATCCTCACTGATTACCGAAGTGGAGAGCTTGAGGGAATGCCGGACTGACCTGGAGCTTGCCCTGACGCAGCAGCGGGATCTCGTCGACAAGGCGCAAGCTGAGCTGGATGCCGTTCGCAGCAACAACGAACGCCATGCGTGGCAGCAAGGACTGCGTGAGCGCGTCCGCAGGATCATGAATGGAAAGGTCGCGGCTAGCGACACGCTGGATTCCAATGAAATCGAGGAGCCGGTCGGTGGCGATTCGGTTGCCTGGGCCCCGCGGGCGTCCGCCTATGAGTTCAATGCACGGCGGGACACGCGATTTGCGCAGCCACTGAGCGGTCACGAGCGGGTCTGCCACATCATGCATCAGGAATGGTTTGGTATCCGCGCTGCATGTGGCGCGCTGCCAGGCCAGAAGCTGGCTGTCACCGGTTCCTCCATGCCGGCGATCAATGACGTTGATGAGGTCGCGCGCCTTCTCGCCCGGAACAATGTCAACCGTCTGGTTGTGCATGGTTTCTCCGATTCGATGTCACAGTGGGTAAAGGGGCTGTTCGCAGCAGGGTTTGACCGGATCTATCTGATCTGGCATGGGGCGCCTGTGATGTGGATCCACGCCGAGGAACGACGGTTGTTCGCATTGGCCTATGGCGCCGTTCGCGCTGGCATGATCCGCAAGGTCAGTGTCATGCGTGCGGGAACACACGCGGCGCTCGCAGATTCGGCGAGTTGGAAGCCGCAGATCTACAACATGCCGCCGAACTATACGAGTGGGCGAGCTCCTCGCCGGTCCACCGGAGCCACGGTGTTCATTCCTTCGTGGAATCTCGTCCACAAGAATCTTTTCACTAATGCTGCAGCGGCAGCGGCGGCCGAAGAAGTAGATTCCATCTGGTTGATGGCTGAGAATTTTTCGCTGCCGTACAAGGTGGACAAGAGCTTCAAGCGTCTGCCGAAGCTCAGTCAGCTGCAAATGATGGAGGCGATGGCGAAATGCGATGTGGTCATGAATGCATCCATCGTCGATTGCCATCCAATGGTGGAGCTTGAGGCGATCGCGGCCGGAACGCCTGCCGTCAGGGGGAGGTTGGGAATGGACGCGCTGGAAGATCATTCTTACGTCCAGCTCACCCAGGTGGACGATCCTCTGAGCATTTCCGATGTGCGGCGAACGCTTCAACGGACGCTGGCCGTTCCGGCTCCGGAGATGCATGACATGTTGACTTCATACTCGCAGCAGATGGTCGCACTGTCCTTCGAGCGATATTCCGAACTGATGGAACTCTAAATATGGGCTTGAGGGTTTTTGTTACCCGCGAACTTTTCCCTTTCACTGCTGGCGGCATCGGGCGCGTGATCGCGAACATGCTAATGACTACTCCGGACGAGGATCGTGCGGAGATGGCAGTGCTTTATGTGGGAGACAACGTAGAGCCTGAAGCGTTTGCGCTCGCCCACCCGGGTGTGACTTTCCTGGCGTGGCCGCACGCGCGCTTCCAGCAAGTAGACGGGTGTGGCGCGATATTCCCGCCATTACCGGCCTTTACCCACAGCATGCTGCACTGGGAGTCAGTGCATGTGTTGCAGGGCCTGCTTGAACTGGAACGTCTGAGTGGGCCGATCGAGTACGTCGAGTTCGTGGATTGGGGGGCGCAGGCATTCGCTGCTACCCAGGAAAAGCTGCTGGGCAATGCGCTCACCGGTGCGACGCTGGCCGTGCGCCTGCATACTACCGACAGCATCCTTGCCGATTTCGAACCACGTGTGCAGAGCGTGCACGGGCTGAACCTCTTTGATCTCGAACGCAAGGCGCTTGCGGATTGCGATCTCGTCGTCGGCCAGATCGAGCAGGTCGCTGAGGCTTTCCGGGTGTTCTATGGCTTCAGCGAAGCAGACTGGAACCCCCGCCTGCGATTGCATGCACCGCCCGTGCTGCTGGATACGATGGTGCCGGCCAAGCAGACCATTGCCATCACCGATGCGACGCCGCTGCTGTTCACGTCCAAGTTGCAGGACATCAAGCGGCCGGACACTTTTATCCGCGGATGCATTCAGTTCCTTCGTGCCCGGCCGAAGTACCAAGGCAATGTGGTCTTCCTGGCGCACTCATTCGATGCACGCTATCAGGAATACATCACCTCCCTGGTGCCCGAGGACCTGCGTGGAAGGGTAATCTTCGCGCGTGGCGTGAGTGGTGGTGCACGCGAGAAGAGCATCGCCGGTGCAGTCTGCGTTTTCCCGTCTCCTTGGGAATCATTCTGCCTGGCGGCATACGAGGCATCGCTTTCCGGTGCCGCCTGCGTGCTCAACGCGCAGAATCCGGCTTTTGGTCCTGGCAGCCCTTGGCAGGATGGAAACAACTGCAGCACGTTCGATGGTAGTGCCGAAGGCCTGGCGCGTGTGCTGGGAGAGTTGTTCGAGGCTCCCGCGGGTCATCTGGTGCCGGTACAGGTGCCCAAGGATCCGCTTCCCTGGTGCCAGCTCCATCCCGTGGCCTCGCCTGTCGAGGTGTGCCTGGAGGGACTGCTGTCCGTTGTTGTTGTCAATCGGGATAGCGCGGGTGGGGTGCTCGGCACGTTGGACAGTATTCTGGCCTCGGACCTGCCTTTGGAAAGGCTGATCGTGATCGATGACGCATCACGTGATCCACGCGATCTGGCTGCACTTGAACGACTGGCTGCCGACGATCCGCGGCTGGTACTGCAGCGCCTCTCTGTGCCGGTAGGTGATGCGACGGCCCGAAATCTGGGCCTTGAAGCCGTCCGTACTCCATTCGTGGCGTTCTTGCGGGGAGGGGATCAGGTTCTGCCAGGCTTCCTTGGCAGGGCTGTGACTGCACTGGCAGGACAGCCGCGATTTGACGTGGTCGTGGGCCAGGTGGGCGTGACGAGCGATGCAGGTGATGTCCTCGCGGGAAATGCAGGCATTGATGGCTATCGGATCTTCTATGGTGAAGGGCGCCTCGCCGGACTTTATGAGAATTGCTTTGCCCCGGACAGCTATGTGATCCGGACCGAGACCGCCAAGCGGTTCGGTTTCGATCCGACCATGCCCGCACTGGAAGTGTGGGAGATGATGCTTCGCGCTTGTCAAGCTGGAACGCGGTTCCTGGTGACTTCGGCGGTTAACGTGCTTGCTTACCCATCGGCACGGATCAATGAACTGCAGGCAGAGCAATTGCAAATTGCAGGGCGTCGCCGTCTTCAGCGCAAGCGGGTGCAGCTGGGAAAGCTGGATGTTCCCGCCTATTTCACGTTTACTGTTTCCAGCCTTCCTGGCGCGATGGCGGGAGACATGGGCAGCGCGGAGGTCGCCCGTCGTTTGCAGGAATTGCTGGAGAGTGAAAGCGTGCGCTATACCTTGGCCCTCGCCGCGCTTCTGCAGAAGCGTGCACCGTGGGTGCTGCGCTTCGGCAAGTGGACTATCCGGCGCTTGACACCCATCTACCAGCGCATGCGCTGAGATGGCTGGCAGAGCATCCATGCAAGTGATCGTCATTCAGCTCGGTTGTTGGTGCGGCGGTGGAGAGCGTGCTGCATTGGCGCGGGCACGTTTGCACGCGTCGCCCGCTGCGTCGTTGATGATCGTTGGCGAAGGTCCGATACCTGCAGATTTGCTGCAGGCATGTGCAGATCGAAGCAGCCTGCATGTCGATGCGCCGTTGTATGCGATGAATCACCGGAGGCTTCCGGATGTTCGCCGCAGCGGGGATCCGACGCAGCTAGGGTGGTCACTGGCGGTAATGGCGGCGCTGCGCGCACTGCAAGACCAAGTGCGCTTGGATTGGGTAGAGATACCGTCGTTTGGCGCGCTGGCCTACGCACTTCTCCAAGAGCGCGCCTTATCAGAGGCATTCGACCTTACGCGTGTGATACTGCGATTTGACGGCATCTCGGCGATTGAGGCTCTGAGGCAGGGCCGCAATGCTGAATTGCCTGCGTTGATGCTGATGGACATGGAACGGATGTGCCTGGAGCAATGCGATCAGATCTTGATCGATAGCGGCGCAGTTGCTGAGTCCTTGCTGAGATTTCTTCCCGGCAACCAGAGGCCGCTTCGCATGCAGCCGGCGCTGTCGGAGCCGGCCGAGACTCTGCAGGAGCGTCATGCTGTTAGCACAGCCTTGGCCTGCGTCGCGACCGAAGGACCTGCCCTCCGTCAGTGTCTACGAGCGATTTCCGGCTATCTGCAGAAGATGCACGGTGACCTTCAAGAAGTTTCGGTGATCTGTGAGCCTGCGCTTTTGTCAGAGGTAGTGCAGGTTGTTCCTGCCTCCATGCGCCATCGTTTCCTCTTGGCTTCCGAGGATTGTCTGCGCGTAGGGCCCATGCGCGTGGTCATGCCTGATCGTTGGTCTGCAGGCTCTGCGCTGGCGCGAGAACTGGTTGCCCGTGGTCATGTGCTGATCGCGGACGCCACCAATCCAGCACTTGCTGCTGATCAGGGGTGGGAGCATGGGCAGACCCATCTTGGCTACGAGCATGCCAGTGGGCTGCTCGACGCATTGCTGCAATCGAAGCAATGGTTGCCCACATGCCGGGTTCGGGTTGCTCCGTCGTCGGAGCTGGCCGTGTTGGATGTCGGTACACTGGGCCCGGCAAAAGTGTCCGTGGTGGTGCCTTGCTATAATATGGGGCGCTGGTTGCCGCAGACGTTGCGCAACATACAGCAGTTCTTGTGGAGCGATCTGGAGGTCATCGTTGTTGACGATGGATCGACCGATCCCGTCACGGTGCAGCTGATCGAGAAGCTCGAGACAAGCCCCGTCGTGGGCCTGCGCGTCGTGCGCCTTCAGTTCAACCAAGGGTTGTCTGCTGCAAGGAACGCGGGCATAGCTGTAGCGCAGGGCGAATTCACTCTGTGCCTGGACGCTGATGACCTGGTGTCGCCAGAGTTCGTTTCAATTGCTGTAGGGGCGCTGCAGCGGCAGCTTGGGCACGACTTCGTGGTTCCCCGCTGCGCCTACTTCTTCGATGATGATGCTGCGGCTGATGTGAATGAGCTGCGGCTCGGCCAGAGCCTGCCAATGGTCGGCGCGGCCTTTGATTCCGGTGCGCTGGGCAATCGTTTCTCCACCGCCACCAGTCTGGCGCGAACCTCGGTACTGCGTGCACTTGGCTACGACGAAAGCCTGCGGTCCTATGAAGACTGGCAGCTTTACCGTCGCGCGCTGCAGCAAGGCAGTCGCTTCATTGTCTCCAATGACGTTCACTTCTTCTACCGGCAACGACCGGATTCCATGATCCACGATCCGGCCATGCGTGCTCGCCACAGCCTGCTTTACGCCGAAATGCTGGCCGGAGCGACGTTGATCGGGCAAGGGCCGGCAGCGTCGCCCAATTTGCTGGGGGCGTTGGCCGCTCCTCCGCGCATCGACGGGAGCTCATCGGGGCTGTTGCTGGGGGGGGTGGTCGAAGCGCTTGACGAGATGCAGGCATTGCGCAGTAGCCGCATCGTCGGGCTGGCATACAGACTGTCGGCCCTGCTGCAGCGGCTGCGCCGCTGAGCTGAATTCGAGGTGCTCGGTCCCGGGGCAGAAACACACGCATCACTGTTGCTGGAGAAACGCGATGGAGTGGAATAGAGGCATGGCAGTGGTGATCCCGTGCTACAAGGTAACCCGGCAGATCCTGGTATTGCTGGCCGAAATCGGTCCCGGGTTTGATCGCTTCTATCAACGGACCTTTGATGCCCCGCGTGATGCTGACGGCCAGCGAGGATGCAGCCGCGGATCCAGCTCAGCCGGCTACGCAGCGGAAGAGATTTCCACTGATCGCACATGCGCATCAGGAGAATCAGCGCGCCTATTCCGCGAGGGCGGCCGACACTACCAGTATGAGCGGCCTCTAGGCGATTGAGGGGGCTATCGACACGACTGGATGGAAAAAGTACGGATATTGCCAGCAGTAATCCACAGGCGGCAGCGAAGGATGCCGGGGCCAGCTCGAATCTTCTGGTGGGCATTTTCATGCTGGCCGCAGGATGGAAAAGAATCTAGGGAAACGACCGGCTGTCCGGCTCAGTTGGCGGTACCTTCCGTCTGAGCCAGCGCGAGCTGCCAGCGCCATGCGTCTTCGCACATCCGCTGAAGACTGTGCTGCGCGACCCAGCCGAGCCGCTTGCGGGCCAATGATGTGTCGGCCCAGCTCTGTGCAGCGTCACCCTCGCGCCGCGCCACTATCTGGTAGGGGATTTGACGTCCGGATACCTTCGCGAATGCCCTGATGACCTCGAGGACGGAGTGACCGCGCCCGGTGCCGAGGTTAAGTGCTTCAAGATCGCTGAGATCGGGCAACATTTGCAGAGCACGAAGATGCGCGTCCGCTAGATCACAGACATGAATGTAGTCGCGAACTCCCGTGCCATCTGCAGTGGCGTAGTCGCCGCCATAGACAGACAACTGCGACCGAATTCCTGCGGCCACCTGGGAAATGTACGGCACAAGATTGTTCGGAATGCCTTGCGGAGTTTCCCCGATGAGTCCCGAGTGATGGGCGCCGACTGGATTGAAGTAGCGAAGACTGATTGCCTGCAGTTCCGGATCCGCCATACGGGTATCGCTGATGATCTGTTCACAGAATAGCTTGGTCCTGCCGTACGGATTGGCCGCCGAAACCGGGGCGGATTCATTCACCGGGCATGTTCCTGCCTGACCGTAAACGGTAGCCGATGAGCTGAACACGAGCTTTCTGCAGCGATACGCCTGCATCGCTTTCAGTAGTCTTATGGTGCCGCCCACGTTGACGTCATGGTATTCCAGAGGAATGACGGAGCTTTCCCCTACAGCCTTCATTGCAGCAAAATGCATCACTGCATCCGGCTCGAAGTCATGCAGCACGCTTCTCAGAAGGTGTTCATCGCGTATGTCGCCCTCTACAATGCGTGGCCGAACTCCCGCAATTTGTTGGATCCTCTCTCCGATATCCCTGCGGGCATTGCTGAAATTGTCCAAGATCAGGACATCGTGCCCGGCGGAATACAGACTCAGGCAGACATGGCTCCCGATGTACCCCGCACCGCCCGTTACCAGCACACGCATGCAATTGCTCCATCTCTACTAGAGACATAATTGTGCCATCAAGTAGTCGGCCGTGTGGTGCTTTCGGTGCAGGTGTAGCCCGGCCCGCGCAGCGAGTATGGGAAGGGGTGATCGAGACTGCTACCATATCGCAGATATCACTGAACGCAGGGGGCAAGGGTGAAGATTGGCCGTAGCGCGGACCAGGCTGGGCTGCGCTGGTCTGTTGCATGTATCTCACTTGCTTCACTGCTCCTGCATGCTGCGGGGGGGGATGCGTTGGCTGTAGGTTGGACGGGGGCAGTGCTGATCTGGTTGTGGCTGCGTCCTTCTCATCGCTCTTTGAGCCCGGCGCGAAATTTTTCCGCAGCGTCGCTACTTGTAGTAGCCATCCTCTCCGTATGCATCTCTCTGTTGATCCCGCTTCCGCGTAGTGGCGTGTTTGACCCGACCATCCAGACCCGGGTTTTGAGCGCTTCGGAAGAGGGGAAGGAAGTCTGGGTCAGGGTGACAGATGAGGATGGGACCGAAATCAAGCCTTCAAGAGCCCATGGGTCTTGGCTTTATAAGGACGGCTGGCAAGTGAGCACCGGACCGGGGGCGAGCTTGATATTCGAATCTAAAATTAGCTCTTGGGCAACACTGGCATTCGTGGCGCATGAATGGTCAGGGGTCGTACGGGTAAATGGTAGCGACATCGTGCTTGAGAGGCCGCGAGGTGCCTCCGAGACCATTGGGCTTCCGGTAGTCCAGATTGGGTCCGGCGCGAGCAGGTTGGTTCTTTTGGTGGCCTTGATCAAATTACTGGATGCCTTGCTGGTCGGTGCGCTTGTCATGCTCGCGATCAACGGTCGCCAAACAGAGGGAAATCATGCGGAAACTTGATCGATCTGATTATTTTCTGCTGGCTGTACTTACAATGGTGGTGTCTATTGTGAGTTTCCCATGGGCTGGGCGTCAGTATCCGGATACGATGGATTATCTGTCTCAGGCGGCGCGCTCCTGGGCTGATGCTGGCATTTATAGTGGCGCGCGCGCGTCTGGATATGTGATTTATCTCAAGCTGTTTGGGGCGGAGTGTCAGGGGCTATATATTCAGTGGATTCTTTACCCCGTTGCCTGGGGTGCCTTGGCATGGTCGGGGATGACCCTGATCCATGAGGAGAGAAGTCGGGTACTTCTCGTGGCCTTCTGCGTGGTCGCGGGCATGAGTGCTCAGTATTCCCAGTGGGCTGCAAGCCTGTTGACGGAATCAATCGCGGGCTCTTTGTTTATTCTTCTATCGGCTTTGTGCCTGCGAATGCTGAAGGATGGCAGGACGCTCTACTGGGTTGTATTTGTTGCTATTTCGGTTGCGTACGCGTTGGCAAGGGATGTCAATGCCTATCAGATAATGTTTTTGGTTCCAGCGCTTCTGCTACTGCGTGGCAAGGGTGTGGTTCGCTTCATTGCAGTCCTCGTCATCGCTGGCGCATGTCTATTTGTTGTGAATAGCGCGGAGCGAAACGAGCGTTGGCTCTTCCCGTACATGAACGTGCTTGGTCAGGATGTCCTGCCCAATTATGCTATGAGGGCAAAGCTTGAAGAGAGGGAGTTGCCGCACGAGCTTGCGTTAAGGCACTCCGGAAAGTGGGCTTCTTCTGACGATTTGTGGGTCATGAACGCAGGGGAGGCCGAACCGTTGAGGGCGTGGGCGCGCTCGCATGGGAAGAAGGAGTACGCCAAGCTGGTCGTGGCAGATGCCCCGTATGCCACCCTGAAGTTTTTACGACAGCTGCCAGCGCTTGTTAATTTCTCCGGCGATGAGCTGGCCTATTATGGAGGAGCGAGCTTGGCCGGAAAGCATCAGCGCCTGTTTGCATATTCGCTGTGGCCAGTTATTGCGATGATCATGTTCGCGAGCGGGATGCTTTTGGTTGGTGCTTCAGGGATCTCTGATTCCGGTGGGGTTCGCGGATACCTGTTCAGTGTTTGGTTGGCGTTGTCGGGATTTCTGGTTATTGGAATCAGCTATTTTGCCGACGCAATGGAACGACTGAGGCACGCGCTTCCCGGAGGCTTGGCGTGGACGGTAGCCGCAATCATGCTGTTTTGCCTCGTTGCTTCTGGGTGCAGGAGAGCCGAGGTTTCCGCGAATTGAGATGCCGTGGTTGGGGGTAAAGTGGAGTCTTGGGTCGTCTCTATCGGTAAGCTGCTCATCCCATGGAGCTTTCCTGGTGAGACTCTCGCCGGAAATTCCTCAGAGTAAACCGACGTCTGACAGTCGATGTGCATGAAGGAGTATTATTGGTTCAGACGGGGGCTGTTTGGAACGTAGTAGCTGTCCCTTTGAACCTGGTCGAAGGCGCGGGCAAGTCTGCAGTTCGCGGAAGACCTGCCTCGCTGCGTTTCGTAGTCGAAGTTTGTAAAAGAAGTTATTGGATGGAGGTGCTTATGCCTCTTTGTTGGCATTACTTTTGTTGCGTATTGAATACGAATTTCGAATCCAGCCAGTATTTGATGAAGTAACCGATGCTCAGGCCAATAATGCCGCCTAGATATCTCATTGGGTTGCTCTGAAATACGAAGTGGAAGGCAGCTTCGGTCCCCCAGAATACGAAGGTGGTGGCAAGACCCATCGTTACATAGAGTGCAAACGTGCGTGCTTCATACGCGATGTTCTTTGATTGATGATTGAAGATGAACTTCTTGTCGAGTACGTATTTGCAAAGTAGGCCGACCGCAGTGCCGATGACAACGGACGCGACAACGGCATAGGGGCCTTTGTATAGAAGTATGACAAGAGCCTGGGCGCCGATGTTCACTCCGATGGAGACGGCGGCAAAGCCCGAGTAGGCAAGGACCAGTCGTGATCTGCTCAAAGCTTGATCCTGCGGAAGATGGACTCGGGGATGTTCTTGATGATCATCATTACGGCCCACCAGAAACCAGGCAGGTAAGCCACGGACTTGCGCTTCCCGATTGCCTTGAGAATGCCGGTGGCCACCTTCTCCGGTGTCGCCCACAGCGCGCCCTTCTTGAACGAGGCTGTCATTGGGGTGTCCACGAATCCAGGCTTGATCACCAGTACATTGATACCTTGCGGATGCAGGCGTTGGCCAAGCCCGCTCAGGTAGGCAGTAACGGCGGCTTTTGCGCTGCCGTACAGGTAGTTGCTGGCGCGACCGCGATCACCCGCCACGGAAGAGATCACGGCCAAGGTGGCGCCGGGCTGCAGGCGCTGTGCAAGCGCAGCGGCGAGAGCGATTGTTGAGGTGCCATTGGTGGCGAACTCGTGCAGCGACAGGTCCACGGATGCATCGCAGGCGGCCTGATCCGGCAGCGTGCCGTGTGCGATCAGGACAGTGTCGATGCCCCCCAGAGCTGTCTGCGCGTTGTCAATCAGGCCCCCATGCGCGGCCACATCGTTGACGTCCAGAACTCCGGTATCCACACGCTGGGCACCACGCACGCGCAAGTCAGCGGCAATTGCATCAAGCCTCCCAGAACTACGGCCAACCAGATAGAGCGCTGCGGCACGTCCAGCGTATAGGCGCGCGACCGCTTCGGCGATGGCCGACGTCGCGCCGATGATCAGGATCTTCTGCATGGTTACTCCATCACCCGGCGCCAAAAGCCGGACGAGAATCGAGGGTCGATGAAATGGGAAAATTCCTCCCACGCCGGGTAGGCCTGACGGAACAGGGCGCCGGACATGCGCGCGTCCTTGGCCGGGTACACAGCGCCGCCAGCCTCGCTGACGATACGATCAAGCCGGTCCAGCATTTTCATCAGGTCCGGTCCATCATTGGGGAAGTCGAGGGCCAGCGTTGTGCCGGCACGCGGGAAGGACAGCATTCCCGGCGAGCGGAGGTTGCCAAATTCTTTGAGAACTGCCAAGAACGAGCCGCGACCACTGCGAGCGATCTCAGCCAGCAGGGCTGCTGTCGCATCACGGGCGTGTGTGGGCGGCAGCACGCATTGGTGCTGCAGGAAGCCTCGTGGTCCATACATGCGGTTCCAGTGGTTGATGCCGTCCAGTGGATAAAAATAAGACTGATAATGCGATACGTGGCGTGCCCGGCGGGCTGGCTGCCGCCAGTAGTACAGCGTGTTAAAGGGGCGCAGGGTAAGGCTGTTGACCAATGAGATCGGTGGCACGAGCGGGATGCTGCGCCGTGGAGCTGAACCGGGCGTGGCTGCTTGTGCGCTACCGGGCGCATGATCGCCGCGAAGGAAATGGCCACGACCGAGGTTGGGACCCTTCGCCAGGCAGTCGATCCACGCCACCGTATATTCATATCCTGCGGCCGAGTCTCGCGAAAGTTCGAAGAATTCATCGAGGTTGTCGAATCGGATCGACTCGGTTTCGATCCATGGGCCCGGTACTTGGCGAAGCTGCAACTCGACCCAGGTGATGAATCCGGTCAGGCCCAATCCACCTGCGGTGGCTGCGAACAGCCCGGAATTGTCCGCCGGCGTGAGTTGGTGGCGCGAACCATCGCTGCGCAGCAGTTCCAGGCGCCGCACGTGATGACAGAATGTCCCGGCGCGATGGTGGTTCTTGCCATGCACGTCGTTGCCGATGGCGCCGCCAACGGTGGCATAGCGCGTACCGGGGGTCACGGGCAGGAACCAGCCACGAGGCAGCGCAACATCCAGAATGGAGGCCAGGGTGACGCCGGACTCGCAGCGCACGACGCCGGTGGCGGGATCAAATTCGATGAATCGATCCAGCCCTCGGCTGGTCAGCAACGTGGCATCCGGGTTTAGGCAGCTGTCGCCGTAACTGCGGCCATTGCCGTGCGGCAACACGCTGCCTCCATCGGCAGGCAATGGCAACGGGAGGTCGCGGTCGAAAACCGGCACTATCCGTTGATTGACCTGAGGATAACGCCCCCAGGATTGGCCGGCAGGTGCACTCATACCGCGATTAGGACGATCAGCAGGCACAATCCGATCACGACTTGGCTACCACGGTCCGTCGCTGCGAACACGATCGGATCATCATGCATGTCGCCACGATGGGAGACGATCCACATGCGGCTGATCCAGTACAGCAGGAGCGGGCAGAGGAGCCAAAGCAGCTTCGGGCTGGTGTACAGCTCCAAGCTTTCGGGGCTGTTGATGTACAGTGCAAACACCAGCACGCCAATGTAACCTGCGGCAGCGCCCAACGACTGCACCAGTGGCAGGTCAGCCACAGAGTAGCCACGGCCGATGGCCACTTCCTTGCCACTGGCCAGCGCAGAAGCCAGCTCGGTATAGCGCTTGAGCATTGCCAGGCTGAGGAACACGAACATGGAGAACGCCAACAGCCAGAACGAGAGTTCGGAGTTGATTGCCACCGCGCCGCCAATGATGCGCACGGTGTACAGGGCAGCCAGCATCACCACGTCGATCATCACAATGCGCTTGAGCCTGAGAGAGTAGCTCAGCGTCATCAAGTAGTAACACAGCAATACGCCGGCGAAGGCCGGGCTGCAGGCCAGCGCGAGCGCGAACCCTGTCAGCGTGATCATCGGGGCCGCCAGTAGGCCTTGCAGCAGCGGCAGTGTGCCGGCGGCAAATGGCCGCTTGCGCTTGCGTGGATGCATGCGGTCCGGAGTCAGGTCCAGCAGGTCATTGAGCAGGTAGACGCCAGACGCACACAGGCCAAAGGCCAGGAAGGCCACCCCAGCATCGATGATTGAGGCGATGTCAAAGAAGCGATGGGCAGTCAACAACGGCACCAGCACCAGCAGATTCTTCAACCACTGATAGATGCGGAGGGCCTTGATCCAGGTCAGCAGGCCCCCGTTCTGCGACGGCAGGTGGGCTAGGACTTCCGTCTGCGCACTCGCCGCGCGGGCCAGCCCGGGCCCGTTGTTGACAACAATTGCTCCTCCGGCATGCGCCCACACCTTCAGGTCGACTTGGCCGTTGCCCATATAGTCGAAGCCGCGTTCGCCGAAGCGATCCGCCAATGCCTGCCCCTTGTTGCTTCCGGACAGGTTGGTGTGTCCATCGCTAGCCATGACCTCCTCGAACAAGCCCAGATGATCGGCAATTGGTTGTACCAGCAGCCGGTCCGACGCTGTGCACAGCACACGCGGCCGTTGCGCGGTGGTGCGCAGGATCTCCAGGACTCGCTCGTCATACGGCAATGTCGCCGCGGGCAATTGAACGCGCGAGGCTAGCTGGCGCTTCACATATGCTTTGCCCTTCAACAGCCAGAAGGGAACTAGAAATACATACAGTGGATTGTGCGCCAGCAGCGCCAACAGGGATTCGTAGAGGATGTCAGAACGCAGCAAGGTTCCATCAAGATCCACGCAAAGCGGTCGATTGGAAGCCGTCACAGAGGAGAGTTCCAGTTCATTGCCGCAATGTTCTGTCGCATTTTCATGCCTTCATGGTTATCGGTCACGGAGCGAATAATAGATGATGGTGACCTCGGAAGTGGTTGCTGAGGCCCGAGCGCGGGTCTCGCTGTACGTCAGCTGCCACGCATGTGCTCTACGGCGTGCCCTTCGGGCCATTCGTCGGGTTCATCTGCCCGAACAACAGGCAATCATCAGTGATCCTCGGGCGAGTGGGCCGGAGGGCTACCGGTCCGTAGCATAAGGAGGGGTGTCTGAGCCAGGCAGGGGCCCGGCAACCCGGTGATGCACCGGGGTACCGTTGGGGGGCAGGTACCCCGGGCGACTGACAAAATCCTTGCCGAGGAAGCGGTGTTACAGCGCCTTTTCCAGCTCCGGCAGGATCGCGAACAGATCCCCCACCAGGCCGATGTCAGCGATCTCGAAGATCGGCGAATCCGCATCCTTGTTGATCGCCACGATCGTGCCGGCGTCCTTGATGCCGGTCAGGTGCTGGATGGCACCACTGATACCCACGGCCACATACAGCTCCGGCGAAATGATCTTGCCGGTCTGGCCGACCTGCAGGTCGCTGGGCACGTAGCCAGCATCGACCGCTGCGCGTGAGGCACCCACGGCGGCGCCGAGCTTGTCGGCCAGCTGGAAGATGACTTTGAAGTTCTCTTCCGAGCCGACACCACGGCCGCCGGAGACCACACGCTTGGCGCTCTGCAGGTCCGGACGGTCGCTGGCGCCGGCAGCCAGGCCGACGAAACGGGTATGGCTCGGCAGGGCTGCATCGACACTGGTGGCTTCAACCGAGGCGCTACCGCCCTGGGCGGCTTCCGGCCACGACGCGGCACGCACGGTGGCGACGACGATCTGCTCGGTCGGCGCTTCCACGGTGATGATCGCGTTGCCGGCGTAGATCGGGCGCTTGAAGGTGTGGCTGCCTTCGACGGCCATCAGGTCGGAGACCTGGTTGACGCCCAGCAGCGCGGCCACACACGGCATCAGGTCCTTGCCGAAGGTGGTCGACGGGCCGAACACGTGCGTGTAGCCCTTGGCCAGCTGCGCGATCTGCGGGGCCAGTACCTGGGCCAACGCCTGTGCGTTGGCAGCGTTGGTCACGGTCAGGACCTTGGCGACGCCGGCGATCTTCGCCGCTTCAGCAGCAACGGCGGTCGGGTCGGCAGCCAGCACCAGCACATCGATGCTGGCGCTGGAAATGGCGGACGCAGCGCTGACGGTCTTGGCGGTGGCGGCGTTGAGCTTGCCGTCGTGGTGCTCGGCGATGACGAGAATCCTGCTCATTACAGCAACCCCTTCTGCTTGAGTGCGGCGACCAGTTCGGCCGCGTCCTTGACCATCACACCCTTGCTGCGCTTGGACGGCGCAGCGTACTGGGTGGTCTTGAAGGTATCAGCGGCTTCAACGCCGAGGTCGGCCAGCTGCAGGGTTTCCAGCGGCTTGGCCTTGGCCTTCATGATGTCCGGCAGCTTGATGAAGCGCGGTTCGTTCAGGCGCAGGTCGGTGGTGACCACCGCCGGCAGATCGACTTCCAGCGTTTCCAGGCCGGCATCGACTTCACGGGTCACCGTGGCCTTGCCGTCGGCGCCAGCTTCTCCCGAGATCTCCAGCTTGCTGGCGAAGGTCGCCTGCGGACGGCCCCACAGCGTGGCCAGCATCTGGCCGGTCTGGTTGGCATCGTCGTCAATGGCCTGCTTGCCCAGGATCACCAGATCCGGCTGTTCCTTCTCGACCAGCTTGAGCAGGGTGCGGGCGGCGGTCAGCGGCTGGATGGCCTGGTCGGTGACCACGTGGATGGCACGGTTGGCACCCATGGCCAGGCCGTTGCGCAGATGCGCCTGGGCGTCGGCTGGCGCGATGGTGGCAACCACGACTTCGCTGGCGATGCCCTTGTCGCGCAGGCGCAACGCTTCTTCCAGGGCGATTTCATCGAAGGGATTGGGGGACAGCTTGACGCCGTCGGTGACCACGCCGGAACCGTCCGGCTTGACCTGAATGCGGACGTTGTAGTCCACCACGCGCTTGTACGCGACGAGGATTTTCATCTGGTACGAGATCCTTGTAGTGCCGGTCGCTGGCCGGCTCACAGTTGCTGGAGAACGTCCGGCTCTGCGACAGCAACCGGTTCGGGGGTGGGATCCCGATTCTAGCTGGCTTGGGGTGACCATGCGAATGCGTATGGTGATGCTGCGATGCGGCAAAAAATGCTGCCCGCCCATGCTGCCATTCAGCGGCGGAGTGCGGTCATGAAAGAAGAGCCATGTATCCTGCGGGGCTGGGTTCAGCGCTGTTGAACGCTGGGGCACCAGAGGGGTATCAGAGATCGACAGGAGAAAGGTAGTGACTACTTGGCTTGTGACTGGCGGCGCCGGTTTCATTGGCGGCAACTTCGTCCTCGACGCCGTCGCCCGCGGCATCAAGGTCGTCAACCTGGATGCCCTCACTTACGCCGGCAATCTGAATACCCTGTCCAGACTGGAGGGCGACCCGGACCATGTCTTCGTGCACGGCGACATCGGTGACAGCGCGCTGGTTGCCCGCCTGCTGGCGGAGCACCAGCCGGATGCCGTGCTGAACTTCGCCGCCGAAAGCCACGTCGACCGCTCCATTGATGGTCCGGGCGCGTTCATCCAGACCAATGTGGTCGGCACCCTTGGCCTGCTGGAAGCGGTGCGTGACTACTGGAAGGCGCTGCCGCCGGCCGAGCAGGGCGCAGCGTTCCGCTTCCTGCATGTCTCCACTGACGAGGTGTACGGCACCTTGGGCGAGACCGGCAAGTTCAGCGAAACCACGCCGTATGCGCCGAACTCCCCGTATTCGGCATCCAAGGCAGCCTCGGACCACCTGGTGCGCGCGTTCCACCACACCTACGGGCTGCCGGTGTTGACCACCAACTGCTCCAACAACTACGGCCCGTACCACTTCCCGGAGAAGCTGATCCCGCTGGTGATCGCCAAGGCGCTGGCCGGCGAGCCGCTGCCGGTGTACGGCGATGGCAAGCAGGTGCGTGACTGGCTGTTCGTGTCCGACCACTGCGAAGCGATCCGCACGGTGCTGGCCAAGGGCCAGGTGGGCGAGACCTACAACGTCGGCGGCAACTCGGAAAAGCAGAACATCGAGGTGGTGCAGGCGATCTGCGCGCTGCTGGACCAGCGCCGCCCGCGTGCGGACGGCCAGCCGCGCAGCAGTCAGATCACCTACGTTGCCGATCGCCCGGGCCATGACCGCCGGTATGCGATCGACGCCTCCAAGCTGAAGAACGACCTTGGCTGGGAACCGGCCTACACCTTCGAGCAGGGCATCACCTTCACCGTCGACTGGTACCTGGACAACCAGGAATGGGTGAACGGCGTGCTCGACGGCAGCTATCGCCTGCAGCGCATCGGCACCGCGGCCTGAACCAAGGACACGACATGACCCAACGCAAGGGCATCATCCTCGCCGGCGGCTCCGGCACCCGGCTGTATCCGATCACCAAAGGCGTCAGCAAGCAGCTGCTGCCGGTGTACGACAAGCCGATGATCTACTACCCGCTGAGCGTGCTGATGCTGGCGGGCATCCGTGAAGTGCTGATCATCAATACCCCGCACGAACAGGGGTTGTTCCAGCAGTTGCTGGGTGACGGTTCGCAATGGGGCATGGACATCCAGTACGCGGTGCAGCCCAGTCCCGATGGCTTGGCCCAGGCCTACCTGATCGGCAAGGACTTCGTCGGCGGCAAGCCGAGCTGCCTGGTGCTGGGTGACAACATCTTCCACGGGCACGGTCTGCGAGAAGTGCTCAAGCGTGCCGACGAACGCGTGGACGGTTCCACCGTGTTCGGCTACTGGGTGAACGATCCGGAACGCTATGGCGTGGCCGAGTTCGACAAGAGCGGCAAGGTGGTCGACCTGGTTGAAAAGCCGGAGAGCCCGCGTTCGAACTATGCGGTCACCGGCCTGTACTTTTATGACGGCAAGGCCAGCGATTACGCTGCCGAACTCAAGCCGTCGCCGCGTGGCGAACTGGAGATCACCGATCTCAACAAGCGCTACCTGGTCGAAGGCAACCTGCACCTGGAGGCCCTCGGCCGCGGCTACGCCTGGCTGGATACCGGTACCCACCAGTCACTGTTGGAGGCGTCCAACTTCATCGAGACCATCCAGACGCGCCAGGGCCTGCAGGTTTGCTGTCCCGAGGAAATTGCGTTCGGCCAGGGCTGGATCAACGCCGAACAGTTGGAAGCACTGGCCGCGCCGTTGATCAAGAACAGCTACGGCGAATACCTGCATAAACTCGCCGTGCGTGGAGTCGTCCCGTGAAAGTGATTGAAACCAGGTTACCCGGCTGCGTGGTGATCGAGCCGGCGGTGTTTGGCGACGTCCGCGGTTACTTCTTCGAAACCTGGAATGCCGAGCGCTTCGCGGCGGTGGGCCTGCCGGATCGCTTCGTGCAGAGCAATGTCTCCACCTCGGCGCAGGGCGTGCTGCGCGGCCTGCATTACCAGTGGCCGCGCCCGCAGGGCAAGCTGGTCAGCGTGGTGGAAGGCGAGGTGTATGACGTGGCCGTCGACATCCGCCGCGGCTCACCGACTTTCGGCCAGTGGGAAGCGGTGGTGCTCAGCGCGGAGAACAAGAAGCAGTTCTGGATTCCGGAAGGCTTTGCACACGGGTTTGCCGTGTTGTCCGAGCGTGCGGTGTTCAGCTACCTGTGCACCGAGGTCTACCTGAAGGACTTCGACGCCGGCGTGCGCTGGAATGACGCCGATATCGCCGTGGACTGGCCGGTCAGCGCGCCGACGTTGTCGGCCAAGGACGAGAACGCGCCGTTCCTCAAGGACATTGCTGAAGACCGCCTGCCGGTCTACGTCGCATGACGGTGCTGGTATTCGGTGGCAACGGCCAGGTCGGCCAGGAACTGCTGCGCGCGCTGGCGCCGCTGGGCAAGGTGGTTGCGACCACCCGCAGCGGCCAGTTGCCTGATGGCAGCACCTGCGAAATGGCCGACTTCAGCCAGCCCGACAGTTTGCCTGCATTGCTGGACCGGCTGCAGCCGTCGTTGGTAGTCAACGCGGCCGCCTACACGGCCGTGGATCGTGCCGAGCAGGAGGTAGAGGCCGCATTCGCCGCCAACGCCGAAGCGCCGGGCGTGATCGCCCGCTGGTGTGCAGCGCATGACGTACCGTTCGTGCATTACTCCACCGACTACGTGTTCGATGGCCAGGGCACGGCCCCGTACCGCGAAGACGAACCGACCGCCCCGCTCGGCGTGTACGGCACCAGCAAGCGTGATGGCGAGGATGCGGTGCGTGCGGCCGGTGGTCGCCACCTGATCTTCCGCACCGCGTGGGTCTATGCCTCGCACGGCGCGAACTTCCTGCGCACGATGCTGCGCGCCGGCGCCGAGCGCGATCAGCTGCGTGTCGTGGCCGACCAGATCGGCACGCCGACGCCGGCGGCATTGATTGCTGATGTCACCGTGCAGGCGCTGCAGCATCCGGGCGCGCTGTCGGGAACGTGGCATCTGACGGCATCGGGCCAGACCAGCTGGCATGGCTTTGCCGAAGCGATCTTTGCCGAGGCACTTGCCGCCGGCGTGCTGGCCAAGGTGCCGTCGGTTGAAGCCATCCCCAGTTCCGAATACCCGACTCCGGCCAAGCGTCCCGCATGGTCGGTGCTCGACAACCGCAAGCTGCAGCAGGATTTCGGCATCGAACTGCCGACGTGGCAGCACGGGTTGAAGCGGGTCATGGCTGAGATTGCCTGACCCGGTAGGCGACGTGCCGACCAACGGTCGGCACCCACCCCGACCAACGCTGGGCGCCGGCCCCGACCAACGGTCGGCATGCACCGCAGGGCGACGACTCAACTGCGCCCGTACGTATCCTCGAAGCGCACGATATCGTCTTCGCCCAGATAACTGCCTGACTGCACTTCAATCAGCTCCAGCGGCAGCTTGCCCGGGTTGCGCAGGCGATGGGTCACGCCCAGCGGGATGTAGGTGCTCTGGTTCTCGCTCAGCAGGATCACTTCATCGCCGCGGGTGACTTCGGCCGTGCCGCTGACCACGATCCAGTGCTCGGCACGGTGGTGATGCATCTGCAGGCTCAACGTACCGCCCGGCTTGACCGTGATCCGCTTGACCTGGAAACGCTCGCCACTGTCGATCGAGTCGTAGGCTCCCCACGGGCGGTAGACCTTGCGATGCCAGGTCGCTTCGCTGCGGCCGTCGGCCTTCAACTGCGCCACCACCGTCTTGACCTCCTGCATGCGGTCGGCCTTGCCGACCAGCACCGCATCGTCGGTCTCAACCACGATGACATCATCGAGCCCGACCATCGCCACCAGGCGTTCGCCGTAGGCATAGGTGTTGCGGCAGTCGATGGCGATCACATCGCCCTGGTGCGCATTGCCATCGCCGTCCTGCTGCGATACATCGCGCAGTGCGGTCCAGGAGCCGACATCGTTCCAACCGGCATCCAACGGCACTACCACCGCATCGGCGGTCTTTTCCATCACGGCGTAATCGATCGAATCGGACGGCACCGCAGTGAACGCGTCCTTGTCCAACCGGGTGAAGTCGGCATCGCGGCGCGCGCCCTCCCATGCCGTGCGGCAGGCCGACAACATGGCCGGCTGCAGGCGTTCCAGCTCCTGCAGGTAGCGCGAGGCCTTGAACAGGAACATGCCGCTGTTCCAGTAGTACTGGCCACTGGCCACGTAGCCGGTGGCGGTGTCCAGATCGGGCTTTTCGACGAAGCGTTCGACTGCGCGCACGCCCTGGCCATCGGCGGCCTTGATGTAGCCGTAGCCGGTTTCCGGGCCGGTCGGCACGATACCGAAGGTGACCAGCTTGCCGGCTTCAGCGGCGCTGGAAGCCGCCTGCACCGCCGCACGGAAGGCGGCCTCATCGGTGATCACGTGATCGGAGGGCAGCACCAGCAACAGCGCATCGGCGCCATCACGGGTGGCTTCCAGCGCGGCCACGGCAATCGCCGGGGCGGTGTTGCGGCCAACCGGCTCGAGGATGATCGCGGCCGGCTCGGCGCCGACCTGCTGCAGTTGTTCGGCCGCAACGAAGCGGTGTTCCTCGTTGGCAATGACCAGCGGGCCGCGGCTGGCGATGGGGGCCACGCGCTGCCACGTTGCCTGCAGCATCGTCAGCTCGCCGGCCAGAGGCAGGAACTGCTTGGGATACGCCTCGCGCGACAGGGGCCACAGGCGGGTGCCGGAGCCCCCGGAGAGGATGACAGGCTGGACGGTGTTCATCGCGACATCTCCGCTCAGGCCTTCAACAGCGCGGCGATTTCATCGGTGCGCGCCTGCATCAGCGCCGCATCCCCGCGCGATTCCACGTTCAGGCGCAGCAGCGGTTCGGTGTTGGAACTGCGCAGGTTGAAACGCCAGTCGCCGAAGTCGGCACTGATCCCATCGGTATGGTCCAGTGCAGGCGACTGCGCGGCGAAGTGTTCCATCACGCGAGCCACGGACGTATTCGCATCGCTGACCTTGAAGTTGATCTCGCCACTGCACGGGTACGCCGCCATGCGGTCCTCCACCCAGTCGGCCAGCGAACGGCCGCTTTCGGAAATCAGCTGGGCGATCAGCAGCCAGGGGATCATGCCCGAGTCGGCATAGGCGAATTCGCGGAAGTAGTGATGGGCGCTCATTTCGCCGCCGTACACCGCGTCCTCTGCGCGCATCTTTTCCTTGATGAAGGCGTGGCCGCTCTTGCACAGCACCGGCACGCCGCCGGCCTGCTCGACCATTTCCACGGTGTTCCAGACCAGGCGTGGGTCATGCACGATCTTGCCGCCCGGGTTGCGGTCCAGTGCCGCCTTGGCCAGCAGGCCGACGAGGTAGTAGCCCTCGATGAAGCGCCCGCTGTGATCGAAGAAGAAGCAGCGGTCGAAGTCGCCGTCCCAGGCAATGCCGAAGTCGGCGCCGTGCGCGCGCACGGCTTCGGCAGTGGCTGCGCGGTTTTCCGGTAGCAGCGGATTGGGAATGCCGTTGGGGAAGTTGCCATCGGGTTCATGGCAGATGCGGATGAACTCGAACGGCAGATGCGGTGCCAGCAGGTCGACGATGGCGCCAGCGCCGCCATTACCGGCATTGACCACCAGCTTCAATGGCTTCAGCTTGCTGGCATCGACGTAGCCCAGCAGATGTTGGATGTAGGCATCCTTGTCGTGTTGGGAGGTCTGCCCGGCCTTGGCCGGGGCGGCAGGCGCGGTATCGGCGGCAACCGCATCGGAGATCGCGAACAGGCCGGTATCCGAGCTGATCGGCCGGGCGTTCTCCTTGACCAGCTTCATGCCGTTGTAGTCCATCGGATTGTGGCTGGCGGTCACCATCACACCGCCGGCCGCGCCCAGATGATCGGTCTGGAAATAGACCTCCTCGGTGCCGCACAAGCCGATGTCGATCACTTCCCGGCCCGCGCCGCGCAGGCCCACCGCCAGCGCGTCCTGCAGCGCCAGACTGGTCAAGCGCACGTCGTGCCCCACCACTACCGGCCCGGGCGACAACTGATCGGCCAAGGCCACGCCAATCCGGCGGGCGAGGTCTTCGTTCAGTTCTTCCGGCACGCGGCCGCGGATGTCATAGGCCTTGAAGGCGGGCAGGGGCATCGCTGGAATCCTTTGTCAGATCAGTTGGCTAGTGTAATCCCAGCCTTGTATGGGAATCGTTTCCACAGACCCAATGCTGCCTGACCGCCGAAAATGTCATGTGCGGGTGGCCCTGCGTTTGCCTGCGGCGTGCTTGGCAGGTGCGCCCGGCAGGGGAGAGAGCAGAGCCTCAAGGTCGGCTGCGTCGAAACGTGGGCCTGTGCCACCAGCACCCTCCAGGATTGCATCGGCCAGGTCGGCCTTGCGCTGCTGCAGCTCAGCAATCCGTTCCTCGACGCTGCCCGCGACGATCAGCTTGTAGACGAACACCGGCTGATCCTGGCCGATGCGGTGGGCACGGTCCGTGGCCTGGTTCTCGGCGGCCGGGTTCCACCAGGGATCGAAGTGGATGACGGTGTCGGCGGCGGTCAGGTTCAGTCCCACGCCGCCGGCCTTCAGGCTGATCAGGAACACGGGAACTTCGCCGTCCATGAAGCGCTGCACCGGTGTGACCCGGTTCTGGGTGTCGCCGGTCAGGGTCACGTAGGCCAGGCCCAGTGCATCCAATGCCTGCGCAATCAGGGCCAGCATGCCGGTGAACTGTGAGAACAGCAGGATGCGGCGTCCTTCTTCAACCATGGAAGGCAGCATCTCGCGCAGCAGGTCCAGCTTGGCCGAGCCAGCAGTGCGCGCGGATGTTCCACCCTGCAGCAGGCGCGGATCGCAGCAGACCTGACGCAGCTTCAGCAACGCGTCCAGCACCACGATGTGATTGCTCGCCAGTCCGCTGCCGTTGATCGCGTCGCGCACCTGTTTTTCCATTGCCGCACGCACGGTTTCGTAAAGTTCGCGCTGGCCGCCTTCCATCGCCACGGTGCGGGTGATGACCGTCTTCGGTGGAAGTTCGGAGGCGACCTGGTCCTTGCGTCGGCGCAGGATGAAAGGGCGTATGCGCTGGGCCAGCAGCTGTGCACGCCGGCGGTCGGTGCCGCGCTCGATGGGATGGCGCCAGTGCTGGTTGAACTGTTTTTCGCTGCCGAGCAGTCCGGGCAGCAGGAAGTCGAACTGCGTCCACAGCTCGCCCAGATGGTTTTCCAGCGGGGTGCCGGTCAGGCACAGTCGATGACGGGCCTGCAGCGTGCGCAGCGTGGCCGCTGCGCGTGATCTGGGGTTCTTCACCTGCTGTGCCTCGTCCAGGATCAGCAGGTGATAGGAATGCGCCTGCAACGCCTGCTCGTCGCGCCAGAGCAGGGGGTAGGTGGTCAGTATCAGATCATGTGCGGCAATGGCATCGAACTGCGTGTCACGTGTGGGTCCGTGCAGGGTCAGTACGCGCAGATCCGGAGTGAAACGCGCAGCTTCACTCTGCCAGTTGTGCAGCAACGACGTCGGCACGACCACCAGCGCTGGCTTGTCCAGGCGGCCGCTCTGCTTTTCAACCAGGAGATGGGCCAGGGTCTGCAGTGTCTTGCCCAAACCCATGTCATCGGCCAGCACGCCGCCCAGGCCCTGCTGGCGCAGGTACTGCAGCCAGGACAGGCCTTCAAGCTGGTAGCTGCGCAGCGTCGCGCGCAAGCCCTGGGGCGCTGGGACAGGGGTCATCGCCGGTGCGTCCAACAGGCGCTGCACGCGTGCGCGGGTATCGTTGCTGCTGTGCAGTCGCAGCTGCGTGGCTTCCTGCAGTGCCTGCAGGCGTCCGCGATCGTGTGCCTGCAGTCGCAATGGTTGCCCGCGGTCGCCGAACAGATCCGCCAGCAGCGCGATCACCGGTTTCAGGCGGCCCGCGCGCAGGGCCAGGCGTTCATTGCCTGCCGTCGTCAGCAGTACGTTCTCGTCATCGCCGATCGCGTCCAGCTGGCCGCGCAGCCAGCGCGGATCGGACTGCAGTACGCCTTGCAACAGCGGAACCAGCGCAATGCTGCGGCCATCGACGTCGATGGTCAGGGCCAGGTCGAACGCGGCACTGTCGGTGGACACCGACCGCACATCCAGGTCGATCTCCTCCACCCGGGTGATGCGATGACGGAAGGCATCGTCAGTCTCGATCTTCCAGCCCAGCGCTTCCAACCGCAGCACATCCTCCAGCAGGAAGCGGGTCCAGTCGAAACTGCGCAGCTCGAACAACGGACCACCGCCGTCCAGCACGATGCGCGGTTGCCGCTCGCGGTGCAGGTGGACGCTGTGTAGTTCAACCTCACGCCGTGCCTCCCCGGCAAGGTCACGCGGCAGCAGGTAGAGCTGGCCCTCGGCGCCATGCACGAACAGCGACGGGTCGTCGAGAAAACGCACGTGTTCGCCGTATTCGAAAGCGACGGTGGCGACGTCAAGCCACTGCGAGGCATCCCGTTCGGTGAGCCAGGCAGGACGGTATTCCATGCTGTGCAGATGGAGGATCGGCGTCATCGCCTGGATCTGCAGGGTGGGCAGCGTCGGGTTGGAGGCCGGGCGCAGCGGGCCCGGGGCACCCTCCAGAGAGGTCTCCAGCGCGGCCAGCAGCACGGCGGCGACATGCTCGCAGTGCCCGCCAGCCGGGCAGGTGCAGCGACTCTGCAGGGGGCTGTGCGGTGTGCGGGCGCTGGCGTCCAGGTCGATCGACACCTGCCAGCCTACGAGCCGGGCAGTCAGCAGCGGTGACTGGTAGCGCAGTTCACGCACTGCCGAAACGAGGTGGTTGCCCTTTCCCAGTGTCCCGGCATCCAGCCAGCGGGACAGTTCCCCTCCGGTGAATACTACGGCCATGCGTCGTCCTGTCCTCTCCATCTGCAGCACGCGTTGCCAAGGGCACCGCAAGCGGGGAAGCGGACATTCTACGTATTGAGGGCCCGGCATGCTGGTTCATGCTGCGGCGCATCCCAGCCGGCAACGGGTGTACCGCTAGAATGGCGGCATTCTCACCGGGTAGGGCAGTAGAGATGCAGCAATCGACTTCCAGCGGCACGCGCAGCAAGCGTTTCGCCTCTGCGGCGGATGCCCTGCAGGGCGTGGTCGCTGATGGCCAGGTTCTGGCTGTGGGTGGCTTCGGCCTGTGCGGTATTCCTGAAGCACTGATCGCCGCGTTGCGCGACAGTGGGGCCAAGGGCCTGACCGTGATCTCCAACAATGCCGGCGTGGATGGCTTCGGCCTGGGCCAGCTGCTGGAAACCCGGCAGATCAAGAAGATGATTTCGTCCTATGTGGGCGAGAACAAGGAGTTCGAACGGCAGTTCCTGGCTGGCGAACTGGAGCTGGAATTCAATCCGCAGGGCACCCTGGCCGAACGACTGCGTGCCGGTGGTGCGGGTATCCCGGCCTTCTTCACCGCTACCGGCTATGGCACGGTGGTGGCCGAAGGCAAGGAAACCCGTGAGTTCGACGGCAAGCACTACGTGATGGAAACCGCGCTGCGCGCCGACGTGGCGCTGGTAAAGGCCTGGAAAGCCGACGAGGCCGGCAACCTGGTGTTCCGCAAGACCGCGCGCAACTTCAATCCGGCCTGCGCGATGGCTGGCAAGGTCTGCATCGTGGAAGTGGAGGAGGTGGTGCCGGTCGGCAGCATCGACCCGGACCAGGTGCACCTGCCGGGCATCTACGTGCACCGCATCGTGCACAACCCCACCCCTGAAAAACGTATTGAACAGCGCACCATCCGTGCGGAGGGCAACTGACATGGCATGGACCCGCGATGAGATGGCGGCGCGCGCTGCGCGTGAACTGACCGATGGCGCCTACGTGAACCTGGGCATCGGCCTGCCGACGCTGGTGGCCAACCACATCCCCGAAGGCGTGGATGTGTGGCTGCAATCTGAAAACGGCCTGCTGGGTATCGGCCCGTTCCCGACCGAGGATGAGGTCGATGCAGACCTGATCAATGCCGGCAAGCAGACCGTAACCGCACGTGCGGGGGCCAGCTACTTCGGCAGTCATGACAGCTTCGCGATGATCCGTGGTGGCCACGTCAACCTGGCGATCCTGGGTGCGATGCAGGTCACCGACAAGGGCGACCTGGCCAACTGGATGGTGCCCGGCAAGATGGTCAAGGGCATGGGCGGTGCGATGGACCTGGTGGCCGGCGTACAGCGGGTGGTGGTGCTGATGGAGCACACCGCCAAGAACGGCGAACACAAGATCCTGCCCGAGTGCACGCTGCCGCTGACGGGTGTGGGCGTGGTCGATCGCATCATCACCGACCTGGCGGTATTCGACGTGACCGATGACGGTCTGGTGCTGGTGGAGACTGCGGCGGGTGTCGCTCATGACGAGCTGAGGGAGAAGACGGGCGTTGCATTCCGTCAGTAAGTACCGCTTACGTTTACCTTGCCACGGCCGCTGAAGTCATCTTCGGTGGCCAACTCCTGCAGCCAAGCGCCTGCCTGCCATGTTCCCTCGGCGAGCAGGCGCAGCGGTTCAAGTACTGCATGCTTGTCCAGTGTGATGTCGGCAACGTTGGCATTGACAGCCGAGCAGGCATCGTTGATGAATGAGAGCGCGCCGGTCTGCACCGCAGCCAG
Organism: Stenotrophomonas sp. yr243; assembly: GCF_900184195.1. Taxonomy (NCBI): domain Bacteria; kingdom Pseudomonadati; phylum Pseudomonadota; class Gammaproteobacteria; order Lysobacterales; family Lysobacteraceae; genus Stenotrophomonas; species Stenotrophomonas sp. yr243. The sequence goes on from NZ_FXWT01000004.1 coordinate 271,209, forward strand.
AGCTTCCAGTCCGGGCTTTCCGAGGGTCTGTTCGCCGAACTCGCCGTGCACCATTCCGCTCGCGTCGCGGAAGTAGCCATTGAACTGGCCGTATGGGGCACTCAGCAATGCCTCCAGCAGAAGATCGTGCTGCAGGATCAAGGATGAACCACCGGTATCCGTGCGGCCGTCGAAGTAGCGCGCTTCGGCCCAGCCCAACCCGTTCAGCTGCTTGGCCGTTTCCCGCAATGCGAAGTACTGGCCGCCTATCGGTTCGCCGCTAAGGCGGATCAGATTGCGCTGGATGGTCCCTGCATAGCCCAGGTCGACAACCATCGTCGGCTGGCCGCCAGTGGCCTTTGACAGATGCGCTTGCCAGTCCTGCTGACTCTGCCGGGCCAGTTCAAGGAGGGCGGGAAGCGCAGGTTCCAGCCACAGCGAGAGCGTGTCTGCCATTTCAGGCAGGAAAACATCGCGCTCCAGCAGCGTAGGGTCAACCCGGGCAATGACGTCCACGGCCTGTGAGCCAAGGCGAGCCACAAGAAGTTGGCGCACGCAGCCGTTGAAGCTGCCAGCCAGCACGGCAGACAGATCTGCATCCGCGGCCAGCGCCGGCAAGGCAGTGGAGCGCCGCGATGCCAGGAAATACTCAGCGCGCAGTGCACGCATGCCAGGATGGACCTTGGCCAACAGCATCCAGGCCTGCTCCAGCAGATAGCCTTCACGAGCAAGTAGCAGGATTGAACCGATACCCCGCTGACGAGCGGTAGCGGCGGTCGTCAACAGGAAATCAAGCAGCATGGGGCCCAGCACGCAGTAGCCTGCGTCCTCCGCGTCAAGCTGTGGCGTCGGGTACACGCGATGCGGGGCGGTGTCGGCCATATATGCGAAGCGGTTGGCGAGCAGACCCCGCCATAGCTGCTCAGGCCAAGGCGCCTGTGCTGCTGCAGGATGGCGCAGGGAACGCAGCGCAGGGACCATGTCGAACAGTACGGCAGGACGCAGCACATGTACTGGATTGATCAGGCCGGCACGCTGAGGCAACTGGACATCGGCGTGTTCGTTGTCGCCCACGTGCAGCCAGCGTCCAGGCGTCGTCACCAGTCGCCCTGCCCATTGCGACCAGCTGTTGTCAGCATCCTTGCGGGCCCCGGTTTCACAGGAAACCCACCACTCGTCGGTAACGGCCTGCACCTCCGGTGGCAGTACGTCGCGTAGAACGGCTTTGGGCAGATACATGTCCGACAGAGCGACCAGCCGTTTTCCGGCCAGCACCGGTAGCGCCTCCAACATCGCCTGGCGCGAGCGCAACAGCTCCCGTTCCATCTGCACTTCCAGCGCCAGCAGGCGCTGGGTCATGTCGTCGCCAATGCGCGCCAAGCGACCCATCTGCTGGTAGATCTCGGCCAGTTCAGGGTCGCGGCCCAGGCGTTGCCTTTCTGCGATTTCCGCGTCTTCGCGGATCTCGGCGAAGGTAGCAACTCCCATCAAGCGTTCGGCACGTAGCGACAGCAATTGGCGGGCGCCGTTTGGAGTCATGAAGGGACGTAGCACCAATGTGTCGAATACATCCAGAGTCACAACCCGAGCTTCGATGGCCGCCATCCGCAGTTGTTCGGCCAGCGGATATCTGAACGCGGCGCCGGCGTTGCGCTCACCTTCAACGGCCATGTGGCGGCTGCCATCAGTTGGCAGCACGCCGATCCGGTAGCCGCGATCACGAGCGATCAATGCGAAAAGCCGTTCGATCGCATGCTGCAGCGTGCCATCGATCTGGCCCTCCTCCACAGGGAAATCATCCAGCGAAAGTTCCAGCTCGAACAGGGGGCGCAGGGCATCCACCCGCGCCCAGAACATCGAACCGGCGGGGTAATCGAAGTAGCCCGTACTCTCCCACCCCAGGCCAAGACGAGCGCTCAGTGTGCGGCCGACCGAAACGTTGGACAGCCAAGTATGTGCCCATGGAGGCAGCGACGAATGGGTTTCCGGATAGATCAGCCCCAGGTCCGGCGCTGCCTGCAGCACGCCGAACATCCATGCCAGGCGTTCATGGTCACCGAACAGCGACGCCAGCAGGTACTTGCGCCATTGTTCCTGGGCGCTACCGGTGTAAAGAGACTTTTTTGTATGTATGTGTCCCACCACGTCCAGCTCGCGGATGGGGGCATCGAACGCGAGCAGCAGAGGCGCGATGTCGCGGCCGCGGTTGGCCACCTTCGCCACCTGCAGGTCGATGAGCAGGGGAAGCTGTGCAAACCGCGCACGAGCCTGCTCAGCGGCAGCGTCATCCACCACCGAGACCATAAGCGTGTAGGGGATTGGCATCTGTTCCAGCGAGCGGGCCAGCTCCTCGATGAGGTCCGGATAGAACACGTGCGCCATCACCCCGACCTTCAGTGAAATCTGCTCCAGCGGGACTGGCGCTGGCAATGGCGCGTCGCACGGCGGTGAAGCACTCGGACGCTGGTCGCCGCCGGAAGCTCGCACGCGCTGCAGTAGTCCCCCGATACCCATGGCCCGTGCAATCCTCAACGCGCGACTGATGACCGACCAGAGCCCCGGCAATCCGCCTCCATGGCGCTGCACCGAGCGTTGGATTGCGCCCAGGTAGCGGTGCAGCTTCATCGCCCGCCCCGGTCGTCAGATGCAGGGCAGGATTGGCAGGGTGTAAGGCGCGGCATCAGTTGTATGGGACGTCGGTGTGGAGATGGAGCATTGTCCCGTCTGTGACTGAAGCGGGCAAATCAGGCAATCTGGAGTCGATTTCAGCTGCAGGCATGGCGCATGCTGTTCCCGACCCTCCTTCCCGATGCTGAAGTACGGCACCTTCCAAGCTGGCTGGCTAGGCCTGAAGCTGATGCCCTGCAGCAGGCGCTGCAAGCCGAAATCCCCTGGGAAACCCACCGCATCCGCATGTTCGGCAACTGGGTGGATTCACCGCGGTTGAGCTGCTGGATCGGCGATCCGCAGGCGCGTTATCGCTATTCAGGTGCCGAGTTCGTGCCCCATCCATGGCTGCCAATGCTGTCCGCGCTGCGCGACCGGCTGCAGCTCGAGGGCGTGGGTCGATTCAACAGCGTACTGCTCAACCGCTATCGCGACGGTACCGACTACATGGGCTGGCACAGCGATGACGAGCCGGAGCTGGGGCCGGCGCCGCTGATTGCTTCGTTGAGCCTCGGAGCGGCGCGACGATTCCTGCTGCGCCGCCGCGATGACACCATGCGCAAGGCGGAATTCCTGCTCGGTCATGGCGACCTGCTGTTGATGGGCGGCGCTACCCAGCGCCACTACCAGCACGCGCTACCGAAGATGGCCCGGGTGCAGGGTGAACGCATCAACCTGACGTTCCGCTGGATCACGCCGCGGACCTGACGCAGGTCCCGGACGATTCATCCACGCATGGCGTGGATCTACCCGTTTCGCAGCCCGGGCCCGGCGCAATCAGCGGAAACCGATCAGCGCTTCAGCGCCTGCTTGTCGTTCTGCCCGCTGGTCAGCGTCCAGCCCACCACGTCCTGCGCTACCTGCTGCAGGCCACGCTCGAAGGCGGCGGCCACCGCCGACACATCAGTGCTGCCCACCGGCTGCAGCTGACGGAAGGTTCGGTCGGCGACCACCCGCTGGTTGGTCACGTCGATCAGCTTGGCGTTGATCTCGATGACGACCGTCGGCGTTGCCTGGCCCTGGTAGTCCGATTCGAAGCGACGGATGTCGGTCGACAGCTTGTAGTCGGCGCGGATGCCGGCGGCGACGCGGGCCACGCCGTGGATGCGGCCGGAATCCTCGAAGCCACGCAGCAGGGTGTCCTCGATCATGTCGGTGGCCGGCTGTGCCCAGCTGGCGCCCTTGTAGATCTCCAGCTCCGACGGCGTCGGCCGCACGTTGATGCGCGGGCTGTCGACCATGCGCGCAGCGCTGGGCTTGGCCAGCACCAGTTGCCAGTCGGCCTGCGGCCAGCTGGGGTCGACCTTGACCTGCACGGCGGGGGAATACAGGGTGACGGGATTCTTGTCGCCGCTGCCGAGGATCGAGCAGCCACCCAGCAGGGTGGCCAGCGACGCGGCCAGCAACAGGCGCGGAAGGGTGGTCGGGCTCATTTGGGTTCGAACTCCTTCGGGGCGTCGCGGCCGAGCAAATAGCGCGCGGGGTTGTTCTCGAGGCGGTCGCTGACCCGGCGCAGGTCGCGGATCAAGCCACGCAGTTCACCCAGCGTCGGGCCGAGCTGGCCGAGGCCGTCATTGGCGAAGCTGTTGATGGCGGCGCGATTCTCGCCAAGGATCGAATCGGCATTGCCGGCGGCCGAATCAAGCTTGGCCAGGGTGGCGTCGAGCTTGTCGATGATGCCCGGCAGCTGCTGCACCAGGTTCTTGTCCAGGCGCTCGATGGTGCCGTTGGTGGTCTTCAGGGTGGCGTCCAGGCTGCGCGCGGCATCGCGCGCGCTGAGCAGCAGCGACTGCGTGCCCTGGTCGCGGTCGGCCAGGCCGCCACTGATCGTTTCCAGATTGGCCAACGTGGCGTTGATCGAGGCGACGTTGCGGTCGCTGAGGATCTGGTCCATGCGCTCGACGATGCGGTTGGCCACGTCGGTGATGTTCTGCAGCGCTGACGGCGTGGTCGGGATGATCGGTGCCGGGTCCTTGTTGACCGTGGTCAGTGCCGGCGACTGCGGCGTGCCGCCGCTGAGCTGGATGATCGACGGGCCGGTCAGGCTGGTGATCGCCAGCTTGGCGCGGGTATCGGTCTTGACCGGGGTGGTCGAGTTCAGGCGGATGCGCGCGACCACCTGGCGCGGATCGTCCGGTACCAGGTTCAGTTCGGTGATCGAGCCCACCGCGATGCCGTTGTACTGCACCGGGCTGCCGACCGACAGGCCGGTCACCGCTTCGCGGAACACCACCCGGTATTCCTGCCAGGTACGGTCGGAGGAGTACTTGGCGGCCCACAGGCCGAAGGCCAGCAGGGCCAGGCCGGTGATCAGGGTGAACGCGCCGATCAGCACGTAGTTGGCTTTTGTTTCCATGGCTCAGGCACTCTCGATCTGTTCGCCACGCGCGGCGCGCGCGCGGGGTCCGTGGAAGTATTCCTGGATCCACGGATGATCCAGTCTCTCGATGTCCGGCAGTGGCGCATTGGCCACCACCTTGCGGTCGGCGATGACCGCCACCCGGTCGCAGATCGCATACAGCGTGTCCAGGTCGTGGGTGATCAGGAACACGGTCAGCCCCAGCGCTTCCTGCAGGGTCTTGATCAGACGGTCGAACGCGGCCGCACCGATCGGGTCCAGCCCGGCGGTGGGTTCATCCAGGAACAGCAGCGGCGGATCCAGCGCCAGCGCACGTGCCAGGCCGGCGCGCTTGCGCATGCCGCCAGACAGCTGCGAGGGCAGCTTGTTGATGGCATCGGCGGGCAGACCGGCCAGTTTCACCTTCAGCAGGGCCAGCTCGTAGTGCCAGCGCTCGGGCAGTTCGCGGTGATGTTCCTTCAGCGGCACCTGCACGTTTTCGCCCACGGTCAGCGACGAGAACAGGGCGCCGTCCTGGAACAGCACGCCGGTATTGCGTTCGATGTGCAGGCGGCTCTCGGCGTCGTCGGCACGCGCGTCGCGGCCGAGCACTTCGATCTGCCCTTCATCCGGCACGCGCAGGCCCAGGATCGAGCGCATCAGCACCGATTTGCCGGTGCCCGAACCACCCACCACGCCAAGGATCTCGCCACGGCGCACGTCCAGGTCCAGCCCTTCGTGCACGGTCTGGCTGCCAAAGCGGTTGACCAGCCCGCGCACGCGGATGGCCAGGTCGTGGCCGTCGTCGTCCTGCATGGGCACTTCTTCGGGGATCGGATGCGTGCTCATGTCACCAGTCCATGTGCATGAACCACAACGCCGCGAAGGCGTCGATGATGATCACCAGCGAGATCGTCTGCACCACGCTGGAGGTGGTGCGCTCGCCGACCGACTGTGCGGTGCCTTCGACCTTCAGGCCTTCCAGGCAACCGATCAGGCCGATCACCAGCGCAAATACCGGCGCCTTGGACAGGCCCACCAGCATGTGCCGCACTTCCATCGTGTCGTGCATGCGCGCGATGTACATCTGCGGCGGAATATCCAGATCGAACGCGCCGACGGTGATGCCGCCGGCCAAGCCGGCGACCATTGCGATGAAGGTCAGCAGCGGCAGGGTCACCAGCAGCGCGACCAGGCGCGGCAGCACCAGCAGGTCGATGGGGTCGAGCCCCAGGGTGCGCATCGCATCGATTTCCTCGCGTGCCTTCATCGCACCGATCTGCGCAGTGAAGGCACTGGCGGTGCGGCCGGCCAGCACGATCGCGGTCAGCAGCACGGCGAATTCGCGCAGGAAGGCGATGTTGACCAGTTCGACCACGAAGATCTCCGCGCCGAAATCGCGCAGGATGGTCGAGCCGAGGAAGGCGATCACCGCACCGACCAGATAGGACAACAGCGCCACCAGTGGCACCGCATCCAGCCCGACCTGCTCCATTTGATGGACGGTCGCGGTCAGGCGGAAACGTCGAGGTTCCTTGACCAGGCGTGCGGCCTTGACCAGGTTCTCACCGAGGAAGCTGCACAGCGCCTTGATGTTGTGGCCCGTGGCATGGACGCTGACCCCCAGCCGCTCCAGTGCCGCCAGCACGCCGAAGTCGCGCTTCGGCTTCGGACGGTCGTCGGCCACTTCTTCGATGGTGCACACCAGCGCCTGGTGGTCCGGGCGGAACTGCAGCGCGTGCTCACCGAGATCGGCACGATGGGCGACGCGCAGCACCTGCAGCACGCCGGCCGAGTCGAGCAGCTCGATGCCGGTGGCGTCGATGCCGGTCAGCGTGTCCGGAACGCCACGCAGCACTTCGGCCGCGGCCAGCGCGGTCTTCAGGGTCCAGTGGCCGGACAGCCGGATCAGTCCCGGATCCTGAGCGTCCTGTTCGAGCTGGGGGGCGTGGGTCGGGGTCATGGGGGCCATTCGGGTCGCAGCATAACCGTTCTGAATTGCACGTCGCGTCGAACCAGGATGAATTTCTCCAGCAGAGCCTGACGTAGGTAATACTACGGCGCATGTCCGTAGACGCTCACACGATCCCCACGCCCCAGGCCACCTACGCGCAGCGCGTGGCCTTCGTTTCCGAGATCGCCGGCCGCCTGCACAGCTACGGCACAACGGCCCAGCGCCTGGAAGCGGCGGTGGTTGCATTGGCCCGCCAGCTCGATCTGGATTGTGAACCGTGGTCGAACCCCACCGGCATCATCCTCAGTTTCAGCGACCCGGCGCAGGCCATCGGCTCCAGCGACATCACCCGGGTGATCCGGCTGGCACCCGGCGAGAACGACCTGCACAAGCTCAGCGTGGCTGACGGGATCGCTGAAGAAGTGGCCAATGGCCGCATGAGCATCGCCCAGGGTCACACCGCGCTGCGCCAGCTGGACAAGGATCCGGGCCGGCGCGGCAAGCTGCGCACCATCCTGTCCTTCACCCTCGGTGCGGCGGGCGTGGCGGGCATGTGGAAGCTGCCGTGGCTGGATATCGCCACCGCTGGCGTCATCGGCCTGTTGATCGGCCTGCTCGGCATGGTCACCGACAAGCGCCCGGCCAGCCGCGAAGCGGCCGAAGCACTGGCGGCGCTGCTGGCCGGCCTGGTCGCCACCGTGGTTGCCACCTTCGTGGGCGCGCTGAACCTCAATACGGTGATCATCGCCTCGCTGGTGGTGCTGCTGCCTGGCATGTCACTGACCAATGCGGTCAATGAACTGGCCAGCCAGCATTGGGTGTCCGGCACCGCGCGCTTTGCCGGCGCGTTGACCACGATCATGAAGCTCAGTGTCGGCGCGATGATCGCAGTGACCCTGGCCGATGTGCTGGGGCTGGACCCGATGATCCGTGCCTCACGGCCACAGGGGCCGTGGGTGGAGTGGGGCTCGCTGCTGACGGCGGCGTTCGCCTTCGCGATGTTGTTCAAGGCCAATCGTCGCGACTATCCGTGGGTGATCGCCGCCTCGGTGGCCGGTTACGCGATCTCCAAGTTTGGTGGTCATGCCTGGGGTACGCCGGCCGGCATCTTCCTGTCGGCGATGCTGCTGACCGCCGGCGGCAACCTGTTCGGGCGCGTGGTCGGCCGTCCCGGCGCGATCATCCGCCTGCCGGGCATCATCATGATGGTGCCTGGCAGCACCAGCCTGCGCGGCGTGCTGACCCTGGTCCAGCAACAGGACGTGGGCGCAGGCCAGAGCGTGTTCCTGACCGTGTTGAACGTGGTGATGGCGCTGGTCGCCGGCCTGCTGTTCGGCAACCTGCTGATGCCGGCGCGCAAGACGCTGTGATCGGGGCGGTAGCGCCGGGCCATGCCCGGCGGATCGGGAAACCAACCGCTGCGCTCGCCGGGCATGGCCCGGCGCTACCCCAAAAAAACGCCGGCTTTCGCCGGCGTTTTTCATTGCGACCCGATCTGGCCTCAGGCCTTCTTGATCAGGAAATCTTCCGGCTTCTTGCTGCCCTTGGCGGTCAGCTCGGCCATCCAGCGCGGCTGCTTGCCACGACCGGTCCAGGTTTCCTTCGGGTTGGCCGGGTTGCGGTACTTCGGTGCAACCTTGCCCAGCTTGCGGCCGGCGGTCTTGGACGGGGCCTTGGTGGCCTTGGCGACCTTGCGCGCGCGCGGTGCGGGTTCACCACCGAACAGTTCCTCGATGGTGTAACCCTCGGTCTTGGCCAGCTTGCTCAGCTGGGCACGGACCTTGGTGATCGGGCGACGCTTGGCGACGATGGTCTGCTGCTTCTTGGCTGTGCGGATCAATGCGCCCAGCTCACGTGCCGACAGGCCGGTCAGGTCGATGCTCATCAACGATTACTCCAGAAACTAATTTAGGGACAGGGACGAGCCGGTCCGTGGCGTCGCGGGACAGAGTAATGAGGAATTAATCCCAGCACAAACAGTTGCGGTCACCGTCTGTCGGCTGGCTGGCCCGGTTGCGACCATTTTGACCGGATTATGTCCGCTGCGATTTTCCGGGAGCCGGCCATCCGGCAAAAAAAGACCGGGGTATACCCCGGTCTTTTCCGATCAATCCTGCAGGCGCTGCAGCAGGGTGGCCTTGTCCAGGCTCTCCGCTTCGGCCGCCCGACGCGAGCGGTACTCGAAGGTGCCTGCGGCCAGGCCGCGCTCGCTGACCACCACGCGGTGCGGGATGCCGATCAGTTCCATATCGGCAAACATCGCGCCCGGGCGCAGGCCGCGGTCGTCCAGTGCGGCATCCAGACCGGCGTCGCGCAGCTCCTGCAGCAGACCTGCAGCCGCATCGGCCACGCCCGCGTCGCCCTTCGGATTGATCACGCAGACCACCACCTGCCACGGCGCCATCGCGTCGGGCCAGATGATGCCGGCGTCATCGTGGTTCTGTTCGATCGCGGCGGCGACCACGCGCGAAATGCCGATGCCGTAGCAGCCCATCGTCATCACCGCAGCCTTGCCGTTCTCGTCCAGCACGGTGGCATCGAGCGCCTTCGCATAGGTGCGGCCCAGCTGGAACACGTGGCCGACTTCGATGCCGCGGGCGATTTTCAGTTCGCCGCCATCCAGCGCACGATCACCGGCACGCACGTTGCGGATGTCCGCCACTTCCGGTTCCGCCAGGTCGCGGCCCCAGTTGACGCCAGCCAGGTGGAAACCGGCCTCGTTGGCACCCACGACGAAGTCGGACATCGCCGCCACTTCGCGATCGGCGACCACGCGGATCGGCTTGGCCGGCGCGACCGGACCGAGGAAGCCCGGCACGCTGCCGAGGTAGTCGGCGATCTCTGCTTCGCTGGCAAAACGCTGTTCGTCCAGGCCGGCAACCTTGCCCAGCTTGATCTCATTGACCTCGTGGTCGCCACGCACCAGCACCAGCACGAACTGCTGTGCCTTGCCTTCACCGGCGATCAGCGCCACCGACTTCACGGTGCGCTGCAGGTCGATGCCGAGCAGGGCGGCAACGTCTTCGCAGGTTTTCTGGATCGGGGTCTCGACCTTGCGCAGCGCTTCGCTGGCCGCAGCGCGCGCGGCCGGATCGGCGGCAATGGCCGCTTCCATGTTGGCGGCGTAGTCCGAACCGGTGGAGAACACCAGCGCGTCTTCACCGGAATCGGCGATCACGTGGAATTCCTGCGAGGCGTCACCGCCGATCGCACCGGAATCGGCCTGCACCATGCGGAAGTCCAGACCCAGGCGGGTGAAGATGCGGCTGTAGGCCACCTTCATGTTTTCGTACTCACGCACGAGGTCTTCGTCGTGCAGGTGGAACGAATAGGCGTCCTTCATCAGGAACTCGCGCGCGCGCATCACACCGAAGCGCGGGCGGATCTCGTCGCGGAACTTGGTCTGGATCTGGTAGAAGTTCACCGGCAGCTGCTTGTAGCTGGACAATTCGCTGCGCGCGAAATCGCAGGCCGCTTCTTCGGCGGTGGGGCTGTAGCAGAAGGTCTGTTCCTTGCGGTCCTTGATCTTCAGCAGCTGCGGGCCGAACTTCTGCCAGCGGCCGGTCTGCTCCCACAGTTCCTTCGGCTGGATGGTCGGAATCTGGAATTCGACGGCACCGGCACGGTCCATTTCCTCGCGGACGATGCGTTCGACCTTGCGCAGCACGCGCAGGCCCAGCGGCGACCAGGTATAGAGGCCGGACGCGAGCTTGCGGATCATGCCCGCGCGCAGCATCAGCCGGTGGCTGGTCAGCTCGGCGTCGCTGGGGGTTTCCTTGGTGGTGTGCAGGTGGAACTGGGAGAGGCGCATCGTCGGCTTCGGTTTACGGCAGAGACACCTATTCTGCCAGCCCGGCCGGGGGAGGGGTATCGGCCGGGCTGCGCCCGGCACCCGCCGAATCAACGTCAACGTCAAAAGCGGGATTTCTGCGGGATGGCGGGGTGGGTCCGGTTGCGGGGGACGCCGTAAACCCATCCATGGGGGCTTGGCCGCGGCATCCATGCCGCGGACACCCCCGCAACCGGACCCACCCCGCCTTCGACAGATTTCTGCAATCTGTCTGGATGGCATGGCCTGCTCTATGGCATGGCCTGCTCTTGGTGGGTGTCGACCTTGGTCGACACCGTAGATCCACGCCATGCGTGGATGTTCTTCGTTCATTCGATCAATTTTCGAAATATTCGATTTCGATGGAGATTCATCCACGCATGGCGTGGATCTACTGGCCACCGGGAATCTGTCGAAGGCGGGGCACTGTGGGTTTGCGGGGTGTGAGCCGCATGGATGCGGCGACCAAGCCCCCATGGACGGGTTCACGGCGGCCCCGCAAACCCACAGTGCCCCGCCATCCCCCAGGAAGCCGCCGTTGCAGTTGCTCCGGCCGTTGCCTCCGCGGGTGCCGGGTGCCGCCCGGCCGATCCCCCCTTAACCCGCCGGTGGGCAGTACGCCTTGATTGCCGCCTCGGCCAGGCCCTTCTGCGCGCTGCGCTGATCAGGGGTAAGTGCGGTATCGGCCTTGCCGTCGCCATCGGTGTCCTGCATCACCGGGCCGCTGCCCTCCAGCAGCACCACGTTGGCGCGGGCGGTACTGCATTGTTCCGGTACCGGCGCGGCGGCAGGCTCCGGGGCCGCGTCCGTCGCCGGTGTCCTGGCCTGGGCTCGGGTCTCGTATTTGGCCCCGGTCGGCGGCGTTTCCGAATACTGGGTCACACCCTTGGCGTCCTTCCACTTGTAGACGGGGCCGGCCAGCGCAGTGGTACTGACCAACAGCAGCAGGCATCCCAGGCAGGACAGGGCACGCATGGCAAACTCCGCAGAATGGGCGTAGAACGCCGATTGCAGCATTGGCGCCGACCGCTGGCAAGTCGATTAAACTGGATTCCATGGACCCGATCACACCGCCGCCGCGCTCGCGCACGATTTACCTGCTGCCCAACCTGTTCACCACGGCTGGGCTGTTCTCTGGCTTCTACGCCATCATCGCCGCGGCCAACGGGGATTTCGTCAATGCCAGCATCGCCGTGTTCGTGGCGGCGGTGATGGATGGCCTCGATGGCCGTGTCGCGCGCCTGACCGGCACCAGCAGCGAGTTTGGCGTGCAGTACGACTCGCTGGCCGATCTGGTCAGCTTCGGCATGGCGCCGGCGCTGGTGATGTACCACTGGTCCCTGTCGGAACTGAAATACGACGGTGAGCTGGTCGGTCGCCTGGGCTGGGCCGTGGCGTTCCTGTACGCCGCCTGCGCGGCGCTGCGCCTGGCCCGCTTCAACACCCAGGTGGCCGTAGTCGACAAGCGCTGGTTCGTCGGCCTGGCCAGCCCGGCTGCCGCTGGCCTGATGATGTCCTTCGTGTGGGCCTTCGCCGATGGCACCTTGGGCTGGAACGGCAACGAGCTGCGCTTCGTGGCGCTGGCGGTGACCCTCGTCGCCGCGCTGCTGATGGTCAGCCGCATCCGCTTCTGGAGCTTCAAGGGCGGCGCTGCCAAGGAGGGGGCACGTTCAGACCGCGTCCCGTTCCTGGTGCTGGCGCTGGTGCCGATCGGCATCGCTATCGCGGTGATCGACCTGCCACGCGTGTTGCTCGTCGTCGGCATCCTCTACGCCCTGTCAGGCCCGGTGATGTGGGGCGTGCAGCGCCTGCGCAAGAAGCCCGAGGCAGCGTGAGCCAGGACCTGCCCGTGTTGTGGTCCCCGGCCCAGCAGGCCTGGCTGCAGGCCATGGGCTACACCGTCTATCACGACGGCCAGTTGGCCGCCGAAATGGACGCGGCATTGCAGCTGAGCGTGGCTGAAGCCGCGGCCTCGGCACCCGCGCCGGTCGCGCCGACGCGCACGGCGCCACCATCGATGCAGCACGCACCCAGCCAGCGTGACGCGGCGCCGGAACCTCGGCCCGAGCGCGCGCCACCACGCACTGCCGTGCCGGTGGCGGCGCCGGATACCGTACCGGCTGCGGCCCGTCCGCTGCCCGCCGGCAACGCGCGCCAGCCGCTGGTGCGCCTGCCTGATCGCCTGCAGATCGCGCTGTTGCGAGCGTCGGGCTGCAATCCGAACGACCCGGCCACACAGACGCTGATGGAAAGCTGGCCGCTGGAACAACTGCGTCGCGACCCTGCAGCCAAACGCGCGTTGTGGCCGCAGCTGCGCGCGCTGCGCAAGGGCGCAACCGCATGAGTGCGGTCAGCCAGCCCGGGCCGGTGGCGATGCGTGCGCTGCGCGAGAGCGATCTCAACGCGGTGATGGCCATCGAAGTGCGTGGTTATCCCTATCCGTGGACCCGCGGCATTTTCCTGGATTGCCTGCGCGCCGGTTACCCCGGCCTGGCCATGGAGCGCGATGGCCTGTTGATCGGCTATGGCGTGCTCAGCCTGGCTGCTGATGAAGCACATGTGCTGAACATCTGCATCGATCCGCTGGTGCAGTCGCGTGGGCTCGGCCGTGAGCTGCTGCGTGCGCTGGTCCGCCTGGCCGGTGATCGAGGCGCGCAGCGGGTGTTCCTGGAAGTGCGTCCGTCCAATACGCCAGCCCTGGCGCTGTATCACAGCGAAGGCTTCAACGAGATCGGCCGGCGCCCTCGCTATTACCCTGCTGCGCAGGGGCGCGAAGATGCACTGGTGATGGCGATCGAACTGGTGGACGGCGAGCTGGAGACGATGCCGCCGCTGTAATCGGCGTCGCGTGGCCGCTGCGCTCGCCGGGCATGGCCCGGCGCTACCGATGGGTTGTTTATGCCAACCGCAGCGCCAACACGCCAGCGACGATCAACGCCGCCGCCAGCCAACGCGCGCGCGGTACCCGCTCGCGTAGCAGGAACACCGAGATCAGCAGCGCGAACAGGATCGACGATTCGCGCAGCGCCGACACCATGGCCACCGGCACCTGGGTCATCGCCCACAGCGCCATCGCATACGATGCGGTGGTACCGATGCCGCCGGCCACGCCCAGCGGCCAGTGCTGGCGCGCATACGCCAGCAACTTGCCGCGCTGCCGATGCAGCGCCCACAGCGGCAACGGAATGCCCGACAGCAGGAACAGCCACAACGTGTAGCTCAGCGCATTGCCGGACAGCCGTGCGCCCTGCGCATCGACCAGCGTGTAGGTGGCGATCATCGCGGCGGTCAGCAACGGCAGCCGCAGCTGGCCGCTGCGTGCGCCGCGGGCCATGCACAGGATGCCGCCACTCACCAGGATGACGCCGAGCCAGGCCGACGGCGGCAGGCGTTCGCCGAGCGCGGCGCCGGCCAACGCAACCAGGATTGGCGCGCAGCCGCGCATCATCGGATACGCCAGGCTCATGTCGACCTGTTGGTAGCAGCGTGCGACCAACGCGTAGTACGTCACCTGCAGCAGCACCGACGCGCCCAGCCACGGCCAGCTTTCCACGGCGGGGAGGGGCAGCCACGGCAGGACGAGCGCAGACAACAGCGCGGCGCTGCCAGTGACCAGTACCGTGCCGAGGAATTTGTCCGGTCCGCGTTTGACGATCGCGTTCCAGCTGGCATGCAGTGCCGCGGCAGCGAGGACCAGCAGGAAGATGGAAAGTGGCATCGGGTGATGATGCCATGCGGGGAAAAATGAAACGCCGGGCATTGCCCGGCGTCAGCCTTGAAAATGTGCCAACCAAGGTTGGCGTTCTGGTAGGTGCCAACCTTGGTTGGCACGTCACAGCGGTGCGGACCAAGGTCCGCACCCACCACGGAGGCGTTACAGCTTCGCGCGCTGCTCGCGCAGGCCAGCCAGCTGGTTGTTCCAGTCGACCAGGCGCACGCGTTCCTGCTCGATCACCGCCGGCGGCACCTTGTCGGAGAACTTGGCCAGCTTGGTCTCGCTCTTTTCCTGCTCGCCTTCCACGCGCTTGATCTCCTTGTCCAGGCGCGCGCGCTCGGCATCGAGATCAACCAGGCCTTCCAGCGGTACCAGCAGCTTCAGCTCACCGACGATCGCGGCGGCTGCCGGCGGCGCACTCTGTGCATCGGCCAGCCACTGGATGCTGTCCAGCTTCAGCAGGAAAGTCAGCGAAGCACTGAAGCGCTCGATGCGCACGCGGTCCTGTTCCAGGCCGGCCAGCAGGCGCAGCGGCACCAGCTTGGACGGGGCGACGTTCAGTTCGCTGCGCACGCGGCGCACGGCACTGATCACCGCCTTCAACCATTCAACGTCAGCCTCGGCCTGCGCATGATCGCCCTCGAACTCGGCGGCGGTCGGGTACGGACGCAGCGACAGCGTGGTTTCGGCCAGGCCCAGGCGCGGGGCCAGCTGCTGCCACAGCTGTTCGGTGATGAACGGGGTCAGCGGGTGCAGCAGGCGCAGCAGCGCTTCCAGCACATACAACAGGGTGTGGCGGGTGCTGTCAGCGTCGGCAGCATCGGCGCCATTCAACGCCGGCTTGCTCAGCTCCAGGAACCAGTCGCAGAACTCGTTCCAGGCGAATTCGTACAGGCACTGCGCCAGCAGGTCGAAGCGATAGGCGGCGAAATGGCCCTGCGCTTCGGCGGTGGTAGCAGCCAGGCGCGAGAGGATCCAGCGCTCGGCATCGGTACGCGGCGTCGGCACGCCGGTGAACGCCGCACCTTCGGTGTTCATCAGCGTGAAGCGGCTGGCGTTCCACAGCTTGTTGCAGAAATTCTTGTAGCCCTCGGCGCGGTTCATGTCGAACTTGATGTCGCGGCCATGGGTGGCCAGCGCGGCGATGGTGAAACGCAGTGCATCGGCACCATGGGCGGCGATGCCGTCCGGGAATTCCTTGCGCGTGGCCTTCTCGATCTTCTCCACCATGCGCGGCTGCATCAGCCCGCCGGTGCGCTTGGCCACCAGATCATCGATGGTGATGCCGTCGATGATGTCCAGCGGATCGAGCACGTTGCCCTTGCTCTTGGACATCTTCTGGCCCTGGCCATCGCGGATCAGGCCGGTGAAGTAGACGTCCTTGAACGGCACTTTGCCGGTCAGGTTGTCGGTGGCCATGATCATGCGCGCCACCCAGAAGAAGATGATGTCGAAGCCGGTGATCAGCACCGACGACGGCAGGTAGCGGTCGAATCCGCGCTCGGCCATCGCCTGCTCGTTCGGCCAGCCCAGGGTGGAGAACGGCCACAGCTGCGAGGAGAACCAGGTCTCCAGCACGTCGCTTTCCTGGCTCAGCACGACGTCGCTGCCGAGATTGTGCTTCGCCCGCACTTCCGCTTCGCTGCGGCCGACGTAGCAGTTGCCGGTGGCGGCATCGAACCAAGCGGGAATGCGGTGGCCCCACCACAGCTGGCGGCTGATGCACCAATCCTGGATGTTGGTCATCCAGTGGCGGTAGGTGTTGATCCAGTTCGGCGGCACGAAGGCGATAGAACCGTCTTCGACCAGCTCGAGGCCACGCCGCGCCAGTTCGTCCATTTTCACGAACCACTGGTCGGTCAGGTACGGCTCGATCACCTGGCCGGTACGGTCGCCGCGCGGCACCTGCAGCTTGTGCGCCTTGGTCTCGACCAGGATCCCCAGGTCTTCCAGTTCACCCAGCACGGCCTTGCGCGCGTCGTAACGGTCCAGTCCCTGGAAACGTTCCGGCGCGTTGTCGTTGATCGCGGCCACCGGGGTGAACAGGTTGATCATCGGCAGGCTGTGGCGCACGCCCACCTGGTAATCGTTGAAATCATGCGCCGGGGTAACCTTGACCACGCCGGTACCGAACGCACGGTCCACGTAGTCGTCGGCGATCACCGGCACGCGGCGGCCGGTCAGCGGCAGCACCACGCTCTTGCCGATCAGGTGCAGGTAGCGCTCGTCTTCGGGATGCACCATCACCGCGGTGTCGCCCAGCAGGGTTTCCGGACGCGTAGTGGCGACCACCAGGTAATCGCGGGTTTCGCGCAGCGTCTCGACGCCGTCGGCATCGCGCTCGACGTGTTCGTAGCTCAGGCCTTCATCCAGCTGGTAGGCGATCGACCACAGGAAACCGTCTTCCTCGGCGCTCTCCACTTCCAGGTCCGAGATCGCGGTCTTCAGCACCGGGTCCCAGTTGACCAGGCGCTGGCCGCGGTAGATCAGGCCCTGTTCGTGCCAGCGCACGAAGGCTTCGATCACCGCTTCGGACGGCTGCGGGTCCATGGTGAAGGTGCTGCGCGACCAGTCGGCCGAGGTGCCGAGGCGGCGCATCTGCCGTTCGATGATGTCGCCGGACTGCTGCTTCCACTCCCACACCTTGCCGATGAAGCCCTCGCGGCCCAGCGAATCGCGGGTCTCACCGTTGCCTTCCAGCGCCAGGTTGCGGCTGACCACCATCTCGGTGGCGATGCCGGCGTGGTCGGTACCGACCTGCCACAGCGTGTCGTAGCCGCGCATGCGGTGGTAGCGCACCAGCGCATCCATCAGGGTCTGCTGGAAGGCATGGCCCATGTGCAGGGTGCCGGTCACGTTCGGCGGCGGCAGCAGGATGGTGTACGGCTCGCCCTTGCCGGACGGCTTGAAATGGCCGGCCTTCTCCCAGGCCTCGTAGAGGTCGGTCTCGAAGGACTTCGGGTCGTAGCTGGAGGCGAGTTGGGTCATGCGGGGGAACCAGTCATCAAGGCGGGAAGGGAGATCAGCGCGACCCGAGGGTGCGCCGGATCTTCTGGTCGGTGTGGTACTGGCTGACCGAATAGGCAGCCCAGATCGCGGCAGGCAGCCAGCCGATCAGGGTGATCTGCAGGATCAGGCAGACGATGCCGGCAAACGGCCGGCCGATGGTGAAAAAGGACAGCCAGGGAAGAATCAGGGCGATCAGCAGGCGCATCAAGGGGTCCTCGCAGGGCTTACATGTCGTGCTTGTTCAGGTCGTAACCGGCGGTCTTGTACTGGCGCCAGCGCTCGCGCAGCGGTTCGCGCGCTTCCGGATCGGCCGGCACCACTTCCAGCACGCGCTCGCATTGGCCCAGCCAGGGCTCGTCGCGCAGGTTGATCACCAGCGGCCGCACGGGCGCCTCGCCACCGGGCGGGGCGATCAGCACCAGCGCCTCTTCCTCGTCCACATCCTCACCCACGATCTGGTGCGGAATGTAGGCATCGTCGTCGAACGACCAGAGAAGTTCGTCGAGTTCTTCGGCTTGGGCCTGGTCGCGGGCCAGCACCAGGGTGAACAACCCGGCGTCGTTGGCCTTGCGCGCCAGCTCGCAGACCAGGCGCAGTGGCTCGGTCAGGAAGCGGGGCTTGGCGATCAGGTAGAAGTCGGCGCGGGGCATGGCGGCATCCAGGTGAGGCAGGTGCCGATCCATGCCGGCTGACGGCTGGAGCGGCGAGGCCCCGGCCGGCGGTTGCCGGCCAGGGTCAGGTACAGCGTCAGGCGCGGGCGACCTGGTCCAGCAACCACTGGCTCAGCAAGCCGACCGGACGGCCGGTGGCCATGCCACGCTTGCCTTCATCGCTGGCCACGCCGGCGATGTCCAGATGGGCCCAGCGCTGGCCTTCGGCGAAGCGCGACAGGAAGCAGCCCGCGGTGATGGCACCGGCCCAGCGGCCGCCGATGTTGTAGACGTCGGCGAAGCTGGAATCCAGCATCGGCTGGTATTCGTCCCACAGCGGCAGGCGCCAGGCGCGGTCGAAGACCTGTTCGCCGGCGGCCAGCAGCTCGTTGGCCAGGTCGTCATGCTTGCTCATCAGGCCGGCGGTCTGGTGGCCGAGGGCGACCAGGCAGGCGCCGGTCAGGGTGGCCACGTCGACCAGTGCCTGCGGCTCGAAGCGCTGCGCGTAGGTCAGGGCGTCGCACAGGATCAGGCGGCCTTCGGCGTCGGTGTTGCCGACTTCGATGGTCTTGCCCGACATCGAGGTGATGACGTCGGACGGACGGTAGGCGTTGCCGTCGATGGCGTTTTCCACCGCCGGCACCACCACGACAAGGTTCAACGGCAGCTTGGCCTTGACCGCGGCGACGAAGGTGCCGATGACGTTGGCGCCACCGCACATGTCGTACTTCATCTCTTCGATGCCGCCCTGGGTCTTCAGGTTGACGCCACCGGTATCGAAGGTGATGCCCTTGCCGACCAGCACGTAGGGCTTGGCGTCGCCGCCATTGCTCCACTTCAGCACGACCAGGCGCGGGCGGTTGGCCGAGCCACGGGCCACGGCCAGCAGCGAGCCCATGCCCAGCGCTTCCATCTGGGTCTCGTCGAGGATCTCGGCTTCGGCACCGTCATGCTCGCCGGCGAATTTCACGCCCACTTCAGCCAGGTAGGCCGGGGTGCAGTAGTTCGGCGGCAGGTTGCCCAGCTCGCGGGCGAACTCGACACCGGCAGCGATGGCCTGGCCCTGCGCCAGGGCCTGCGCATCCTCACCGGCGATGGCCAGCTGCGCCAGGCCGGCATCGTCGGCCTTCTTCTTGCCCAGGGTGGCGGTGTAGCGGTAGGCCGCGTGGTCGGCGGCAATCACCGCCTGGCGGATCGCCCAGGCCGCGTCGCGGTCCTTTACCGCCACCTCGGACAGGGTGAACAGTGCGCTGCGCGCAGCGCCGGCCTTCAGCGCGCGCACGGCATCACCGACTGCCTTCAGGTACTGCGGCACGCCGAAGCGGGCGGCATCGCCGAGGCCGACCACCAGCACGCGCGGGGCGGTCACGCCCGGCAGATCGTGCAGCAGGGTGGTGGCGCCGGTCTTGCCGGACAGGTCGCCGCGCTGGGCCAGGGCGGCGAGGCGGCCACCGCTTGCAGCATCCAGTGCCTGCGCGGACGCAGTCAGGGTATGGTCGGCATAGGCGCCGACGACGAGGCAGTCAACGGCGGCCGAAGCCGCAGCGAGGTGGTTCAGGGTGAATTCGAGAGCCATTGAGCAGATTCCATTGGCAAGTCCGTACAATCGCGGACCGTTTACGCCCAGACGCTAGACTGGGCGGCACCGCGAACGAACCTGAGAGTTTAAACCACCGCCCCATGTTGAAGCTCGACCGCTATCTATTGGGCGATTTCGTCCAGAGTTTCCTGGCTACCCTGATCGTCCTGCTGGTGGTCAGCGTGGGCGGCGTGCTGGTGGACATCCTCGGCAACATCGCCGACGGGCGGCTGCCGGCCAAGCTGCTGTTCTCGCAGCTGGGCCTGCAGTTCATCGTCTACATGCCGCTGATCCTGCCGCTGGCACTGATGCTGGGCCTGCTGCTGGCCATCGCCCGCCTCTACCGCGACTCGGAAATGGCGGTCATCACCGCCATTGGTGTCGGCCCCAAGCGCCTGCTCAAGCCCCTGCTGCTGCTGGTGCTGCCGGTGATCGCGGTGGTCGGCGCCTGTTCGTTGTGGCTGGGGCCTTGGGCTCAGCGCACCGCCGAACAGATGATCCAGGACGCCAACCGCAGCGTGCTGATGGCCGGCCTGGAGCCGGGCCGGTTCACCCCGCTGCCCAATGGTGGCGTGGTCTACGTCGCCTCGATCTCCCCCGATGGCAGCCAGCTGGGCCGGGTGTTCCTGCAGCGGCAGAAGGAGGATCGCCTTGAAGTGGTGTCCGCCGCCGGTGGCCGCATGTACTTCGAAGGCGCCCGCCAGCGCTTCCTCGAACTGGATGATGGCCACCAGCTGGAAGGGCCGGCCGCCGGTGCACTGGATTACCGTCTGGCGACCTTCGCCCGCAACGACGTGGCGCTGCCCGACGGCAGTGAGGCGCGCAAGAGTGATGATCCCGAACTGATGCCGACCACCGCGCTGATCGGCGACAAGCGCCCCGAGGCGCAGGCACAGCTGCATCGCCGCCTGGCCCCGCCGCTGATCGCGCTGGCCTTCGCCCTGCTGACCGTGCCGCTGGGCCGCAGTTCGCCGCGCCAGCAGCGCTACGGGCGGATGATGCTGGCCCTGCTGGCCTACATGGTTGGCACCAACCTTATGTTCATCGGCAGTGGCTGGATTGCCAATGGCCAGATTCCGCCGGCGCTTGGCCTGTGGTGGCTGACCCTGCCGCTGCTGGCACTGGCGATCTGGATGTACGCGCGTGACGGCCGCATGGCCCGCCCGAATGGAGCCCGCGCATGATGCTGCGACCGATGCGTTTCGATCTGTACCTGGGCCGGGCGGTGCTGGGTACCGTGCTGCTGACCTGGGCGGTGCTGGTCGGCCTGGACGTGCTGATGGCCTTCTCCGGCGAGTTCAAGGACATCGGCAAGAACGGCTATTCGCTGGGCCATGCTGCAGCCTGGGTGCTGTACACCGTGCCGCGCCGGGCCTACACGATGTTCCCGACCGCGGCGGTGATCGGTGCGCTGATGGGCCTAGGCCAGCTGGCCGCGACCTCGGAGCTGACCGCGCTGCGCGCGCTGGGCCTGTCGCGCAAGCGCCTGAGCGTGTCGGTGGCGATCGCCCTGTCGCTGCTGACCGGGCTGATGGTGATCAGTGCCGAGACCCTGGGGCCCTGGGGCCAGAACCGCGCCGATTCGCTGAAGATGAGTGCCAAGTGGGGCACCGACATGGCGGTGGCGCGTTACTCCGGCCTGTGGGCGCGCGAGGGTGACACCTTCCTCAACGCACAGACGGGCGAAGAACAGCTGGTCGGCGACAAGGGCACCCGGCTGATTCTGCGTGACGTGCGCCTCTACAGGATCAACGAGGACGGGCGGGTCGGCACCTTGACCCATGCCGCCACCGCCGAGCATGACAAGGACGGCTGGGTGCTGACCGGCGTGCGCCGCGACACCTTCGGCGAGCGTTCGGCAACGCGCCAGGAAGTGGCCCGTGAGCCGTGGAATTCCAAGCTGGATGCCGGGGCGCTGGCCACCGGCATCGCCAAGCCGCGCAACCTGAGCGTGTCCGAACTGAGCACCAGCATCGCCTACCGCGAGCGCAACGGGCTGGATGCACGCGACTATGAGGATGTGTACTGGAGCCGCTGGTTCTATCCGTTGAATGTGCTGGCGCTGTGCTTGGCGGCGGTGCCGTTCGCGTTCGGTTCGCTGCGCAGTGGCGGCATGGGCAAGCGCCTGTTCCTGGGCATCCTGTTCGCGCTGGCGTTCTGGCTGCTGCAGCTGTTCTTCGGCCGCATGGCCGGTGCGCTGAAGTTCGATTACCGCATTGCCTATGCGCTGCCGCCGATCGTGATGCTGGCGGTGTCCGGATTGTTGTTCCGGCGCAAATCGGGCTGATTCCGGTAGCGCCGGGCCATGCCCGGCGAAGGTGTGCGATACCCCGCATCCGCCGGGCATGGCCCGGCGCTATCGGCACAGGTCAGCGCTTTGGTATCCGCAGCATCCTCGTGGCGCTCGCGCGGTCGTGCCAGGTCAGTCGCTGGCGATCCACCAGCGCCCACCAGAAGCCCAGCCCGCCCAGCAGCAACGACAGCGTACCCACCGCGAACCGCAGCCACAGCTGGCCGCGTCGCAACGGCGTGCCATCGCGTGATTCCAGCTTCAAGCGCCACGGGCGCATGCCCAAGGTCTGCCCGCCGCGCCGCCAGCTGGCGGTGGCATACCACCCGGTCATGCCCCAGCACACTACCCACAGCAGCCATTGCCATGCGCTGAAAGGCGCGATGTTGTCGCGCTGCGCATGGCCGCTGAACGTATAGGCCAGGGTGAAAACGGTGCCGGCCAGCATCCACAAGGCCAGCACCGGCAACGCGTCATAGATCATCGCCAGCAGGCGCCACAGCAGCAGCGCGCGCGGGCGGGGCGTATCAGCGGCGACATGGGCCGCATCGGTGGCGGGGCTCGACATGTGCCGAGCATACGCAATGCTGGCCGTGCCCGCAGTCGGCCTCGTATCCTGCGTGCATGGCCGCCACTTCCACTCCCGCCGAACGTCGTCAGCTGGTCCAGCAACTGCCCGAGCTGCGCGGTGAGGACAGCCAGCGCATCCAGCGTTTCCTTGACGCGATCTGGGCCGAGCACGGCCTGGCCCGCGCCACGCTGGACAGCTACCGCCGCGACCTTGAAGGCCTGGCGCGCTGGTGTGATGGGCGCGACGGTGGTCTGGCCGGTGTTGAACGCGCCGGCCTGTTCGATTACCTGGCCTGGCGCACCCGCCACAACTGGTCGCCGCGCAGCAATGCGCGCCTGTTGTCGGCGCTGCGCGCGTTCTTCGCCGATGTCGTGCGGCGTGGCGAACGCAGTGAAGATCCCAGCGCACTGCTCGACCCACCCAAGCTGCCACGGCTGCTGCCCAAGGCGCTGGCCGAGAGCCAGATCGATGCGCTGCTGGCGGCGCCGGATATCGACAGTCCGCTCGGCCTGCGCGACCGCGCCATGCTGGAACTGATGTATGCCGCCGGGCTGCGCGTGAGCGAGCTGGTGCTGCTGCCCGCCACGGCGGTGAATCTGCGCCAGGGCGTGCTGCGGGTGACCGGCAAGGGCAGCAAGGAGCGCCTGGTGCCGCTGGGCGAGGAGTCGCAGTATTGGCTGGAACGCTATCTGCAGCAGTCGCGACCGCAACTGGTGGGCAAGGGCAAGGTGCAGGCGCTGGCCGACGGGCAGACGCCCTTGTTCATCGAACCGGCCCTGCATGGCTTGACCCGCCAGGCGTTCTGGCACCTGGTCAAGCGCTATGCGGTGGTGGCCGGTATCGACCCGGCGCGGATCAGCCCGCATGGCCTGCGGCACAGTTTCGCCACCCACCTGCTGAACCGTGGCGCCGATCTGCGCGCGCTGCAGATGCTGCTGGGCCACAGCTCGCTGTCCACCACCCAGATCTACACGCTGGTCGCACGCGAACACCTGCAGAAACTGCACGCCCGCCATCATCCACGCGGCTGAGCCCACGGCTGAACCCTGCCGGGCCTGTGCGCGGCATCGCGGACCGCTCAGGATGGCTGTGTCAGAATCCGAAGTCTTCTTTCTGCTGCGGACTGCTCCATGCTCCGATTCGCCATCGCCGCCGTGTTCGGCGCGCTCAGCCTGAGTGCCTGCGCCCAGCCCGCCCCGCCCGCCGCAAAGGCGCCCGCCGCAGCGGCAGCCAAGGCCGGTCCTGCCGGCGCGGCCAATGGCCCGGCCGAGCAGGCCGTGCGCAAGGCACTGACCGAGCTCAACCCCGGCTTCCAGGTGGACTACATCGGCGCCGCGCCCTTCCCGGGCTTCCGTGAAGTGGTGGTCTCCGGCCAGCTGCTGTACGTCTCCGACGACGGCCGTTACCTGTTCCAGTCGCAGCCCTACGACACCCGCGCCAAGAGCCCGGCCAACAGCGAAGGCCTGCTGGGCTACCGTCGCGACCTGCTGGCCAAGGCCAATCATGGTGACCGCATCGTGTTCGCCGCGCCGAACGCGAAATACACCATCAGCGTGTTCACCGATATCGAATGCGGCTACTGCCGCAAGCTGCACCAGGACATCGCCGAGCTCAACCGCAACGGTATCACCGTTGAATACCTGGCCTTCCCGCGCATGGGGCTGGGCAGCAAGGATTACACCGACATGATCTCGGTCTGGTGCGCGGCCGATCGTCGCCAGGCCCTGACCAATGCCAAGCGCGGTGGCACGGTGGCCGCGAAGAACTGCACCAACCCGGTGGCGATGCAGTACGCCCTGGGCCAGCAGTTGGGCGTGAACGGTACGCCGGCCATCTTCGCGCCGGATGGCACCCAGCTCGGCGGCTACCTGCCGCCGGCGCAGCTGCGTGCCGCGTTGGAGAAACTTTCGGCCAAGCGCTGACCGCCGCTGACCTTTTTCTGTAGAGCCGAGCCCATGCTCGGCTGCGGACACATCAGCCGAGCATGGGCTCGGCTCTACAGGTTGGAAACCGGGGATGCCAGTCGCATCCCCGGTTGTCTGCTTATTTCAAGCCATCACTGACCGCCTTGGTCAGCGTGCCCTGCGCGTCGTCGCCGCTGAACTCCCAGACAAACGCACCGCCCAGTCCCTGGGTCTTCACATAGCCCATCTTGCGGGTGATGTTGGCCGGGGTATCGAAGCTCCACAGCGTGCTGCCGTTGTAGATCCAAGTGGCACCGGCGGTGTTGTCGGTGTAGCCCTGCCACGCCAGGTTCTTCAGCACCTTCCAGTCTTCGATGCCGGCTTCATACGTGCCGGGTGCCGCACCGGTGGCGCTCTGGTACAGGCCGTTGTTGGCATTGGTCACCCCGGTCCAGCCGCGCCCGTAATAGCCGATGCCCAAGTTGAGCTTGGCGGCCGGGACACCGCGGGTGATGAAGGCCTCGATGGCATCGTTGCTGTTGTACAGCTTCTGGTCGCCGGTGGACGGATCACTCGGCGAATCGAACAGCGCCGACTGGTGATTGGTCTTCGCATCCCACGCGCCGTGGAAGTCGTAGGTCATCACGTTGATGTAGTCCAGGTACGGGTGGTACGCGGCCGGATCGGTGACGCGGATCTTGTCGATGCCGGCGCCGACCGCCACCGTCAGCAGCAGGCCCGGACGCACCGCATCGAGCTGGCGACGGAACTCGGCCATCAGCGCGGTGAAGTTGGCATTGTCCTCGGGCGTGCCGCAGGCGATACCGCAGGCCACCGGGTATTCCCAGTCGATGTCGATGCCGTCGAACACACCCAGCGCTGCGCCCGGGCCGCCTGCACCGTCGGTCACCGGCAGGTTGCCCTTGATGTAGGCGTCGATGCACGAGGCGACGAAGGCCTGGCGGTTGGCCGGCTGCGCCGCGCTGGAGAAGCCGCGCGACCAGGTCCAGCCACCCAGCGAGATCAGCACCTTCATGCCCGGGTACTTGGCCTTGAGCTGCTTGAGCTGGTTCCAGTTGCCACGCAGCGGCTGGTCCCAGGTATCGGCGCTGCCGCTCACGCTTTCGCCGGCACCGAAGGCCTTGCTGTAGTCGGCGAAGGCATCGCCACCGGCACCGCTGTTCGGATCCGACGCCTGGGTGATGCCCACTTCGCAGCGGTTGTTGCGCACGTTGCCGAAGGCGTAGTTGATGTGGGTCAGGCGCGCGGCCGAACCGCTGCTGTCGATGTTCTTGACCCGGTAGTTGCGGCCATAGATGCCCCACTGGGTGAAGTAGCCGATGACCCGCTTGCCGGTGGTGCCACCGTCGCCGGCCAGGGTGCTGGCAGTGACTGCCGTGCCCTGCGCAGAGGCATTGCCGGCGTTGTCGCGGGCGCGCACGCGGTAGCTGTAGCTGGTGGAGGCGGTCAGCCCGCCATCGACATAGCTGGCGCTGGACGGTGAACCGACCAGGCTGCCGTTGCGGTACACGTCGTAGCCGGCCAGGCCGCTGCCACCGGTGTTGTCGGTGGACGGGCTCCAGCTCAGGGCGATGCTGTTGGCGGTGCGGGTACCTACTGCCAGGCCGCCGGGCACGCTGGGTGCGGTGGTATCGCCACTGGCCGCGTTGACGGTGATGGTGATGGTCGCGGTGCTGGCGGTGGCGTTGTTGTTGTCGGTGGCGACCGCACGCAGGGTGTGGCTGCCGGCGCTGGCGTTGGCCCAGCTGGCGCTGTACGGCGCGCTGGTGTCGACGCCCAGCGAACTGCCATCGCGGAAGAACTCGACCTTGCTGACGCTGCCGTCCGCATCGCTGGCATTGGCGGTCACGTTGACCGTGCTGCCGGCGCTGAAGCTGGCGCCATTGGTCGGCGAGGTCAGGCTGACCACCGGCGGCTGGTTGACCCCGCCGCTGTCGCAGGCGCCGAGGTTGGTGTAGTAGGGCGCGCCGGCCGGATGGTCCGGCGGTGCGTTCCAGATGTCCTGGTTCGCCCGGTAGAGGACGCCTCCTTTCTGCAGGGTATCGCCACTCCGGTAGATCTTGGCCTGGTCCCATTCGGCCACGCCGGCACAGCTGGCGGCCTGGGCCAGGCCGGGCAGGGCAACGGCCCCGGCGAGGGCCAGCAGCCAGGCCAGACGGCGCGGGCGACAGCGTTGAAGGGAAGGGTGGGCACTGCGTACATCGGCACTCTGCACAAGCGGGTCGTACATGGTGTGTCTCCGATCGATGGTTGGCGCACGGGCCACGACGGCGCCGCACGTAACGCAGGGTCCGGACATCGCCCGGGAAGGCGACGGAGGGGGCGGACGGAGGTACCTGGTGGGCCGGGGAGAGAGTCCGGCGCCAGGTGGGGACAACGTTGTCATCAATTGCGTGGTCAATCCGTGAGCGAGTGCATGGTTCGGGGATTTGGCGGAGAGCGGCGCTGGCGCGCGGTCGGCAGCCAGCGGCGGAGCCCCCCTCGTGGTTGGCGTCTAGAGCAGGTTTCGGGGTTGGGCCCGGGCGGGTGGGCTGCGCAGGGGGCGCTGCAAGTACGTCCCTGTAAGCTCGGTCGCCGCATCCATGCGGCTCACGCCCCTGCGCAGCCCACCCGCCCGGCCCCCGACAGATTCATGCGCGCGCCAGCCACGAAAGACAGAACAAAAAATCAAGATCAAACGCCGATCGCTTCGCTCTCAGGCGTTTGATTGCAGGCATCTCTCTGGTTGCCGGCCAGCGGCCGGCACTACCAGAAGCATCCACGCATGGCGTGGATCTACCAACAGATCGCGGAGGTCTGTCGAAGGCGGGGTGGGTCCGGTGGCGGGGGTGTCCGCGGCATGGATGCCGCGGCCAAGCCCCCAGGGACGGGTTTACGGCGTCCCCCGCCACCGGACCCACCCCGCCATCCCACGGAATGCCCGCCGTCGCTTTGGCTGTTGCCGTTGCTTCGGCTCTGGCTCTGGCCTCTGCAGGTGCCGGGCGCCGCCCGGCCGAAGCCTCCCCCCGCTTCCGGTACAATGTCGGGCCCGTTTCCCAACTACGGTTCCCCGGACATGATGGTCCTCGAGGGCGCGCCCGCCCTGTCGCCGTTCCGCCGCGAACGTCTTGAATCCCGCCTGCAGTCCATCGCTCCCTCCCTGCGCATCAGCGGTGCCTGGCACGTCTACTTCGTGCAGGCCGAGGGCACTGCCGCCCCCGACGTCGATACCCTGTGCCGCATCCTGGAAGCCCGCCCGCAGTCCGAGGCGGTCGCGGACGGTGCGGTCAGCCGCATCGTGGTGCCGCGCCTGGGCACGCTGTCGCCGTGGTCGAGCAAGGCCAGCGAACTGGTCCGCGGTGCCGGCCAGCCGGTGAGCCGGGTCGAGCGTGGCCTGCGCATCGACGTGCAGGGCTGGCCGACAGACGCTGCCGCCCAGCAGGCATTGATCAAGGTGCTGCACGACCCGATGACGCAGTCGGTGCTGGAGACCGTCGATCAGGGCCAGTCCCTGTTCTCGACCCCGGCCCGTGGCGAGCTGGAACGCGTGCCGGTGGACCAGCTGGAGGCCGCCAACCAGCGCCTCGGCCTGGCCATGGCGCAGGACGAGATCGACTACCTGCGCGAGCGTTTCACCGCGCTGGGGCGCTCGCCGTCTGACGTGGAACTGATGATGTTCGCGCAGGCCAATTCCGAGCACTGCCGGCACAAGATCTTCAATGCCAGCTGGACCATCGACGGCCAGGAGCAGGACCGCTCGCTGTTCCGGATGATCAAGAACACCCACCAGCAGACGCCGCAGCACACGCTCAGCGCGTACAGCGACAATGCGGCGGTGATCGAAGGCCATCCGGCCTCGCGCTATCGCCCGGACCCGGCCAGCGGCGAGTATCGCCGCGAACCGCAGGTGCCCAGCGCGTTCCAGATCAAGGTGGAAACGCACAACCACCCGACCGCGATCGCGCCGTTCCCGGGCGCGTCGACTGGCGCCGGTGGTGAAATCCGCGACGAAGGTGCAACCGGTCGTGGCGGCAAGCCGAAGGCCGGCCTGAGTGGTTTCTCGGTCTCGCACCTGCGCATCCCCGAGCTGCCGCAGCCGTGGGAAGCGCCGCGTGCGCTGAACCCGCGCATGGCGCCGGCGCTGGAGATCATGACCGACGGCCCGCTCGGCGGCGCTGCGTTCAACAATGAATTTGGTCGGCCGGCCCTGCTCGGCTACTTCCGCAGCTTCGAACTACCGGAAGGGGCCGACCTGGTACGCGCCTACGACAAGCCGATCATGCTGGCCGGTGGCCTCGGCGCCATCGATCGCGTGCAGGTCGACAAGATCCTGCTGCAGGACGGCGATGCCGTGATCGTGCTCGGCGGCCCGGCGATGCTGATCGGCCTCGGCGGCGGTGCCGCCAGTTCGGTCGCCTCCGGTGAAAGCGCCGAGGACCTGGACTTCGCCAGCGTGCAGCGCGACAACCCGGAAATGGAGCGTCGCTGCCAGGAGGTCATCGACCGCTGCGTGGCGATGGGGGCCAACAACCCGATCAAGTTCTTCCATGACGTCGGTGCAGGTGGCCTGTCCAACGCCATTCCCGAACTGCTGCACGATTCCGGCGTGGGCGGCATCATCGACCTGGGCAAGGTGCCCACCGACGATCCGTCGCTGTCGCCGATGCAGTTGTGGTGCAACGAGTCGCAGGAGCGCTACGTGCTCGGTGTGGCGCAGGAGCGCCTGGCCGAATTCGCCGCGCTGTGCGCACGTGAGCGCTGCCCGTTCGCTGCGGTCGGTGTCGCCACCGCAGCCGAACACCTGGTGGTGGCCTATGGCGCCGTGCCGGGCAACATCCCGGCCGACGCGCCGATCGACCTGCCGATGGATGTGCTGTTCGGCAAGCCGCCGAAGATGCACCGCGATACCGCGCACCCGCCGGCACCGCGCTGGCCGGCGCTGAAGACCGGTGGCCTGGACCTGCAGGAAGCCGGTCTGCGCGTGCTCGCGCACCCGACGGTGGCCTCCAAGAACTTCCTGGTCACCATCGGCGACCGCAGCGTCGGGGGCCTGACCGCGCGCGAGCAGATGGTTGGCCCGTGGCAGCTGCCGGTGGCCGACGTGGCGATCACCCTGGCCGATTTCGACGGCGTGGCCGGCGAGGCGATGGCGCTGGGTGAACGCACGCCGCTGGCGTTGCTGGACGCTGCTGCTTCGGCCCGCATGGCCGTTGGCGAAGCACTGACCAACCTGTGCGCGGCCCCGGTCGATGCGCTGGATGAAATCAAGCTGTCGGCGAACTGGATGGCCGCCGCCGGCCACCCGGGCGAAGACGCGCTGCTGTACGACGCAGTGAAGGCGGTGGGCATGGAACTGTGCCCGCAGCTGGACATCAGCATCCCGGTGGGCAAGGACTCGCTGTCGATGCAGGCGCAGTGGCACGACCAGGGCGAGGCGCACAAGAGCGTGTCGCCGGTGTCGCTGGTGATCACCGCGTTCGCGCCGGTGGCCGATGCACGCCAGCAGCTGACCCCGCTGCTGGACCGCGATATCGACAGCGAGCTGTGGCTGATCGGTCTCGGTGCCGGCAAGCAGCGCCTGGGCGGTTCGATCCTGGCCCAGGTGCACGCCGACCACGGCGACCTGCCGGCGTTCGCCGGTGCCGCCCCGGACCTGGACGACCCGCAGCGCCTGCGTGGCTTCTTCGAGCTGATCCGCGATGCACGCCAGGCCGGCCTGCTGCGCGCGTACCACGACCGCAGCGACGGTGGTGCGTTCGCCGCGCTGTGCGAAATGGCCTTCACCTCGCGCCTGGGCCTGGACATCACCCTCGACGCCTGGGGCGATGATCCGTTCCGCAGCCTGTTCAATGAAGAGCTGGGCGCTGTTGTGCAGATCGCCCGCGAAGACCGCGCCGCGTTCGCCGACCTGGTCGAGCGCCACGCGCTGACCGAGTGCGCGCAGCGCATCGCCAAGCCGACCACCGCGCCGGTGGTGCGGGTGTCGCTGGGCGGTGACTCGCTGGCCGAATGGCGCTGGGAAGCGTTGTTCGACGCCTGGTGGTCGGTCACCCACGCCATGCAGAAGCGCCGCGACAATCCGGCCAACGCCGATGCCGAGCGCGAGATCGCCCGCGCCTTCACCGCGCCGGGCCTGAAGCCGAAGTTGAGCTTCGATCCCAATGAGGATGTCGCCGCACCGTTCGTGCAGACCGGGGCGCGTCCGCGCGTTGCGATCCTGCGCGAACAGGGCGTCAACGGCCAGATTGAAATGGCCAACGCCTTCGAACGTGCCGGCTTCCGCGCATTCGACGTGCACATGAGCGATCTCATCGAAGGCCGCGTGGCGCTGCAGGACTTCACCGGCCTGGTCGCCTGCGGCGGCTTCAGCTACGGCGACGTGCTGGGTGCCGGCCGCGGCTGGGCGACCTCGATCCTCGAGCGCACTGCGCTGCGCGATGCCTTCGCCGCGTTCTTCGCGCGCGAGGACAGCTTCGCCCTGGGCGTGTGCAACGGCTGCCAGATGATGAGCCAGCTGAAGGACATCATCCCCGGTGCCGAGCACTGGCCGCAGTTCCGCCGCAACGCCAGCGAGCAGTTCGAAGCCCGCACCGCGCTGCTGGAAGTGGTGGAGTCGCCATCGATCCTGCTGCGTGGCATGGCCGGTTCGCGGCTGCCGGTGGCGGTGGCGCATGGCGAAGGCCAGGCGGTGTTCGACAACGCCGTCGACCAGGCCACGGCCCGTGTCGCGTTGCGCTACATCGACGGCAATGGCAACGTCGCCAGCCACTACCCGCTGAATCCGAACGGCTCGCCGGACGGCATCACCGGCCTGACCAGCACCGACGGCCGGGTGACCATCATGATGCCGCACCCGGAGCGCACCCCGCGCGCGCTCAACCTGAGCTGGGCCCCGTCCGAGTGGCAGGGCGATTCACCGTGGATGCGCATGTTCCGCAACGCACGGGTGTGGTGCGGCTGATCGCACACGCGTTGCGCAGCTGACGATGCCATCGCGTATGGAAACCCGCCGGGAAACCGGCGGGTTTTTCTTTTTGAATACGGAAACTCCTGTGCTGTCCATCAGTTACATACGTTTTCATATGTGAGGATTCCCTCACGCACGCCTAACAAAATACGTACATAAACAAGTGAAACAGTGAACTGCTTCACGGCAATGGCTTTTGCTGCGTCAAACTCTTGACGATTCGCAAAGATGCCGTTAACACTTGACCCCCGTTTCAAATCTGTTCATCCCGCAGTAACCGCATGGCGCATGCGCTCGGTTTTCTGTCCCTGCGCGCCGTTCGGCAATACCCCGCAGTAAATCACGCGAATAACGCCCCCAGGGGACGTTGAACCACGAAGGTTCGGCGGTGGCGTTGCTTTGCCCAAAACCAGTCCAATCAGGAGCCGTACCGATGAATCGGATTTATCGCAAGGTCTGGAACAAAGCATTGGGTCAGTTGGTGGTGGCCTCGGAACTGGCCTCTTCCAGCTCATCAGGCGGGGTCGTCGACCAGCGCCGCAGTGCGACGGATGCCGCGCCGGCACGACTGGCCGCAGCGTTGGCCTTGGCAATGGGACTGGGAATGACCGGCATCGTTTCGGCGCAGTCGGTCGAGATTGGCGGCAGTGCGAACTGCGTGGTGCTCAACAGCAAAGTGGTGGACAAGTGCGCGGTTGATGGCACTGCCAGCGCCAAGGGCAGCAACGCGGTGGCGATCGGTGCCGGTACCAGCGCCACCGGCGCCAACAGCGTGGCGCTGGGCGCCGGTTCCAAGGCAGCGCGCGCCAACACCGTCTCTGTCGGTGATGCCGGCAAGGAACGGCAGGTGACCAACGTCGCCGCCGGTACCGCCGCCACCGATGCGGTGAACAAGGCGCAGCTGGATGCACAGGCACGCGCCACGCAGGCTGCGCTTGCGCAGGCGGCGGCCGAGGGCAGCCGCTATTTCAAGGCCGATGGCGCGGGTGACAACAGCGACGCGGCGAAGATCGAAGGCGAGGGCGCCATCGCGGTCGGCAGTGGCAGCCAGTCGCTGGCCAACGCCACCACTGCGGTCGGCACCCAGGCGATTGCTGCGGGCGTCGGTGCCAGTGCCTTCGGCCAGAACGCGCTCGCCTTTGGTGATGCCAGCGTGGTGGTCGGGCAGAGCGCGGCCGCATTCGGCCTTGGTGATACCGCCGTCGGTGCCCATGCCGTCGCCGCCAGCGAGAACGGCGCAGCCACCGCACTGGGCGCACTGTCCGAAGCCAGCGCCGATGGTGCAACTGCGGTCGGTGCAGGCGCGGTGGCGATGGGCCCCGGCAGCACCTCACTGGGCCGCGGTGCAACTGCCGCCAACGAAGCCTCCATTGCCGTCGGTGCGTTCAGCACCGCGGTGGGCGAGTACAGCACCGCGCTGGGTTCCGATTCGGCCGCCGTGGCCACCGGCAGCGTGGCGCTGGGCGCCGGCTCGCTGGCCGATCGCGTGGATACCGTTTCGGTGGGTGCGGTCGACTACGGCCTGACCCGGCAGATCACCAGTGTTGCCGCAGGTACCGAAGATACCGATGCGGTCAACGTCGGCCAGTTGAAGGGTGTGGCGGCAGTAGCCGATACCACCGCCAAGCGCTTCCAGGCCACCGGCAGCAGCAACAGCGATGCTGGCGCATTGGCCGAGGGAGATGACGCGCTCGCCGCTGGCGAAGCCGCCAATGCGATCGGCAACGGCACGACTGCGGTCGGTGCAGGTGCAACCGCTGTCGCCCAGAACGCCACTGCGGTTGGCAACAACGCGCTGGCGTCGGGCCAGAACAGTGCGGCCTTCGGCAACAACGCGCAGGCAGTCGGTCCGGGCAGCGTCGCCGTCGGCGGTGCTGCGGTGGATGCCGATGGCAATCCGCTGATCACAAGTGGTGGCGTGCCGGTAGAGACCGGCGCCACCAGTGCCGGGGTCGGTGGTACCGCCGTCGGTGCCAGCGCCGATGCCGGTGGCTTCGCCGCCTCGGCGTACGGCGTGGGTGCCTACGCGGCAGGTGCGCAGTCGTCGGCGTTCGGCGCGGTCTCCAATGCCATCGGCGATTACTCCACGGCCGTCGGTACGCAGAGCAACGCTACTGGCACCAGCAGCGTGGCCATCGGTGGACCGGCCGATCTGATCCCGGGCCTGGGCTTCTTCGTGCAGACCCAGGCCAGCGGCGAAGCGGCCACGGCCGTCGGTGCCGGTGCGATTGCCAGCGGTGACCATGCCGTGGCCAACGGCAGCCTGACCGAGGCCTCCGGTGCCGAGGCAGTCGCAGTGGGCTACTTCGCCTACGCACCGGGCGAGAATGCCAGTGCATTGGGTGCGCAGACCTGGGCCAGTGGCGCGCAGAGCACCGCCGTCGGCTACTACGCCACTGCGCGTGGTGCCAACAGCGTTGCACTGGGTGCGAATTCCGAAGCGGTGCGCGCCAACAGCGTGGCCGTGGGCAGTGCCGGCAACGAGCGGCAGATCACCAGCGTGGCAGCCGGCAGCGAAGCCACCGATGCAGTGAACAAGGCACAGCTGGACGCCGTGGCCAGCACCGCCGACACCACCGCGCGCTTCTTCCAGGCGCAGCCGGAAAGCGGTAGCGATGTCGGTGCCTATGCAGAGGGTGAGGGTGCGGTAGCGGCGGGTTCGGCCAGCAACGCCATCGGTGCCGGCGCGCTGGCACAGGGTGCAGGCGCTGCGGCCATCGGCGCCGACAGCGTGGCACTGGGCCGCAATACCTTCGCCGACGGCGACGGTGCAGTGGCCGTGGGTGGCCTCGGCCAGGCGTACGACGAATACAACCAGCCCCTGCTGGATGACCAGGGCAATCCGGTGCAGATCGGCACCACCGCGTCGGCCGGTTCCACCGCCGTCGGCAATGCCGCGCAGGCGACCGGTGCCAGCAGCAGCGCCTTCGGTAACGCTGCACAGGCCACCGGCGACAACAGCTTTGCGGCAGGCGGCAAGTCGCGCGCTACCGGCAGCTATGCCGTCGCCATCGGTGACAGCGCCTTTGCCAAGTCCGACGACAGCACCGCCGTGGGTGGTTACAGCACCGCCAGCGAGGAGGGTGCCACCGCCTTCGGTGCCGGCGCCTGGGCCACCGGCCGCAATGCCTCGGCGTTTGGTCCGGCGGCATGGGCCAGCGCAAACGGCGCAACCTCCATCGGCTACAACAGCTGGGCCAACGGCACCAGTTCCACCGCCGTCGGCCGCGGCGCCTTCAGCTACGGCGACAACAGTGTTGCGCTGGGCTTCCAGGCGCTGGGCAACAGCATCAACAGCATCGCCATCGGCACCAACACGGTGGCCGGCGGTGAAAGTGCGATCGCCTTGGGCGCGGGCAGTACGGCCAGTGGCAACAACGCGGTTGCGCTGGGTGCCGGTTCGGTGGCCAGCCGTGACCGCAGCGTGTCGGTGGGCAGCGCCGGCAATGAGCGGCAGATCACCAGTGTGGCAGCCGGTACCCAGGCCACCGATGCGGTGAACAAGTCGCAGCTCGATGCGGTTGCAGCCAGTGCGGCGACCACCAGCAAGTACTTCCAGGCCAGTGGCAGCGCCGACAGCGACGCCGGCGCCTACGTGGAAGGTGACAACGCGCTGGCCGCCGGTGAATCGGCCAATGCCATCGGCAACGGCGCAACCGCGCTGGGCAGTGGCGCCAATGCGCTGGCCAGCAATGCACAGGCCATCGGCTTCAATGCGCTGGCCACTGCAGCCAATGCCAGCGCCATCGGTGCCAACGCACAGGCGACTGGCGAATACGCCACCGCGCACGGTGCCGAGAGCGAAGCCAGCGGCGAGCAGAGTGCGGCCTTCGGTGCGGCCTCGGTGGCCAGCGGCGCCGGCAGCACCGCCACCGGCGTGTTGTCCGAGGCGAGTGGCGAGGAAGCCGTGGCGGTGGGCTATTTCAGCAACGCCAGCGGTGAGGCCGCCACGGCGGTCGGCAGTGAAAGCGTGGCCAGCGGCACCGCTTCGGCCGCGTTCGGCATCGGTGCCGAAGCGACCGGCGGCTACAGCACGGCCATCGGTGGTTACGCCAACGCATCGGCATTCAACGCCACTGCCTTCGGCAACTTCGCCAACGCCTCCGGCTCCAACAGCGTGGCGCTCGGCGGCGATTCGGAAGCGTCCGGTGCCTACAGCACCGCCACCGGCCAGGGCAGCCTGGCTACCGGTACCAATGCCGTGGCTGTTGGTGGTTCGTTGTTCGGCCTGCTGGCGACCGAAGCATCCGGCGACTATTCCACCGCGGTCGGTGGCGGCGCCTATGCACCGGGCATCAACAGCACCGCGCTGGGCAATGCGGCGGAATCGCGCGGTGCCAACAGCGTGGCGCTGGGTGCCGATTCGATTGCCGACCGCGACAACACCGTGTCGGTCGGTGGCGGCGGCAACACCCGCCAGATCACCAACGTGGCAGCGGGTACCCAGGGTACCGACGCGGTGAACAAGAACCAGCTCGATGCCGTCGCTGCCACGGCGGACAAGACCAGCAAGTACTTCCAGGCCAGCGGCAGCGCCGACAGCGATGCCGGTGCCTACGTGGAAGGCGACAGCGCGCTGGCCGCCGGTGAGGCCGCCAATGCGATCGGCAATGGCGCAACCGCGCTCGGCAGCGGTGCCACGGCCGTGGCCGCCAACGCGACCGCCGTCGGCTTCAACACGCTGGCGACCGGCAGCAATGCGGCCGCGGTCGGCAGCAACGCACAGGCCACCGGCGCAGACAGTGCCGCACTCGGCAATGGCGCGGTGGCCAGTGGCATCAGCGCTACCGCCACCGGCACCGCCGCACAGGCCAGCGGCGTCTACAGCACCGCCAATGGTGCAGAGGCTGTCGCCAGCGGTGCGCAATCGCTGGCCGGTGGTTTCCGCAGTGCGGCCTCGGCCGATGGCACCACCGCCATCGGTGGCTACAGCGAAGCCAGCGGCCGCCTCGGCACTGCGCTGGGCTACGGCTCGGCAGCGACCGGTGCCAACACCACGGCTGTTGGCTTTGGAGCAGCGGCAGCAGGCAGCGGTGCGGTCGCCGTCGGTCAATCCAGCGAAGCCAGTGGCGCAGAGAGTGTCGCCATCGGTGGCAGCACCTTCTTCGGCCTGATCCCCTCGCGTGCCAGCGGTACCGGTGCGGCGGCGTTCGGTGCCGGTGCATGGGCCACCGACGACTACGCCACCGCGATCGGTTGGAATGCGTGGGCCGATGCGGCTGACAGCACCGCGCTGGGTGCCAGCGCTACCGCCAGCGCTGCCAACAGCGTTGCTCTCGGTGCGGGTTCGAAGGCGGATCGTGCCAACACGGTGGCCGTCGGCAGCGCAGGCAACGAACGCCAGGTCACCCATGTTGCCGCTGGCACCGAGACCACCGATGCGGTGAACAAGGGTCAGCTGGATGCAGTAGCCAGTGTCGCCGACAAGACCAGCAAGCACTTCCAGGCCAGTGGCAGTGCCGACAGCGATGCCGGGGCGTACGTCGAAGGCGACAACGCGCTGGCCGCGGGTGAAGCGGCCAATGCGATCGGCAACGGCGCCAGTGCGCTCGGCAGCGGTGCCACCGCAGTTGCGGCCAACGCTACTGCGGTCGGTTTCAATTCGCTGGCCAGCGGCGCCAATGGTGCGGCGCTGGGCAACGCGGCACAGGCCACCGGCGTGGACAGCGTAGCCCTGGGCAGTGGTGCTGCCGCCAGCGAACTCGGCTCCAGTGCCACCGGCGCCGGTGCACAGGCCAAGGGTGCCTACAGCACCGCCAGCGGCGCGCAGTCCACCGCCAGCGGCACGCAGTCGCAGGCCAGTGGCTTCCGTGCCACCGCAACGGCGGACGGCACGTCGGCGCTGGGCAGCTACGCCGAGGCCAGTGGTCGCTTGGGTACCGCTGTCGGCTACAGCGCCAAGGCCACCGCCGCCGGTTCCACGGCGGTTGGTTTCGGTGCCACCGCAAGTGCCGCCAACAGCACGGCGCTGGGCGCATCGGCAGTGGCCGATCGGGCCAACACGGTATCGGTGGGCAGTGCGGGCGCAGAGCGGCAGATCACCCGCGTTGCCGCCGGTACCCAGGCAACCGATGCGGTGAACCGCGCGCAGCTGGATGCGGTCGCATCCACTGCCGACACCACCAGCCGCCACTTCCGCGCCAGCGGCAGTGGCACCGCAACCGCCAGCGGCACCGACGCGGTGGCCATCGGCTCGGCTGCCAACGCCGGCGGTGCGCGCAGCAACGCACTGGGTGCCAACGCCTCGGCCATTGGTGGCGGCGCGCTTGCGCTGGGTGCCAACAGCGGCGTCACCGGGACCAACTCGGTCGCCCTCGGCACCGGTGCACGCGCCCTGGAGGCCAACGTGGTGTCGGTCGGTGGCGGCAATGGCACCGCCGGCCCTGCCACGCGCCGTATCGTCAACGTCGCCGATGGCCGCATCGCCGCCGGCAGCAGCGATGCCGTGACCGGTTCGCAGCTCAACGTCACCAACCAGCGCGTGGGCGCGGTGGAAACCCGGGTCGGTGATTTCGACTCGCGCATCGCCACTGTTGAAACCAGCGCGGCCAGTTCGGTCGGCTATGACGATGCCAGCCGTGACCGTCTGACCCTGGCCGGTATCCAGGGCACCACCATCGACAACGTCGGCGCCGGCAGCATCGCCTCCGGCAGCCGCCAGGCGATCAATGGTGGCCAGTTGTTCCAGTCGCTCAGCGATGCCGCCAGCTTCCTCGGCGGCGGTGCCAGCGTCGGCATGCAGGGGGTGTTCGTTGCGCCGAACTATGTGATCCAGGGTTCCACCTACAGCAACGTCGGCGACGCACTGGGCGCGCTGGACCGCAAGGTCAGCGAGATCGATCGCCGTACCGCCAGCGGCACGCGTTCCGGCGCGGCCAGCCTGCGTTCGATGGCCGCTCCGCTGGACGCCGACGCGGCCAGCGCCGCCACGGCTTCGGCCAGCGCCGATGCGAGCCTGGCTGATGGCGGGTCGGCAACGGCC
This sequence comes from Stenotrophomonas sp. yr243, assembly GCF_900184195.1. Taxonomy (NCBI): domain Bacteria; kingdom Pseudomonadati; phylum Pseudomonadota; class Gammaproteobacteria; order Lysobacterales; family Lysobacteraceae; genus Stenotrophomonas; species Stenotrophomonas sp. yr243. The sequence continues at coordinate 309,643 of NZ_FXWT01000004.1, forward strand.
ACTGCCCGTGTGCAGGGCACCCCGACCGCAGCCAGCGCAGGCAGTGCGCAGCCAGCACTGGTCGCAGGCGGTGGCATCAACGCCGTCGCGATGGGTGATGGTGCGGTCGCCAGTGGTGCATCGTCCACTGCTGTGGGCCAGGGCGCGAGCGCAACGGCAGCCAATGCGGTGGCGCTGGGCCAGGGCTCGGTTGCCGATCGTGCCAACACCGTCTCGGTCGGCAGCGAGGGCAACGAACGCCAGGTCACCAACGTTGCCGCCGGTACCACAGCAACCGACGCGGTCAACAAGGGCCAGCTGGACCGTGGCATCACCACCGCCAACAGCTACACCGACAGCCGCGTGCAGGCGGTCACCGACAGCTTCGATGTGTTCAAGGGCGAAGTGGATGGACGCCTGCGCCACATGGATCGCCGTATCGACCGCCAGGGCGCGATGAGCTCGGCGATGCTCAACATGGCCACCAGTGCCGCCGGTATCCGTACCCAGAACCGGGTCGGCGTCGGCATCGGTTTCCAGGGTGGCGAGTCGGCCATGTCGCTGGGCTACCAGCGTGCGATCAGCGATCGCGCCACGGTCACCATCGGTGGTGCCTTCAGCAGTGATGACAGCTCGGTCGGCGTGGGTGCCGGCTTCGGCTGGTAAGTGCGCAACAACGTGCCGGTGGGCAACCCCATCGGCACGTCGAGCAGTGAGCGCCAAAGGGGCGTGGCACGGCAACCCTGGTGGGCCAGCCAGGGCAGTCGCAGGGAGTGATGGCCGTAGTGAGCTCCGTCCGTGCAACGGGCGGAGAAGGAAAGCTCAACCATGACCTTGAAGAGGATTTCGAACGTGACCAAGAAGCAGACCCTTCGCATCAATGTGCTGGCTGCCGCCGTGCTGTCGTTGACTGTCGGCGTCGGTGCCGCCCATGCGACCGGACAGGGTGTGGCCAAGGAGCCGTCGCGCCTGGCCAGCGCTGCCCAGCAGAGCGTGGACGGCGTCATCATCAAGTATCGCAGCGGCACGGCCGCCTCCAGCGACCGCTCGGCCAAGCTGTCGGTGGTGCAGTCGGCGCTGTCGCGCGCCATCGTCAGCACCGGTACCACCAGCCGCGCTGCTGCGCTGGCCCCGCAGGTCGAGCGCAAGCTCGGCACCGGTGCCGACCTGGTCCGGCTGAAGTCCCGGCTTGGCAACGCCGACATGCAGAAGGTGCTGGCTGAACTGAATGCCGATCCGTCGGTGCAGTACGCCGTCGCCAACGTGCGCCTGCAGCGCTCGGAACTGCGTGCCTCCGACGCGCAGCCGTCGCTGGTGCCCAACGATCCGGACTACCAGCGCCTGCAGTGGAATTTCCACAACGCCACCGGTGGCGTGAACGCGCAGCCGGCATGGGACGTATCGCAGGGCGAAGGCGTGGTGGTGGCCGTGCTCGATACCGGCATCATCCCCAACGTGCCCGACTTCGGCAGCAACCTGCTGGAAGGCTACGATTTCATCAGTGACAAGGAAACCTCGCGCCGCCCGAACGACGGCCGCGCGCCCGGCGCCACCGACTACGGTGACTGGGTGGAAACGGCCAATGAGTGCTACACCGGCTCGCTGCCCGACGACAGCTCCTGGCACGGCACGCACGTAGCCGGTACCATCGCCGAAGTGGCCAACAACGGCTCGGCCGTAGCCGGCCTGGCCTACAAGGCCAAGGTCCTGCCGGTACGCGTGCTCGGCAAGTGCGGCGGCACCCTGGCCGACATCAGCGACGCCATCATCTGGGCCTCCGGCGGTACCGTGCAGGGCGTTCCGGCCAATGCCAATCCGGCCGAGATCATCAACATGAGCCTGGGCGGCGGCGGTGCCTGTGATGCCGCGTACCAGGATGCCATCAACGGTGCGGTCTCGCGCGGTACCCTGGTGGTCGTGGCCGCCGGCAACGAAACCGACAACGCCTCCAAGTACCGTCCGTCCAGCTGTGCGAATGTCGTTGCCGTGGGTGCGACGCGCGTGACCGGTGGCATCACCTACTACTCCAACTACGGCACGGTGGTCGACCTGGCAGCGCCGGGCGGTGGCGGCAGTGTGGATGGCAATCCGAACGGCTACATCTGGCAGATCGGCACCGACGCAACGCAGGGCCCGACCGGCGGCCAGTGGATCTACATGGGCAAGGGCGGCACGTCGATGTCCTCGCCGCATGTTGCCGCCGTGGCCGCCATGGTGCAGAGCGCGTTGATCGCCAAGGGCAAGGAGCCGTTGGCCCCGGCCGCACTGGAAGCGCTGCTGAAGCAGAGCGCGCGCAAGTTCCCGGTGACCATCCCGGCGGCCACCCCGATCGGCACCGGCATCCTCGATGCCAAGGCCGCGCTGGATGCCGCGCTGAAGGAGCCGTGCACCGAGAACTGCGAGCCGGAAGGCATTCCGCTGACCAACAAGGTGACCGTGGGTGGGCTGACCGGTGCGGCCGCCAGCGAAACCGTCTACACCTTCGAAGCGGCGGCCGGCAAGACGCTGAGCGTGCTGACCTACGGCGGCAGCGGCAACGTGTCGGTGTATCTGGCGCAGGGCCGCGTGCCCACCGCGACCGACAACGATGCCAAGTCGACCCGCCCGGGCAATACCGAAACCGTGCGCGTAGCCAAGCCGGTGGCCGGTACCTACTACATCAAGGTGGTAGGTGAGGCCGCTTACAGCGGGGTGAGCATCCTGGCGACCCAGTAATCAACGACTGTCGTAAATGAATAAGCGAGGCCCGTCACCTGTGTGACGGGCCTCGTCTTTTTACGAAAGAAGAATCGGAGAGGGTGGAAACCACGGCTTAACTGCTAAAGTCGGGACGATCCACAGGAGAGTCACGTGAACGCGCTCGCTGCCACCGCCATCGACGATACTGAAGGCCGCATCCTCGATGCGCTGCTGGCACGTGGTCGGCTCAAGGAAGGAGATCTGGCGCGTGCGCGGCCGCTGCATGCCGAGGCCGGTGGCAGCCTGCTCGGCCTGCTGGTCCGGCTTGGGCTGGTGTCCGAACGTGACCAGGCGCAGGCCAGCGCCGATGTGCTGGGCCTGCCGCTGCTGGAAGGACGGCAGCTGCCTGAGTCGCCGCCGCAGGCACTGGCCGAAGGCCTGCCGCTGTCGCTGCGCTTCCTCAAGCAGTTCCACGTATGCCCGCTGGCGCTGGATGAACACGGCGTGCAGCTGTGGCTGGCCGACGCCCACGATCCGTACCCGCAGCAGGCCGTGCAGCTGGCACTGGGTGTGCCGGTCAGGCCGCTGCTGGGCATGCGCGCGGAGATCGATGACCTGGTCGAGCGCTGGTTCGGCCAGGGCCGCAGCGCGATGGGGGCGATCGTGGAAACCGCCGATGGCGAAGGCGGTGCAGTGGACGATATCGAGCACCTGCGCGATCTCGCCTCGGAAGCGCCGGTGATCCGCCTGGTCAACCTGGTGATCCAGCGCGCGGTCGAACTGCGCGCATCGGACATCCACGTCGAGCCTTTCGAGAACCGGCTCAAAGTGCGTTACCGCGTCGATGGCGTGCTGGTCGAAGGCGAGAGCCCGCCGGCCAACCTGACCGCCGCGGTGATCAGCCGCATCAAGATCATGGCCCGGCTCAACATCGCCGAGCGCCGCCTGCCGCAGGACGGCCGCATCATGCTGCGCGTGCAGGGCAAGGAACTGGACCTGCGTGTCAGCACGGTGCCCACCGCGCACGGCGAAAGCGTGGTGATGCGCCTGCTCGATCGCGAGACGGTGGTGTTCGACTTCCACCGGTTGGGCTTCACCGATGCCTTCCTGCCGCAGTTCCGCAAGGTGCTTGAACAGCCGCACGGCATCCTGCTGGTGACCGGCCCCACCGGTTCGGGCAAGACCACCACGCTGTACACCGCGCTGAGCCAGCTCAACACCGCCGACGTCAAGATCATCACCGTTGAAGATCCGGTCGAGTACCAGATCGAGGGCATCAACCAGATCCAGGCCAAGCCGCAGATCGGGCTGGATTTCGCCAATGCGCTGCGCAGCATCGTGCGCCAGGATCCGGACATCATCATGATCGGCGAAATGCGCGACCTGGAAACCGCGCGCATCGCGATCCAGTCGGCGTTGACCGGCCATCTGGTGCTGTCCACGCTGCATACCAACAATGCGGCTGGCGGCATCACCCGCCTGCTGGATATGGGCGTGGAAGACTATCTGCTCACCTCCACCATCAACGGCATCCTCGCCCAGCGCCTGGTGCGCCGGCTGGAGCCGACCCACGCCGAGCGCTACGAAGCCTCGCCGGAAGAAATCGAGCGCTTCGACCTGCGTCGCCTGCAGCCGCAGGGAACGATCCACCTGTATCGGCCGAAGCCGTCGGCGCTGGCGCCGACCGGCTACCTGGGGCGCACCACCATCATGGAATTCCTGGTGATGAACGACGCGCTGCGGCGTGCGGTGATGCGTCGCGATGGCATGGGGGAAATCGAACGCATCGCCCGTGAAGCCGGCATGCGCACCATGTACGAGGACGGCCTGAGCAAGGCCCTCAGCGGGCAGACGACCCTTGAGGAAGTCCTGCGCGTGACCGAGGAAGGCTGATGCGCGCAGGACGCAGGGGCTGACATGCCGAACTATCGCTACAAGGCGCTCAATACGCACGGCGAGATCTTCGACGGGCAGATGGAAGCGGCCAGCGAGGCCGAGCTGGTCGCTCGCCTGCAGGACCAGGGCCATCTGCCGATGGAAACGCAGCTGGCCGACGGTGGTGCGGTTGGCGGCAGCAGCCTGCGCGGCCTGTTCCGCCAGCGTCCGCTGCAGGGTGCGGCACTGCTGCAGTTCACCCAGCAGCTGGCGACGCTGCTCGGTGCCGGGCAGCCGCTGGACCGCGCGCTGTCGATCCTGCTCAGCCTGCCCGAAGACGAGCGCTCGCGCCGTGCGATCACCGACATCCGCGACGTGGTGCGCGGTGGCGCGCCGCTGTCGACCGCGCTGGAACGCCAGCACGGCCTGTTCTCGCGCCTGTACGTGAACATGGTGCGCGCCGGTGAAGCCGGTGGCAGCCTGCACGACACCCTGCAACGCCTGGCCGATTACCTCGAGCGCAGCCGTGCGCTGCAGGGCAAGGTGATCAACGCGCTGGTGTACCCGGCGATCCTGCTGGTGGTGGTGGGCGGCGCGCTGCTGTTCCTGCTGGGCTATGTGGTGCCGCAGTTCGCACAGATGTACGAAAGCCTGGACGTGGCGTTGCCGTGGTTCACCAACCTGGTGCTGCAGCTGGGCCTGTTCGTACGCGACTGGTGGGTGCTGCTGCTGGTGGTGCCGGGCGTGCTGCTGCTGTTGTTCGAACGCAAGGCGCGGCAGCCCGCGTTCCGGCTGGCGCTGGATGGCTGGCTGCTGCAGCGCCGCGGCATCGGCCGCCTGCTGGGCGAACTGGAAACCGCGCGGCTGGCGCGCACCCTGGGGACATTGCTGCGCAACGGCGTGCCGCTGCTGGCGGCGCTGGGCATCGCCCGCAACGTACTCGGCAACCGCGCGCTGGCGGCCGATCTGGAAACCGCGGCCGACGAGGTCAAGAACGGCACCGGCCTGTCGCTGGCGCTGTCGCGTGGCAAGCGCTTTCCCCGGCTGGCCCTGCAGATGATCCAGGTCGGTGAGGAGTCCGGCGCGCTCGATACCATGCTGCTGAAAGCTGCTGATACTTTCGAACAGGACAGTGCCCGCCGCATCGACCGCCTGCTGGCGGCGATGGTGCCGGCGATCACCCTGGTGCTGGCCTCGGTGGTCGGTGCGGTGATCGTGGCCGTGCTGGTGCCGTTGTACGACCTCACCAACGCCATCGGCTGACGATGGCCTCCTTCGCAACCCCGACATCCCGTACCTGAAAGGACCGACCATGATTGCTTCCCGTCGACCGATCCGCCTTTCCTTCACCGCCGCACGCCACCAGTCGGGCATGAGCCTGCTGGAGATCATCATCGTCATCGTGCTGATCGGCGCGGTGCTGACCCTGGTCGCCAGCCGCGTGCTCGGCGGCGCCGATCGCGGCAAGGCCAACATCGCCAAGGCGCAGGTGCAGACCGTTGCCTCCAAGGTCGACAACTACCAGATCGACACCGGCAAGCTGCCTGCCTCGCTCAACGACCTGGTGACCGCGCCGGCCGGCGTCGGTGGCTGGCTGGGCCCGTATGCCAAGCCCGCCGACCTCAACGACCCGTGGGGCCACGCGCTGGAGTACCGCGCACCGGGCGAAGGCCAGGCGTATGAGCTGATCAGCCTGGGCAAGGATGGCAAGGCCGGCGGCAGCAGCGTCGACGCTGACATCCGCTACCAGCCGTAAGCACGCATGCTGCTTTTCCTGCCGCGCCGGGTGTCCCGCCCGCGCCTGCACGGCAGGCGCGCAGCGGGCCTGTCGCTGCTGGAAATGCTGCTGGTGATCGCGTTGATCGCGGCCATCGGCCTGATCACCGCCGCTGGCATGTCGCGCGGCTTTGCCGGCATGCAGCTGCGCAGTGCCGGCAAGGACATCGCCAACCAGCTGCGCATGGTGCGCGCGCAGGCGATTGCCCGCGGTGAGCCGCAGCGCTTCGTGATCGAACCGGCACAGCATCGCTGGCAGGGCGCCAGCCAGCGCCACGGTGAAGTGCCGGCCAAGCTGAAAGTGCAGTTCGAAGGTGCCGCGCAGCTGGCCACCGCACCCGGTCAGGGCGTGATCGAATTCCATCCCGACGGTGGCTCCAGCGGCGGCCGCATCCGCTTGCAGCTGGAGAGCGCCGAGTGGCGAATCGATGTGGGCTGGTTGACCGGTGAAGTCCGTTCCGGACCATGGCGGGCGCAATGAGGTCGCGCGCCCGTGGATTCACCCTGCTTGAAGTGATCGTTGCCTTCGCACTGCTTGGGTTGGCACTGACGCTGTTGCTCGGCAGCCTGTCCGGTGGCGCGCGCCAGGTGCGTGATGCCGAGCTGCGCACGCGCGCTGTGCTGCACGCGCAGTCGTTGCTGGCTGCCGCTGGCGTGGAAACGCCACTGCAGGCCGGCAGCCAACAGGGCGAGTGGGGGCAGGGGCGATATCACTGGCAGCTGCAGGTGCAGCCCTGGGCCGAGCCGCGCAGTGGTGCGCTGCCCGCTGCGCAGTCGCCGGGCGCACCGTGGCTGGCGGAACTGCAGCTGCAGGTGCGCTGGGGCGACAGCGAGCGCGAGCAGTTGCGCTGGCGTAGCCTGCGTCTGTTGCCGCCTGCGCTGGAGAATGCGCGATGAGGCGCCGCGCGCGGGGCTTCACCCTGATCGAAGTCATGCTGGCCACGGTGCTGCTGGCCGGCGGCCTGGCGTTGGCGTTCGCCAGCGTGCGCTCGGCGATGGCGATCAGCCAGCGCGGTGAGCAGATCGCCGCGCAGAGCGAACGCATGCGCGCAGTGCAGGCTCTGCTGCGACGCCAGCTCGCCAGTGCCCTGCGCAGCCCGTTGGAAGTCCCCGATCCCACCCGCGAACCGGTGTTCTTCCAGGGCGACGATCGGGGCATGCAGTTCGTAGCCGACCTTCCGGGCTATCTCGGTCGCGGCGGCCCGTACCTGCATGCGCTGCAGGTGGATGGCGCAGCCGGCCACCGCCGCTTGCTGCTGGAGCTGGTGCTGCTGCAGGAAGGCGAGCGCATCGAAGAGAACCCGCCGCGCCCGCCCGAAGTGCTGGCGGAGGACTTGAAGGACGTACGGCTGCGCTATCGCGGTGTCGACGCCAGCAACGGGCAGATGACCGAATGGTTGCCCCGCTGGGATGACACCCGGCGCCTGCCGTTGTTGGTGGAAGTGCAGATCGTGCCAAGCAGGGGCACGCCGTGGCCGCCGCTGGTGGTGGCACTGCGCGCCGGCGGCAGTGGAGGTGCGCGATGAAGCGTCCACGCGGTGCCGCGCTGGTACTGGTGCTGTGGCTGATCGCGCTGATGACCGCGCTGGTCGGCGCCTTTGCGCTCAGCGCACGGGTCGAACACCTGCAGCAGCGGGTGCTCGGTGATGATGCACGCGGCCAGGAGCGCGCCCGCGCGGGCCTGGAATACGCGCTGCTGCGGCTGCAGCCAGACCCGCAGCGTCCGCCGTGGCAGGCCGACGGCCGCGCCTATCGCTGGCAGTTCGACGACGCACGCATCGAGATCCGAGTGCTGGACGAGAACGGCAAGATCAACCTCAACTTGGCGGATGCGGCACTGCTGTCCGCATTCATGCAGGCACTGGGCGAGCCGGCTGAAACCGCCAGGCAGTTGGCCGGCGCGATCATCGACTGGCGCGACGAAGACAGCCTGCTGCAGCCCGGTGGCGGTGCCGAGGCGCCCGAGTACGCCGCCGCAGGCCTGCCCTATGGCCCGCGCAACAAGCGCTTTGAAACCCTGGGCGAACTGCAGCGGGTGCTGGGAATGCGCGGGTCGCTGTATGCCGCGATGCTGCCGCACCTGACGCTCTACAGCCGGCAGGCGCGCCCGGATCCACGCTTCGCCAGTGGCCCGGTGTTGACGGCAATGGGCCTGGATGCGGAACAACTGCTGGCGCAACGCGCCCAGCAGGAGCGTGACGGAGATAACGCTGCGGGTGCATCGGCGCTTGCCAGCAGCAGTGGCACCTATAGTATCGAGTCCCGCGCCACTGACGGCAGCGGACGCCTGTCGGTGCTGCAGGCGGTGGTGCGCAACGGATCGGGCGGGGTGCCCGGCCGGACCTACACAGTGCTTCGCTGGGAGCAGGGAATGGCAGCAAGATGACGGCTTGGCAGGACAGTCTGCGGCAGGTGCAGGGCCAGATCGGCCCCGGTGCCGGCCGTTTCCTGCGCTGGTGGCGGCAGTCGTTGCTGGCCTGGGTGCCGATGCGCTGGCAATGGGCGCTGGGCTGGTCGCAGACCCGCCTGCTGCTGCAGTGCGAAGACGGGCAACTGCAGGTCTGGCGCGAAACCGGTGACGGCCTCGAGCCCGTGGCCCGTCTTCCGTGGCCGCTGCAACCGGCGGACCTGGACCGCGTGCTGGAGCCGCGCCTGCGTAGCCTGCCACGGGTGTGGCTGCTGCCCGCCGGGCAGGTCCTGCGGCGCACGCTGCGTCTGCCCGCCGCGGCCGGTGACCGCCTGCGTGCGGTGGTCGGCTACGAGATCGACCGGCAGACACCGTTCGAAGCCAGCCAGGTCAGCTATGACATCCGTGAACTGGGCAGTGCCGGCGAAGGCCTGCTGCAGGTGGAACTGGTGGCCTGGCCGCTGCGTCAGCTCGATGACTGGCGCGCGCAGATCGGCGACTGGGCAGATGTGTTGGCCGGTGTCGATGCGATAGATGCACAGGGCCGCGCGCTGCAGGTCAACCTGCTGCCGCCCGCGCAGCGTCAACAGCGGCCGGACCCGATGCGGCGCTGGAACCTGCTGCTTGCCGCAGCGGCGCTGGTGATGCTGGTGCTGGCGGCGATGCAGCTGCTGGACAACCGCCGCGCTGCTGTCGATGCGCTGCGCGAAGACGTCGAGCGCAGCGCCCGCAGCGCGCGTGGCGTCGCCAGCGAACGCAGCCAGCTGCAGGCGCTGCTGGATGGAGCGGCGTTCCTGGAAACACAACGCAACCAGCGCGCCAGTACCGTCGAAGTGTGGAATGAGCTGACCCGGCGCCTGCCCGATGGCACCTATCTGGAAAAATTGGCGATCGAGAACAACAGCCTGCAGCTGATCGGCCTCAGCAGCGAAGCATCGCAGCTGGTTCCGCTGCTGCAGGACGCGCCGCAATGGCGCAAGGTCAACCTCACCGGCGTGCTGCAGGCCGATGGTGCCGCCAGTGGCCGCGACCGCTTCACCCTGACCGCCGAGCTGCAGCCATTGCCTTCGGCCGCACCTGCGCCCGCAGCCGCCGCGACTGAAACCACGGAGGCGGCCCATGCCGATGCCAAGCGCACGCCGTGACCGCTGGCTGGCACTGGCACTGCTGTTGGCAGTGCTGGGCCTGGCCTACCTGCTGCTGGTGCACCCGTGGTTCACCCAGCCATTGCTCGCGATCGACGCCGATGCCGCTGCCCTGCGCGAACGCCAGCAGCGCGTACAGGCGCAGCTGCAGCAGCAGCCGCAGATCGAACAGCGGCTGCGCGCGACCCGCGACGCCCTGCAGCAGCGCCCGGGGTTCCTGCAGGAAGCCACCGCCGAGGCCGCTGCGGCCGCGCTCGGCGCACGCCTGCAGGATGCGGTGGCGATGGCCAGCCCGGGCAACCGCAGCTGCACCATCAGCAACCGCACGCCATTGAGCGATAACCGTCGCGATGCCGCCTTCGTCCGCGTGGCCATGCAGGTGCGCCTGCGCTGTGGCGTGGCCGAACTGGCCACCGTGCTGCATAGCCTTGAGACCGGCAGCCCGCGCCTGTTCGTGGACAACCTCAACCTGATCGCACAGCGCTTCCAGCAATCGCCGAACGAATCCGGCCTCGGTCTCGATGTGTCCTTCGAGCTGGCCGGCTACCTGTTGCCAGGTGCGGCTGCCGATCCCTCGGAAGCGCCCGTGGCCACGCCACCTGCAGCGGCGCCGGTGGTGTCGCCGCCGGCACCTGTGCCGGCACCGGCGGAGCAGCCTGCTGCCGATGCGCAGGAGGTGGCCGATGAAGCTTGAACAGATCAACCTGCGCACCGGGCTGTTGCTGGCGCTGGCCGGATGGGCCGCTGCGACCTGGCTGGCCACCGGCTTCGGCCTGGGCAGCCAGCTGCCAACGGTCAGCGCAGAGGGCGACGCCCAGGCCGCGCTGCCGGCGTTGCCTGTGCTGGCGCCCGAACGCATGGCCGGCGCAGACAGCTACAGCGTGATCAGCGAACGGCCCCTGTTCGCCGAAGACCGCAAGCCGCGCCCGTATCTGCTGGGGGGCAGCGAAGCCGCCGCCAGTCCCGCGCTGCGCCTGACCGGCGTGCTGCTCACCCGTGATTTCAGCATGGCCACCTTCACCACCGAGCAGGGCCGCTCGCTGCGCCTGCGCCTCAATGGTGATGCCGTCGATGGCTGGCAACTGGTCGCATTGGAACCGCGCCAGGCCACGGTGATCGGCTCCAGTGGCAGCCAGGTGCTGGAACTGGCCGTGTTCAATGGCCAGGGCGGTGAAGCGCCGACGGTCCTGCGCGGGGCCAATGGCGCACCGCCTGTGCCCGGCGCGGTGGTTCCGCCGCCGCCGCCACAGCCGGCGCCCAGCCAGACCCAGCCCAACCCACGTGCCACCGATGGCAACGTGGCTCCCGCGTCACCTGCACCGGCCGCGGCCGCCGCGCCACCTGCCAACACCAACGGTCCCAGCGAAGCGCAGATGCAGGCCATCCGCGAACGCATCCAGGCCCGCCGCCGTCAGCTGCAGCAACAGCAGCAACAACCGTCGCCGCCCCCGGGCGATGGCACCAACCGATAGAGTGAATGCATGAATCTGCGTTTTCTTCCCTGGTCCCTTGCCCTGACACTGCTGGTCGGCTGCAGCACCGTGTCCGCCCCGCATGTGCAACGCAACGGCAACCTGCAGCCATCGGCCAGCGCCGGTCAGGCCGCCACCGATGCGCAGACCGAAGCGGCCGATCAAGCCCAGGGGACGCCGCAGGCGGTGATCCGCCGTGGCACCGGCACCATGATCAACCGCGAGGCCGCGCGCAAGCCGTCGCCCGCGTTGCATGCGGCCAGCTCCGGCGAAGCCACCTTCAACTTCGAGGGCGAGTCGGTACACGCGGTGGTCAAGGCCATCCTCGGTGACATGCTCGGCCAGAACTACGTGATCGCCCCGGGGGTGCAAGGCACGGTGACCCTGGCCACGCCCAAGCCGGTATCGCCGGCACAGGCACTGAACCTGCTGGAGATGGTGCTGGGCTGGAACAACGCCCGCATGGTCTACAGCGGTGGCCGTTACAACATCGTCGCCGCCGACCAGGCACTGGCCGGCACCGTGGCGCCGAGCACCGCGCCCGCCTCCAGCGCACGCGGCTTTGAAGTGCGCGTGGTGCCGCTGCAGTTCATCTCCGCCACCGAGATGAAGAAGGTGCTGGAGCCCTATGCGCGGCCCAATGCCATCGTCAACGTCGACAGCGGCCGCAACGTGATCACCCTGGGCGGTACCCGTGCCGAACTCGAGAACTACCTGCATACCGTCGAAATCTTCGACGTCGACTGGCTCTCGGGGATGTCGGTGGGCGTCTTCCCGATCCAGTCCGGCAAGGCCGAGCAGGTCGCGGCCGATCTGGAGAAGGTGTTCGGCGAAGAGAGCAAGACGCCCAGCGCCGGCATGTTCCGTTTCCTGCCGCTGGAAAACGCCAACGCCGTGCTGGTGATCACCCCGCAGGTGCGCTACCTGGACCAGATCCAGCAGTGGCTGGACCGCATCGATACCGCCGGTGGCAGCGCGCGCCTGTTCTCGCATGAACTGCGTTACATCAAGGCCCGCGATCTGGCCGAACGCCTCAGCGAAGCCTTTGCCAGCAGCGGCAACCGTAGCGGCGCCGGCTCGGCATCGCTGGCACCAGGCGCCATTCCGTCGCAGCTGGGCAGCGATGGCGAGCGCGGCATGGACGCCAACAACGGCAGCAGCTTCAACAACCAGGTCGGCGGCAGCAGCAGCGGTAGTGGCAGCAGCGCCGGCAGCCTGAACCTGCCGCAGCGCCAGTCGGGCAACGTCAGCATCAGCCTGGAAGTGGAAGGCGATCGTGTCGGCGTGTCGGCGGTGGAGGAAACCAATACGCTGCTGGTGCGTTCGACGCCGCAGGCGTGGCGCTCGATCCGCGAGGTGATCGAAAAGCTGGATGTGATGCCGTTGCAGGTGCACATCGAGGCGCAGGTGGCCGAAGTCGGGCTGACCGGCGACCTGAAGTACGGCGTGAACTGGTACTTCGACAACGCCGTAGCAGGGCGCGCGCTGACCGGAGCGTTGGCTGGGCTGTCCCTGCCGGCGGCGGCTGGCGGCTCCTGGAACACCTTCGCCGGTGCGGTGACCGGCACCGATGGCGCCGGTTGGGCATTTACCGGGCACAACGGTGCGGCCGTGGTCAGCGCACTGGACAAGGTCACCGACGTGCGCCTGCTGCAGACGCCCTCGGTGTTCGTGCGCAACAACGCCGAAGCCACGCTCAACGTGGGCGACAAGGTGCCGATCAACACCACCACGGTCAACACCGGCATCGGCACCAGCAGCTACAGCTCGGTGCAGTACATCGACACCGGCGTGATCCTGAAGGTGCGCCCGCGCGTAACCCGCGACGGCACGGTGTTCCTGGACATCGTGCAGGAGATCAGCAGCGCCTCCGACGTACCGGAGAACTGCAATCCGCAGGAACGCAACTGCAATCCGCGCATCTCCACCAAGAAGCTGGCCACCGAGGCAGCGGTGCAGAGCGGGGACACCATCATGCTGGCCGGCCTGATCACCGATTCGGCCACTGATGGCAGCAGCGGCATTCCCGGCCTCAGCCGGATTCCGGTGCTGGGTGCGCTGTTCGGCCAGAAGAGCCGCACCAGCCGTCGTTCGGAAGTGATCGTGCTGCTGACTCCGACCATCGTCCGCAACGGCCAGGAAGCACGCACCCTGACCGACGAATACAGCCAGCGCTTCCGCGCGATGGAGCCGCTGAACCAGCCGGGCTCAAAGAAGTAAGGGGTTCGGCCGGGCTGCGCCCGGCACCCGCCGAAGCCGAAGCAACAGTAACAGCAACAGCAACAGCGGGTTTACTGGGGGAGGGCGGGGCACTGTGGGTTTGCGGGGACGCCGTAAATACGTCCATGTAGGCTTGGTCGCCGCATCCATGCGGCTCACACCCCGCAAACCCACAGTGCCCCACCTTCGACAGTTTCCTGCTGCTGTTGGTAGGTGTCGACCTTGGTCGACACATCTTTCAGATATCGAAATACAGCAATGGGGTCAGATCCATTTTCCTGCGAAAACGGATCTGACCCCAAGAACCATTCCAACAGATCGCGGAAAACTGTCGAAGGCGGGGTGGGTCCGGTTGCGGGGGTGTCCGCGGCATGGATGCCGCGGCCAAGCCCCCAGGGATGGGTTTACGGCGTCCCCCGCAACCGGACCCACCCCGCCATCCCTCAGGAAACCCGCTTCGGCTGTTGCTTCGACCCTGGCTTGAAGCCTCTGCCGGTGCCGGGTGCAACCCGGCCGACACCCACCCGATGCTACGCTGTGGCCACCGACAACCACGGAGGCGGGATGGGGGCGATCGTGTTGTTGCCGCTGGGCGTGGACGACGCGGTACTTGACCGCTGCCTGGCCGCGCTCGATGCCGGTACCGCAGCGGGGACATCGATCTGGCTGGGCGATGACGCGCAGGCCGGGCCACGTGCACAGGCGGTGGTCGAACACTGGCTGGCACATACCCCGCTGCAGGCCGAATACACCCGCCGCGCCAGACCCCTCGGCGAGGTCGCCCATCTGGACGAAATGCTGCGTGCCTGCGATGGCCTGGACGTCGCGGTGCTGGCCCCGGACAGCGTGCCTGCACCGGGATGGCTGCAGCAGTTGCAGGCCACGTTCGCTCGTGACGCCGCCATCGCCACTGCCACGCCGTGGTGCAATGTGGGCGAAACCGCTGCGTGGCCACGGTTGGGCGAGCTCAACACCGAGCCGAGCGACCCGGCGCTGCTGGCCCACGTCTGCGCGGCGCTGCCGACCCTGCATCCTGAACTCCCCTCGGCAGTCACTCATGCGGTGCTGGTGCGCGCCAATGCGCGGCGGCGCGCCGGTGGCCTGGATGCAGAAAGCTACCTGGGCTGGAACGCGGCGCTGGTCGATCTGAGCCTGCGCATGGCCGGCCTCGGCTGGCGCAACGTGTTGTGCGAAAACGCCTTCGTCAGCCGTGCCAGTGAAGCGCCCAGCCGCGACGGCGATCTGGAGGCACTGGCCGCGCGCTGGCCGGGCTGGGTACCGCGGCTGGCTGACTTCCTGATGCATGATCCGCTGCACACGTTGCGCCAGGACCTGCAGCACAACCTGCAGCAGGCGATAATGCCGCGCGGGCAGGGCGACCTGTTCGTGCCGCCATCACCGCTGGAGCCGCCTGTTTGAATTCCGCCATTGCCGCCATCGTCGTCACCTACCAGAGCGGCAGCACCATCGATGCCTGCCTGTCGCGACTGCGCCAGGCGCAGGACGTGGCCGAGATCCGGGTGATCGACAACGGTTCGCTGGATGACACCCTGGAAGTCATACAGCGCCACGCCAGCCACGATCCGCGCGTGCGTTTCATCGCCAACCCGGACAACCCCGGTTTCGCCGCAGCCAACAACCAGGGCGTTGCCGATTCACGCAGCCCGTGGCTGGCCTTCATCAATCCCGACCTGATGGTCGAAATCGATACCCTCGCCGCACTGCGTGACCGCGCTGTTGCGGTGGGCGACAGTCTGCTGGGCGTGGAGCAGGTGGACGAGCACGGCCAGGCCGATGACGCGGTACGGCGTCGTGATCCGGACTTCCTTGCCATGCTGCGCTCGCCCGGTCGCGGCGCGCGGTTGGCCATTGCCCGTGACCCGGCGCAGCCGTTGCAGCAGGTTCCGGCATTGTCCGGTGCGCTGCTGCTGATGCCGCGCGCCTTGTTTGATCGCATCGGCGGCTGGGATGCCGGTTACCGGCTGCATGCCGAAGACCTGGACCTGTGCCGCCGCGTGCGTGAGGCAGGTGGCGTGGTCGCCATCGCCAACGACCTGAAGGTGACCCACGTGCGCGGGGTGTCCAGCCGTTCGCGCCCGTTCTTCGTGGAATGGCACAAGCATCGCGGGCTGTGGCGCTACTTCAGCAAGTTCGAAGCGTCGCAGCGGTCGTTGCCGGTGCGGGTGGCAGTGTGGGGCGCGATCTGGGCCCACGCCCTGGTGCAGGTGCCGAGACTGCTGCGCAGGTCGCTGTAACCCGCTGCCACAGGATCATCCACGCATGGCGTGGATCTACTGCAGAGCCGCACCGTGGGTGAGGGCGCCACCTCCCCGCGGACCCCGGTTCACCCCTACAGGCGCATAATTCCAGCCATGCCTATCATCCAGTCCCTGCTCGACACCGACCTGTACAAGTTCACCATGATGCAGGCGGTGCTGCACCAGCACCCCGGCGCGCAGGTTCAATACCGTTTCAAATGCCGCACCCCTGGTATCGAACTGGCCCGCTTCATCGACCAGATCGATGAGGAGATCGACCACCTGTGCAGCCTGCGCTTCAGCAATGAAGAGCTGGATTACATGCGTGGCCTGCGCTTCGTGAAGCCGGATTTCGCCGACTTCCTCGGCCTGTTCCACCTGGATCGCAAGTACATCCAGCTGCGTGCGTCGCAGACCGTGCCCGGTGAGATCGAACTGGACATCACCGGTCCATGGCTGCACACCATCCTGTTCGAAGTGCCGCTGCTGGCGATCATCAACGAAGTCTGGTTCCGCAACACCACCACGGCGGATTTCGCCGAAGGCGAACGCCGCCTGCAGGCCAAGGCCGCGCTGCTGCGCGATACCCCCGGCTTCGAACAGTGCCGCATCGCCGACTACGGCAGCCGCCGCCGCTATTCGCGCGACTGGCATGCACGCCTGCTGCCGCTGCTGCGCGACGCGCTGGGCCCGCAGTTGGTCGGCACCAGCAACGTGCACTTCGCCCGCCTGTACGGCATGACTCCGCACGGCACCATGGCCCACGAATACCTGCAGGCATTCCAGGCGCTGGGCCCGCGCCTGCGCGATTCGCAGGTAGCGGCACTTGAATCATGGGCGCGCGAGTACCGCGGCGACCTCGGCATCGCGCTGTCCGACGTGGTCGGGCTGGATGCGTTCCTGCGCGACTTCGACATGTATTTCTGCAAGCTGTTTGATGGCGTGCGCCATGATTCCGGCGACCCATTCGACTGGGGCGACCGCATGCTGGCCCACTTCCAGCAGCGCCGCGTCGACGCGCGCAGCAAGGTGCTGGTCTTCAGCGATGGGCTCGACATCACCAAGGTGATGCGCCTGTACGACTACTTCCGCGGCCGCTGCCAAGTGGCATTCGGCGTGGGTACCCATCTGACCAACGATCTGGGGCCGACCCCGCTCAACATCGTCATCAAGATGGTCCGCTGCAATGGCCAGCCGGTGGCCAAGCTCAGTGACTCACCGGGCAAGAGCATGTGCGATGACCCGGGTTACCTGTCCTACCTGCGGCAGGTGTTCGAACTGCCGGACCCGGCTCAGGGGTAGTCGACCACCACCAGATAGGCGCCTCGCAGCGGTTGGCGCTGGGAGGCTTCCAGGCGATAGCGCTCGGAGAACGACAGGTCCCCGGCACGCATCGTGCGTGCGGCCACGGCCAGCTGCTGGCCATGGCGGCCACCTTCGCGCAGCGTTGCCGTTTCACCTTCGCCCAGCGCCGTCACCGCCACCTTGGCGCCCTTGGCCGACGGCGGGCACGCTTCCAGGCTCAGCTCCTGCTGGGACAGGCGCGTCGTGCAGCCGGGATCGACGATGCGGCCGCTGAAGCGGACGCTTCCGCTGCTGGCCTGGGCCAGTGCGCTGACGGACATCAAGGCCACGCACAGCAGGATCGAGCTCTTCATGACACGTTCTCTGGTTCGGTGTGTCCTAGTTAGCGACAACCGCGAACAGTCATTGATAGGCAGTGTTTCGTTCTGCTAGGGCCATCACCCGAGAAGGGTGATGTGCGTCAAATAACGCCGTTTTTACCTGCAAATGCGCTCGACGATCGAGTGCCATTTACGTCGCATGCCAAGCCTGCCTTGGCTTCCCCGGCACCTTTCACTTCTTGGCTATCACGTCAATTTATTGGCGTCAAGATGTTGTGTTCATAAAAAATTATGAGAACTGGGTCACATTTATGCATATACTTGCGTCACGGATTCAGGGGGAGGTACATCCGAATCCGGCGACAGGTGAGACGCAAGGAAGGGTCCGATGCCCGGCAGTGCTCCTTGCTTCCTCCTCTACTTTCCATCTCTTCAGTAGGGTTAGGTACAAGCAATGCACAAGATCAAATTCATCGCGGTTCTGATGCTGGCTGCCGCTCCGCTGGCCGCCAATGCTGCCGACGGCACCATCACCTTCAACGGCAAGGTCACCGACAAGACCTGCACCATCTCGACCCCGGGTGGCAAGGACTTCTCTGTCAACCTGCCGACGGTCTCCAAGAGCACCCTGGCTGCCGCCGGTGCCGTCGCCGGTCGTACCCCGTTCGCGATCAACCTGACCAAGTGCAGCGCCGGCAACGTCGCTACCTACTTCGAGCCGGGTTCGACCGTTGACTTCAACAGCGGCCGCCTGAACAACCAGGCTGCGGCCAATGCTGCCGGCAACGTGCAGCTGCAGCTGCTGGGCTCGAACAACCAGTTCCTGCCGGTCAAGGCCTCGGGCGCCAACCAGGCCCAGGACAACTCGCAGTGGGTGACCGTTGCTGCCGATGGCACCGCTAACCTGAACTACTACGCTGAGTACTACGCGACTGCCGCCGCGACTGCCGGTGAAGTCACCAGCAACGTCAAGTACACGATCATCTACAACTGATCGTAGCCGTACCCCGCACTGGCCGGCGTACGCGCCGGCCAGTGCTTCGCGGCCCTTGGCCACACATCTCGAGCGTAGTAATTCCGATGAAAGCAATCTTTCCCCGGGCGCTGCTGCTGGCAGCGTTCACGCTGCCCTTCTGCCAGAACGCTCTGGCCGGCGTGGTGGTCAATGGCACGCGAGTGATCTACCCGGCGCAATCGCGCGAAGTCACCGTGCAGGTCGACAACGTGGGCGACTCGCCCGCGCTGGTGCAGGCGTGGGTCGACAGTGGCGACGCCAACCAGACCGCTGATACCAGTGATGCACCGTTCGTGCTGACGCCGCCGATCAGCCGTGTCGAGCCCGGTCGCAGCCAGGCGCTGCGCCTGATCTTCTCTGGCGCGCAGCTGCCGACCGATCACGAATCGGTGTTCTGGCTCAACGTGCTGGATGTGCCGCCGTCGCCGGAAAGCGCCGACAGCGGCGAACAGAACTACCTGCAGGTCGCGTTTCGTTCGCGCCTCAAACTTTTTTACCGGCCGCAGGGCCTGAAGGGCGTCGCCAACGACGCGCCTGCAGCACTGCGCTGGACCCGCAGCGGTGATCGCCTGCGGGTGGAAAACCCCAGTCCCTTCCACGTGACCCTGGCTGAAGTGCATGCCGTGACCGGCAGCGGCGAACGACCGGTCGAAGAGCAGGGAAAGATGGTTGCACCGAAGCAGAGCCTCGATTTCGCGGCTCCGGCCGGCATCGAGCAGGTCCGCTTCATCACCATCAACGACTACGGCGGCCGGGTCGAACACACGATCCGCCTGTCCGCTACCGGGGGCTGAAAGCGCCGCGTGGGCCATTGGCCTGCGCATCCCGCAACTGCCGCCGTGCGGCGAATTGAAGGAATGTCAGTGTGATCGGAAACAGATTGACATTGTCGATCCATCAGGCGCTTTGCCTGTTGGCTGCTGGCGTCGCCTGCCCAGGATGGGCACTGGCTGCACCGGCCAATCTCGGCGAACAAGCGCTGATGGCGCAGAGCGGTGCGGCAACGGCGCGTGCGCCGGAACAGGCGCAGTTCAATTCCAGCTTCCTGTCTGGCCAGGCCAAGCAGGTCGACCTTGCAGCCTTCTCCAATGGCAACCCGATGGTTGCCGGCAACTACCGCGTCGACGTCTACGTCAACGGCGCATGGCAGGGCCGCCGCGACCTGCAGTTCAAGGCCGATGCGCAGGGCCGTGTCGATGCCTGCCTGGATGTGGCGACGCTGGAAGAGCTGGGCGTGGACAGCGAAGCGGTCCTGCTCCAGCAGGATCCGTCCGCAGCGCTGGACAAGAGCACCTGCGTGCCGGTGCAGCAGCGCATGGCCAACGCCTACGGTACCTATGACAGCGGCAACCTGCGCTACGACCTCAGCATCCCGCAGGCGTTCATGCGCCGCGAAGCCCGAGGCTACGTCAATCCCGCGCTGTGGGACCGCGGCATCAATGCCGGTTTCGTTGGCTACAGCTTCAATGCGATCGACAGTGACAGCCGCACCGACGGTGGCAACCGCAACCGCAGCGCCTACCTGGGCCTCAACGCAGGCCTGAACCTGGGCGGCTGGCAGTTCCGCCACGATTCCAACCTGACCTGGAACGAAGGCGACGGCCGTCATTGGCAGAGCATCGCCACCTATGCGCAGCGCGGTATTCCGCAGGTGCGCGGCATGCTCACCCTGGGTGAGGCCTACACCAGCGGCGAGCTGTTCGATTCGATCGGCTACCGCGGTGCCAGCCTGGCCAGCGACGATCGCATGCTGCCCGATTCGCTGCGCGGTTACGCGCCGATCGTGCGTGGCATCGCCGAGACCAACGCGCGCGTCGAAGTCCGCCAGAACCAGCAGCTGATCTATTCGGCCTCGGTGTCGCCGGGCAACTTCGTGATCGACGACCTGTACCCGACCGGTTACGGCGGCGACCTGGAAGTGAGCGTGGTCGAGGCCGATGGCCGTCGCCGCGAGTTCAAGGTTCCGTTCGGTTCGGTGCCGCAGATGCTGCGCGCCGGTGTGTCGCGCTATGCGATTACTGCCGGCCAGGTCCGCAACAAGCAGCTGCGCGATGAGCCATGGCTGATGCAGGGCACCTATCAGCGCGGCATCGGCAACCAGCTGACCCTGTACGGTGGCAGCGCGTTGAGCGATGGCTACCTGTCGCTGTTGTACGGTATCGGTGTGTCCACGCCGCTGGGTGCCTTCGCCGCCGATGTCACCCATGCCCGTACCTCGTTCGATCATTACGGCAACAGCACCGGTGCCAGCGTGCGCCTGAGCTACAGCAACATGATCGGCGAGACCGGCACCAACCTGACCCTGGCCGCTTACCGCTACTCCACTGAAGGCTTCTACAGCCTGCAGGATGCGCTGTACGCACGCGACGCCGATGATCGTGGCATCGATCCGAGCACCCGCGGCCGCCAGCGCAGCCAGTTCCAGCTGACCCTGAACCAGCCGCTCGGCCGTCGCTGGGGCGCGCTGTACGTGACCGGCTCGGTGCGTGACTTCTACGATCGCCCCGGTACCGCCAAGCAGTACCAGGTGGGCTACAACAACGCCTGGCGCTCGGTGAACTTCGGCTTCTCCGCACTGCGTACCGAAGAAGGTGCGCTGGGTCGTTCCGACACCCAGTACCTGTTGTCGATGAGCGTGCCGCTGGGCCGCGGAACCCGCCCGGTCTCGCTCAGTGCCGATGTCGGTGTGCGCGAACGCGGTGGCTACGACAGCAGCCGTGTAGGCATCACCGGCGCCGCAGGCGTGGACAACAACTTCAGCTACGGCGTGGCCCTGTCCGATACCCGCGACGGTGGCACCACCGCCGTCGGCAATGCCGAGTACCGCAGCCGCTACACCGCTTTGAACGCGACCTACGGCCATTCGCGTGACTTCCGCCAGGCATCGTTCGGTGCCAACGGCAGCCTGGTCATGCATCCGGGTGGCGTCACCTTCACCCCGCAGCGCGGCGAAACCATGGTGCTGGTCGAGGCACCGGGTGCACGTGATGCCATGGTCAGCAACGCGCCGGGCCTGCGCATCGATGGTCGCGGTTATGCCGTGGTGCCCTACGTGTCGCCGTATCGCCTCAACACCGTGACCCTGGACCCGCAGGGCATGGCCCACGATGTCGAGCTGGAAAGCAGCAGCCAGTCGATCGCTCCGTTCGCCGGTGCCATCAGCTACCTGCGCTTCGATACCCGCAAGGGCAATGCGCTGCTGATCCAGGTGCGCAACGCCGACGGTCGCACGCTGCCGTTCGGCGCGCAGGTCAAGGACGAAACTGGCCAGCCGGTGGGCATGGTCAGCCAGGGCGGCCGCCTGTACGTGCGCAGCGAGAAGAGCCAAGGCAGCCTGCAGGTTGAATGGGGCTCCGGCGCCGACCAGCGCTGCACGGTTGATTACCAGGTACCGGCGGGCGCCGATGCGTCCAAGACCGGCTTCATCCCGCTGGAGGCAGCATGCCGATGATTATCTTCCGTCGCCGCAAGGCGCTGGCTACCGTGGCCGTGCTTGGCGGCGTGCTACTGGCCCAACAGGCCAGCGCCTCCTGTCGCATCCAGTCCAGCTGGTTTACCGCTCAGGACGTGACGATGGACATGGGTCAGATCGTGATCCTGCCCAGCACTGCCGTAGGCGGTGTGATCAAGGAAATCAGCGTAGCGATCAATCAGCAGAACAGCGTTGCCCGCTGTGACTGGTCAGGTGGTCGTTCCGTCGGCGAGTACGTCAATGCAGCGCAGCGTCGGCCGGTTGCCGGCTTCTCCAATGTCTATGAAACCGATGTCGCAGGCGTGGGTATCCGCCTGTTCCGCGACTCCGGTGCCATCCAGACCTACTACCCGCACTCCATCAATTTTGCCGGCAACGCCACCATCTCGCTGATCGGTGGTCAGTTCCGCATCCAGCTGATCAAGACGGCGGCACAGACCGGCTCAGGCACCATCGCACCGAACGGCCGCTTCACCACGTACTACTTCGACGGTGATGGTGCCGGGCGCCCGGTGCTGACGTCGACCTTCAAGGGCTCGGGCACCACCGTGGTCAGCCCGACCTGCGAAGTACAGGCCGGCAGCCGCAACATTCCGGTGGATTTCGGCAGCGTGCCCAACACCAGCTTCACCGGCGTCGGCTCCAAGGCCGTCAACCGTGATTTCGACATCCGCCTGAACTGCCAGGGCAGCAACCTTGCGCAGTTCCAGAGCAAGGTCGGTATCCGCCTGGATGCCGACCAGGATGGTTCCAACATGCCGGGCGTGCTCAAGCTCAGCGCCGCTGCCAACAGCGCTACGCGCATCGGCATCCAGATGGTGCAGCGCGATGGCAGCAGCGAGCGCGAAGTGCGTTTCGGCCAGACCATCAACGTCGGCACGACGACGGTCGGCAGCTCCACGTTGAGCCTGCCGCTGCGCGCCCGCTACGTGCAGACCCAGGCCGGTACGGTGGGTGCCGGTATTGCAAACGGGCAGGCAACCTTCACCATCCAGTACGAGTGAAGGCCACGCGGCATCGGGTAGTGCCGGCCGCTGGCCGGCAACTGCAGGATTCCGGCTTACTCCAGCGCGTAGCGCAGCACGAACAGCACCGCCACCAGCCACACTGCCGGATGCACCTCGCGCCAGCGGCCGGTGCCGGCCTTCAGCGCGGCATAGGCAATGAAGCCGAAGGCCAGGCCGTTGGCGATGGAATAGGTGAACGGCATCGCCAGCGCGCACAATGCCGCAGGCACCGACTCGGTCAGGTCGCTCCAGTCCACTTCCACCAGTTCACGCAGCATCAGCCCGGCCACGAACAGCAGCGCCGGCGCGGTGGCATAGCCGGGCACCATCGCCGCCAGTGGCGAGAACAGCAGCGCGGCCAGGAACAACGCGGCCACCACCAGCGCGGTCAAACCGGTACGGCCACCCACCTGCACGCCAGAGGCGCTTTCGGCGAAGGCGGTGGTGCTGCTGGTGCCCAGCAGCGAGCCGGCGACAATCGCCGTGCTGTCGGCCAGCAGCGCGCGGCCAAAACGCTTCTGCGCGCCCGGCAGTTTCAGCAGGCCGGCACGGCCGACCACGCCGTACAACGTGCCGGTGGCATCGAACACTTCCACCAGCACGAACACCAGCACCACCTGCAGCAGCACCGCAATCGGCGCACCGCCGTTGTGGTGCAGCAGGCCGGGCAGGTCCAGCTGCAGGAAGGTCGGTGCCAGGCTCGGCGGCAACGACACCAACCCGTGGTACTGCAGATCACCCAACGCCCAGCCGGCCGTGGTCACCGCCAGGATGCCGATCAGGATCGCGCCGCGCACACGCCGCGCTTCCAGGATCGCGATCAGCAGGAAGCCGCCCAGTGCCAGTAGCGGCGGTGCGGTATTGAGCGGGCCCAACGCGACCAGCGTGTCCTCGTTGCCGATGATCACGCCGGATTTCTGCAGCGCGATGATCGCCAGGAACAGGCCGATACCGGCCACGATCGCCGACCGCAATGACGCCGGAATGCCCGACACCAGCCACGCGCGCACGCCGGTCAGCGACAGCACCAGGAACACCAGGCCGGAAATGAACACCGCCGCCAGCGCCTGCTGCCAGGGCAGGCCGGCAGCACCGACCACGGTGAAGGCGAAGAACGCATTCAAGCCCATGCCCGGCGCCATACCTACCGGGAAGTTGGCCGCCAGTGCCATCACCACCGAGCCCAGCGCAGCGGCCAGGCAGGTGGCCACGAACACCGCACCTGCATCCATGCCGGTGGTGCCGAGAATCTCGGGATTGACGAAGACGATGTAGGACATCGTCAGGAAGGTGGTGACACCGGCCAGCAGTTCGGTGCGCACGGTGGTGCCGTGCTGCTGCAGCTGGAACAGGCGTTCGAACAGGGACATGGGGGTTCTCACGACAATAAGGTGTCACGACCAACGGTCGTGACCTACCCAAATGCAGAACGGCCGCGCAGAGCGCGGCCGTTCTTCCTTCCTTACTTCAGCGCCTTGAAGCGCAGGCGCTTCGGCGCGGCGTCGTCGCCCATGCGGCGGCGCTTGTCTTCTTCGTACTCGCGGTAGTTGCCCTGGAAGAACTCCACGTGCGAATCGCCTTCGAACGCCAAGATGTGGGTCGCGATGCGATCCAGGAACCAGCGGTCATGCGAAATGACGAAGGTGTTGCCCGGGAACTCCAGCAGCGCATCTTCCAGCGCACGCAGGGTTTCGATGTCCAGATCGTTGGACGGTTCATCGAGCAGCAGCACGTTGCCACCCTGCAGCAGGGTCTTGGCCATGTGCAGGCGGCCACGCTCACCACCGGACAGCGAACCGACCATCTTCTGCTGGTCCTGGCCCTTGAAGTTGAAGCGGCCGATGTAGGCGCGCGACTGGATCTCGATGCCGTTGATGTTGAGGATGTCCAGGCCGCCCGCGATTTCCTGGAACACGCTGTGGTTGCCTTCCAGCGCGTCACGGCTCTGGTCGACATAGGACAGCTGCACGGTCGGGCCGACCACGATCTCGCCGGTATCCGGCTTTTCCTGGCCGGTGATCATCTTGAACAGGGTCGACTTACCGGCACCGTTGGGGCCGATGATGCCGACGATGGCGCCCGAGGGCACCAGGAAGTTCAGGTTGTCGAACAGCAGGCGGTCGCCGAACTTCTTGGAGACGTTCTTGAATTCCATCACCGCCTGGCCCAGGCGCTCGCCCGGCGGGATGAAGATTTCATTGGTCTCGTTGCGCTTCTGGTAATCGACCGACTGCAGCTCTTCCAGGCGGGCCAGACGGGCCTTGCCCTTGGTGCGGCCGCCCTTGGCGTTCTGGCGCGACCACTCCAGTTCCTTCTGGATGGCCTTCTGGCGAGCCTTTTCCTGGTTGTCTTCCTGCTTCAGGCGCTCATCCTTCTGGGTCAGCCAGTCGGTGTAGTTGCCCTTCCACGGAATGCCGCGGCCACGGTCCAGTTCCAGGATCCACTCGGCGGCGTTGTCCAGGAAGTAGCGATCATGGGTGACCGCCACGACGGTGCCGGTGTAGCGCGCCAGGAATTGTTCCAGCCATTCCACCGACTCGGCGTCGAGGTGGTTGGTCGGTTCATCGAGCAGCAGCATGTCCGGCTTCTGCAGCAGCAGGCGGCACAGCGCCACGCGGCGCTTTTCACCACCGGACAGCTTGCCGACGATGGCATCCCACGGCGGCAGGCGCAGCGCGTCGGCGGCCACGTCCAGCTGGTTTTCCAAGGTGTGCGCATCGCCGGCAGCGAGGATCGCTTCCAGGCGTTCCTGTTCCTTGGCCAGCGCGTCGAAATCGGCGCCTTCTTCGGCATAGGCCGCGTAGACAGCGTCCAGCGCAGCCTGCGCCTGCAGCACTTCGCCAACGCCTTCTTCAACCGCTTCACGCACGGTCTTGGTCGGGTCCAGCTCCGGTTCCTGCGCCAGGTAGCCGACCTTGATGCCGGCCTGCGGACGGGCTTCGCCCTCGAAATCGGTGTCCACGCCGGCCATGATCTTCAGCACGGTGGACTTGCCGGCGCCATTCAGGCCCAGCAGGCCGATCTTCGCGCCCGGGAAGAAGGACAGCGAGATGTCCTTGATGATCTGCCGCTTGGGCGGGACCACCTTGGACACGCGGTTCATGGTGTAGATGTATTGCGAGGACATGAGGTCTCCGTAGGCGCGACCCTGCGCCCGGTCCGTCACGGGGAACTTCCCGTTGCGGCAGCGGGCACAGACTGAATGGAATACCCCCAATTATAGCCGGAACCGGTTCCGGCCCGCGCTGGCCGGAGCACCCGGGGCTGGCCGCGACCTGAATACCCGGTCACAGTCCCGCAGCGGGAAGCGTTTCCAGCCGGAAACCGTTCAGATCGCATGCGCAAGATGGGATCACCACCCACCCAGTAGAGGTCTCCCATGCAACTCCATCGACTCATGGCCGGCGCCGTGGCCTCTGTATTGGCGCTGGGTGCCATCGCCCCGGCCTTTGCCGACAACGATCACCGCCGCCATGACCGCGATCGTCGGGAGTGGCGCGAGGACCGCCGAGAATGGCGCCACGATCGCCGCGACTGGGAACGTGACCGCCGCGAGGCGCGCCGCGATTACCGTCACGACCGTCGCTACGACCATGGCTACTACCGCCCGGCACCGCCGCCGCCGCGCGTGGTCTACAGCCCGGGCTACCGGCCCGGCTATGGCTATGGCTGGCAGCGCGGCCACCGCTACCGCGATTACTACCGCGGCCCGATCTACGTGGTGAACGACTACCCGCGCTACCAGCTGCGCCGCCCGCCGTACGGCCATCACTGGATCCGCGATGACCGCGGCAACATGCTGCTGGTCGCCGTGGCCACCGGCATCATCGCCGACTACATCATCAACAACCGCTGATGCAGCGTCGGGGTCGGATCCCTTTCCGCAGGAAAGGGCTCTGACCCCACAACGCCATTCGAAACCATACGGGGCCGGATTCGTTCGTCGAATCCGGCCCCGGTCGTTTCGGCCCCAGCAGGCCGGGGCGGGGCTACAATCAAGGGCTGAGTCGTACCCCTTTCCCCGCCTGCTGGAGTACCCGATGTTCCCGCGTGACGTCCGCATCGAAACCTACGATCCCGAACTGGCCAAGGCCATCGCCGCTGAGACCCAGCGCCAGGAAGACCATGTCGAGCTGATCGCCAGCGAGAACTACACCAGCCCGGCGGTGATGGAAGCCCAGGGCAGCCAGCTGACCAACAAGTACGCCGAAGGCTACCCGGGCAAGCGCTACTACGGCGGCTGCGAATACGTGGACATCGCCGAGCAGCTGGCGATCGACCGCCTCAAGCAGCTGTTCGGCGCGGACTATGCCAACGTGCAGCCGCACAGCGGCTCGCAGGCCAACCAGGCCGTGTACTTCGCGCTGCTGCAGCCGGGTGACACCATCCTCGGCATGAGCCTGGCCCACGGCGGCCACCTCACCCACGGCGCGAAGGTGAACGCCTCGGGCAAGCTGTTCAACGCCGTGCAGTACGGCGTCAACGACCAGGGCCTGATCGATTACGACGAAGTCGAGCGCCTGGCCCTGGAGCACAAGCCGAAGATGGTCGTGGCCGGCTTCTCGGCCTACTCGCAGGTGATCGACTGGGCGCGCTTCCGTGCCATCGCCGACAAGGTCGGTGCCTACCTGTTCGTCGACATGGCGCACGTTGCCGGTCTGGTTGCTGCTGGCGTCTACCCGAGTCCGCTGGAACATGCCCACGTGGTCACCTCGACCACCCACAAGACCCTGCGCGGCCCGCGCGGCGGCATCATCGTCGCCAAGGGCGCCGACGAGGATCTGGTCAAGAAGCTGCAGTCGATCGTGTTCCCGGGCATCCAGGGCGGTCCGCTGATGCACGTCATCGCCGGCAAGGCCGTGGCCTTCAAGGAAGCGCTGGAGCCGGGCTTCAAGACCTACCAGCAGCAGGTGGTGAAGAACGCGCAGGCGATGGCCAACACCCTGATCGCGCGCGGCTACAAGATCGTCTCCGGCGGTACCGAGAATCACCTGATGCTGGTGGACATGATCGGCAAGGACGTGTCCGGCAAGGACGCGGAAGCCGCGCTGGGCAAGGCCCACATCACCGTCAACAAGAACTCGGTGCCGAACGACCCGCGTTCGCCGTTCGTGACCTCGGGCCTGCGCCTGGGCACCCCGGCGGTGACCACCCGTGGTTACGTGGAACAGGACTGCGTGGACCTGGCCAACTGGATCGCCGACGTGCTCGACGCGCCGGCCGATGAAGCCGTCATCGCCCGCGTGCGCGATGCCGTCAGCGCGCAGTGCCGCAAGTACCCGGTCTACGGTTGATCGGGCACTGGGGTCGGATCCCTTCCCTGCGGGAAGGGCTCTGACCCCGGGCACCGGAGTACCGCGCATGGATGAGCGCCGCCTCAAGTATCTCTATGCAGCGCTGGCTGTACTCTTCGGCCTGCCCAGCCTGGTGGGCGGCGGGGCCGCAGCGACGATGCTGCTGTTGATGGGGCTGGGCCAGTTTGGTCACGGCACCCTGGCATCGGTGACGCTGATGCCGCTGTGGGGCCTGTCCGGAATTGCCGGTTGCCTGGCCTGGCTGTGGCTCAGCGCGGGTTACCTGATGCAGGGACGTGCCGGTCTGCGCGTGCGGCCGGTCTGGTGGCGCATGCTGCTGGTCGGTGGTCTCGCCGCCATGCCGCCGCTTGGGCTGGCGCTGTGGTGGGGCATCGCGGTCCATGCCGAAGGCTTCAATCTGCTGCTGTTGGGGCCGTCGATGCTGGTGCCGGCGGGCATGCTGGTGTGGCTGCGACCGCGCGCGTGAAGCGAGCGACCTGCAAAGAGATTCGAACGCATGGATAAGCGCCTGCACAAACGCCTGTACATCGCCCAATGCCTGCTGCTGGGGTTGCCCGCGCTGGTGGCCGGTGGTGGCGTCGCCGGGTTCGGCATCTACACCTTTCTGGTCCGTCATGGACTGATGCGCGGCGACGAAGGTGCCGTGCTCTTCCTGTGGGCGAGTGCCGGCATTGCCGGGTTGCTGGCCTGGCTGTGGCTCAGCATCCGCTACCTGCGGCAGGGGCGCGATGGCCTGCGGCGCTCACCGGCGCTGCCATGGATCGGGCTGGTGCTCGGCGCCATCGCGGCACTGGCCGTGGTCGGCGTGGTGCTTTTCAGCTTGTTTGCCGGCAGCCCCTGGCAGGTGCTGGGGTATCTGGTGCTGGGCGTGCCGTTGCTGGTACCGGCTGCGCATCTGGTGTGGCTGCGTCGCGCTCCGGGCCTTGCCGGACAAGGCTGATCGCCGCCTGCATTTGCTGCAAAACCCCTTCTCAGGTACCGTTGCGACGCTGCCACGACCGTGGCAGCAGGTATTTCCCTGAGCCAGGCGTTCAATGCATTGCCCCTTCTGCCAGCATGCCGATACACGGGTCATCGATTCGCGCGTCTCCGAAGACGGCGCGACGATTCGTCGTCGGCGTGAGTGCGAGGCGTGCAGCGAACGCTTCAGTACTTTGGAAACCGTTGAACTGAAGCTGCCGGCCATCGTCAAGAGCGATGGCACCCGCGAAGCCTTCGATGCCCGCAAGGTCCGCGCCGGCTTTGACCGAGCGCTGCAGAAGCGCGCGGTGCCGGAAGAGAAGATCGAAGCGGCGGTACGCGCGGTGGTGCATCAGCTGCGTATCAGCGGCGAACGCGAAGTGCCCTCGATCAAGGTCGGCGAGTTCGTGATGAATGAACTGCGCAAGCTCGACCATGTCGGCTATGTGCGTTTCGCCTCGGTGTACCGCAGCTTCGAGGACGTGGCCGATTTCCGCGAGGAGATCGAGAAGCTCGAACGCGATTTGCCGTCGAGCACCGAACAGCTGCAGCTGCTGGGTGATGTGATCGCCCTGACCAAGAAGAAGAAGGGCTGACGCCCGTTGCCCTGGTGGGTGCCAACCTTGGTTGGCGCTTTGCCCTCCATCCACGCACGGCGTGGATCTACTGGGTTCTAGTGGGTGCCAACCTTGGTTGGCGCTGTGCCGCCATCCACGCATGGCGTGGATCTACTGGGTTCTAGTGGGTGCCAACCTTGGTTGGCGCTGTGCCGCCATCCACGCATGGCGTGGATCTACTGGGTTCTGGTGGGTGCCAACCTTGGTTGGCGCTTTGCCCTCCATCCACGCACGGCGTGGATCTACTGAGCTGCGGTGTGGTGCTTTGCCCTCCATCCACGCATGGCGTGGATCTGCATCAACGGCGCTACCATGGCGGCATGAGCACATCGTTCACCGTCCTTGACCACCTGCACATGGCCAGCGCGTTGCGGCTCGCCGAGCGTGCCGCCTATACCACCCGCCCCAACCCGATGGTCGGCTGCGTGATCGCCCATGGCGAGCGCGTGGTCGGGCAGGGTTGGCACCAGCGTGCCGGCGGCCCGCATGCCGAAGTGTTCGCCCTGCGCGAGGCCGGCGCCGAAGCGCGTGGTGCCACCGCCTACGTCACCCTCGAGCCGTGCGCGCATTACGGACGCACACCGCCGTGCGCACTGGCACTGATCGACGCCGGCGTGTCGCGCGTAGTTGCCGCGATGCGCGACCCGTTCCCGAAGGTCGATGGCGGTGGTTTCGATCTGCTGCGCGAAGCCGGCATCGAGGTCGCCGAGGGTTTGATGGCCGCGCAGGCGCGCGAACTCAACAAGGGCTTCCTGTCGCGCGTGGAGCGCGGTCGTCCGTGGCTGCGGGTGAAGCTGGCGGCCAGCCTGGATGGCCGTACCGCGATGGCCGACGGCAGCTCGAAGTGGATCACCGGCCCCGCCGCGCGCGAGGACGTGCAGCACTGGCGCGCTCGTGCCGGCGCGATCCTCACCGGTGCCGACACGGTGATCGCCGACGACCCGATGCTGACCGTACGCCTGTCTGACACCGAGGTGATGCCACCGCTGCGCGTGGTGCTGGATTCGCGCCTGCGCTCGCTGGAATGCAGCCGCGTGCGCGAAGGTGGAGCGCCGACGCTGTACCTGCACGATGCGATGGTCAGCCCGCCCGACGCAGCTGACGCGGCATTCGCCAGCGTCGCTGTCCGCCACGGTCGCCTTGATCTGGGCGCGGTGCTGGCACTGCTGGCCGAACGCGGCATCAACGAAGTGCATACCGAAGCCGGGGCGACGCTGGCCGGTGCGCTGCTGCGCGGTGGTTGGGTAGATGAGCTGCTGCTGTACCAGGCGCCGACGCTGCTGGGTGACAGCGGTCGCCCGCTGCTGGCCGGCCTTGGAATCGATGCGATGGACCAGCAGCGACGGCTGCGCGTGGTCGACCAGCGGCAGGTGGGCGAGGACCTGCGTCTGCTGCTGCGCCCCTGAAAAAGGGACGGAGGGGATCAAGTCGTTTATGCCACAAACGACTTGATCCCCTCCGTCCCTTTTTCAATTCGGCAGGTGCTCGTTCCACTCGAAGAACGGCAGGAACGCATCCGCCAGTCCGCTCATCAGCGGTGTTGGGTTCTGTACGTGCCAGGGGCCACCATCATGGTCGCGCTTGAACGACACCGTGATGATCCTTTCCCGGTCCGGTGCCACGGCCATCATCTGCGTATATGCCGTCGCCAGTTCCCTCGCCATCTGCGGTGGGTGTGGCCCGTTGAACGGCACGCTATGCTGCCGATATACGGGCAGCAGTGCCGACAGGTCGGGCAGGTAGCAGCGATAGTCGACGTAGGCGCTGTCGGCCTGCGCATGGCGCACGCTATCGATAGTGCAATGCACCGAGGTCTGCCGCTTGCGCAGCGCCGCAGCGGCCTTTGGCCAATCAGCCAGTTCGGGCGCCTCGTCCAGATGACTTGCACCCGCCAGCGCCGCCGCGAGGGCGGGGCCGTTGTCGGTATCGAGATAGCCGGCCAGCGTTGCCTGTGCCGCTGCATCGCCGTGCACGATCACCTGCGCGTACAGATCGAATGCCTGCACTGGCGTCAGTTCTGCTGCCGACGCCACTGCAGTGACAGGGGCCAGCAGCAGCGCTGCCAACCCCAATCGTTTCAGCGCGGTGACCTCACGCGCACTCATCAGTCCACATCATCTCGGCCATCGGACGCAGTGCCTTGCACTCCTGCGTCATCTCCTCGGCCGACATCACCTGCGTCTTGGCCTTCAGCTCTTCGGCCATCGCATCAACCCCGCTGATCTGGTCCGGCGCGATCTTCGCCACGCAGCTGCGGTGCTGTTGCAGCAGCAGGTCGCAGGCCGGTACGCCGGTCACCTTCGGTGCCTTGGCCGCTTCAACGTCCTGGATCCACTCTTCGAACGGCGCCAGTGCACCCAGCACTGGGCCCACCAGATCGTCGAAGTTGCTGCTGTACCAGTAGCCCTTGTCCTTGGCGGTGTACAGGGTGAGGGTGCCGGTCACTGCCTTGCGCGGGCCACTCTGCAGGGCCTTGGTATAGGCCTCGGTGAAGCGCGTGCGGGTAGCCTGCACATCACTGGTCAAGCTGGCGGTGAACAACGGATGCACGCTGGCCAGGTCGGCCAGCTGGCAGCTGAAATCGACCTTGGCGATCTTCTGGTCGTCCACGTACTCGTTGTCTTCCACCGTGCTGCGCGTGGCACGGCACTGCGAGGTGTTCAGCGCCTTGGCATACATCGCTTCCGCCGCTGCAGGATCACCTTTCACGCCGGCCACGGCCAACACCGTCTGCCACGGTTCGGCCAGGGCCTGGGCCATCATGCCCGGCATCGGCGTTACCGAGTCCTGGCCGTCGAAGGCGGGCTTCAGCGCGTCGTTGAGCGTGCGCGTGGCAGCGGCATCGTCTTCCAGCAATGCGCGTGCGTAGAGGTCGAAGGTCTGCTCCGGCGTCAGCTGCGCCGGTGCAGCGACGGCGAACAACGGGGCGCACAGCAGTGCGGTGGCCAGCAGGCCGCGGATCGGGGTCTTCATGACGGTGTTCCTGTTCCAGAGGGCGGCAAGCCTAGCGTAGTTGCCATGGTATTCGATGGCGTGCGACAGCCAAGCGTGTTGCGCGCGGTGGCCAACAAAAAACGGGCCCCTTGCGGGACCCGTTCGATCACCCGACGAGGATCGGGCAATCAGAAGCTGGCGCGCACGCCGGCCGAGTACTGGGTGACGTCGCGGTAGCCGGAGATCTCACCGACCAGACCCCAGGTACGGGTGAAGTTGATCTGGCCACCGAGGGTGCCGACCCAGGTGCCCTTGAACTCGTTGCCGCCGTCCATGTAACCGGCCTTGATCCAGGCTTCGGTCATGCGCGAAGGCTTGCCACGCAGGCCCATGGTGGCACGCACCAGGTTGGTGTGGTCCTTGCTGCTGAAGCGGCCGTAGTCCACATCCTTGACGGTGAGTTCGGCCTGCTGGCGGACCCAGGCGATGTCAGCGGTGTAGTCGACGCGGTCGCTGAAGGGCATGTGGTAACCGATGCCCAGCTCCGGCTGGTTCAACTTCAGCTTCATCGAGCCGTAGGTGTAGTCGTAGCTCTTGCTGGCGTAGTTCCAGCCGCCGAACACATGCACCTGCTCGGCCAGCGCGATCGAACCGCGCACATAGCCACCATCGACCTTCGGATCGTTGAATGCTTCGTCGTCGGTCTTGACCTGGGTCCAGCCGCCTTCGACATAGGTGTAGCTCAGGGCGTCGGCCGAGGCCGAGAACGGGGCGGCGGCCAGCAGGGCGGCCACGATCAGGATCTTGCGCATAGGAATTCCTGTGAATTTCAGTCCATTGGCGGTCCACCTGTGCGGCAGTCCGTGGCGACCTCATGTCGTCCGAGCGCCGATTTTAATGAAAGTTTTACGAAATGCGAGCGACGGCCGTCACAGCTGGGGTGCGGCGGGGTCGGATCCATTTCCCCACGGGAAACGGCTCTGACCCCAGTAGTAGGACAGGCGGGGTCAGAGCCCTTTCCTGCAGAAAGGGATCCGACCCCGGGGCATCCGACCCCGTTCAGCCCGGGCTGTTACACTGGGCGGGCCGGTTCGCCGGTACACAAACGTCTTCAGGGCGGGGTGCAATTCCCCACCGGCGGTAGGTGCGCAAGCACGAGCCCGCGAGCGCCCCGGCCTTACCGTCGGGGGTCAGCAGATCCGGTCCAATGCCGGAGCCGACGGTCATAGTCCGGATGAAAGAAGACGGTGCCACAGGGCCTATGCGGCCCTGCGCCCGCCTGTTTGCCTTGCGGCGTTTTTCGCTCACTTTTCGCGGAGAACGTTACTTGTTTACTGGAATCATCGAAGGCGTCGGCCGTCTGGCCGCTCGCGAATCCATCGGCGGCGATGTCCGCTTCACCTTCAATGTCGGCAACCTGCCGTTCGACAACGTGCAGATGGGCGAGAGCATCGCCATCAACGGTGTCTGCCTCACGGTCATCGCGTTCGACGCCAGCAGCTTCCAGGCCGATGCGTCCACCGAGACCCTGGGCCTGACCACGCTGGGCCAGCTGGCCGACGGTGCTGTGATCAACCTCGAACGTGCCATGCGCCCGACCGACCGCCTTGGCGGCCATCTGGTCAGCGGCCACGTCGACGGCCTCGGCCAGGTGCTGTCCATCCATGAAGACGCACGTGCCCAGCGCTGGCGCTTCGCCGCGCCGGCCGCGCTGCGCCGCTACATCGCCAAGAAGGGCTCGATCTGCGTGGACGGCGTCAGCCTCACCGTCAACGAAGTGGACGGCGAAGGCTTTGAAGTGGCGCTGATCCCGCACACCGTGGCCAATACCGCGTTCTCCGCCACCGGCGTGGGCAGCGCGATCAATCTTGAAATCGATCTGGTCGCCCGTTACGTCGAACGCCTGTTGGGCGAAGGAGCACGCGCATGAATTTCGCCCCGATTCCGGAAATCCTGGAAGACATCCGCCTCGGCCGCATGGTCGTCATCGTCGATGACGAAGACCGCGAGAACGAAGGCGACCTGATCATGGCCGCCGAGCTGGTCAAGGCCAGCGACATCAATTTCATGGTCACCCACGGCCGTGGCCTGGTGTGCCTGCCGCTGACCCGCACCCGCGCCGCCGACCTCGGCCTGGCGCCGATGGTGCAGGCCAATACCGCGCAGTTCCAGACCAACTTCACCGTCAGCATCGAAGCGGCCGAGGGCGTGACCACCGGCATTTCCGCCCACGACCGCGCGCACACCATCCGCACCGCGGTGAAGCCCAACGCCAAGCCGGCCGACCTGCACCAGCCGGGCCACATCTTCCCGCTGATCGCCCAGCCCGGTGGCGTGTTGACCCGCGCCGGGCATACCGAAGCCGGCGTGGACCTGGCCATGCTGGCCGGGCTGGAACCGGCCGGCGTGCTGGTGGAGATTCTCAACCCCGACGGCAGCATGGCGCGTCGCCCGGAGCTGGAGGTGTTCGCCCGCGAGCACGGCCTGAAGATGGGCTCGATTGCCGATCTGATCGCCTACCGCCTGGCCACCGAAAAGACCGTCGAGCGCGTCGATGAGCGCGAGATCGAGACCGAATTCGGTCCGTTCAAGCTGGTCACCTACCGCGACCGCATCGCCCACGACCTGCATTTCGCCCTGGTCCGTGGCACCCCGGATGCCGACACCCCGACCCTGGTGCGCGTGCAGGTGGAAAATCCGCTGGCCGACCTGCTGCACTGGCGGCGTGATGACTTCGGCGTGGCGGCGACCGATGCGCTGCGTGCCATCGATGCCGAAGGCAGTGGCGTGATGGTGGTGCTGCAGGCGCCGCGCGACGGCGAAGGCCTGCTGGCCCGCCTGCGCCAGCAGCCGGCGCCGGTGGTGCCGGGCAAGGACAAGGACGTGAGCCAGTGGCGCCGCAACGGTGCCGGTGCGCAGATCCTGTCCGACCTGGGCCTGGGCAAGCTGCGCGTGCTGGGTACCCCGCGCCGCCAGATCGGCCTGGCCGGGTACGGCCTGGAAGTGGTGGAGACGGTCACCCCGTAACGCGCCCGCTGCGCTCGCCGGGCATGGCCCGGCGCTACCCCGGCGCCCCGTAATCCGGTAGCGCCGGGCCATGCCCGGCGGGTTCCCCAGGCCCCCGCCAGCCACGGCCGGGGCCCATCCACGGTAGAATTACCCCTTAATCGAATCCCAAGCCGCATATGAGCCACTACGAAGGCGATCTTCGCACTCCCGAATCGGCGCGCTTCGCCATCCTGGCCAGCCGCTGGAATGCCCGCATCACCGACGTGCTGGTCGCTGGCGCCCGCCAGAGCCTGGCCGGCAACGGCATTGCCGAAGCCAGCATCGATGTGATCCGCGTGCCGGGTGCCTGGGAGCTGCCGCTGGTTGCCGCGCGCCTGGCCGCCGCCCACGAACACGCCGCCATCCTCACCCTGGGCTGCGTGATCCGCGGCGACACCCGCCACTACGAACACGTGGCCGACCGTTGTGCCGAAGGCCTGATGCGCGTGCAGCTGGACTTCGGCGTGCCGGTGCTGAACGGCGTGCTGGCAGTGGAACGTGTGGAAGATGCCGAGGCCCGCGCAGGCGGCAGCCACGGCAACAAGGGCGAGGAAGTCGCACTCGCCGCATTGGAAATGGTCAACCTTCTGGAGCAGCTGCCATGAACAAGAACACCCAGGGCAAGCCCTCCGGTAAACCCGTCCGCCGCGATGGCATCGATCCGGTGCTGCGCTCGCGCGCGCGCCGTCGTGCCGTGCAGGCCATCTACGCCTGGCAGATCTCCGGCGGCAACGGCCAGTCGCTGATCGCCCAGTTCGCCCACGAGCAGGCCCGCGAAATCGCCGACCTGGCGTACTTCGAAGCGCTGGTGCATGGCGTGCTCGACAATCGTCGTGACATCGACGAAGCCTTCGGCCCGTACCTGGACCGCAGCATCGACGAGGTGGACGCGATCGAACGTGCCGTGCTGCGCCTGGCCGGTTACGAGCTGCGTTACCGCCTGGACGTGCCGTACCGCGTGGTCATCAACGAAGCCATCGAATCGGCCAAGCGCTTCGGTTCCGAACATGGCCACACCTACGTCAACGGCGTGCTGGATCGTGCCGCCGTGGAATGGCGCAAGGTCGAATCGGGTCACTGACCCACCTTCTGTAGAGCCGAGCCATGCTCGGCTCACCGTGCAGCGCACGGTTGCGTCCGGCAGTGCGGCGCGTGATCGAACTGCAGCCGAGCATGGCTCGGCTCTACAGGAAAGCAGAACGCCCCATGTCCCTGGCCGAATTCACCCTCATCGACCGCATCCGCGCCCGCACCGTCGAGCGCGACGACATCGTGCTCGGCATCGGCGATGACGCTGCACTGCTGCAGCCGCGCCCGAACGAACAGTTGGTGGTCACCGCCGACACGCTCAACAGCGGCGTGCATTTCCCGGCAGAAACCCCGGCGTTCGACATCGGCTGGAAGACGCTGGCCGTCAACCTGTCCGACCTCGCCGCGATGGGCGCACGCCCGGCGTGGTGCACGCTGGCGCTGTCACTGCCCGAGGCCAGCGAGGACTGGATCGAGGCGTTCGCCGATGGTTTCTTCGCACTGGCCGACCAGCACGACATCGCGCTGATTGGTGGTGATACCACGCGTGGCCCGTTGTCGCTGTCGGTCACCGCAATGGGCCAGGTCTCACGTGGCCAGGCGCTGCGTCGTGATCGCGCACAGATTGGCGATGACATCTGGGTCAGCGGCACCCTCGGTGATGCTGCCGGAGCGCTGAGGCTGTGGCAGCAGGGTGCATTGAACGTGACCGCCGCCACGCTGCTGGCCGACTACGAAACCCTGCGCCTGCGCCTGCTGCGTCCCAGTCCGCGCGTCACCCTCGGCCTGCGCCTGCGTGCATTCGCGCATGCGGCCGTGGATGTCTCCGATGGGTTGCTGGCCGACCTTGGCCACATCGCTGCACGCAGCGGCGTGCGCGCCGAGGTCGATGCCGATGCGTTGCCGATGTCAGCGGAGCTGCGCGAGCTGCTGGGCCGCGATGCTGCCCGTGAGTGCGCGCTGCACGGTGGCGACGATTACGAACTGTGCTTCACCGCCGCCGCCGACCAGCGCGACGCGCTGCACTTCGTTGCCGAATCGCTGGATCTGCCGATCACCCGCATCGGCCGCATCATGGAAGGGCAGGGCGTGCATACCGAAGGCCATGACGGCCCGAGCGGCTACGAGCACTTCGCCTGAGCGATGACGCCGGGCATGGCCCGGCGCTACAACGGCGGCGCGCGCCTATCGCCCAACGCGCGCTTCGGCTTCGCGCGGCGTGCCGTAATCATCCAGCCACTTGAACGCCACCGTAGCTGGCATTGCGGCACCCTCCGGCAGCGCATAACGCACCTGTGTACCCGGCGCGATCATGTCCACGTCCACGCTGCGGCCATCGGCCAGGGTCAGCGCACTCAAGGTCACGTGGTACGCGCTCGGGTTGCGTACCTGCAGCGCATCGCCATCGGCAGACCACTGCAGCGTGGCTGCTGCGTCACGTGCACTGCCCGGCAGCCCGGCGGGTCGATGAAACAGTTTCACCCGCGTACGCACCGCGAACTGCAGCAGGTTCTTGCCGCTGGCATCGCTGGGCTTGGGCGGAATGTCCAGCAGATTGAAATAGAACACCGATTCGCGATCGGTCGGCAGCGGCGCCTCCGATGGGCGCGGTGCGTAGGTGACGCGATATGCCTGGCCCTGCTTCGGCTGCAGCAGGCGTGGCTCGGCCGGTGTCAGCCTGAAGGGAGTGCGCACGTTCTCCGGGCGCGACTGGCTGTCGCCGTCGTCGATCCACACCTGCGTCATCGCCGGCAACTCGCCCACGTTGCTGGCCTTGACCGTCACGTCGCGGCCCTTGCTGGCGTCGTGCACGATGCGCGTGCCCTGCAGTGTCACCGCAGCCGATGCCGGCAGCGCCACCGACACGGCCAGCAGCGCGCATATCCACGTCCTGGCGCGGAGTTTCATGGTCAACCTCATTGAAAGGTGCAGGCCAGCACAGCGTGGTGCTGGCCTGCCGGAAGCGGATTACTTGTAGAGCACCACGAAGTCGCCCGAAGCATTGGCGGTGCCAGCGGTAGCGTTGGTTGCCGGCGAGGCGTACCACGCGCTGTAGTCCAGCTGGCCGCTGCCACCGGCGGCGATGGTCACCCACACGGCCGGGTCCTCACCGATCTTCTGCTGGTTGCCGACGGCGTCGTACAACGCCACACCCACGTTGGTGGCGGTCGAGGCTGCGGTCAGTGCCAGGTTGCCGGTGCTGCCATCGGGCGTGCCGCCGAAGCGCACACCCACATCCTGCGATGCACCCGAGCCGGAGCAATCCAGCGCAATGGTGAAGTTCTTCTGGCCGGCACGGGCGCTGGCGTTTACCGAGGCCAGATCGACCTTGCCCATCGGCACGGTGATGGTGCCGCCGGTGGAGCCCACCGAGCAGGTGGAGGTCATCAGTTCGCCAGTGATTTCCAGCGTTTCGGCAGATACCGACGGCGCGACGACGGCGAGGGCGGAAAGCGACAGGAGGCGGAGTGTGAGTGGCATGACAGTTCTCTGTAGTGGAATGGAGGCACGCGGTGACCGCCCAAGGCAGTCAGCGCGGGTAGTTTCGATGCGCACGTCAGGCTGCGGTATGCAACAAGTTGTAAAAGCGCGTTGACGTTCGCGAACTGCAATTAATCCGATAGGAAGTGGCGGTGCCGCTGCCTAGACTGCGCGGCCTCGATTGGTTGCCGGAGGAATCGCCGTGCGGTTTCCATTGCAGTTCCGCGCTCTTCTGTCTGTCTGCACGCATGTGCCGCGTGGCGTGGCGCGTGCGCGGGTAGGTGCGATGGTCATCGCTTTCCTGTGCATTCTGGAGGCCGGGGCCAGCTGCGTGCGGCTTAGTCCGGGAGATCAAGATCTGAGCCTCACCCTGCGGGGGTTCAATCTGGATCGGCCGGATCAACGGCTGGGAACCAGCGCGGCGGGAGCAGTCGCCCTGGGGTTCGAGTGCGCTGCCGGGCAAACAGCCTTCGTCGTGGATGCGCCACTGACCGGTCTCACCTACGAGCGCGATGTCACCAACGGTGGCGTCACCTACAAGGCCTATAGCTTCAGTTCGCGCTCACCACTCATCGGCTTTGGCTACAGTGTGAGAGAGGGGGCTCCCTCGAATTATGGTGGTCCAGCCTTGGCTGTAGGAGCGATCAATCGACACCCCGGCATACCGATTGCAACTGCTGGACCGGTTACCGTCGCGGTTTATGTGATTGTGTTCTTCCGTGGGGGAGCCATGGAGCCGGTGCCGATGAGCTACTTGGGTACCATCACATCTTGGCCCGAGGGTGATCCGAGCCAGAGGATGCAGCACCACCTGTCGGTGGAGATCTCCATGCCCCCCGTCACCTGCACGCTCGCCAACGCCTCCCACACCCTCGACGACGTTCTCGCCAACGAACTCGCCGCCAGCGGCAGCAACGCGAAGGAATCCAGCTTCGACGTCGCGATGAACTGCCCGATGGACAACATCGACGTGCAGCTGTCGCTGGCAGACGCCAATGGCCCGGGCAGCAGCAATGGCCAACTGGCACCGGCTCCAGGTACCACAGCCGGTGGCGTACAAGTGCAGCTGCTGCGCGGAGGCCAGCCAGTGCAGTTCGGCCAGACGTGGTCGCACGGCTGGTCCAGCAAGGGCCAGCAGGCCATTCCGTTCAGTGCACGCTATCTGCGTACACCCGATGCGCTGTTACCCGGCGACGTCAAAGGCGAGGCGGTGCTGACCGCCGATTATCGATGA
The DNA here is from genome assembly GCF_900184195.1 of Stenotrophomonas sp. yr243. NCBI lineage: Bacteria > Pseudomonadati > Pseudomonadota > Gammaproteobacteria > Lysobacterales > Lysobacteraceae > Stenotrophomonas > Stenotrophomonas sp. yr243. The sequence goes on from NZ_FXWT01000004.1 coordinate 350,191, forward strand.
TGGCCGTCAATCGTACCCGTGCCACCACGCGATCGCTCTGCGCCGCCATCGGTGCGGTGTTGTCGACGGGGCTGGCGTTCGATGCTGCCGCTGCGCCGGTCGAGTTCAGCGAAGGCTTCCTGATCGGCGGCGAAGCCATCGACATGGCGCGATACGCCAACGGCAATCCGTTGCCGGCTGGCGATTACGCGGTGGACGTGCATGTGAACGGCCAGTTCCTGCACAGCCAGGACATCCGCTTCGTCATCCAGGACGACCCGCAGATCGCGGTGCCATGCCTTTCTCCGATGCTGGTACGCGGGTTGCCATTGAAGCCTGCGTTTCTTGAGGCCCTGCCGTCCGAAGAGAACACCTGTGTGGATCTGCCCGCGCTGGTGGAGGGCGCCAGTACCACCTTTGACAGCGGCGAGTTGCAGTTGTCCCTGAGTATTCCGCAAGCGGCCCAGGCCATCGCCGCGCGTGGCTTCGTGGCACCGGAACTGCGCGACGACGGCATCACCGCCGCCTTCATCGACTACAGCGCCAACCACTACCGCAGCCAGGGCAGCGACAGCAGCTACCTCGGCCTTCAGGCGGGCCTGAACCTGGGCGCATGGCGCCTGCGCCACCGCGCGTCGTTCACCCATGGCAGCCAGGGTACCCGTCACCAGGTCATCAGCAGCCACCTGCAGCGCGACATTCCACGCTGGAACAGCCAGCTGCTGCTGGGCCAGGGCAACACCGGCGGTGAGCTGTTCGAAAGCGTGCCGTTCACCGGCGTGCGCGTGGCCAGCGACGAGCGCATGCTGCCCGACTCGCTGCGCGGTTATGCACCGGTGGTGCAGGGCATTGCCGAAGGCAATGCGGTGGTCACCATCCGCCAGAACGGCAGCATCATCCACGAAAGCAATGTGGCGCCCGGTCCATTCACCATCGAGGATCTTTATCCCACCAACTTCGGCGGTGACCTGGACGTCAGCGTCACCGAAGCCGATGGCCGCGTGCAGCGCTTCAGTGTCAATTTCTCCGCCGTGCCGCAGGCGTTGCGTGCCGGGTCGTCGCGCTTTGCGGTCACCGCGGGCGAGCTGCGCGACACCGGCAACACGCTGCAGGCGCTGCGCTTCACCGAGGGCACCTACGCGCGCGGCCTGAACAACCGGCTTACCGTGCTGGGTGGCGCGCAGCTGGGTGAGGATTATCGCGCGCTGCTCGCCGGTGCTGCGGTCAACACGGCCATCGGTGCATTCGGCGCCGATGTCACCCATTCGCGCGCCCGCCTGCGCGACAGCGAAACCGTCACCGGCAACAGCTTCCGCCTGAACTATCAGCGCTACGTGGCGCGCACTGGCACCAACTTCGGCCTGGCCGCGTACCGCTACAGCACGCGTGGCTTCCTCAGCCTCAACGATGTGGCACGTGCGCAGAACGACGACTGGGGCTACGGCCAACGTGCCAGACAGCGCTACCAGGTGAACTTCTCGCAGAAGGTGGGGCAACGCAGCAACCTCTATCTCAGCGGCGGCCACGTGGCGTACTGGGACAGTGCCCGACGCCGCAACGATTTCCAGGTGGGCTTCCAGAGCACGCTGGGGCGGGTCAACTATGGTGTGTCCGCGCTGCGCTTCCGCTTGGGCGATGGCCGCCAGGACACGCGCTATGCGTTCACCCTCAGCGTGCCGCTGGGCCGCAGTGCCAACGCACCGCGTGCCAGCACCCAGCTCAGCCAGGCCGACAGTGGACGGCAATCGCAGCTGGGCATCAGCGGCAGCCTGGGTGAGTCACGTGCGCTCAGCTACAGCCTGTCCGGCGCGCAGGGCAGTGGACAGAACAGCCACAGTGCCTATGCCGCGTGGCAGGGCAGCCGTGGCAACCTCAATGCCGGCTACAGCCGCAGTGGCGACTACCGCAGCCTGTCGCTGGGCGCATCGGGCAGCGTGGCGCTGCACAGCGGTGGCCTGAACCTCGGCGCTCCCGTGGGCGACGGCTTCGCGCTGGTGCAGGCGCCAGGTGCGCAGGGCGCACGCATCGGCAGCAGTACCGACCTGCGCGTGGCGCGCAATGGCTACGCGCTGCTGCCGCACATCAGCCCCTATCGCTGGAACACCATCGACCTGGACCCCTCCGGCCTGCCGATCGAGGTGGAGCTGCTGCAGACCTCGCAGCGTGTGGCGCCCACCGCCGGTGGCATCGTGCGCGTGCCGTTCCAGGTGCGCCGCGAGCGCACGCTGTTCATTGATGCCACCGATGCCCTGGGCCAGCCGCTGCCGTTTGCGGCCGTGGTGCAGAGCGAAGACGGCACGCCGGCCGGAGCAGTGGGGCAGGGCGGGGTGCTCCAGCTGCGCGGTGCACAGGACAGTGGCAGTTTGATCGTCGACCCCGATGGCAAGCGACGCTGCCGCATCGACTACCGCATGCCCGACGCGCCGGATGCCTACGGGCTGTCGTGGAGCCAGGCGGTGTGCGTGCCGCAGCCGCTACCACCGGAGAGCCTGCAGGTGGGCACACCGGAGCAGGAAGAGGGCACCGCCCCATGAGTTTCGTCTTTCCTTTCATCGTTCACAGGAGTTCAACCATGTCCCGTTCCCTTCTTCAGGTGATCGCGGTGCCGATGCTGTGCCTGATCACGTCGACCGCAGGCGCCCAGGCCACCCTCACCATCAGCGGCCGCGTGCTGCCGGGCACCTGCACGCTGGCAGCGCCCACCATCGCACTGGATCCGGTGAAGGCCGATGAGATGACGCCAGGTGCCGCCAACAGCGTGAAGGCCGGTGCACTGAACTTCACCGGCTGCGTGGGCGTCAGCCGCGCGCGCCTGTCCTTCGATGGCACGGCCGCCGACGGTGATCCGGAGCGCTGGAAGAACACCGCCGCCACCACGCCAGCAACCGGCGTGACGGTCGCGCTGCTGGCCGGCGCGAGCGGCAACACGTACCTGAAGAAAGGCGACGCCGACATTCCGGTGGCGGTTTCTGGTGCGACGGCGTCCTATCCGTTACGCGCGGGTTACTTCATTCCCAACACCAGTGGCATCAACGCCGGCAACATCTCCACCGAGATCGTGGTGACTGCTGCCTACGACTGATCGCCGATCCGGTCCTGTAGAGCCGAGCCATGCTCGGCTGCTCTTCGATCAGGCTCCAGGCAAGCCGAGCATGGGCTCGGCTCTACAAGTGCCGCTAGGCAGCCCGCAACTGCACATCCACATACTCGGCCAGCCCACGGCAGGCCAGCAGCAAACCCTCCCGCACGTCATCGCCCACCTGCTGCCCTTCGTCGCCATCCACGCGCACACGCTCGATGGCGTGCAGCAGTTCCAGCAGCAGTGTCAGCCCGGCGTTGGCGCGGTCGATGCGTGCCATCGCGATGCCATGGCCCTGATTGCGGCCTTTCCAGGGCCAAGGTCGCCCGTCGGCGGCCTCCACGTGGCGAATGCGCTGCAGACTGCCAAGCAGGGTGATGCCCTCGTCGGCATGGGCGCCCATCGTGCTGCCCAGGGTGGTTTCCAGTGCCTTTGCCAGGTCGTCCGGCAGGCGTTCGACGGCATCGCCCAGGGTGGCGAAGAGGTAGGGATAGAGCGAAGAAGTCATGGCGGCGTCCTTGAGTGCGAAGCAAGGGGCCGCCCTCGCGTTGGGCGAGGGCGGCGGACGGTGCGTGGTTGCAATACCGGTGGCAAAAGCGCGAAAACGCCGGCGGGCACGAGGCCCCCACGCACCGCCCGCCATAGGGCACGGACGGATTGCCTGCCGACGCCGCCCAACAAGGAGAGAGCGACGCCGACAGGCAAGCGTAAACAACGCCTTTGCCAAACGGGATTGCAAGCCCGTGCCACCCGTTGTCGGTGGCGCCACATGATTTGCATGGACAACCCGCGATTCCAATGAGAATGATTTCAAACTTCGAAGAAGTTGCATTCGCGGAACTTTCGCCGCATTCGCATCGGAATGCGCGGTAGTGAGCCAATGGCGTCACTTGGCGCGGTGCTGGACCCGCATTCGGCGCGACCGCACAGCAACGGATGGAGTGGATCTGAACGAGGCCCGCATCTGTCGTGATTGTCCGTTGAACGCGGGCGCCGACGGTGGCGATGCTGCGGGGTCGCTTGCCACCCGTCGTCCGCATGTCCACTTCCGAACGTTCCCACAACGCCGCCATCGATGGCCTGCGCGCGTTGGCAGTGCTTGTCGTCATCGTCTTTCATGCCAATGCCCGCTGGCTTCCCGGCGGCTTCACCGGCGTTGATCTGTTTTTCGTCGTCTCCGGCTTCGTGATCAGCCAGTCGCTGGCTTCACGTGCAGGCATGCCACTGGGCACGCTGCTGCTCGACTTCTACCGACGTCGCGTGCTGCGGTTGTTGCCGGCGCTGCTGGCGATGCTGATGGTCACCTTCGTGCTGTCGGCGCTGTTCATTCCCCGCGCGTGGCGCAATGAGCAGTTCGACCAGACCGGCTGGGCCGCGCTGGTCGGCTTCAGCAACGTCGTGCTGGCAGGCCAGCAGGACGATTACTTCTCGCCCGGCGCGGAACTCAATCCGTTCCTGCATACGTGGACGCTGGGCGTGGAAGAGCAGTTCTACCTGGTCTTCCCGCTGCTGTTCTTCGTGTGGCTGCGCGGGCAGGAGCGTTGGCCGTGGTCGCGTTGGCTGTTGCCGGTGCTCACCGTGCTGTCGCTGGCGTGGGCGGGTTGGCAGGCACAAACGGCACCGGCGGCAGCGTTCTATCTGCTGCCGGCGCGGTTCTGGGAGCTGGCCGCAGGCGCGCTGCTGTACCAGTGGATGCGTAGGCGTACGCCGGGCCAGAACGGTGACACGGTTGCAGCGGCCGGCTTGGCGCTGCTGGCCGCAGGTGTGCTGATCGCACCGCGGCTGGCGATGCCGGTTCCCGGCGTGCTGGCTACGGTGGCCGGTACCCTGCTGCTGTTGGCAAGCGTGTCGACGCCGGGTGCATCGCGTATCACCCGCGCGCTGGGCTGCGCACCGCTCGCCTACCTGGGGCGCCTGTCTTACTCGCTGTACCTGTGGCATTGGCCGCTGCTGGTGCTGCTGCGCTGGACCTACGGCCTGCACGGTGCCGCGCTATGGCTGTATCCGGTACTGCTGCTGGTGGTATCCGCTGCGTCGTATCAGTTCATCGAGCGTCCGCTGCGCAGTGCGGTGCCGCTGCTGCGCCTGGCACCGGCCAAGGTGCTGGCGATGGCGTTGCCGCTGGTGGCGCTGTGTGGCGCGGGTGCCTGGGCCACGGTGGAGTACCACGAGCAGGTCTCGCTGAGCGTAACCCGCGATGGCTATGCATGGCAGGCGCGCCGCTATCCGGCGTGGCGTCCGCTGGAGCCGGTGAGCGCGCCTGCCCTTGAAGGGCGCCGCCTGTTTGTTGTTGGCGACTCGCATGCGGCGGCCTACCGCACGATGACCAGCATGGTCGCGCGGCAGACCGGGATGGAGATCCGCCAGGAAGATCGTGGCGGCTGCAGCTTCGTCAATCTGCTGCAGGCCAGCCCGGCCGATTGCCAGGGCTTCATTCAGGGCAGCCTGTCGAACATCGAACGCGAGGCGCGCCCGGGTGACATCGTGTTGCTGGCGGCACTGCGTATGCCGGAGCTGCGTGGGTTCGATTGGCAGCGGGAGGACGAGCAGCAGATCTATCAGCGCTTGCTGGATGAGCGCACGCCGGCCAACGCACGGGCCGCGCGGGATGAGGCTGATCGCATTCTGGCGCGCCTGCAGGCGCTGGGCGTGCACGTGGTCATCGATGCACCGCTGCCATTGTTCAAGGCCGGGGCCTATCGCTGCTCGGACTGGTTCAATCGCCACAATCCGGCTTGTGCTGGTGGCCTGAGCATGCCGCGTGCGGATCTGGAAATGCTGCGCGTGCCGCAGATGGCACTGTTGGCTGACCTGGCGGCACGTTACCCGTCACTGACCTTGTGGGATCCGCTGCCGTTGCTGTGTGGGCCGCAGACCTGTTCGGCGGTGGAAGACGGCGAGCCGTTGTTCTTCGACAATGATCACCTGAGCGGGCATGGCAACCGCGTGCTGCTGCCCAGCTTCCGGCAGACCCTGATCAATATCGCGGGCGACACGCCGGTGTAGAACCGAGCCCGCGCTCGGCTTGCGCGCGCAGCGCGGGCTTCATCGTGATCGGGTCGAGGAGCAGCCGAGCATGGCTCGGCTCTACACGTGGGGGCGCGGTCTATGCCGGCGGCAGCACCTTGCCCGGGTTGAGAATGCCGTCCGGGTCAAGCGCGGCTTTGATCGCGCGCATCGTCGCCAGCGTAGCCGGTGTAAACGCCTGCGGCATGAAATCGCGCTTGGCCAGGCCGATGCCGTGTTCGCCCGACAACGTGCCGCCCAGTGCCAGTGTCAGCTCGAAGATCTTCGGCAGCGCGGCATGCGCGCGCGCGTTTTCGTCGGCATCCTCCGGGTGATAGAGGATGTTGACGTGCAGGTTGCCGTTGCCGGCGTGGCCGAAGGTGACGATGGTGAGCGCGTAGTCACGTGCCAGGGCCTGCACGCCGGCCACCAGTTCCGGAATGCGCGACACCGGAACCACCACGTCTTCATTGATCTTGCCCGGCGCGACGCTGCGCAGCGCAGGCGACAGCGCCTTGCGCGCCGCCCACAGCTGGTCGCGTGCACGGCCTTCCATCGCCACGTCCAGCTCGATCATGCCGTCGCCTTCGGCGGCGCTGGCCAATGCCTGCAACAGATAGGGCAGCGTGTCGTGGTCGCCATCGGCCTCGACCAGCAGCATCGCGCCTGCCTCCGGCACATCGGCACCATTCAACCGCAGCAGCTCCAGGCTGCGCGCATCCATGAATTCCAGGCGGGTGGGCACCACCGGCTGCGACATCAAACGCGACACGCCGGCCGCAGCAGCATCGGCATCGCGGTACAGCACGCGCAGGCCGGCCTGGCTGACCGGCAGCGGGGTCAGTTTCAGCGTGGCTTCCACGATCAGTGCCAGCGTGCCTTCGCTGCCCACCAGCAGATGGGTGAGGTCGTAGCCGGTGGCGTCCTTGGTGTAGGCGCCGCCGCAGCGGATCACCTCACCGGTGCCGGTCACCGCCACCAGGCCCAGCACGTTGTCGCGGCTGGTGCCGTACTTCACCGCGCGCGGGCCGCCGGCATTGCACGCGAGGTTGCCGCCGATGCTGCAGATCTCCGCGCTGGAAGGATCGGGCGCCCAGAACAGGCCGTGCGGCGCCAGCGCCTGCTGCAGCGTTCCATTGAGTACGCCTGGCTGCACCACCGCGCAGCGGTCACCGGCGCGGATCTCGAGGATGCGGTCCATGCGGGTGAACGACAGCACGATGCTGCCGGGCAATGGCACCGCCGCACCGGTGGTGCCGGTGCCGGCGCCACGTGCGACCAGTGCCACGCCATGCGTACGGCAGGCGCGCACCAGCGCCTGCACCTGTTCGACATCTGCCGGCAGTGCCACGGCTGCCGGGCGCTGGTGGCGCCAGGAGTTGTCCTGCGCGTTCGCTTCCAGTGCGCCGTCATCCATGCGCCAGCCACCGGCACCCAGCAGGGCGGACAGTTCGGCAACCAATGCGGCGGGCAGGGCAGTACTCATGACGGATCTCGTGGGGCAGCAGGGGCGGGTTGAATCAGTTTCCAGGCAACAACGGCGCCGGCCAGCGGCAGCCATACCCAGCGCAGTTCCGACAGCAACGTGGCCAGGCCGCGCGCGCTGAAGAACTGCGGGGCAAACGGGGAAACGCGGATCGGGCGCCAGGGCGCGAAGAAGCGGTGTTCGCTCCAGGGCCATGCCAGGGCGACGCCGAGGCCGCCGGAGGTCAGTGCATCCAGCAGTGGGTGGCTGGCGGCGCAGACGAAGACGAACACAGCGGCTTGTACGGTGGACGCCAACGTTGCGGCCTGTGTGGTGGGTGCCCACCTTGGTTGGCACGAAAGCGCCGACCACGGTCGGCGACTACCGGAGCTGTGCGGCGCCGACCAAGGTCGGCCTCTACCAAAGCTGTGCAACAACGCCGCCACCATGGCCAGCACGCAGGCGAACAACAACGAATGGCTGGCGCCGCGATGGCCGAACGCATCGGCATAGGGAATGTGCAGGGCGAAGGCCAATACATCGGCGTCCGGCAGCATCGCCGCGATCACGCCCGCGCCCAGCAGACGTGACGGAATGCGGCCGCGATTCGCGGCACACCACAGCGCCAGCGGCACAGCGGCATGGGTGATGATCGATGGCATCAGTCACGCACCGTGGTAGTGCCGGCCAGGCTGCGCGCTGGTAGGTGCCAACCTTGGTTGGCACAGAAGCGCCGACCAAGGTCGGTCTCTACCAAAGCGGACGGTACACATCAGCAATCATCCAAGCGGAACGCATCGCGCAGCCAGTTCAACTGTGGCGGTTCACCCGTGGCTTCCACCACATCGAAACGGCAGGGCGCATCGGCCAGCGCGGGATGGTCCTGCAGGTACAGCAACGCGGCATGCGCCAGACGTCGACACTTGCGCACATCCACCGAGGCAGCGCCGCCACCGAAATCGGATCGCGCGCGATAGCGCACTTCCACGAAGACCACGGTGCCAGCGTCATCCATCACCAGATCCAGCTCACCGCCGCGATAACGCACGTTGCGTGCACGCAGCTGCAAGCCGGCCTGCTGCAGATGCTGCTCGGCGGCGGTTTCCACCGCCGAGCCACGTTGCAGGTGCTCAGCGACCACCGGCGATCGGCATCGGCCGGCCACCGCTGAAGGTCGACCATGCCGGCTGGCGCAGGATGTTGCCGTTGCTGTCCAGGTACAGCGTGCCGGTGGCGCCGTCCAGGCCGCCTTCGGTGGCCAGCTTGTCCAGGTAGGAACTGATCTTCCACGCATCGGCGCCGAAGGCGAACAGTCGGCTGGCCGCGCCGCGCGCGCTGGGCAGGGTCTGGGCGACCTGGGCAGCGGACGGCACGCCGGACACGCTGCGCACGTTCCAGGCTTCGTTCGGGTAGATGATGCCGTCCAGCGCCACGTCTTCTTCGACCTTGCCGCTGCCGGTGGTCAGCTGCGAAGTGCCCACGCGGGTGGCACCACCGACACCGGCCAGCGCCAGCTGCGGCGCCAGCAGGCGGGCCTGCGGTGCACGTACGGCCAGGAACACGGCATCGACCGCGCCGGCGTTGCGCACCTGCGCGCTGACATCCCCCACCGTTTCGCTGACAGCGATGGTGGCGGCGACGCTGCCGCCGCGCTGGGCAAAGCGCTGTGCGAACGCTGCAGCGGCGCGGCGGCCGGTGTCGTCGCTGCTGTTGATCACCAGCGCCTTGCTGCGCTCGCGGCCACGCATGTATTCGGCGGCGACGATGCCGTCGTCTTCCGGCGCCAGCGAGAAACCGGCACTGCCGGCCGGCGGCGCATCCTTGCCGCGGTTCAGGCCCAGCACCGGCACCGGCAGCTGCTGGCGGCCATACACGGCATCCACTTCGTCGCGGCCGAGCGGGCCGACCACGAAGTCGGCGCCGGAGGCCACGGCCTTGTCATAGGCGGCCAGTGCACCGGCCGGGGTGCCGGCGGTGTCGAAGAAGTTGATCTCTGGACGACGGCGGGTTTCACCGTAGTACGCGCTGAGCAGACCATCGCGTACCGGCTGTGCGGCGGTGGCCAGGCGGCCGCTGAGCGGCAGCAGCACCGCCAGCTTGGCCGGCGGGCGGTAGCCATCGCTCATGGCCGGCGGGCGCTTGCTGGTGTCGAACTGGGCGGCGCCATCGCGATCGAACGGGCGCGGCAGCGGCAGGCCACGGGCGATCAGCGCGCGGCCGGCGAAGTTGTACAGCGGGTCATTGGCCGGCAATGCAGCTGCGCGGCTGCGCAGGGTGGCATCGTCGAGGGTGCCGAGCAGCCCGGAGATGGCAGCCTGGTTCTCGCTGCGCGCAGCGCCGGTCAGGCCGGCATGCGCACGGGCGCGTTCGGTGGCGGCGCCGAACGCATCGCCGGTGGCCTGCAGCGCATTGGCGCGGGCCAGGTACCAGCGCGTGCGCAGGCTCGGGTGCACGCTGTCGCCATGATCCTTCAGCAGGGCCAGTGCCTGCGCCGGCTGCTTGTCGGCCAGCGCCAGTTCGGCACTGGCCAGCTGGTAGCGCTGCAGGCTGGCGCCGTTCACCTGGCGGGCGGTCACCTGGCCCAGCAGGCTGCGCGCGCGGGCGCTGTCGCCGGCCAGATGCCAGGCCCAGGCCGCATCGGCCAGGGCGTTGCTGCGGGCACCACCACGCAGGGTGGCGGCCAGCGCTTCCAGTTGCAGGGCGGCGTCGCGCGGCTTGCCTTGTTCGATCAGCGCCAACGCCTGGCTCTGGGCCGGCGATTCGGGCGCGCTGACGAGGCTGGTGGTGGCACAACCGGCCAGCAGCATCAACGACAGCGACAGGGCAGAGATGCGTGCGGCGGGCTTGTTCATGATCGGGTCCATGCGATGAGGGCAGCGGCCTTGGCCAGGTACACGCTAGGATTCTACCCTTGCCCCGTGAGTACCGCTGAAATGAGTGTCCCAACCCTGTATGTCGTCGCCACGCCGATCGGCAACTTGGCCGATCTGAGCCCGCGCGCGCAGGAAGTGCTGCGTTCGGTGGCGGCCATCTGCGCCGAGGACACCCGCCGCAGCGGCCAGCTGCTGTCCCATTTCGGCATCCAGCAGCCGCTGGTGGCCCTGCACGAGCACAACGAAGAGGCGCTGGCCCAGCGCCTGGTGGCGCGCCTGCAGGCCGGCGAGTCGCTGGCGCTGGTCAGCGATGCCGGCACCCCGCTGGTCAGCGATCCGGGCTTCCGCCTGGTGCGCGCTGCGCGCGCGGCCGGCATCAAGGTCAGCCCGATTCCCGGCGCCTGCGCCGCCATTGCCGCGTTGAGCGTGGCCGGCCTGCCCAGTGATCGCTTCACCTTCGAGGGCTTCCTGCCGGCCAAGGCCAGCGGCCGCCGCGACCGCCTGCAGGGGCTGGCCGGCGAAGTGCGCACGATGGTGTTCTACGAATCCTCGCACCGCATCACCGAATCCCTGGCCGACATGGCGGCGATCTTTGGTGGCGAGCGCCCGGCCGTGCTGGCGCGTGAACTGACCAAGCTGTTCGAGACCGTGCTGGATGGCGACTTGGCCGGGCTGCTGGCGCAGGTGGAAGCGGATGACAACCAGCGCAAGGGCGAGTTCGTGGTGATGGTGCAAGGCGCTGGTGATGATGCCGAGGCGCAGCTGGCGCACGGCCGCCAGGTCTACGCCAAGCTGAGCGAGCACCTGCCGCCGTCGACCGCCGCCAAGCTGGCGGCCGAAATGACCGGTGCGCCGCGCAAGGCGTTGTACGGCAGTTGAGCGGCGTTGGGTGAATCGCAGCCACGCATGGCGTGGCTCTACTGCGGTGCGGATGGATCCATGCTATTGCGTGTGCACGGTAGATCCACGCCATGCGTGGATGGATGAACCGCGCGCCGTAATCAACCCGGCAGGGCAGGTCCACGTGCGGTAGAATGCGCGCGGCGGAGTCGGCCAGACAGTCGCGTCATCCCTTCGGGGGTGCCGAGGAAAGTCCGGGCTCCATAGGGCAAGGTGCCAGGTAACGCCTGGGCGGCGCAAGCCGACGGAAAGTGCAACAGAAAGATACCGCCTACGTCTTCTTCGGAAGGCCGGTAAGGGTGAAATGGTGCGGTAAGAGCGCACCGCGAGTCTGGCAACAGACCGGTACGGCAAACCCCACCTGGAGCAAGACCAAATAGGGATCCTTTGGCGCGGCCCGCGTTGGATCCGGGTAGGTTGCTTGAGCGTTGCGGCGACGTAACGCCTAGAGGAATGACTGTCCACGACAGAACCCGGCTTATCGGCCGGCTCCGCCCCTTCATTCCATCCACGCATGGCGTGGATCTACCAGGTAGTGCCGGCCGCTGGCCGGCACCCGGAATCCCCTGCAGGCCTCAGCCCGACTTTCGGTACTGCCCGGCGGAAATGAACTGCGAGAAGCGCTCGCACCACACCACCACGGTGGTGAACTCATCCACGTCCACATCGGCCGGCACATCCACCAGGAAGCGGTTGAAGGTCTTGACCTCGCCGATGCGCTGGGCCTTGTCCTTGATCTTCAGGAAGTCGGCTTTGTTGTCGACGAAGTCGCGGACCAGGTAGACCTTGTAGTCTGGACCCGGGCCCATCTTGCCGTCGAAGGCGACCTGGCGGGCGCTGACGCTGACCTTGCCTTCAGCCCAATGCACCGCGTCACTGCCTTTGAGGTCGCGACGGAAGGTGGTGCGGTAAGTAGCGTCGGCCATCGCGGTCTGTACCTGCTCGACCGGCGGATCGTCGGGGGCGATCAGGATGGGCAGGAAATACACGCCCAGGCCGAAGCCGAGGCCGAGGGTGAGTACGTGGGTGGCGACAAGAATGAGAAGGCGGCGCATCGATGACTCCCTATGGATCGAAAGCGCGCGGGGGACCGCGCAAGGTCATCGTGTTGCGGTAGCCGCGAGATTTATAGAGACAGGCGCGACAGAAAAAGGGCACAGAAGCAAACGGTGCGGCAGCAAACGGCTGCGGCGAGTGGTGTGCTGCGGCCGCTCGACAACGTTCAATTGTCGCAATCTACTCTCCAGGGTTCGCCTCATCGTCCTTCCTCAGGGCGCGTTCACAGTTGCGGCGATCGCAGTGAATGCCTGTGGTGCAAGCATCTGCAACGTGTGCCTGCCAATGGCGATGGCTTTCTCATGGAAAAAAACACCCGGTGCGCTTTACGGGTATGGCTGGCGAAGTAAAGGTGTGGTTGCTTTATCAGCTGTGTCTGATTGCTACGGGAGTAACACACCATGTCACTTGCCAATGTTCGCCTGCTTGTGGGTTACGCCGTGGCCATATGGTTCGGCTTTGCACTCGCCTTGTACCTGCTTCCCCTTATTGAGACGGGCAGCGACTTCTGCCGCCGCGGTGTGCACTGCGATCTCCCTCAGCTTCACTTGCACTCAACGGCATCCTTGGGCGAGGAGTCCAGCGCTGGAAGTGATGTTCCCGACCCGTTGGACCATGGCGCGCGCGGGCGTCTGCCTCTACTGCGCGCTTCAACTATCAGGGGATCCAGCCCGTTCCATCCATGCCGGATTCTGTATTGATGCAGTGCGGGTACCTGCGGAGCCGCGGCAGGATGTACCAAGCATGTTCTCTCGGTTTCAGCAGAGCAGTCAGAATGCGACGCTGCCATCGCCGACGGATACGCCTTGCGGTCCAAAGCGACGCTCATGGATTTCGCCGTGGCCGTTCGCGTCAATCAGCAGCACGGTGCTGGCGCGGGTGCCGTAATCGTCGCCACGGATGAAGGCGGGGCTGAGCCAGCGTTCGCGCTCCATGCCGATGCCGGTATCGGGCAGGTCGCTGTCGGCCGGGCGATGTTCGTCGGCCAGGGCGTTCCACAGTGGGGTCAGATCCCTTTCCCCTTGGGACAGGGATCTGACCCCGTCCTGTTCCAGCCAGGCCGATAGTGCGTCCATCAACCGCCGGGTCTTCGGCCAGGGCGCGTCGATGGCGCCATTGGACATGCCATGTACGCCCGGGCCAAGCGTCTGCCGCTCGGCTGGGTGGTTGCCCAGGTATTCCAGGCTGTTGCCATCGGCCAGCAGAAGGTTGAACGGGGCGTAGGCCGCGGAGATTCCGGCCAGACGTTCTATATGCGTACCCGCCGGATCGCGGCCACGCAGGTAGTCGGCCACCAGGGCGCCACGTGAAGGCCCGGTCTGGGCAGCCTGCGGATCGCGGACGTTGGTCACCACCGCCATCCTGCCGCCGGCACCGACGCCGGCCCAGCCGCCGCCGGAGCGCAGGTCGCGCCCGCCAATGACGGACGTCTCATCCTGCCAGGGGGCCAGGGCCGCAGTCGGGCGGGCGTGGAACTCATCACGGTTGCCGGCCATGACCAACCGCCAGCGCGGGTGGTGCAGCCAGCCAAGAGCAAGCAGGCACATGGGGCCATTGTGCCCGGTTTGCGCAGAGCGGCGTCGCTTTCGGCCCGTTCTGGATGAATGCGCAGGCCATGTTTCACGCGCCCTCCACACCCCTGAACTTCCGTTCAATCTCAAAAATTGAGACGGATCAGCAACTTGTGGATAAACCTTGAACAACTCTCTAAACATTGGCGCAAGCCATTGATGCGGCTGGCGATTTCCCTGCTGAAAAGTTGTTGACAACCCTTGGGCCGCTGCTAAGGTGGGCATCAGAGGGAAATCCGGGTGTTTTGTGGATTTTCGTGGTTCAATGTTTCACCGGGCGAAGGATAAGGTGCAGGCGTCGTGTTCCAGGGCGAGACGGCCATCACAGTTGACGACAAAGGACGCATGGCGGTTCCCACCGCTCACCGCGACCTCGTTGCGCGCGTCAGCAACAACCGTCTCGTGTTGACCTACAACCCCTTCGAATCGGGCTGCCTGTGGCTGTATGCCGAGTCGGAATGGGAGCGGGTACGCGACGACGTCATGTCCAAACCCAACACACAGCGCGTCGTACGTCTGCTGCAGCAGAAGCTGGTCGGTTCAGCCGCCCACCTGGAGCTGGACGGCAACGGTCGCATCAGCATTCCCGCCAGCCACCGCGGTGCGGTGGGCATTGAGAAGAAGGCGGTATTGCTCGGTATGGGCGACAAATTCGAATTGTGGAGCGAGCAGGCGCATCGGGCCCTGATCCAGCAGACGTTGTCTGATGAGGATCTGGGTGATGGGTTGCTCGACCTGAAGTTGTGAGCCGGGGTGCCCGGATGCGCCCAGAAGCGCAGACCGGTCACCTTCCGGTGTCGCAGTCGCCGGCGGTGCATCTGCCGGTCCTGTACACCCAGGTCCTGGAAGGCCTGAGGGTGATCGAAAACGGACGTTATCTGGATGGCACGTTCGGTCGTGGCGGTCATGCACGTGGCGTGCTCACCCAGCTCGGTCCCGAGGGACGCCTGCTGGTCATGGACAAGGATCCGGAAGCCATTGCCGTTGCCGAGCGCGATTTCGCGCCGGACCCGCGCGTGTCGATCTTCCGCGGCAGCTTCGCCCAGCTGCTGCAGTGGAACGAGACCGCCGAAGGCCTGGACGGCGTGCTGTTCGACCTTGGCGTGTCCTCGCCGCAGCTGGATGTCGCCGAGCGTGGTTTCAGCTTCGGCAAGGACGGCCCGCTGGACATGCGCATGGACCCGGACAGTGGCGAAAGCGCTGCGCAGTGGATCAACCGCGTGGAAGATCGTGAGATCGCCGACGTGCTCTGGACCTACGGCGAAGAGCGGCAGAGCCGGCGCATCGCCCGCGCCATCGTGGCCCGCCGCGAGAAGCAGCCGTTCACCCGTACCGCCGAACTGGCCGAGCTGATCGCCTCGGTGATGCCGCGTGGCAAGGACAAGATCCACCCGGCCACGCGCAGCTTCCAGGCCATCCGCATCCACATCAACCGCGAACTGGCAGACCTCGAGGCGGGCCTGGACGCGGCGGTGGAGCGCCTGAAGCCGGGTGGCCGGCTGGCGGTGATCAGCTTCCACTCGCTGGAAGACCGCATCGTCAAGCAGTACATGAACCGCCTGGCCAAGGCACCGCCGGCCAACCGCCGGCTGCCCGAAGCGCAGGCGTTCGTGCCGACGCTGGACCTGATCGGCGGCGCCATCAAGGCCACCGACGAAGAGCTGGCGATGAACCCGCGCGCCCGCAGCGCCGTGCTGCGTGTCGCCCAGAAGCGGGAGGCCGATGCATGAGCCGGCTGCTGCTGATCATCCTGTTGGCCTGCACCGTGGCCTCGGCGATCGGCGTCGTGTTCGTGCGTCACCGTCACCGGCAGACGTTCATCGAGCTGTCGCGCGCCGAGCGTGCGCGTGATGACCTGAACATCGAATTCGGCCGCCTGCAGCTGGAGCAGGCGACCCTGGCCGAAGCCAACCGCGTGGACAGCATCGCCCGCGAAAAGCTCGGCATGAAGTTCCCCGAGGCCGCCGACGTCGTGGTGGTGCGCCCATGAGCAAGACCGGCCGCAACCGTCCCCGCAACGCCTTCAACCTGCGCCAGCGCCTGCGCTGGGTGGCCCTGGCACTTGGCCTGTGCTCGGTGTCGCTGGTCGGTCGTGCCGCCTACGTGCAGATCATCAACAGCGACTTCTACCAGCGCCAGGGTGAAGCACGTTACCTGCGCGAACTGCCGATCAAGACCTCGCGCGGCATGATCACCGATCGCAACGGCGAGCCGTTGGCCGTGTCCACGCCGGTCGCTTCGATCTGGGTGAACCCGCAGGACCTGCTGCGTTCGCCCGAGCGCATCCCCGAGCTGGCACAGGCGGTGGGCATGTCGGTGGACGAGCTGAGCAGCCGCCTGTCGCAGAAGTCGGACAAGGAATTCATGTACCTGCGTCGCCGGATCAATCCGGACGAGGCAGAGCGCGTGGTCGCACTGAAGATTCCGGGCGTGGCGGCACAGCGCGAGTTCCGCCGCTTCTACCCGCAGGGTGAGGCGATGGCGCACGTGCTGGGCTTCACCAACATCGACGACCGCGGCCAGGAAGGTCTGGAGCTGGCCTTCGACGAATGGCTGCGCGGCAAGCCCGGCGGCAAGCGGGTGATCCGCAACCGCAAGGGCGAGACGGTCGAGAGCGATCTGCTGCGCGCCGCCGAGCCGGGCAAGGACCTCACCCTCAGCATCGACCGCCGCATCCAGTACCTGGCCTTCAAGGAACTGCGCAACGCGCTGGTTGCCAACAAGGCGGCAGGCGGTTCGATGGTGATCATGGACGTGACCACCGGCGAGATCCTGGCCATGGTCAACCTGCCGACCTACAACCCGAATTCGCTCAACGGCGCGGTGCCGGACACGCGCCGCAACCGTGCGGTGACCGATCTGGTCGAGCCGGGTTCGACGATGAAGCCGTTGACCATCGCCACCGCGCTGCAGTCCGGCGCGGTGACCAAGGACACCGTGATCGACACCAACCCGGGTTACATGCAGGTAGCCCGCTTCACCATCCGCGACGTGCCACGCAACAACGGCGTGCTGAACGTCACCGGCGTGATCACCCGCAGTTCCAACATCGGTGCAGCAAAGGTCGCCGCGAAGATGCCGGACCAGGTGTTCTACGATGGCGTGCGCCGCTTCGGCTACGGCTCGGTGCCGCACAGTGGCTTCCCGGGTGAATCCGGCGGCGTAGTGCGACGCCCGGCCAACTGGGACGGTGCCACCAAGACGACCATGTCCTACGGCTATGGCCTGAATGTCACGCCGCTGCAGATCGCCACCGCGTATTCGGCGCTGGCCAACGGCGGCAAGTTGATCGCGCCGACCTTCGTCAAGGGCCAGCGCAACGAGGCACATCAGATCATCGACGAGAACGTCGCCAAGCAGGTGGTGGCGATGATGGAAACGGTGGTCACCCAGGGCGGCGCCAAGCAGGCGGCCGTGCTGGGCTATCGCGTGGCCGGCAAGACCGGTACCGCGCGCAAGACCGGCCCTGGCGGTTACGAGCGTGGCCACTACAACGCGCTGTTCGCCGGCGTGGTGCCGGCCACCAATCCGCGGTTCGCCACCGTCATCGTCATCAACGACCCGCAGGGCGGCAAGTTCTACGGCGGCCTGGTGTCGGCGCCGGTCTATCACAACGTGATGGAAGGCACCCTGCGCCTGATGGACGTGCCGCTGGACGACCTGCAGTCGTGGTTGGCTGCCCAGCAGTCCGGAAAGATCGGGCATTCGGCCTCGGTGCTGCCGGTGCCGCCGGCCGAAGCCGCGCTGCCGGTGGATGCCGCCGCTGAATTCGATGCCGCGCTGCCCAGCGCGCAATCCCATGTGCCACCCGCTACGGGAGGCACGCAATGAGTCCTTCGATGTTGCTTTCGCAGTTGCTTCCGGACGTGGCCCTGGCGGGCCATGATCCCGTTCTGACCGGCCTGGTGCTGGACAGCCGTGCCGTGCGCCCCGGCAATGCCTTCGTCGCCATCGCCGGTTTCGGCGCGCATGGCCTGGGCTTTGTCGAGCAGGCGCGCGAAGCCGGTGCCGGCGCGATCCTGTTCGAAGCGCCGGCGCCCGCCGAACTGCCTGCACCGGCCGATGCCATCGCCGTGCCGGACCTGCGTGCGCGCTTGGGTGCGATGGCCGACCAGTTCCATGGCGCGCCTTCGCGGGCGATGACCATGGTTGGCGTGACCGGCACCAACGGCAAGACCTCCACCGTGCAGCTGCTGGCCCAGGCCTGGCACGTGCTCGGTACGCCCAGTGGCAGTATCGGCACGTTGGGCGCCGGACTTTATGGTGCGGTCGAGCCGACCGGTTTCACCACCCCGCTGGTGTTGCAGATGCATGCACTGCTGGCACAGCTGCGCGACGACGGCGCGCGTGCGGTGGCGATGGAAGTCAGCTCGCATGCGCTGGACCAGGGCCGCGTGGATGCCGTGCACTACGACGTGGCAGTGTTCACCAATCTCACCCGCGATCACCTCGATTACCACGGCGACATGGCCAGCTACGGCGCGGCCAAGGCACGGTTGTTCCATCGTCCGGGCCTGAAGGCGGCGGTGATCAATCTTGACGATGCGTTCGGTCGCCAGCTGTTCGCCGGCCTGCCGGCGGGTGTGCAGGCGATTGGCCTGAGCTCGCGCGGTGCCGACGGCGCCAACGTGCGCGCCGACGCGCTGCAGCTGGATGGCCGCGGCATCGGTTTCGAGCTGATCATCGACGGCCAGCGCGCTGCGGTGCAGTCGCCGCTGCTGGGCCGCTTCAACGTGGACAACCTGCTGGCCGTGGCCGGCAGCCTGCATGCGCTGGGGCATCCGCTGCCGCGCATCGCCGAGGTGCTGTCGGCGCTGCAGCCGATCCGTGGCCGCATGAACCGCCTCGGCGGCGAAGACGGCCTGCCGACCGTGGTGGTCGACTACGCACACACCCCCGACGCGCTGGAACAGGCGCTGGACAGCCTGCACGGCCACCTGCAGGGCACGCTGTTCTGCGTGTTCGGCTGCGGTGGCGAGCGCGATACCGGCAAGCGCCCGCAGATGGCTGCGATTGCCGAACGCCTGGCCAACCAGGTTATCGTCACCGACGACAACCCGCGTGGCGAAGATGGCGACGTGATCGTGGCCGACATCCTGGCCGGCTTCGCTGATGCCTCGGTCGTGACCGTGCAGCGCAACCGCGCGCGCGCGATCGGCCTGGCGGTGAAGCGCGCTGGTGACGGCGACATCATCCTGATCGCCGGCAAGGGCCACGAGCCGTACCAGGAAGTGAATGGCGTGCGCCATGACTTCGACGACACCGAAGTAGCCGCTGCTGCACTGGCCGCCAAGGTCGGTGTGCTGGCGGCGCAGGCCGGGGAGGGCGCGGCATGAAGCGCACCCTGCTTTCGCTGATCGCGCACTGGGCCGGTGGCGAGATCCACGGCGACGACGTGGCCATCGATGCCATCAGCAACGATACCCGCAGCCTTGGCCCGGGCAGCCTGTACGTGGCGCTGCGTGGCGAACGCTTCGACGGCCATGACTTCGCCGCTGACGCGCAGGCACGTGGCGCCAGCGCGCTGCTGGTCGAGCGCCTGCTGCCGCTGGATCTGCCGCAGGTGCTGGTGGCCGACAGCGAGCGCGCGCTGGCGAAGATCGCCGCCGGCATGCAGCGCGACCGTGCGACCGAACTGTTCGCCATCACCGGCAGCAACGGCAAGACCAGCGTGAAGAGCCTGCTGCTGGCGATCCTGCAGCAGGTGGCCCAGCACGCGCAAAAGGTCGTCTACGCCAACCCGGGCAACCGCAACAACGAGATCGGCCTGCCGCTGGCAGTGATCGACGCACCGGAAGATGCCGACTACGCCGTCTACGAGATGGGCGCCGGCAAGCCGGGCGACATCGCCTACCTGACCGACATCGCGCGCCCGCGCTATGCCCTGGTCAACAACATCGCCCCGGCCCACCTGGAGCGGATGGGCAGCCTGCTCGGCGTGGCCGTGACCAAGGGCGCGATCTACGCCGCACTGCCGGCCGATGGCGTGGCCGTGATCAATGTCGACGACGCCTACGGGCGCTGGTTCGAACAGCATTTCATCGGTACCCCGGCACGTTGCCGGGTGCTGCGCTATGGCCTGGAACACACCGCCGACGTCACCGCGCGCGACATCCGCGCCGGTGCGCAGGGCAGCCGCTTCACCCTGGTCACGCCGATGGGCGAGGCGGGTGTGGTGCTGGGCCTGCCGGGCCGCCACAACATCAGCAATGCACTGGCCGCTGCCAGCCTGGCGCTTGCCGCCGGCATCGAACTGTCACTGGTTGCCACCGGCCTGGCCGAGGCACAGCCGGTGCCGGGCCGCCAGATTGCCCATCAGCTGCACAACGGTGCGGTGCTGGTGGACGACAGCTACAACGCCAACCCCGGTTCGCTGGCCGCCGCCATCGACGCACTGGCCGCCGCTCCGGAAGAGGGCTGGCTGGTGCTGGGCGACATGCGCGAGCTTGGCCCCGATGCCGAGGCACTGCATGCACAGGCGGGTCTCCGCGCGCGTGCTGCCGGCCTCAAGCGCCTGTATGCATTGGGTCCGCTCAGTGCCGCCGCTGCCGCCGCGTTTGGCGAGGGCGGACGTCATTTCACCACCCATGACGCGCTGTCGCAGGCGCTGAAGGACGAGCTGCACGCCGGCGTGCGCTGCCTGGTCAAGGGTTCCCGTGGCAGCGCCATGGACACGATTGTCAAAGCGCTGCTGGCGCAAGGAGAGGAATCCCCGCATGTTGTATGAACTGGCTCGATGGTTGCAGCAGTTGGAGAGCCTGTTCGGGCTGTTCAACTACCAGACGTTCCGCGCCATCCTTGCCGCGTTGACGGCGCTGTTCCTGTCGCTGTGGCTCGGCCCGGCGATGATCCGCAAGCTTGCCCAGTTCAAGGGTGGCCAGCCGATCCGCAAGGACGGTCCGCAGACCCATTTCTCCAAGGCCGGTACGCCGACCATGGGCGGTTCGCTGATCCTGCTCACCGTCACCCTGTCGGTGCTGATGTGGGCTGACCTGCGCAACCGCTACGTGTGGCTGGTGCTGGCGGTGATGCTGTGCTTCGGCGCCATCGGCTGGTACGACGACTGGATCAAGATCGTCCGTCGCGACCCGAACGGCCTGAAGTCGCGCTGGAAGTACCTGCTGCAGTCGATCTTCGGCCTGGCTGCGGGCATCTTCCTGTTCCAGACCGCTGACGTGCCGGCGGCGCTGACCTTCTATATCCCCATGTTCAAGTCGGTGGCGCTGCCGCTGGCCGGCATCGGCTTCGTGGCCATCGCCTATTTCTGGATCGTCGGCTTCTCCAACGCGGTCAACCTGACCGACGGCCTGGATGGGCTGGCGATCATGCCGACGGTGCTGGTGGCCTGTGCGCTGGGCGTGTTCGCCTATGCCTCGGGCAACGCCGTGTTCGCCAACTACCTGCAGATCCCGCAGATTCCGGGCGCCGGTGAGCTGGTCATCATCTGCGCCGCGATTGCTGGTGCAGGGCTGGGCTTCCTCTGGTTCAACACCTATCCGGCCATGGTGTTCATGGGCGATATCGGCGCGTTGTCACTGGGCGCGGTGCTGGGCACCATCGCGGTGATCACCCGCCAGGAACTGGTGCTGGTGATCATGGGCGGCGTGTTCGTGATCGAAACGTTGTCGGTGATGATCCAGGTCGCCTCGTTCAAGCTGACCGGCAAGCGCGTGTTCCGCATGGCGCCGATCCATCACCACTTCGAGCTGAAGGGCTGGCCGGAGCCGCGCGTGATCGTGCGCTTCTGGATCATCTCCGTCGTGCTGGTGCTGATCGGCCTGGCCACGTTGAAGGTACGCTGATGAATGACCTGTCGCACCAGGCAACACGCCTTGAGGCCATCGGTGGCAGCTACGACAAGTGGCTGCTCGGCGCGATGATCGCGCTCACCGGGCTGGGCGTGGTGATGGTCGCGTCCAGTTCGATCGCGTTGATGAGCAGCCCGTTCTACTACCTCAACCGCCACCTGATCTTCCTGGCGGTCGGCATCGTGCTGGCCATCATGGCCGCGCGTACCGAGCTCAAGACCATCGAGCAGTACAACCAGATGCTGCTGCTGGGCTGCTTCGCGCTGCTGGTGGTGGTGTTCGTTCCCGGCCTGGGCAGCAGCGTCAACGGTGCCCGCCGCTGGATCAACCTGGGCATCTCCAAGTTCCAGACGGTCGAAGCGGTGAAGGTGCTCTACATCGTCTGGCTGTCCAGCTACCTGGTGCGTTTCCGCGACGAGGTCAATGCCACCTGGCCGGCGATGCTCAAGCCGCTGGGCGTGGCCGGTGCGCTGGTGGTACTGCTGCTGCTGCAGCCCGACTTCGGTTCGTCCACCCTGTTGCTGGCGATCACCGCCGGCATGCTGGTGCTGGGCGGGGTGAACATGCCGCGCATGTCGATGCCGGTGGTGATCGGCCTGGTCGGCATGAGCGCGCTGGCGATCATCGAGCCGTACCGCATGCGCCGCATCACCTCCTTCCTCGACCCGTGGGCCGACCAGCAGGGCGACGGCTACCAGCTGTCCAACGCGCTGATGGCCGTGGGCCGCGGCGAGTGGACCGGCGTCGGCCTGGGTAATTCGGTACAGAAGCTGTACTACCTGCCCGAGGCGCACACCGACTTCATCTTCTCGGTTACCGCCGAGGAATTCGGCTTCCTGGGCACCTGCACGATCGTGGCCCTGTACGCGCTGCTGGTCGGCCGCACGTTCTGGCTGGGCATGCGCTGCGTGGAAATGAAGCGCCACTTCTCCGGCTACATCGCCTTCGGCATCGGCCTGTGGATCAGCATGCAGACCTTCGTTTCGATCGGCGTGAACCTGGGCATCCTGCCGACCAAGGGCCTGACCCTGCCGCTGATTTCGTCGGGTGGTTCGTCGGTGCTGATGACCTGCGTGGCGATGGGACTGCTGCTGCGGGTGTCCTATGAATTGAAGCGTGCCGAACGCCGCCAGGCCGTGCGCATGGGCGCTGCCGACGAAGTGGCTGGCCCGGCTCCGGCCGATGCGCCGGCCGCGCCGGTGGCAAAGAACGTGCCGATGGCCGCCGAACCGGCTGCGGCCGAGCCGGCCGCCGTGCGCGGCACCAGCCGTCTGCAGTCGCGCGTCGAACCTACCTTCGGGAGGCTCGGATGAGCGCCGTCCAGAACAATGCTCGGCCGGTGATGATCCTGGCCGGTGGTACCGGCGGCCACATCTTCCCGGGCCTGGCTGTGGCCCGCGTGCTGCGCGCGCGTGGCGTGCCGGTCACCTGGATGGGCGCCGCTGGTGCGATGGAAACCCGTCTGGTTCCGCAGCACGACATCCACATCGATACGCTGGCCATCACCGGTCTGCGCGGCAAGGGCAAGCTGGCCCTGCTGGCCGCGCCGTGGCGCCTGATGCGCGCGCTGCGTGCCGCCGGCCTGATCATCCGTGATCGCCAGCCGCGTGCGGTGGTCGCCTTTGGTGGCTTCGCGTCCGGTCCCGGTGGCATGGCCGCGCGCCTGCACGGCCTGCCGCTGATCGTGCACGAACAGAACCGCGCGCCAGGCCTGACCAACCGCATCCTGTCGCGCTACGCGCGCCGCCTGCTGACCGGGTTCCCGGGCACCTTCGCTGCACGCGAGGAATTCGTGGGCAACCCGGTGCGCGCCGAAATTGCCGCGGTCGCGCCGCCGCAACAGCGGCTGGCCGATCGCAGCGGTCCGCTGCGCCTGCTGGTGCTGGGCGGCAGCCAGGGTGCTCGCGCACTCAACAGTGGTGTGCCGCAGGCACTGGCCGCGCTCGGTGCGCAGGTGCCGGTGGTGGTGCGTCACCAGAGCGGCGAGAAGCTGCATGCCGAAGCGGTCGAGGCCTATGCCAAGGCGGGCGTGCAGGGCGACGTGACGCCGTTCATCGCCGACATGGCCGAAGCCTTTGCCTGGGCCGACCTGGTGGTGTGCCGTTCCGGCGCGTCCACGCTGGCCGAACTCTGTGCGGTCGGCATTGGTAGCGTGCTGGTGCCATTCCCCGCTGCTGTCGACGATCACCAGACCCGCAATGCGGAGTATCTGGTCGAGCGCGACGCGGCCGTATTGCTGAAGCAGGACGAAACGCTGGCAGACGGCATTGCCGCGCTGCTGCGTGATCTGTCCGAAAATCCCGCCCGCCGCATGCAGATGGCGCAAGCCGCGCGTGCCCTGGCCAAGGTCGATGCCGCCGAGCGCATCGCCGATATCATTCTCGAGGAAGCTGTATGAAGAAGGCACGCTCCAGCGCCTGCCCTGCGCGAGGCCGCGCATGATCCGCCGCCTGCATGACACCAACGATCTGGTGCGCGCGTTCCCGCGCGTGCATTTCGTCGGCATCGGTGGCACCGGCATGAGCGGCATCGCCGAAGTGATGCTGACGCTGGGCTATGAAGTGTCCGGTTCGGACAACGCCGACAACGCTGCCACCCGCCGTCTGGCCGGCCTGGGCGCGCGCATCATGCGCGGCCATTCCGCCGCCAACGTGCTGGGCACGGACTGCGTGGTGGTCTCCAGCGCGATCCGCGAGGACAACCCGGAGCTGATGGAGGCGCGCAGCCAGCGCATTCCGATCATGCCGCGCGCGGCGATGCTGGCCGAACTGATGCGCTTCCGCCGCGGCATCGCCGTGGCCGGTACCCATGGCAAGACCACCACCACCAGCCTGACCGCGGCGGTGCTGAGCGAAGGCGGGCTGGACCCGACCTTCGTGATCGGTGGCCAGCTGCTGGCGGCTGGCGCCAACGCCAAGCTCGGCGGTGGCCAGTGGCTGGTGGCCGAGGCCGACGAGAGCGATGGCAGCTTCCTGCGCCTGAATCCGTTGATGTCGATCATCACCAACATCGATTCCGATCATCTGGAGAACTACGGCAACGACTTTGCCCGCGTGCAGGCGGCGTTCGCCGAGTTCCTGCAGCGCCTGCCGTTTTATGGCCTGGCAGTGCTGTGCATCGACGACCCGGAAGTGGCCGCACTGGCCGCCAAGACCCCGCGCCACGTGATGAGCTACGGCATGAGCCCGCAGGCCGACGTGCGCGCTGAGAACGTGGTGCAGGAAGGCTCGCGGATGCGCTTCACCCTGCGCCTGCCGCAGGGCACCAGCCAGGAAGTGGTGCTGGCGCTGCCGGGCAAGCACAACGTGCTCAACGCGCTGGCCGCTGCGGCGGTGGGTTGGCAGCTGGGTGTGTCTCCGGACACGATCGCGCGTGCGCTGGCCAGCTTCGCTGGCGTCGGCCGCCGCTTCAACGATCTGGGCGAAGTGACCACTGCCACTGGTGCAAAGGTCCGCATCATCGACGACTACGGTCACCATCCGAGCGAGCTGGAAGCGGTGTTCGCCGCTGCCCGTGGCGGCTGGGCCGACAAGCGCCTGGTGGTGGCCTTCCAGCCGCACCGCTACAGCCGTACCCGCGATCAGTTCGACAAGTTCGCCGCGGTGCTGTCGAGCGTCGATGCGCTGGTGCTGAGCGAGGTCTATCCGGCCGGTGAAGAGCCGATCGCCGGTGCCGATTCGCACGCGCTGGCCCGCGCCATCCGTGCGCGTGGCCGCAGCGAGCCGGTGGTGGTCGGCAAGGCGTCCGAGCTGGCAACCGTGCTGCCGGACGTACTGCAGGACGGCGATCTGCTGCTGATGATGGGTGCGGGCGACATCGGCGCCGTCGCCAGCCACATTGCAGTGGAAGGTTTCAAGGCGGAGGGCGAGGCGTGAGCACGCTGACCTTCCCGCCGCTGCGCAGCACCGACCCGGCCGTGTTCGGCCGCGTCGCCGTGCTGCTCGGTGGCAGCTCCAGTGAACGCGAAGTGTCGCTGGATTCGGGCCGCAACGTACTCGAAGCACTGCAGTCGCGTGGCGTCGATGCGGTCGCCATCGATGGCATTCCGGCGCTGGCCAAAGCGCTGGCGGCCGGCGGCATCGATCGCGTGTTCAACATCCTGCACGGCCACAACGGTGGTGGTGAGGATGGCATCGTGCAGGGCCTGATGGACGCGTTCGGCGTGCCCTACACCGGTTCCAACGTGCTGGGCTCGGCCTTGAGCATGGACAAGATCCGCACCAAGCAGGTGTGGCTGTCGCTGGGCCTGCCGACCCCGCAGTACCGGAAGGTCGATGCCTCCACGGTGCATGCGCTGGCGGCCGAGCTCGGCCTGCCGGTGGTGGTCAAGCCGGCCAACGAAGGCTCCAGCGTGGGCATCAGCCGGGTCACCGACGACGCCGGCCTGGACGAAGCGGTGGCCCTGGCCGCGCGCTACGACGGCCAGCTGCTGATGGAACAGATGGTGGTCGGCGACGAACTGACCGTGGCCATCCTGGGTGATGTCGCGCTGCCGTCGATCCGCATCGTGCCCAAGGGCCAGTGGTACGACTACAACGCCAAGTACATCGCCGAAGACACCCAGTACCTGTGCCCGGGCCTGGATGGCGATGACGAAGCAGAGATCCGCCGCATCGCGCTGGCGGCCTTCCGCGCCGCCGGTTGCCGTGGCTGGGGTCGCGTGGATGTGATGCGTGACCGCGCCAGCGGCCGCTTCTTCCTGCTGGAAGTAAACACCGCGCCGGGCATGACCAGCCATTCGCTGGTGCCCAAGGCGGCCGGGCAGGCCGGCATCAGCTTCGAGGAGCTGGTGTGGCGCGTGCTGGAACAGACCCTGGAGGCATCGCACGCATGAACGCGGTGCTGCGCATCTTCGTCTGGCTGTTGGCACTGTCGGTGGTTGCACTGCCGGTGGTGGCCGTAGTCAATGGCTGGGTCGGCGCCGAGCGCTGGCCGCTGGCGAAGCTGCGCGTGCACGGTGAGTTCAAGCGGGTGCCGCCGGAACAGCTGCAGCAGGTGCTGCTGCCGTATGCACATGCCGGTTTCTTCGCGGTGAAGCTGCAGGACGCGCAGGACGCGCTGGAAAAACTGCCGTGGGTGGAAAGCGCGCAGGTGCGCAAGCAGTGGCCCGACGTGCTGGAAGTGACGCTGGTCGAGCACAAGCCGTTCGCGCGCTGGGGCGAAGGTCGCCTGCTGTCCGAGCAGGGCAAGTTGTTCCCCACGCCGAAGAAGCTGGCCGACCTGCAGCTGCCCGAGCTGGATGGCCCGGACAGCCAGACCGAAGAAGTGGTCAAGCTGTACAACGATTCGCGCGCGCTGTTCGCGCCGGCTGGCGTCGATGTGCGCCGGCTGACCATGGACGCGCGCGGCAGTTGGTCGCTGCTGCTGAGCAACGGCACTGAAGTGGTGGTCGGCCGCGATGACGCGCGTTCGCGCCTGCAGCGCTTCGTGCGCGTGCTGCCGCAGCTGGCCAACCAGGCCGCGCCGATCGAGCGCGCCGACCTCCGATATACCAATGGTTTCACGCTGAGCTGGGGCACTCCGGCCGCCCCCGCCAATGCACCGGGCACCCCGGCACGAAGGACGCAGGAAAGAACATGAATCGCAAGGGTGACAAATCGCTGATCGTCGGCCTGGATATCGGCACCTCCAAGGTGGTGGCGCTGGTGGGCGAGTATTCGCCGGGCAACCCGATCGAAGTGATCGGCATCGGCTCCCATGAGTCGCGCGGCCTCAAGCGCGGCGTGGTGGTGGATATCGAATCGACCGTGCAGTCGATCCAGCGTGCGGTCGAAGAAGCCGAGCTGATGGCCGGCTGCGAGATCCGCTCGGTGTATGCCTCCATCTCCGGCAACCACGTGCAGTGCAAGAACTCGCCCGGCATCGTGCCGATCCGTGACGGCGAAGTGACCTGGGGCGACCTGGATCGCGTGCTTGATGCGGCCAAGGCCGTGGCGATTCCGGCCGACCAGAAGATCCTGCATGCGATCCCGCGCGAGTACGTGCTGGATGATTCGCAGGAAGGCATCCGCAACCCCGTCGGCATGACCGGCGTGCGCCTGGAGGTGCATGCGCACCTGGTGGTGTGCGCGCAGTCGGCCGCCGCCAACATCAGCAAGTGCGTGCAGCGCTGCGGCCTGCAGGTGGACGACCTGGTGCTGTCCTCGCTGGCGTCCAGCGTGGCGGTGCTGACCGCCGACGAGCGCGAGCTGGGCGTGGTGCTGGTCGACATGGGCGCCGGCACCACCGATATCGCGGTGTTCGTGCAGGGCGCGATCTGCCACACCGCCTCGCTGCCGATCGCAGGCGACCACGTGACCAACGACATCGCGCACATGCTGCGTACACCGACCCCGGAAGCCGAGCAGATCAAGGTGCGCTACGCGTGTGCCCTGGCCCAGCTGGCCACCGCCGAGGAGAGCATCCAGGTGCCGTCGGTCGGTGATCGTCCGCCGCGCCGCATGCCGCGCCACGCGCTGGCGCAGGCCGTGCAGGGCCGCTACGAAGAGATCTTCGAAATGGTGCAGGCCGAACTGCGCCGCTCCGGCTTCGAGGAACTGGTGCGCGCCGGCATGGTGCTGACCGGTGGTGCCTCGAAGATGGAAGGCGTGGTCGAACTGGCCGAGGAAATGCTGCAGATGCCGGTGCGCGTGGGCATTCCGCAGCACGTCACCGGTCTGGGCGAAGTGGTGGGCAACCCGGTGCATGCCACCGGCGTGGGCCTGCTGCTGATGGGCAGCCAGATCGAGCATCCGCGCCGGCCGTCGCTGCCGACTGGCCGCGCCGGAAGCATGTTCAAGAAACTCAAGACCTGGTTCCGCGGCGAATTCTGACGCGGAGCCTGCACTACCCGGGCTCGCCCGGTTGCAACACCGGCAACACGACGCAACACCGGCAACACATAACCCACACAGCCGCAACGACGGCATGCAGCACGAAGGCAGGACGCCCGAATGCCCATGCAATCGAAAGCGGATACAACGAGGACACGGACATGGCGCATTTTGAACTGATCGAAAAGATGGCACCCAATGCGGTGATCAAGGTTGTTGGCGTGGGCGGCGGCGGCGGCAATGCCGTGGCGCACATGGTCAACTCGGCAGTGGATGGCGTGGAATTCATCACCGCCAACACCGACTCGCAGGCCATCAAGAATTGTGGTGCCAAGCTGCAGCTGCAGCTGGGTACCAATGTCACCAAGGGCCTGGGCGCAGGCGCGAATCCGGAAGTCGGCCGCCAGGCTGCGCTGGAAGACCGTGAGCGCATCATGGACGCGCTGCAGGGTGCGGACATGGTGTTCATCACCGCTGGCATGGGCGGTGGCACCGGTACCGGCGCTGCGCCGGTGGTGGCACAGCTGGCCAAGGAAATGGGCATCCTGACCGTGGCCGTGGTCACCAAGCCGTTCCCGTTCGAAGGCCGTCGCCGCATGCAGGTCGCGCTGAAGGGCATCGAAGAACTGAGCCAGCACTGCGACTCGCTGATCACCATCCCCAACGAGAAGCTGATCACGGTGCTGGGTCGCAACGCGACCATGATCCAGGCCTTCCGTGCCGCCAACGACGTGCTGCAGGGCGCCGTGCAGGGCATCGCCGACCTGATCGTGCGTCCGGGCCTGATCAACGTCGACTTCGCCGACGTGCGCACCGTCATGTCCGAAATGGGCCTGGCGATGATGGGTACCGGTACCGCCCGCGGTGATGACCGCGCGCAGGCCGCGGCCGAGTCGGCCATCCAGAACCCGCTGCTGGACGATGTGAACCTGGCCGGTGCCAACGGCATCCTGGTCAACATCACCGCCGGTGCCGACTTCACCATGGCCGAGTTCGACGAGATCGGCCGCACCATCGATGGCTTCGCTTCGGAAGACGCGACCGTGGTGGTGGGTACCGTGCTCGATCCGGACATGCAGGACGAAGTGCGCGTGACCGTGGTCGCCACGGGCCTGAACCGCGTTTCGGCCAGCAAGACCCAGCGTCCGGGCGAGCGTGCACCGATCAAGCTGGTCCGCAACGCCACCACCGGCCAGCCGGAGTTCGGCGAGTTCGACAACGGCGGCGATGCGGTGTCCAAGGCTGTCGGCGGCATGGGCCTGGGCCTGCGTCGGGCCAGCAGCGACAGCGTCGCAGCTTCCACCCCGTCGGCTCCGGCCTCCTCGGCCCCGGCCGCGGCGGAACTGCCGAACGATTACCTGGACATCCCGGCGTTCCTGCGCCGCCAGGCGGACTGATCGACGCTGCCCGGGGCTTGTCCCCCCCGGGTTGCGCCACCATGTCCTGAAAACGCGGGCGCCGGGCCAGGATGGGCCCGGCCGCCCTGCTTCACGCGCGTCCTACCGGCGCGCCGGTGTGTCCTGCCGGCGTTTCAGTCGGGGTAGGGGACCCTGCGTGTTAATCTAATGTGTCACTTCCGGTCGTCCCCCCATGATCCAGCAACGCACCCTCAAGAACACGATCCGCGCCACCGGCGTAGGCCTGCACAGCGGCGACAAGGTCTACATGACCCTGCGTCCGGCGCCGGTCAACCATGGCATCGTGTTCCGGCGCGTGGACCTGGACCCGGTGGTGGAAGTGCCTGCCAAAGCCGAACTGGTCACCGAAGTGACCCTGTGCACCGGCCTGACCTGCAACGACGCCAAGATCCAGACCGTCGAACACCTGATGTCGGCCCTGGCCGGCCTGGGTGTGGACAACATCATCGTCGAACTGTCCTCGGCCGAGCTGCCGATCATGGACGGTTCGTCCGGCCCGTTCGTGTTCCTGCTGCAGTCGGCAGGCATCGTGGAACAGGATGCGCCCAAGCGCTTCATCCGCGTGCTGAAGACCGTGGAAGTGACCGAGGGCGACAAGGTGGCCCGCTTCACCCCGTATGAGGGGTACAAGCTGGGCTTCACCATCCAGTTCGACCACCCGATGATCCCGGCCAAGCAGTCGCGCCAGGAAATCGAGTTCTCGACGATGGCCTACACCAAGGAAATTTCCCGCGCGCGCACCTTCGGCTTCATGCGCGACCTGGAATACATGCGCGAGCGCAACCTCGGCCTGGGCGGCTCGATGGACAACGCCATCGTGCTTGATGAGTTCCGCGTGCTCAACGAAGACGGCCTGCGCTACGCCGACGAATTCGTGCGCCACAAGATCCTCGATGCGATCGGCGACCTCTATCTGGCCGGCGGCCAGGTGCTGGGCGCCTACGAAGGCTTCAAGTCCGGCCACGCGCTCAACAACAAGCTGGTACGGGCGCTGATGGCCGATGCCACTGCCTGGGAATGGGTCACTTACGACTCGCCGGCGGTGCCGGACCCGGTGGTATACGCCACGCCGGCCTATGCCTGATTGCACAAGTCGTTGAATTTGAATGCAAAAACGCCGCCTTCCAGGGCGGCGTTTGCGTTTCCGGCGTTCCTTGAGGCACTGGCGCAGTGGGTGACGCGACGGCCGGGACGAAGTCACGGTTTTGTGAACCTGTTGGATCGGAAGCCTGAATTTAACGTTGTTTTAACAGCAATCTAACGACTGCCCCACCGGGGCCAGCTAGGATGCGACCCGGCCCCCGAAATGTTTCACGCTGCGGTGACACGCGCGACGGGGAGTGGAGCAGGACGCTCCGCTGCTTTCAGGTTTCCTGCTTCGGTTTCGAAGGAAGGTCCTGCAGAGCTGCCAAGGCGTCGCGTAGCCCTTTGTGCGTGGCGGCTGAAACTGCGTGGGGTCCATTCCGGTTGTCGAGCGCTGGGGAGCGCGTGGGAGTGGGAGACGCAGTCTTGACGGTCACCTTGGTGGCCTTCAGCCCGATGGACCGGGCCGCGTCGAGCAACTGGGCTTCGGCAAGCCGCAACTTGGCATGCCAGACCGGGGACTCGACGAGAAAAACGAGGTGTTCCCCGTCCACATTGGCCAGCCGGCAACGGCTGCGCAGAGGTGGCGGCAACTGGGGGCGCAACTGACGGTCCAGCGCGTCGAGCCATAGGGCACGCCGCAGCGGGTTCCCGCTTTTGTCCGCCATCACTACATCCAGGGCCGGTTTCGGTCTGGATGCGGGACGAACGCTGGATTTCGGCTCAGACATGAAAACTCACTGATGGCATTCAAAAAGATCGTAATCAAAACGCGTGAAGGACAGGCCAAATCGGCGCTCACGCGTTTGCGGTTCTACTTCGAGGACCGCCCCCGAGCCCTGCTGGGCAGCGTGCTCGGCGCAGGTTGCATTATCGGCCTTGCCGGCGGCATTGGCGCCAGTGCGCTCAATGATTCGCGCCTGCAGGCCAAGGTCGACCGCCAGGAGGCCGAGCTGGCCAAGGTCCAGCGCGATGCGCAGACCCAGGTCAACGCGCTGGCCGCCCGCCTCGGCGAGCTGCAGGCACAGGCCACCCGCCTGAACGCCCTGGGCGAGCGACTGACCCAGATGGGCAAGCTGGAAGACGGCGAATTCGACTTCAACGAGACCCCCGGCCTCGGTGACGGCGATGCCGGCGGCCCGACCGCCGACATCCCGGTGAAGGACGTCAACGCCGACTTACAGATGCTGGAGCAGCGCTTCGCTGCTTCAGGCCGCCAGTTGTCGGTGATGGAATCGCTGATGTTCGACCACCAGCTGCAGCAGAACGCCGTGCCCTCGCGCATGCCGATCCGCAACAGCTATGTCACTTCCGGCTTCGGTACCCGCGCCGACCCGTTCGGTCGCGGTGCCGCCACCCACAAGGGCATGGACTTCCACGCCCGCGTCGGTGACCCGGTGATGTCGGTGGCCGACGGCGTGGTCAGCTTCTCCGGGGTCAAGGGCGGCTACGGCAACGTGGTCGATGTCGACCACGGTAATGGCTACGTCACCCGCTACGCGCACAATTCGCGCCTGGTGGTGAAGGTCGGCGACCTCGTCCGCGCCGGCCAGGAAGTGGCCAAGGCCGGTTCCACCGGTCGTTCGACCGGCGCCCACGTGCACTTCGAGGTGTGGGAGAACGGCAACGTGGTCAACCCGCGCAAGTTCCTCGGCGATGGCGGCAATACCCCGGTCGGGCGCATCACCCGCGGTTGATGCCAACGCCGGGCATGGCCCGGCGCTACCGGGACGCCGTCGGATCCCGGCGGTAGCGCGGGGCCATGCCCCGCGAGCGCGAAGCGCGGCCGCCAGGACCCCGGTCCCGGCCGCCTAGACGACCGCAAAGGGTTGAAACCCCTGCCGCCCATCCC
This sequence comes from Stenotrophomonas sp. yr243, assembly GCF_900184195.1. NCBI lineage: Bacteria > Pseudomonadati > Pseudomonadota > Gammaproteobacteria > Lysobacterales > Lysobacteraceae > Stenotrophomonas > Stenotrophomonas sp. yr243. Next base: position 383,093 of record NZ_FXWT01000004.1, read on the forward strand.
AAGCTACAATGGGTGTTGCCATCGACAGGGCGCCAGGCGCCCTGTTTCGTTTGCGGCGGACGGATCCTCCCGGAGCCGTGCGGCATTCCCATCCAACCCGGTTCCTTCAATGATCAACAGCCTGCTTACCCGCGTATTTGGCAGTCGTAATGAACGACAGCTGCGCCAGCTCAACCGCATCGTCGCCAAGATCAATGCGCTGGAGCCGGAGATCGAGAAGCTTTCCGACGAGCAGCTGCAGGCCAAGACGCCGGAGTTCAAGCAGCGCATCGCCGGTGGTGAAGCCCTGGACAAGGTGTTGCCGGAAGCGTTCGCGGTCTGCCGCGAGGCCGGTCGCCGCGTGCTGGGCATGCGCCACTACGACGTGCAGCTGATCGGCGGCATGGTGCTTCACCTGGGCAAGATCGCAGAAATGCGCACCGGTGAAGGCAAGACCCTGGTGGCGACCCTGCCGGTGTACCTCAACGCGCTGGAAGGCAAGGGCGTGCACGTGGTCACCGTGAACGACTACCTGGCCCGCCGCGATGCCGCGCAGATGGGCAAGCTGTACAACTGGCTGGGCCTGAGCGTGGGCGTGGTCTACCCGGGCATGCCGCACAGCGACAAGCGCGAAGCCTATGGTTCGGACATCACCTACGGCACCAACAACGAATTCGGTTTCGACTACCTGCGCGACAACATGGCGCTGTCCAAGGCTGACCGCTACCAGCGCGGCCTGCACTACGCCATCGTCGACGAAGTCGACTCCATCCTGATCGACGAAGCGCGTACCCCGCTGATCATCTCCGGCCCGGCCGACGATTCACCGGAGCTGTACATCCGCGTAAACCGCATCGTGCCGAACCTGGTCAAGCAGGAAGCGGAAGACGGCGAAGGTGACTTCTGGGTCGATGAGAAGGGCAAGCAGGTGCACCTGTCCGAAGCGGGCATGGAGCACGCCGAGCAGCTGCTGGTCGATGCCGGCATCCTCGATGCCGAGACCGAAGGCCTGTACGCGGCGCAGAACCTGACCGTGGTCCACCACCTCAACGCCGCGCTGCGCGCGCACGCCATCTACCAGCGTGATGTGGACTACATCGTGCGCGATGGCGAAGTGGTCATCGTCGACGAATTCACCGGCCGTACCCTGGCCGGCCGCCGCTGGTCCGATGGCCTGCACCAGGCGGTGGAAGCGAAGGAAGGCGTGCCGGTCCAGCGCGAGAACCAGACGCTGGCGAGCATCACCTTCCAGAACCTGTTCCGCATGTACAAGAAGCTGTCCGGCATGACCGGTACGGCCGATACCGAAGCGTTCGAGTTCCAGAGCATCTACGGCCTGGAAGTGGTGGTGATCCCGACCAACCGTCCGACCATCCGCAAGGACAGCCCGGACCAGGTGTTCCTCAACCGCAAGGGCAAGTTCAATGCGGTGCTGGCCGACATCGAAGAGTGCGCCAAGCGCGGCCAACCGGTGCTGGTGGGTACCACCTCGATCGAAACCTCGGAAATGCTGTCCGAGCACCTGCGCAAGGCGGGTGTGAAGCACGAAGTGCTCAACGCCAAGCAGCATGACCGCGAAGCGACCATCGTCGCCAACGCCGGTCGTCCGGCCGCCGTGACCATCGCCACCAACATGGCCGGTCGCGGTACCGACATCGTGCTGGGCGGTTCGCTGGAAGCGGAAATCCACGAGCTGGGCGAAGGCGCGACCGACGAACAGAAGGCCGCGATCAAGGCCGAATGGCAGAAGCGCCATGACGCGGTCAAGGCGGCGGGCGGCCTGCACATCGTCGGCACCGAGCGCCACGAATCGCGTCGTATCGACAACCAGCTGCGTGGCCGTTCGGGCCGCCAGGGTGACCCGGGTTCGTCCCGCTTCTACCTGTCGCTGGAAGACAACCTGATGCGCATCTTCGCCTCCGACTGGGTGCAGAAGGCCATGCGCATGATGGGCATGAAGGAAGACGACGTCATCGAGGATCGCCTTGTCAGCCGCCAGATTGAAAAGGCGCAGCGCAAGGTCGAGGCCCATAACTTCGACATCCGCAAGAACCTGCTGGATTTCGACGACGTCAACAACGACCAGCGCAAGGTGATCTACGCCCAGCGCGACGAACTGCTTGACGCCGAGTCGGTGAAGGACAACGTCGATGGCATCCGCGACGACGTGATCTTCGACATCGTCGCCCGCTTCGTGCCGCCGAACTCGGTGGACGAGCAGTGGGACCTGCGTGGCCTGGAAGCCACCCTGCAGTCGGACTTCGGCGTGGACATGTCGTTGACCGATCTGGTCAAGTCGCATGAAGAACTGGACGCCGAAGGCATCACCGCCAAGGTGCAGGAACGCATCAACCAGCACTTCGCCGAGAAGGAAGCGGGTGTGGGCGAAGAGACCATGCGCGCACTGGAGAAGCACGTGATGCTGACCGTGCTCGACCAGAGCTGGAAGGAGCACCTGGCCCGCATGGATTACCTGCGCCAGGGCATCTACCTGCGCGGTTATGCGCAGAAGCAGCCGAAGCAGGAATACAAGAAGGAAGCCTTCGAGCTGTTCTCGGACATGCTGGAGAACGTCAAGCGCGAAGTGGTGACCCTGCTGGCCCGCGTGCGCATCCGCAGCGACGAGGAAGTGCAGGCACTGGAAGCGGCAGAACGGCAGCAGGTGGAAGCCCGCCTGAAGCAGTCGCAGTTCCAGCACCAGGACGCAGGCAGCTACAGCGCCGACGAAGAAGCGGCAGAAGTCGAGGCCGCCCAGCTGCAGCGTGACGAGCCGAAGATCGGTCGCAACGATCCGTGCCCGTGCGGCAGCGGCAAGAAGTACAAGCACTGCCACGGCCAGCTGAGCTGACCCCCGGAGAGCCCCGCGAAAGCGGGGCTTTCCTGTTCTGGGCCTTGAAGCGTTCGGCGATTGCGCCGGTGCCCCGGTTTTCGGCATGCTCCCCCCATGCCTTCCCCGAAACGATCGATCCACGTCGTAGCCGCCGTCATCACTGACGCCCGCGGCCGCATCCTGCTCAACCGCCGTACCGAAAGCCGCGACATGGCCGGCCTCTGGGAATTCCCGGGCGGCAAGCGCGAGCCCGGTGAGACCTCCGAGGAGGCGCTGGCGCGTGAACTGCACGAGGAGCTGGGCATCGAGGCCGAGGTGGGCGAGTGGATCATGGACGTGCCGCAGCGCTACCCGGACAAGGACCTGACCCTGGAAGTGCGGCACGTACGCAGCTGGAAGGGCACCCCGCGCGGACGCGAGGGCCAGGCCATCGCCTGGGTGGCGCCGGACAAGCTGGCCCGCTATTCCATGCCGCCGGCCGACCTGCCGGTGGTGGCCGTACTGCGCCAGCCGGACTGCTACCTGATCACGCCTGCGCCCGGCACCGATGAGGGCGGCCTGCAGCGTTGGCACGGCCAGCTGCAGCAGGCGGTCGCTTCGGGGCAGCAACGCATCCAGCTGCGCCTGCCCGCCGAGCATCCGCAGCGGCAGGGCATGATCGAGCAGGCCGTGCGCGCGCATCGACGTGGCGTGCAGTGGCTGCTCAACCGCGATATCGAGCTGGCGCGCACGCTGGGCGTCGGCGTGCACCTGGGAAGCGAGCAGCTGCAGTCATTGCAGGAACGGCCGCTGCCGGCCGGGCAGCTGGTGGCGGCCTCCTGCCACGACCTTGAGCAGCTGTTCGCCGCACAGCGGTTGGGCTGTGATTTCGCCGTGCTGGGACCGGTGCAGGCCACCGCCAGCCATCCCGATGCCGTGCCGTTGGGATGGGAGGCCTTCGCCGCGATGCGTGCGCAGGTCTCGCTGCCGATCTACGCGCTCGGCGGCATGACGCCGCAGAATGTGGCCGAGGCCCGCCGTCATGGCGGGCAGGGCATCGCCGCCATCCGCGGCCTGTGGCCGGCATAGCGCCATACAGGGGGGCGGATTCCCGCGACGCAGGGCTCTGACCTCCTCGCTCGAATCCTGGGTCGGAGCCCTTTCCGCTGGAAAGGGATCCGACCCCTCGCCGCAGGCAGTAGATCCACGCCATGCGTGGATGAGCAGACCCACGCCACGCAGGGACCAGTAGATCCACGCCATGCGTGGATGGCGCTCAGCTCAACCCATTCACAACGTAATCCAGAAGCACCCATATTGCCGCCGCAGCCCAAGCACGGTCGCCGCGCGCGTGGCGCTGCCCGGCAAGGTCTGCTCCAACCGTAACCCGACCGGATGGCGCCGCGCCGTCGGTTCCGATTCCAATTCCGGTACCTGCGCAGCAGTTCTCGCGCCTTCATCCAGATCCTGCCGCGGATACACCGGCACCACATCCACCAGCGGCCGCCGCACCACCGATTCCAGCTGGCCAAGAATCCGCTGTGCGCCCGCATCGGACACCGCGCCCCACAGGTACAGCGAAGAGAGCCGGTTCACATCACCGATGGCGACCGCCGTGTGTAGCGCCTGCACCAGTTCACTCAGCCGACGTGGGCAGCTGCTGCCGAGGCTGTCGCGCTGCAGGGTGTTGCCGGAAGGCGCCGGCGGCGGACGCCGGGACTGCGCACCCAGGCTGTCGCAGGGGCGGTCGGTGTAGACACTTTGCCCCTGCGGATCGGTGCAGCGGTTCAAGCGCGTGGGTTGCGCCTGTGCGACGGCGCAGATGCCGGGCAGCAGCAGGAGCAGCAGCAGGGAGAGGACGACCTTCATCGACGCAGCGTAGCGCCGATTGCGATAACGCAGCGTACTTTTCAGCCGCGCAGCAACGTCAGTACCGAGACCGTCGGCTTGGCCAGGTTCAACGTGTAGAAATGCAGGCCCGGTGCGCCCCCTTCGATCAGGCGTTGGCACAGCTTGGCTACCACTTCGGCGCCGAAGGCGCGCACCGATTCGGCATCGTCACCGTAGGCCTGCATCTTGCGGCTGATCCAGCGCGGAATTTCCGCACCGCACTGTTCGGAGAAGCGGCGCAGCTGGCTGAAGTTGGAGATCGGCATGATGCCCGGGGTGATCGGCACCTGCACGCCGAGCCGCTGCACTTCGTCGACGAAGTGGAAGTAGGCATCGGGGTTGAAGAAGTACTGGGTGATGGCCGCATCGGCACCGGCGTCGATCTTGGCCTTGAAGTGCTTCAGGTCGAGCAGTGCGTCCTGTGCCTGCGGGTGCGTTTCCGGATACGCGCCCACTTCGATGCGGAAGGCATCACCGTGTTCGGCGCGGATGAAGGCGATCAGTTCGGAGGCGTAACGCATGTCGCCGGGGAAGCCCATGCCGGAGGGCAGGTCACCGCGCAGCGCGACCAGGCGCCGACAGCCGATGGCGCGGTACAGCTTGAGCAGCTCGCGGATCTCCTGGCGGGTGCCGCCCACGCAGGACAGATGCGGGGCCGCCTCGAAGCCGTGGTGCTGGTTGAGATGGCGCACGGTCTCGGAGGTGTAGCTGAGGGTCGAGCCACCGGCGCCGAAGGTGCAGGACACGTACTCGGGGGCATACGCCTTCAGCTTGGCCGCGGCACGGTCCAGCTGGGTGCGCTGTTCGTCGGTCTTGGGCGGATAGAACTCGAAGCTGATGGCGGTCATGGCACGGGCGGCGGCGGCGGGTGCGGATCAGTATATCGCTTCATCAAGATGGATGTGCAATTGGCGCGTGAGATCGGCCGCGCAGGATCGCCCGCACGCCAAGGGCGTGTCGTTCGATCCGCAGCTGCAGGCCATGGTGATCGCACAGGCGACGCATGATCTCCAGGCCGAGACCGTTGCCCAGGCTGTCTTCGCCTTTTTCAAAAGGGCGTGGATCGGGCCAGTGGCCAAGGGATGCGTCGCTGCCGGTGCTGTTGTACACCGACAGTTCGTCTGCATCCATGCTGATGCGTACATGTCCCAGCGGTGTATGGGCGAAGGCATTGCCGATCAGATTGGCCAGCACCACGCGCAGCGCCGGTTCCGGCGCGCAGAGCGCCGCATCGTCGGTCAACGTCATCTGTACCTCCACCGGCCGTGCGCCAAGCAGGGGTGCCTGCTCAACAATGACCCGCTCCAGCAGCGGCACCAGACGCACCTGCGTGGCGGGTGCCGCCTCGTCCTCGCGGGCCAGGGCCAGCAGTGCCGCCACCGCCTGCTGCAGCTGCAGCGCGGACAGGCGGATATGCTGCAGGTGCTGCTGCCCGCGCTCGGACAGCCCGGGTTCGTGCAGCAACTGGCCGGCAGCGCTGGAAATCACCGCCAATGGTGTGCGCAGTTCGTGGCTGGCATCGCGGGTGAAGGCGTGTTCGCGGGCAACAAAGGCGGCTACCCGGGCAGACAGCCGGTCCACGGCACGCGCCAGCACACCGATCTCATCATCGTCGAAGTGAGCAGCCAGCACGGTGTCTTCCCGTGGTAGCAGTGGCAACGCTTCCACGTGCGCTACGAGCGTGTACAGAGGGCGAGTACCACGCCGTGCAAGCCATACGCCCAGCAGGATCGCCAGCAGCACCATCACCAGCGCGGTGCCGGCCAGCAGGGCCACCACGCCATCGCGGATCGGGCGTACTGCCAGTTGAGAGCTGACCTCGGCGATCAGCCAGGCAGGCCGTGACGGCGGTGGCGGATCCATGCGTCGAACGTGGTAGTGCCGGCCCTCGTTGCCGCTGAATTCAGAACGCCACGGCTCCTCGGTGAATGCGGTCTGCAGGTCGGCTGGGAACGTGCTGGTGTCCTGATAAAGGTGGATGGCTGCATCACCCGGCTCACGCCACCGTCCCGTAGCTGCATGGACGGCAAGCTGCGCCTTCGCTTCACGGGCCAGCTGTGCATTGAAAACGCTGTCTTCCACGGCGTACATGAAGACCAGCGAATACAACCCGAACACCGCAGCAATGAGCAGGGTGAAGGACGTAAACGCGACGACCAGGCGGCGGCGCAGGCGCTGGATCGGCCGCCACTTCATGGCGAAGCCTCCAGCCGGAAGCCGACGCCGTGCACGGTGCGTAGCATCTCGCCGTCGAATGGCCGGTCCAGTACCTGGCGCAGCAGATACAGATGCGAGCGCAGCGGATCGGAGGGGGGCGCTTCATCTCCCCACAGGCGTTGCACCAGTTCGCTGCGGGTAACGGTGCGCGGCCAGGCTTCGGCCAGCGCCAGCAGGATGCGCTGTGGAACCTGCTGCAGCTCCAGCGCCGTGCCCGCGCGCCAGGCCTGGCCACTGCGCCGGTCGATGCTCAACGCACCGATCTGCAGCAGGTTCGGTTGGCCCACGCGATGGCGCCGGGCGAGGGCAAGGCAACGGGCCAGCAGCTCTGCATCGTCGAACGGCTTGACCAGGTAGTCGTCCACGCCGGCAGCGAACCCCTGCAGCTTGTCGTCGATCGCATCGCGTGCAGTCAGCATCAACACCGGTACATGGCGGTCGCTGCATTCACGCAACCGCCGGCACAGGGTGATGCCGTCGATGCCTGGCAGTCCCACATCGAGCAGCAGCACGTCCGGCGGTGTTGCCAGTGCCAGCCGCAGGCCGACCTGGCCGTCGGCGGCGAAGTCGACCTGATGGCCCTGGGCCTGCAGCAGGTCGACGATGGCCGAGGCCAGCGGCAGGTTGTCTTCGATCAACAGCAGGCGCAGGCGCTCGGCGTCCATGATCAGGGCTGCATGCGGGCCAGGAGAGCCTTAGCTTCGTCCAGCTGCGGCTGCTTTTCCAGCAGTGCCAGCAACTGCTCGCGTGCCTGGATCGTCCTGCCGAGGCGCCAGTGCGCATCGGCGATGGCCACGTCCAGTCGCGGTTCCTGCATGTGCGGGCGGGCCAGTTGCATGATGGCCAGTGCATCGGACACCTGTGTGCCGTCGGCTGCGCCCTGCAGTTGCACGTACCCCAGCATGCCGATCAGCTCCACATGGAAATCGGTGCTGCGCTCTGCCAGCTGCCGCGCTGCGCTGTCATCGCGCCGCTGCAGGTGCTGCTCGACCAGGGCCATACTGCGTTCGTCACGCCAGGGCTCGCGCGCTGCAGGAGTGCGACCGCTGGCACGCACGAAGGCATCGGCGAGGGCCGCGGTCGAGAACGGGTTCTGCCCGGTCAGCAGCCGGCCATCGACCACCACCTTGGGCATCATCAGCGGTGCCTCCCGCCAGTGCGCCCCAAGTTCGCGCATGCGCGGCTCCAGCTGGAAGCTGAACTCCTTCGCCCAGCGCTTGCCGAACTGGGTTTCCTCTTCCTCGGTGAAACCGGTCATCGCCCGGCCCTGCACAAGCGGGCGTCCATTGCCCAGGCGTACTTCCGCCAATGCGGCGGGGCCGTGGCAGACGGCCGCAACGACGCCGCCCTGTTCCCAGATGCTGGCGATGGTCTTCTGCAGGGCGATATCGCCTGGCAGGTCGAACATCGCGCCCTTGCCGCCGATCACCAGCACGCCCTGATAGTCGGCGGCACGAAGCTGTTCTGTGGGAAGCGTGGCAGCCAGCTTGGCAACGGCCTGTTGATCGGCAAGCAGCGCGGCATTGAATGCGTCGGCGGGGTTGTACTTGTCTGCTTCCACGGCGCCGCCGCGGGGGCTTGCCACGTCGATGGCAAAGCCGTTGCGCTTGAGGATCAACCAGGCTTGGGCGAACTCGTCCATCTCGAAACCGGGACGGCTCTTGCCCTGGTCGCGGCCCTCGCTGCTGACCACCAGCAGCACGCGCGGCGGCTCTGGGGGAGCGGGGGCCGCAACAACGGCCAACGGCATCAGGACCAGCGCCAGCAGGTGGCTCGGGTTGAATCGGAACATGCTCGTCTCTCCTTGGGTGTGCGGCGCAGTCTGCGCGGCAGATGTGAAGCAGACTTCAAGCACGTCGGCGGTTAACCTGAGCCCCTGTTTCCGCATCACATCGCCATGTCCATCGTCCTCACCGATTTCGCCCGCCCCCGCCTGTTCCCCCGCGTGCCGCGCGGCAACACCATCCAGGACTGCAGCGCCGAGCAGTTCCAGGCGCATCTCAACGCGCATCCGCCGCTGAAGGTGCTCGATGGCTATGCACCGTTCTGCAAACTGTTCGTGTACGAGAACTGGACCAGCACGCGCTGCCTGACGGTGCCGATCACCGAGGCCAACCGCCACCAGCTGCGCAGCGGCTACGAAGCACGCAACCGCGAGGAACTGCCGGTGCTGGTGCGCTGGTTCGAGGGCGTGGAATCGCCGCGTGCCAACTACCTGGTGGTGATCCTGTACAGCGCCGAGCAGGTGGCCAAGGAGGGCTCGCCCATTGATGCGGAGTGGGGCATCGTCGGCTGCATCTACACCGCCGAACCGGAAGAAGTGCCGATGGCGCCGATCACCATGATGCGCAATGCGCTGGGTGTGGAGGAGGGTGGTTCGGGCGTGCCGCTGGATCGCGAGGCGTACCAGCGCGCGGTGGCATTCTGGGAGAGCAACGCCAACTGGCGTCCGTAACCGGTCGCTGTCATCCACGCATGGCGTGGATCTACAGACGGATCCAAGCCTGACATGCCGGTTCGCGCGGATGCCCTATGATCGGGCAGGCAAACGCACGGAGGGCGTGGCATGGGTATCGGGGCAAGGATTATTCCGCTGCTGCTGGCAGGCATGCTGCCGGCTACCGGGGTGCTGGCGGCAACGCCTTACACGCAGGCCGCGTGTTCGCCACTGCCCCCCACGTCCTGGCTGCGCGATGCGGGGGTGACCGCGTTGTCGATGCAGGTCCGCGAAGGCCGTTGCTTGGTGGAGGTGACGGCGGTCGATGGCAAGGCGCTGTTTCGCCAGCAGCAGATGCTGATGGTGCTTGCGCAGAAGGCCTGTGCCGCACCGGCGGAAGCAACCGTGGATGACACGCAGGTGTCACTGCAGCTGCGCCTGCCGAAGCGCTGCGCGGCGCGCAGCAGCCAGGATCTGTTCGCGGGCGACGAGACGGCCTGGATGCCACCCCGCGGTGTGTCACCGCGCTACCCGAGGGAGGCCATGCAGGAAGGGCTTTCCGGTCGCAGCCTGCTCAAGGCCGTGGTGGATGCGCAGGGAGCCGTCGCTGCAGTGGTTGTCGAAAGATCCAGTGGCCACGCGGTGCTGGATGAAGCGGCGGTTGAGGAACTGCGCGGCTGGCGCTTCACCCGCACCGACGCGAAGAGCGCAGTGCCGGAATTGAGCATCGTGCGCGTACCGATGCGCTATGAACTCTTGGAATAACGGCCATGCCGCCCGCGCATGGTATTGACCTGCGCGCTACCGCAGTAGAGCCACGCCATGCGTGGCTTCAATCATCGGTCACAACGATCCACTCCCACCACGGGTAGTGGTACTCGCGGTCAGTGGCGTCCCACTGCTGGCTGCAGCTGGTGCAGGCCACTCGACGCCGGTCACCCCAGCCGTCCTCGGCCACGCCCAGTTGCAGCAGCTGTACATGCCCCTGTTCAATCAGTCGGCGTGGGTCGAAGAACAGATAATCCGGATACAGCGCGCACAGGCAGCCGCTGCGTTCACGCCAATAGCGCAGGCGGCGCAGCGCGGCTTTCAGGTGCACATCGTTGCTGACCAGTGCACCGCCCAGCTGCACGCCATTGCAGGCGTGTTCGATGCGCTCGGCATGTGGCGCCAATGCGTCAAGCGTAGTGGTGCTGAACAACCGTGCCAGGCGGCTGCTGGCCGCATGGATGCGACTGGCATCGCGCGACAGCAGATCCTGCAGCAGCACGTCAGCCTGCGGATCATCCAGCCGCGGTGGCGGCGATGCGGACCATGGCCAGCGCATCAACGGGGCCTGCCGATCGCGGCATAATGGCCGCCGGTCAGGCGCAGCAGGTCGGCCGGTGCCAGCTCCACTTCCAGGCCGCGTCGCCCCGCGCTGACGTGCAGGGTTGGCAGCGACCGCGCGCTGTCATCAAGGAAACTGCGCAGGCGCTTCTTCTGCCCCAGCGGACTGATGCCGCCAACCAGATAGCCGGTTGCGCGCTGCGCGGCATCGACGGCGGCCATCTCGCATTTCTTGCAGCCGACGGCTTCGGCCAGTGCTTTCAGGTCGAGCTGGCCGGCCACCGGCACGATCGCTACCAGCAGTTCATGCGTTTCGGTGCTGGCCAGCAGCGTCTTGAATACCTGCGCCGGGTCCAGGCCCAGCTTTTCGACGGCTTCGCCGCCGTAGGATTCGGCATGGGCATCGTGCACGTAGCTGTGCACGGTATGGGCGATCTTCTCGCGCTTGAGCAGGTTGATGGCCGGGGTCATGGGGGAATCGTAGCGCGGCCTTTCACTGCTGACTTGACCGAGGCTACTGCTGCATCCGCTGGCGACACGCATCGGCTTCCCGGCATCCCGGGGCGGGAAGCTCATCACTTCCACGATGCCCTGCGGTAGATGGATCCACGCCATGCGTGGATCCACCCGATCCATCGCAGATCAGCGCGACATCGGCTGCTGCGCTTGTGCCTGTTCCTGCGCCTGCCGTTGTGTCTGTTCGGCGTTCAACGCTTCGCTCTGGCGTGTGCTGGACGGCAGGTCCTGGCCGACCGCCTGCGCAAGGTCGATGTAGGTGCGGTGCGCTGCAGGATCACCCAGCTGGCCCTGCACCGCGAACACGCCCTGTCCATCCGGGCGCGCCACCACGGTGTCCACCTGTGACATGCCGACGACCTTGGACTCGTAGGCGACCTGTCCAGCGGCATTTTCCAGCTGGCCGCGGTCATGGAACAGCGGCGAGAGCCCACCCTGGCTGCGCTGCTGTTCAAGCGCCTCCAGTTTCTCCACCACCTGCTGGTAGCGCGGATTGTCGGGGTGCCCGGGCGTGGCCATGCTCGGTGCTGCTGCGGGCGCCGCAGGTTCGGCCTGCTGCTGGCGCTGCTGGCTTGCCGCGTCCAGCGCACCCAGGGTGCCGTTGCCGGCTTTGCCGTCCACCGTCAGCTGATGATCGCGCTGGAACTGCTGGACTGCCTGCAGCGTGCCCGGGCCAAAGTGACCGTCGGCCACCAGCGGTGCACCGTCCTTGCCCGTGTAGCCGAGGTCGGCCAGCTTCTGCTGCATGGCCTGCACCTCATCACCCTTAGCGCCGTTTACCAGCACGCCACTACCAGCCTGCGCACCGGGTGTGGTGGGCGAGCCGTGCGAGGGGGCATGGGTCTGGGCGATGCCCAGCTGGCTCATGGCCGTGTCGAAACGTTCATCACGGCTGGTCACGGCCGCAGGCGATTGGATGCCGTACTTGGTTGCATCGACGAAGGTCTGTACGTCGGCCCGGGTGGGTGGATCGCCGGCCTGGATGGTACCGCCCTGCAGCTTTTCCGCATTGCCGGACAGATAGTTGATGAACTGCGGGCCCATGCTGCCGAACTGGTTGTCATAGTCGGCCATGGCCAGCTGCAGTTCCGGGTTTGCCACGATGGCATCGGCGGCGGCCGGGTTGGTCGCACGCACCTTGGCGATGGCTTCGTCGACGCGCCCGATGGCGCTGTCCAGCTTGGCGTTGGTGAGCTGATCGATGTTGGCCTGCGGAATGGCCTGCAGCTTGGCGTCGAGCGCGGCCAGCTGCTGCGTGCTCAGCCCCCCCTGCTGGGACAGCAGTTCGATGTCACCGTTGGTGAAGCCGTTGTCGCGCAGGAAGCGCCTGGCCTGGGGGTTGCCGCCGACGTCGAACTGCACCAGGCCGAACGAGTAGGTGCTGGTGCCTTCCTTGGCGTACGCGAAATGGTCCAGATGGCGGGTGTTGCCGCCCAGCTCGGTGTTGAGGAACAGCGTGGACAGCTGCTCGCGGGTGAGGGTGGAATCCGTTGCCATGATGATCGTCCTTCAATGAGGAAAAAGGAGCCGGGCCTGGCCGGCGGATATCAGCCGGCGCAGTGCTGCTGGGTGAAGCCGAGCAGCTGGCGGGTGGCCTCGGTGCCGTAGGCGGCCGGCGCCGGTTCGATGGCGAACTGGCCGACCATCTGGTTGCTGCACAGCTGCACGTTGCGCTTGCCGCTGGCTGTTTCCTGGGTGCAGTTGGCCGCAAGCTGGGCGTTCTGGCCGCCGCCGATGTTGGTAGCCGCCGTGCAGCCCAGCAGGCGGCCTTCCTGGCCGTTTTCACCCAGCAGGGTGTTGAAGGTCGCGAGCTGGCTGTTGGCGTCGCGCAGCACCAGCATGTCCACGCACTGCTGCTGGCCGTCGGGCACTTCGCAGGCGTCCTGGTCGACCAGGCCGTCGCGCGTGGCCGACAGCACCTTGAGGCGGTCGGCGAATACCTGTTGCAGGCAGTGCGCGTCGCTGCACAGATCGCGCGTGTGCTGGATCCAGCGCTGCTGCTCGGCCTGCAGCTTTGCCTTGCCGGCGGCATCGAGGGTCTGGCTTGCGGTGGCTTCGGCCTTGGCCAGCTCGCCTTCCTGCTTCAACAGGGCGGGGTCGTTGCAGATCAGGGTCTGCACCGGCGATGCCGAATCGGAGCAGGCGGTGCTGCTGCCGGCGGCCGCTGCCGCGGCGCTGGCCGCCTTGCCGTCGGTGTTGGCCTGTCCGCTGGCTGCTGCAGGCGCCGTGGTCTGGGCTTCACCGGAGGGCGGTGTGCAGGCGGCCAGCAGGGCCACGCAGCACAGGGTCATCAGGGGCTTGATGGTTCGGGTCATACGTTCACTGCTGCGCTGCATGTCTGTCCTTTGATGTCTGCGTCCTGGCGCATGGCCTGCGGGCGGCGGGGGCATGGGGCCGAAATCGTAGCAAGCGGCTTCTTAGGGCTCTGTGACAGGGCGCGCGGATCGGGCTGGCGGGTGCCGGAATGCAGAACGGGCGCCCGAAGGCGCCCGTTCCGTGTGCATCCGTTACTGGGGTCAGAGCCCTTTCCTGGGGAAAGGGATCCGACCCGCGCACGGCATCAGTAGCGGTAATGATCCGGCTTGAACGGACCTTCCACCGGCACGCCGATGTAGTCGGCCTGTTCCTGGCTCAGGGTGGTCAGCTTCACGCCGATCTTCTCCAGGTGCAGGCGGGCCACTTCTTCGTCCAGCTTCTTGGGCAGCAGGTACACCTTGTTCTCGTAGCTGCCCTTGTTGGCCCACAGGTCGATCTGGGCCAGGGTCTGGTTGGCGAACGAGTTGGACATCACGAAGCTCGGGTGGCCGGTGGCGCAGCCCAGGTTGACCAGGCGGCCTTCGGCCAGCAGGAAGATCGCGTTGCCGTTCGGGAAGATGTACTTGTCCACCTGCGGCTTGATGTTGACGTGCTTCACGCCCGGGAAGGCGACCAGCGCATCGACCTGGATCTCGTTGTCGAAGTGGCCGATGTTGCAGACGATGGCCTGGTCCTTCATCGCGCTCAGGTGCTCGATGCGGATGATGTCCTTGTTGCCGGTGGTGGTGACATACAGGTCGGCACGGCCCAGGGTCGACTCGATGGTGTTGACCTCGAAGCCTTCCATCGCCGCCTGCAGGGCGCAGATCGGGTCGATCTCGGTAACCACCACGCGCGCACCGTAGGCACGCAGCGAGGCGGCGCAGCCCTTGCCCACGTCACCGTAGCCGCAGACCACGGCGACCTTGCCGGCCAGCATCACGTCCATCGCGCGCTTGAGGCCATCGGCCAGCGACTCGCGGCAGCCGTACAGGTTGTCGAACTTGCTTTTGGTGACCGAGTCGTTGACGTTGATCGCCGGGATCAGCAGGGTGCCTGCCTGTGCCAGCTGGTACAGGCGGTGCACGCCGGTGGTGGTTTCTTCCGAAACGCCCTTCCAGTCCTTGACCACGCGGCCCCAGTAACCCGGGCGCTCCTTGGCCACGCGCTTGAGCAGGTTCTTGATGACCTGCTCTTCGTGCGAGGCGGCCTTTTCGTCCACCCAGGTGCTGCCGTTTTCCAGCTCGTAACCCTTGTGGATCAGCAGGGTCACGTCACCGCCGTCGTCGACCACCAGTTCCGGGCCGGTCAGGGTGCCGTCGGCCAGGGTGAAGGTCAGCGCGTCCAGGGTGCAGTCCCAGTACTCTTCCAGCGACTCGCCCTTCCAGGCGAACACGGGGGTGCCGGTGGCGGCGATCGCCGCAGCGGCGTGGTCCTGGGTCGAGAAGATGTTGCACGAGGCCCAGCGCACGTCGGCGCCGATGTCCTTCAGGGTCTCGATCAGCACCGCGGTCTGGATGGTCATGTGCAGCGAACCGGTCACGCGCACGCCCTTCAGCGGCAGGGTGGCGGCGTGCTTGCGACGGATCGACATCAGGCCCGGCATCTCGTGCTCGGCGATGTCCAGTTCCTTGCGGCCCCAGTCGGCCAGGGTGATGTCGCGGATCTTGTAATCACCTTCGGTGGAGAAGGTCTTGGCAACAGCATTCATGCAGTAGCTCCGGTTGTGGGCGAGCGGATGCTCGCATCTAGCCGGGCGCCGTTGTTGCAAAGCCACCTGGCCGAGCCTGGCCGGTCTCAGAGGATCCGGTCGCAGCGCCCCTCGGCAGGGGAGGATGCCCATTATATCGCGCCTCCGCTGTGACACAGCGATGACCCAACCATCGGCAGATGGGCGGATGTGCATGGCCTGTTAAGGTCGGGGGCTTCACGCAGCGAACAGGTGGAACAATGATGAGCATGCACGCACGCCGCAACCGGCGCTTGACTGGTCTGGTCCTGTCGATGGCCCTGCTGGCAGTGGTCCCGCAGGCCTGGGCTGCGGCCTCGCAGGCGGCACAGACCCAAGCGCAGGGTGTGACCGGCTACGAGCTGCCCTCGGCCGCACTGCAGGCGGTGGTCGACGCGCCGCGGGCGCCGTCGCTGTACCTGTCGCCACGCCGCGATGTGGCCGCGCTGATGCAGATGCCGTCGCTGCCGTCGATCCAGGTGGTGGCGCAGCCGGAGCTGAAGCTGGCCGGCCTGCGCATCAATCCGCGCACCTTCTCCGACAGCCGCTTCAGCTTCGGCCAGAAGCTGTGGCTGATGAACGTGGCCGACGGCAAGGAGCGGCAGATCAGCGGGCTGCCGGGCTCGTTGTCGATTGCCAGCCTGACGTGGTCGCCGGACCAGAAGTGGCTGGCCTTCAACCAGGTCGATGCCGCTACCGGCGCCAATGAGCTGTGGCTGGTGGACGTTGCCGGCGGCAGCGCCCGTCGTCTGGTCGCCGGCCTGAACACTGTCCTGGGCAGTGGCTACCAGTGGTTGCCGGACAGCCGTGGGCTGGTGGTGTTCACCCGCCCGGCCAACCTGGGCGCCGCGCCGGCCGCGGATGGCATTCCGACCGGCCCGGCCGTGCAGCAGACCAGCCAGGGCGGCGGCGTGGTCTCCATCCGCACCTACCAGGATCTGCTGAAGAACGAGGCCGACGCGCGCCAGTTCGATTACTACGCCACCACCCAGCCGGTGGAGGTCAGTCTGGACGGGCAGAGCCGTGCCATCGGTGCGGCCGGCATCTTCATGGGCTTTGCGGTGTCGCCCGATGGCCGCTTCGTGCTCAGCCAGCCGGTGCAGCGCCCGTACTCCTACGTGGTGCCGCTGGGCAGCTTCCCGCGCCGCATCGAAGTGCTCGACCGCAGCACCGGCAAGCTGGTTCACACCGTGGCGGTACGGCCGTTGGTGGAAGGTCTACCGACCGGCAATGACGCCGAAGTGACCGGCGTACGTGACATCAGCTGGCGCGGCGATGCCGATGCCACCCTGGTCTGGGCCGAAGCGCAGGACGGCGGCGACCCGAACAGGGAGGCCAAGGTGCGCGATGCGGTGTTCATGCAGGCCGCACCATTCGACACGCCGCCGGTGACCCTGGCACAGCTCGGCAGCCGTTACGCCGGCATCAGCTGGGGCCGCGGCGACCTGGCCCTGCTCAACGAATCGTGGTGGAAGACCCGCCGCAGCAAGACCTGGCTGATCGCACCGGACAACGCCAGCGCCGATGCCAGGCTGCTGTGGGACCGCGATGCGCAGGACCGTTATGCCGATCCGGGTCGTCCGCTGATGGCCAGCGATGACCGCGGCCGCTCGCTGCTGCAGACCACCGCCGATGGTGGCAGCCTGTATCTGGCCGGTGCCGGTGCATCGCCGGAAGGCGACCGTCCGTTCGTCGATCGCTTCGAGGTGGCCAGCGGCAAGGCGACCCGCCTGTTCCATTCGCAGGCACCGACCTACGCCGCGCCGGTGACGTTGCTGGATGCGCAGGCCAGTTCGCTGCTGATCAGCCGCGAAAGCCCGGATGAACCGACCAACTTCTACGTGCAGTCGCTGGCCGACACCCATGCCGCGCCGCGTGCGCTGACCCACTTCGCCCATCCGCTGCCGCAGTTGAAGGGTGTGCAGAAAGAGCAGATCCGCTACAAGCGCAAGGACGGCGTGGACCTGACCGCGACCCTGCTGCTGCCGCCGGGCTACGACCCCAAGCGCCATGGTCCGCGGCCGCTGCTGATGTGGGCCTACCCGGGTGAGTTCAAGAGCGCGGCGGCCGCCAGCCAGGTGACCGATTCGCCATACCGCTTCAACGCGATCAGCTACTGGGGCCCGCAGGCGTTCCTGGCCAAGGGCTACGTGGTGCTGGCCAGTCCGTCGATGCCGATCATCGGCGAAGGCGACAAGGAACCCAACGACACCTACATCGAACAGCTGGTGGCCAATGCGCAGGCTGCGGTGGACGAGGTGGTGCGTCGTGGCGTGACCGATCGCGAGCACATCGCCATCGGTGGCCATTCCTACGGTGCGTTCATGACCGCCAACCTGCTCGCGCACACCCGCCTGTTCAAGGCCGGCATCGCCCGCAGCGGCGCCTACAACCGCACGCTGACCCCGTTTGGTTTCCAGGCGGAAGAGCGCAACTACTGGCAGGCGCAGGACGTGTACCAGAAGATGGCACCGTTCAATTACGCCGACCGGATCAAGGATCCGATCCTCTTCATCCATGGCGTGGACGACAACAACTCGGGCACCTTCCCGCTGCAGAGCGAGCGCATGTTCGCTGCGGTGAAGGGCCTGGGCGGCACTGCCCGCCTGGTGATGCTGCCGAACGAATCGCATGGCTACCGTGCACGCGAATCGATCATGACCATGCTGGCCGAAAGCGAGCGCTGGCTGGAGCAGACGCTGGGTCCGGTGCAGCAGGGCAAGGCCAGGAAGAAGCGCTGACGCGCATGAGGGCGGTCCCCGCAACGGGGGCCGCCTGTGTGGCTGCGCGGCCACCCGAGCACGGGCTCGGGCGCTACAGGGTATGGCGCGTGATGACGTCTGTAGAGCCGAGCCCACGCTCGGCTGCTTCTGCTGCGGATACGTGCAGATGAAACCATTTCCGCATCGCAGCATCGTGCGTAATCTGGTTTAGGCTTGGGGTCTGGATCCGTTGACCGAGGCCTGTGCGTCGCCGATGAACGAGTACCGCAGCAGTATCGAATTCGCGTCCCCCGATCTTCCCCTGCGTGACGATGTGCGCCGTCTCGGTGCACTGGTCGGCGACCTGCTGGTCGAGCAGGTGTCGGCCGCTTTTCTCGATGACGTCGAGGACGTGCGTACGCGTGCGATCGCCCGCCGTGAGAACCAGGCGCCGCTGTCCGAACTGGCCGATGGCCTGGCCGGGCGTGCGCCGCAGCAGGCCGAGACCATGGTGCGTGCGTTCAGCACCTACTTCCAGGTGGTCAACATCGCCGAGCGCGTGCATCGCATCCGCCGACGCCGCGATTACCAGCGCGCCGTTGCCGCCGCACCGCAACCCGATGGCCTGCAGGACGCCCTGCAGCACCTTAAGGCGCAGGGCGTCGGCCTGGATGAACTGGCGCAGTGGCTGCCGCGCATCGATATCGAGCCGGTGTTCACCGCGCACCCGACCGAGGCCGTGCGCCGCGCGCTGCTGGAAAAAGAGCAGTTGATGGTGGCCAGCCTGGTCGACAACCTCGATGGCCAACGCACCCCCGGCGAAGCCGCCGCCGACGCCGCGCGCTTCCGCATGGCGTTGACCGCATCGTGGCAGACCACCGATTCCTCGCCGGTGCGTCCGACCGTGGACGACGAGCGCGAGCACGTCGGCTTCTATCTGGTGCAGGTGCTGTACCGGGTGATTCCGGTGCTGTACGAATCGCTGCAGCAGGCGTTGCGCGATACCTATGGCGAGGAACTGCCGCTGCCCCGCCTGCTGCGTTTCGGCACGTGGGTGGGCGGCGACATGGACGGCAATCCCAATGTGGATGCGCACACCATCCGCAACACGCTGGATGCACAGCGCGTTGCCGTGCTGGGCCAGTACCAGAAGGAACTGCTGCAGCTGGCCAGCCTGCTCAGCCAGTCCACCGAACGGGTGGGGGTGAGCGATGCACTGCAGGCGCGTGTCGTGCATTACCAGCAGTTGCTGCCGCAGGTGCAGTCGCGGCCACGCCATGCCGACATGCCGTACCGGTTGCTCAACGACCGCATGCGCGCGCGCCTGCAGGCCACGCTGGATGATGCCGACGGCGCTTATGCCGGCCCCGACGAGCTGATCGATGACCTGCAGCTGATCCTCGACAGCCTGCGCGCCAACCGTGGCGAGCATGCCGGCGGCTTCGCCGTGCAGCGCCTGCTGTGGCGGGTGAAGACCTTCGGCTTCCATCTGGCGCGGCTGGATGTGCGCCAGGAATCGAGCGTGCATGCGCGCGCGCTGGCGGCGGTGCTGGGCGGCGACGCAGCATGGGATGCGTTGGATGCAGCCGGTCGCGCACGCCTGCTGGCGCCCCATGCCAGTGGTGAAACACCCTTGCCCGTTGGCGATGATGAGGGCAACCAGCGCTTGGATGCGGTGTTCGCTTCATTGGCCGATGCGCGTGCGCGGCATGGTGGCGACGCGCTGGGCAGCTACATCATCTCGATGGCGCACGACCGTGGCGATGTGCTGGCGGTGCTGGCGCTGGCGCGTCGTGGTGGCCTGGTCGATGACGCCGGCGGCGTGCCGCTGGATATCGCGCCGCTGTTCGAAACCGTGGACGATCTCAAGCGCGGCACTGCAACGCTGCGCGACCTGCTGGCCGATCCGGTGTACCGCGCGCATCTGCGTGCCCGCGACGACGTGCAGATGGTGATGCTCGGTTATTCGGACAGCAGCAAGGACGGTGGCATTGCCGCCTCGCGCTGGGGCCTGCAACGCGCGCAGGTTGAGCTGCTGGAGGTGGCCGCCGAAGCGGGCCTGCGCCTGACCTTCTTCCATGGCCGCGGCGGTTCGATCAGCCGCGGTGGCGGCAAGACCACGCACGCGGTCGATGCTTCGCCCCGCGGCAGCATCGATGGCCGCCTGCGGGTGACCGAACAGGGCGAGGTGATCCACCGCAAGTACGGCATCCGCGCGCTGGCGCTGCGTTCGCTGGAGCAGGCCACCGGTGCGGTACTGCGCGCCAGCCTGCGCCCGCGCGCCGCCGAGCCGCGCGAGGAGGACTGGCGGCCGGTGATGGACGTGGTCGCCGGTTCCAGCAGCGAGGTCTATCGGGCGTTCGTCGGCCAGTCGCGTTTCATGGACTACTTCCGTACCGCTACGCCGATCGATGTGATCGAACGGATGACACTGGGGTCGCGGCCTTCGCGCCGGCTCGGCCAGGATGCGGCGTTGACCAACCTGCGTGCGATTCCGTGGGTGTTTGCCTGGAGCCAGGCGCGCGCGGTGATTCCGGGCTGGTATGGCGTCGGCAGCGGCCTGCAGGCGGCGGTGGACGCCGGCCATGAGGCCACGCTGCGCGAGATGGCGCGGGATTGGCCGTTCTTCCGCACCTTCCTGGATGACATCGCGATGGTGCTGTCCAAGGGCGATATCACCATCGCCGAACAGTTCTCGCGCCTGTCAGGCGAGCTGCACGATGCGTTCTTCCCGCAGGTTGAACGCGAACTGGAACTGACCCGGCACTGGCTGCTGGCGCTGATGGAGCAGCAGACCCTGTTGGACCACGACGCGCGGCTGGCGCTGTCGATCCGCCTGCGCAATCCCTATGTGGACCCGATCAGCGTGCTGCAGGTGGACCTGCTGCAGCGCTGGCGCGAAAGCGGGCGCGAGGACGATGACCTGCTGCGTGCGCTGGTGGCCTGCGTGAATGGTGTTTCGCAGGGCGTGCAGAACACCGGGTGAGCCGTATCCGCCGGGCATGGCCCGGCGCTACCGGCCTCGGTAGGTGCGGGGCTTGCCCCGCACGCTTTCATTCTTCCGGCGACGGCGGATTCGACGCCAGCAGTTCCAGGTGTCGCTGCTCCATTTCCTGCCGCAGCTGGCGGCGGATCAACGCGGCGGCCTGGCGGCGCTTCTCGTCCGAACTGGCCGGCTGCAATGACGGAACCGGCGTTGGCCGGCCTTCCTCGTCCACCGCCACCATGGTGAAGAAGCAGCTGTTGGCGTGGCGCACGCTGCGCTTGAGGATGTCCTCGGCCACCACCTTGACGCCGATTTCCATCGACGAGGTGCCGGTGTAGTTCACCGAGGCCAGGAAGGTGACCAGTTCACCCACCGCGATCGGCTGGCGGAACACCACCTGGTCCACCGACAGGGTGACCACGTAGCGGCCGGCATAGCGGCTGGCGCAGGCATAGGCGACCTGGTCGAGCAGGCGCAGGATGGCGCCGCCGTGGACCTTGCCGGAGAAATTGGCCATCTCCGGCGACATCAGCACGGTCATGGACAGCTGGTGGGATTTGAGTTCGGTCGACATGCAGCGATTGTATCGACGTGGCGTGGCTCGTGTAGAGCCGAGCCCATTGCTCGGCTGCTCGTGGCGCAGACAAAAAGAAAGCCGAGCATGGGCTCGGCTCTACAGGAAGCAGAAGGGCCGCTTTCGCGGCCCTTCGTCTGTCTTACTTCAGCTTCGCATCGGCGCGCAGGGCGGCGGCGCGATCGGTCTTCTCCCAGGAGAAGGCCGTGGCGTTGACGGTCTCGCCTTCGCCGTTGATGTAGCTGAACTCCTTCGGCTTGCGGCCGAAGTGGCCGTAGGCCGCGGTCTGCTGGTACATCGGGTGGATCAGGTCCAGCATCTTGATGATGCCGTACGGGCGCAGGTCGAAGTGCTTGCGGATCAGCTTCTCGATCTTGTCGTCGCTGATCTTGCCGGTGCCGAAGGTGGTGACCGAGATCGAGGTCGGCTCAGCCACGCCGATGGCGTAGGAGACCTGCACTTCGCAACGGTCGGCCAGGCCGGCGGCAACCACGTTCTTGGCGACGTAGCGGGCAGCGTAGGCAGCCGAACGGTCGACCTTGGACGGATCCTTGCCGGAGAACGCGCCACCACCGTGACGGGCCCAGCCGCCGTAGGTGTCGACGATGATCTTGCGACCGGTCAGACCGCAGTCGCCCACCGGGCCGCCGATCTCGAACTTGCCGGTCGGGTTGATGTGGAACTTGGTGCCCTTGTGCAGCCACTTGGCCGGCAGCACCGGCTTGATGATCTCTTCGCGGACGGCCTCGATGAGGTCCTTCTGCTTGATGCCCGGGGCGTGCTGGGTCGACAGGACCACCGCGTCGATGGCCGAGACCACGCCGTTTTCATAGCGCAGGGTGACCTGGCTCTTGGCATCCGGACGCAGCCAGGACAGCGGCGAGTTGCGCTTCTTGCGGATCTTGGCCTGCTGCTCGACCAGGCGGTGCGACAGGTGGATCGCCGCCGGCATGTAGCTGTCGGTTTCGTTGGTGGCATAGCCGAACATCAGGCCCTGGTCGCCAGCGCCCATTTCTTCCGGCTTCTTGCGGTCAACGCCCTGGGCGATGTGCGGGGACTGCTTGCCGATCAGGTTCAGCACGCCGCAGGTGGCGCCGTCGAAGCCGACTTCGGAGCTGTCATAGCCGATGTCCACGATGACCTTGCGGGTCAGCGCTTCCAGGTCGATCCAGGCGCTGGTGGTGATCTCGCCGGCAACGATGGCAACGCCGGTCTTGACCATGGTCTCGCAGGCCACACGGGCGCGCTGGTCCTGGGTCAGGATCGCGTCCAGCACCGCATCGGAGATCTGGTCGGCAACCTTGTCCGGATGGCCTTCAGAGACCGACTCGGAGGTGAAGAGGTAGCTGGACATCAGGCTTAATATCCTTTGATTCGGATGGAAAGATGGGCGCGAATGATACACGGGGTGCGCCGCCTGTGCATTGTGAACCCGTATGGGTTGCCGGTGGTTAAGGTGTTGTGCCCGGCAGGGCAAGGCCTGGCGGGCATTGCGGGGGCATCGTGCACAGGCAGTGTTCCACTGGCGTGACCATTGCCGCCCCCGCCGGGCCCGGATGGGCCGGTGCAGGCGCCGTCATCATTCTGCCGCCAAACCGCCATCTGGCTGCCGCGTCCTGGGCGCAGGCTCTCGGCCAACCCGGCCGCCGGGCAGGAGTGGACCCGCCATGCAGGAACTCGAACAGCGTCTGCAGCAACGCTATCCCGACTGGTTCCATGGCCGTCGCGGCCAACTGGCCCGGCCCCTGCTGCGCAGCGTCGGACGCTGGTCCCGGCTGGACCGGATCGAGGAGTTCCTGCGCCGCAATGCCAACGTGCGCGGTTTCGACTTTGTCGCCGCCGGATTGGATTTCATCGAGGGCCGCTACCACGTGGACTCCGCCGCACTGGCGCGGATTCCGGCCACCGGCCGCCTGTTGATCGTGGCCAACCATCCTTCCGGCGCGCTGGATGCCTTGGCCCTGCTGGATGCAGTCGGCCGCATCCGCCGCGACGTACGCATCGTGGCCAACGATCTGCTGGGCGCGATCGGGCCACTGCAGGACCTGCTGCTGCCGGTGCGCATCCTCGGTGGCAAGGTCCAGCGCACCAGCCTGCAGGCGGTGGAGCAGGCGCTGGCGGCCGAGCAGTGCGTGATCGTGTTCCCGGCCGGCGAGGTCTCGCGGTTGTCGCTGCTCGGCATCCGCGATGGTCGCTGGCAGCGGGGTTTTGTCCGCTTTGCCCGTGCCGCCGCCGCACCGGTGCTGCCGGTGCGGGTGGAAGCGCGCAACTCTGCGCTGTTCTACGGCGCCTCGACGCTGTTCAAGCCGGCCGGCACGGCACTGCTGGCACGCGAGATGTTCGCCCGCCGTGGCCGGCCGCTGCGGCTGCGCATCGGCGAACCGATGCAGTTGGGGCAGGGTGACCCCGGCGCACAGCTGCTGGCGGTGCGCCGCGCGGTGTACGCGCTGGGGCGCACTACGCCGGTTGCCGAAGGCTGCCCTGCAGGGCCCGAGCCGCTGGCCGCGCCGGTGCCGCCTGCACAGGTCGCCGCTGGCATTGCCGCTGCCACCGTGCTGGGGCAGACCGCCGATGGCAAACAGATCCTGCTGGCCAGCTGCGCTGCTGATTCTCCGTTGCTGCACGAGCTGGGGCGGCTGCGCGAACTGACCTTCCGCCAGGTGGGCGAGGGCACGGGGCGCAGTCGCGACCTGGACGACTTCGACCTGCACTACCAGCACATCGTGATCTGGGACGGCACCGCCCAGCGCATCGCCGGTGCCTACCGGATCATGCGTGGCGCGCAGGCGTTGGCGCGTCGGGGCCTGGCCGGACTCTACAGTGCCTCCCTGTTCCGCTATTCCGACGATGCCATTCCACGCATTGCCGAAGGCCTGGAACTGGGCCGCAGCTTCGTGGTGCCCGATTACTGGGGCAGCCGCAGCCTGGATTACCTGTGGCAGGGCATTGGCGCTTATCTGCAATGCCAGCCCGGCATCCGCTATCTGTTCGGTGCGGTGTCGATCAGCGCCGCCTTGCCGCGCGATGCACGCGAGCAGCTGGTGGCCTATTACCAGCGCTACTACGGCGCGGCCGATGGCCGGGTGCAATCGAACCGGCCGTTCCAGTACTTCGCCGCGCCTCCGTGCTTCGGCGAACTGGATGCGGCGGCCGCCTTCGACGTGCTCAAAGCCAACCTCGCCGCGCTCGGCACCGGCGTGCCCACCTTGTACCGGCAGTACACCGACCTGTGCGAACCCGGCGGTGCACGGTTCCTGGCGTTCGGCGTCGACCCGGATTTCAGCGACTCGATCGATGGCCTGATCGAAGTCGACCTGCACGCGATCCGGCCACACAAGCGCAAACGCTACCTGCGCGATGCGGGGATGCCGGCATGAGCACGCTGGCGAACCTGGCACCGCATCGTCGCGCCGTGTTCGTCTCCGATGTGCATCTCGGGTCGCGGCATTGCCACGCCACCGAGTTGGCGCGTTTTCTCGGCACGCTGCGCTGCGAGCGCCTGTACCTGGTCGGCGACATCATCGACCTGTGGTGGATGGCACACCGGCGCGCCAACTGGCGGCAGTCGCACAGCGACGTCATTCTGGCCCTGCACGCGCTGCGGCGCGCCGGTACCGAGATCATCTACATCCCCGGCAACCACGACGCTTCGCTGCGCCAGGTGTGCGGCCTGATGCTGCCGGCGATGCAGGTGCGCCGCCGCGCGATCCACACCACGGCCGATGGCCGCCGGCTGCTGGTGGCGCATGGCGACGACTATGACGGTGTCACCCACTTCGGTGGACTGCAGGAGCGGTTTGGTGACTGGCTGTACTACCGCATCCTCACCGGCAACCATCTGTTGAACGCGGTGCGGCGCCGGCTCGGAATGCGCTACTGGTCGCTGTCCGAATTCCTGAAACGGCAGAGCAGTGCGGCCGAACGCTACATCGAGCGCTTCGTGCAGGCCGGTCTGGATGATGTGCGCCGGCGTGGCCTGGATGGCATCGTCTGCGGACACATCCACCGCGCCGCGCTGATCGAGCGTGACGGTCTGGTCTATGCCAATGACGGTGACTGGGTGGAGAGCCTGACCGCCCTGGCCGAGGACCACGACGGCGCGTTGCGGCTGCTGGACCACAACGGGCAGACACTGGTCGAGCTGCCCGGGGCGCGGTTGTCCCAAGCAGCGTAAACCGCTCCTGTAGCGTCGAGCCATGCTCGATGGGCGTGCAAGGTGGTCCCCCCTGTAGAGCCGAGCCCATGCTCGGCTGTCGTGGCGCCGAACGAAGAGCAGCCGAGCATGGGCTCGGCTCTACATACACCGCGCGCAACCCGCTAGCATCGGCCGATGGACTCATTGACCCAGATCGTTCTCGGCGGCGCTGTCGCTGCCGCCATCGCCCCGCCCGGACACCGCCGTGCCGCTCTGCTGGCCGGTGCCGCGCTCGGTACCCTGCCGGACCTGGACGCCCTGTGGCTGGGCTTTGCCGCCGCCGACCCGGTGGCGAACATGACCGACCACCGCAGTTTCAGCCATTCGCTGCTGGTGCTGCCGTGGGTAGCCGCGTTGATCTGGTGGTTGTTCAAGCGCTTCGGCAAGGGCAGGGTGGCGCAATCACCGGTGCGCTGGTTCTGGGCGATCCAGCTGGCCTTGGTCACCCACCCCGTGCTGGATGCGTTCACCGTCTACGGCACGCAGTTGTGGTGGCCGTTGCAGCCACATCCCGCGATGGGCTCGAGTGTCTTCATCATCGATCCCGGCTACACGGTGTGGCTGCTGCTGGGCTGCGTGCTGGCCTGGTTCGGTCGGGCGCGGCCATGGGCGGGCAAGGTGCTTGGTGTTGCGCTGCTGCTCAGCAGTGCGTACCTGGGCTGGGGGTTGATCGCCAAGGCACAGGTCGACCGTGCCGCGCAGCAGAGCCTGGCCGCGATGGGCCTGGGCGACGCGCCGCGGTTCTCGGTGCCGATGCCGTTCAATACCCTGCTGTGGCGGGTGGTGGCGATGACCCCGAACGGCTACGTGGTCGGTGACCGCTCGCTGGTGGCCGACCACGCGCCGATGCGTTTTGACGGGCATCCGTCCAACGTGCAGGCATTGCGTGAAGCCGCGGGAATTCCGGCGGTACAGCGCCTGCAGTGGTTCAACCGTGGTTTCATGCGCGCACAGGTGGTGGAGGGCAGGCTGGTGCTGAGCGACCTGCGCATGGGCCTGGAGCCGGACTACACCTTCAACTTCGCGGTGGCCGAGCAGGTTGACGGCCAGTGGCGCGCGATCGTGCCCGAGCAGCTGCGGGTGGACTACAGCAGTCCGGCCGCGCGTGCCGATGCCGGTCGCCGGTTGTCGGCCATGTGGCAGCGTATCTGGCACGAACCCGAACAGTAGATCCACGCCACGCGTGGATGGGGTGTGCCTCGGCGGCGGCAGCCACGCATGGCGTGGCTCTACTGCCTCAATCGTTAGTGCCGGGGCCGCTCAATACACCGTTGCGCGGCCCTGCACGAACGAATAGAAGAACACCGCGTTCGGATCGTTCTGCACAAGCCGGAACTCGCGACGCATGCCCTCCACCGTCTCTTCGTCCACCGTGCCGGCCTGCAGCAGCTGGTCGGCCGCCGACAGCAGCAGCTGTTCCCAGAACGCGATCATCGTCTTGCGACGTGCCGGTTCCCGGTTGTCCAGGTGGATGGTCTTGATCTCGGTGTGCACATCGCGGAAGCCGCCGGCCAGCAGCAGATTGCCCAGCTTGGCGCCGACGAACGGGTCACCGCCATGGTCGTACTGGAAATCGTTGAAGGCCATCCAGTAGCGCCAGATGTGCGGCGAATACGGATCAAGCAGGAACGAGGCATTCATCACCTCGGTGATGTACACCGGCGAGCCCGGGGCCAGAACGCGACGGACCTCACTCAGCACGCGCGCGGGCGAGGGCACGTGTTCCAGCACCCAGCACAGGAAGGCCGCATCGAAGGTACGCGCCTCGAATGGCAGTTCGCCGGCATCGGCCTGCTGCAGCGTGTAACGGTCGCTGCACCACGGCGTGCGCGCCAGATTTTCGCGTGCGGTTTCCAGCTGGGTCTCGCTCAGGTCCACGCCGGTCACGTGCAGCTCGGGGAAGCGGCGCAGCAGGATCTCGGTCTGTGCACCCACGCCGCTGCCGACTTCCAGCAGACGCTTTGCGCCGCTGTAATCGATCTGGCCGAAGATGCTCGATTCCAGCAGGCGCGCCTGGGTCATCAGGCGCTGCTGCTCGGTGCCGGAGAACCCGTGCAGGTAGGTCGGGGAAGAAATCGGCGGGGTCATGATGGCGGGCTCAGGCAGCAGAAGACATCGCCGGTTCCCCGGCGATCAGGCGGTCGAAATAGTCGGTGGTCAGCGCGATCTGGCTGGCCGGATCCTCGGCGCGGTTGACCACCGCGCGGAACGCGGCATTCTCCGGCCGGTCCTTGGCGTACCAGCCCAGGTGCTTGCGTGCGATGCGCACGCCCTGCGGTTCACCATAGAAATCGTGCAGTGCGTGCAGGTGGCCGAGCAGGATGTCGCGCACTTCGGCCAGCGACGGCGGCGGCAGTTCCTCGCCGGTGGCCAGGTAATGCGCCACCTCGCGGAAGATCCACGGCCGGCCCTGTGCGGAGCGGCCGATCATCACCGCGTCCACGCCGGTCTGCTGCAGTACGAAGGCGGCCTTCTGCGGCGAATCGATATCGCCGTTGGCGATCACCGGGATGCGCAACGCGGCCTTGATCTCGCCGATCGTGGCGTACTCGGCCTGGCCGGTGTAGTGCTGGTCGCGGGTACGGCCGTGCACGGCCAGGGCGGCGATGCCACTGGCCTCGGCGATGCGGGCGATGATCGGGCCGTTGCGGTGGTCGCAGTCCCAGCCGGTGCGGATCTTCAGCGTCACCGGTACGTCCACCGCGTTGACCACGGCTTCCAGGATGCGCGCGACCAGCTGCTCGTCGCGCATCAGCGCAGAGCCCGCCCAGGCGTTGCACACCTTCTTGGCCGGGCAGCCCATGTTGATGTCGATGATCTGCGCGCCATGGTCGACGTTGTAACGCGCCGCCTCGGCCAGCTGCTGCGGCTCGGTACCGGCGATCTGCACGCTGATCGGCGCCGGTTCACCGGCATGGTCCATGCGGTGGATCGACTTGCGCGTGTTCCAGAAGCGCGGGTCGCTGATGGTCATTTCCGAGGCGGCCAGACCCGCGCCCAGCCGTTTGCACAGCAGGCGGAAGGGCTTGTCGGTGACGCCGGCCATGGGCGCAAGCACGACGTTGGGGGCAATGGAGTACGGGCCGATCTGCATGCGCCCATTGTAGGGCGCGGCCGGCGCCCCGGCGGGGTTGCCGGCCTGCCGGTTCAGGCCCATCCGGACCGACCTCATGCCGCACGGGCATCAACAGATGCTTGACGGTTGCTTCCGTCGCCCCCAAGGGCAGGCGATGGTGGTCGGCTGGGTGAACCGGCAACGCGCATCCACGCATGGCGTGGATCTACTACGGGCCCGACCCGCGCGGATGGGGCCTTCGCGCCCCGCGTCCCGGTAGATCCACGCCATGCGTGGATGGGGCCTTGCCCACGAATGTGAAAAGGCCCGGGCATCTGCATGCCCGGGCCCGATCATCATCCCCGCGGGGATGTGGCGTTATTTCACTTCGGCGTCGGCCGGGGTGAAGCGCGGCATTGCCGCGGCCGCGCCTTCCTTCTCGGTCGAACGACCGGCGAACTGGTTGGCGAAGCGCACGTGGCGGGCGAACGGAGCGTCCGGCACCTGGGCGATCGAGGCCACCAGCGCACCGTTGAAGGCGTCGCCGGCACCGGTGGTGTCGATCGCCTGCACCTGTTCGGCACCCACGCGGTAATACGGCTGGGTGTCACCACGCAGGTGCTCGTCGGCATGCGACACAAACACGCCCACCGAACCCAGGGTCACCACCACCGTGCCGTTGCCGACCAGCTTGCGGCACAGCGCATGCAGGCTGGCGCCGTCCAGCGCGGCAACGTCGTTGGCATCCACGCGCTCGCCGACATGACGGCCGAGCAGGGCGGCGAACTCGGTTTCGTTCGGGGTGATCACATCGGCCAGCTTGAGCAGGCCGATGCTCGACGGGGCATCAGCCGGGGCGGCGTTGAGAACGGTGGTGACACCCGCCTCACGGGCCACGGCCAGTGCCGCTTCGATGGTCTGCACCGGCGATTCCAGCTGCACCAGCACCACCTTGGCGCTGGTCAGCAGGGCCTGCTGTTGCTGCACGAAGTCGGTGCTCAGCGCCGCGTTGGCACCCGGGCCGATGACGATGGTGTTGCGGCCACGGGCATCGACATAGATGCCGGCGGTGCCGGTCGGCTCGCTGCTGGCTTCGGCGATCAGTGCGAAACCATCCTGCGCGGCCAGGTCACGGGCGGTGGCACCACCCGCATCGTCGCCCAGCGCACACAGGAAGCTGGTGTCAGCGCCGGCACGGCAGGCGGCAACGGCCTGGTTGAAGCCCTTGCCACCCGGACCGGTGCTGTAGCGGCCGGCAATGGTCGCACCCGGTGCCGGCAGCGACTCGCACCGCCACACGTGATCGACATTGAAGGAACCGACGACAACGACACTGCTGCTCATAGGGAATCTTTTCTCAAACAAGGGTTCAGCTGAAATGCGTCAGCACGCCGGCGATGGTAGCCGTCATGAAGGTTGCGATGGTACCGCCCAGCACCGCGCGCAGGCCGAACTTGGCCAGGTCGTGGCGACGTTCCGGTGCCAACCCGCCGATGCCGCCGATCTGGATCGCGATCGAACTGAAATTGGCGAAGCCGCACAGGGCGTAGGTGGCGATCAGGCGACCTTCTTCGGACAGGCTCATGCCCGGCACCTGGCCATTCACGATCTTCGACAGTTCGGTGTAGGCGACGAACTCGTTGATCACGACCTTCTGGCCGATCAGCGAACCCACGGTAGTGGCATCGGCCCACGGAGTGCCGATCACCCAGGCGATCGGTGCCAGCACGTAGCCGAAGATGGTCGACAGGTCGGTCGGCTTGCCGATCGCAGCCGCCAGGCCGGTAACTTCACCGAGCCAGGTCAGCGGCGCATTGAGCAGCGCGATCAGGGCGATGAAGGCCAGCAGCATCGCACCGATGTTCAGTGCCAGCTTCAGGCCGTCACCGGCGCCGGCCGCAGCCGCGTCGATGATGTTGCTGGAGGTCTTCTCCACTTCCATCTTGACCGTGCCGCGGGTCAGCGGGGTGCCGGTTTCCGGAATCAGCAGCTTGGCCACGACCAGGGTGGCCGGGGCCGCCATGATGCTGGCCGCCAGCAGATGCTTGGCGTAGAACGCCTGCTGCACCGGATCGCCACCGCCCAGCATGCCCACGTACGCGGCAAGCACGCCGCCGGCGATATGGGCCATGCCGCCGATCATCATCGTCAGCAGCTCGGACTGGGTCATCTTGGCGATGTACGGACGCACCGTCAGCGGGGCCTCGGTCTGGCCGATGAACACGCTGGCGCAGACGCTGGTGGTTTCCGCACCGGACACGCGCATCACCTTGGTGATCGACCAGGCCATCACCCGCACGATCGCCTGCATGACATTGAGGTGGTACATGACCCCCATCAGCGCCGAGAAGAAGATGATCGTCGGCAGCACCTGGAAGGCGAAGATGAAACCGTAGTTCTTGACGTCCATCAACGAGCCGAAGATGAACTTCGAACCTTCGTTGACGAAGCTCAGCACTTTCACGAAGCCCTGGCCCAGCGCATCGAATACGTCGCGCCCGCCCGGTACCAGGATCACCAGTGCCGCAAATGCGATCTGCAGGGAGATGCCGGTGGCGACCAGCTTCCAGTCCACCGCGCGCTTGTTGTTGGAAAACAGCCAGGTGATGCCGATCAGCACCGCCAAACCGAACAGGCCGAAGCCGATCCTGCCCAAACCTTCGACCATCTGAGTGACTCCCCTGGGGCGTCGCGAAAAACGGGAAGCCTAGTGCAGGGCAGGGGCCGGAGCAAGGAAAAGCGGTCTGCGCGCGGCCATCGGCTCCGATCAGGCCAGCAACAGCAAGGGGTTGCGCCTGCCGGGACAGGTAGAATGGTGGCTTGATCCCGGCCCGTATGCGGGCCCGCAGCAGGAGAATCGCATGCTCTACCGTCGCCTTGGCTCCACCGGCCTGCCGATTTCCGCCCTGTCCTTCGGCGCCTGGGTGACCTTCGGTGACCAGGTGCCGCGCGATGAGGCACGCAACCTGGTGGCGGCGGCCTGGGACCATGGCATCAACTTCTTCGACAACGCCGAGGGCTATGCCAACGGCCGCGCCGAGCAGGTGATGGGCGATGTGATGGCCGACCTGCGCCTGCCGCGCGATGGTTTCTGCGTCTCCAGCAAGGTGTTCTTCGGCAGTGCCCAGGACCCGCGGCCGACCCAGCGCGGCCTGTCGCGCAAGCATGTGACCGACGCCTGCCATGCTGCGCTCAAGCGCCTGCGGGTGGAGTACCTGGACCTTTATTACTGTCATCGTCCGGATCCGGACGCCCCGATCGCTGAAACGGTGCATGCCATGGACACCCTGGTCCGACAGGGCAAGGTGCTGTACTGGGGCACGTCGGAATGGTCGGCCAACCAGATCCAGGAAGCAGTGGACATCGCCGCGCGCCACAACCTGCAGGCACCGTCGATGGAGCAGCCGCAGTACAACCTGCTGCATCGTGAGCGGGTGGAAGTGGAGTACGCGCCGCTGTATGCCACTGCCGGGCTGGGCACCACGATCTTCTCGCCGCTGGCCTCGGGCCTGCTGAGCGGCAAGTACGACGACGGCGTCCCGGCCGATGCGCGTCTGGGCCGCGAAGGCATGGGCTGGCTGCAGGACCTGGTGCTGGGCGACAACGCCGATGCGCGCCTGGCCCGGGTGCGTCGCTTCAGTGCAGTGGCGCGCGACCTGGGCCACGCCCCGGCCAGCCTGGCGATCGCCTGGTGCCTGCGCAATCCGAACGTCTCCAGTGTGATCCTCGGCGCCAGCCGGGTCAGCCAGCTGCTGCAGAACCTGCAGGCACTGGACGTGCTGGCGCAGGTGGACGACGCCGGCTGGGCACAGGTGGAAGCCGTATTCGCCTGAGGGCCGAGGACAGGTTGTAGGGCCGAGCCCACGCTCGGGCGACCTTACCGCGCCCAATTGCGCTTATTGCAATAGACAAAGACTATCGAAATTCAAATTTCGATCATTAATTCCATCAATTAAGTTGAGAATGATTGTTGATTGTCAACTGAGAATCATTATCATTTAACTCGTCCCTCGCACGAGTCCAGATGCTCATGAATGCTCAACCTGTACTGCTGCGCCCCGAAACGCTGACCCTCCGCGACCGCCCGGTTCGTGTCGTGCCGCCGGAAGAGGTCATCGACAGCGAAGCCCTGCTCAAGGGCCGTCGTGAAATCCTGATCCAGCACGGTGACCGTTTCTACCGTCTGCGTCATACCAGCAACGACAAGCTGATCCTGACCAAGTAACGCGGTCTGGTCGCCCGCCTCCCTCCCTCCTGCCGGCAGCGCCGACAGGGTGGGCGACCCGTCCGCTCCTGCTCTCTCCCCCTCGGTCTACCGTTCATGCCTGCTTGGTGTGGCGGTGGCCGGGGGTTCCCCTGCCTGACCGAATGATGCCGATGACCCGCCCGACCGCCCTTTCCATTGCCCTGTGGATGGCCCTGCCGCTGTCCGCCCATGCTGCTGCCGATGCCGCGCCCGACGCGCGCGAGTTCGATCGGGTGCAGGTCACCGCCACCCGCACCGAGCGGGCAGTGAGCGATGTCGCGGCCACCGTCGATGTGATCGACCGCGAGCAGATGGACCGGCAGCTGGTGCAGGACATCAAGGATCTGGTGCGCTACGAGCCGGGCTTGTCGGTCACCCGCAATGCCACCCGCTTTGGCCTCGACGGTTTCCGCATCCGTGGCCTGGACGGCAACCGCGTGCGCATCCAGACCGACGGCATCGTGATGCCGACCCGCTTCGACATCGGCGCGTTCTCCAGCGCCAATCGCAACTTCACCGACCTCGACACGCTCAAGCGCGTGGAGATCGTGCGCGGACCGGCCAGCTCGCTGTACGGCTCGGACGCGCTCGGTGGCGTGGTCGCGTTCGTCACCAAGGATCCGGCCGATTACCTGAAGGACGGCAAGGACAGCTACTTCGGCTTGAAATTCGGCTACGACGGTGAGTGGAAGGGCCTGCTTGGCGGTGCCACTGCTGCCTTTGGTGGCGAGCACTGGAGCGGCCTGGTCAACGTCAACCACCACCAAGGCCAGGAAACGGACAACAAGGGCACGGTGCGCAGCGACGACCGCACCCGCACTGCCGCCAACCCGCAGGACCGCGACGGTCGCAGTCTGCTCAGCAAGCTGGTCTACGCGCCGAGCGCGGACCAGCGCTTCCGCTTGACGGTGGAAGGCAACGAAGACACCACCGACACCAACGTACTGTCATCGGTCGGCCTCAACTCGGCCACCGGCATGAAGGCGCACGACACGCAGAAGCGGGGTCGTGTGTCGTTCGCCCACGAGATGGATGCGCTGGACCAGCCGTTCGCCGACAGCATGCACTGGCAGGTGTACGCGCAGAACAGCGAAACCCGGCAGCAGACCGACGAGACCCGCACCGACGGCAGCCGCCGCCACCGCGTTTTCTCCTTCGACCAGCATGCCTATGGCCTGCAGGCGCAGTTCAACAAGGCCTTCAGCACCGGCGCGGTCGAGCACGCGCTGACGTACGGCCTCGAAGGCACCCGTACCGAAATCCGCCAGAAGCGCGACGGCTACCAGGTCAGCAAGGCCGGCGTGGTCAGCAAGGCCATCGTCCCCGATGTGTTCCCGGTGCGTGACTTCCCGATCAGCAAGACCACCGAACTGGGTCTGTACGCCCAGGACGAGATGCGCTTTGCCGATGGCCGGCTGTCGCTGGTGCCGGGCGTGCGCGTCGATCGCTACGAGCTGAAGCCGGAAGTGGACAGCATCTTTGCCGAGGACAATCCAACCACGGCCGTGGCGCAGCTGAAGAAGACCAGCGTGTCGCCAAAGCTGGGCATGGTCTGGCGCTTCGACGACCAGTGGTCGCTGTTTGCCGGCTACGCACGTGGCTTCCGCTCGCCGCCGTACAACGACGTCAACATCGGCCTGACCAACGTCGCCTTCGGTTACACCGCCATCGCCAACCCGGACCTCAAGCCGGAAACCAGCGATGGCTACGAACTGGGCCTGCGCTTCATCGCACCGGCGGCCTACGTCAGCGTCAGCGGCTACTACAACGACTACAAGAACTTCATCGAATCCAACATCAACACCGGCCGCAATGCACAGGGTCTGATGGTGTTCCAGTCGCAGAACATCGCCGACGCCCGCATCTACGGTGCCGAAATGAAGGCCGGCATCGAGTTCGGCGAACTCAGCCCGGCGCTGAAGGGCTGGGCACTGCGCAGCGCGCTGGCGTGGTCGCGAGGTGACAACAAGACCGACGACGAACCACTGGCCTCGGTCGACCCGCTGCGCGGCACGCTGGGCCTGATGTACGACACCGACAGCTGGGGCGTCGAACTGGCTGGTACCTTCGTGCAGCGCAAGAAGCGCCTGCCGCCGCCCGCCGCGCAGACCAACCCGAACGCACCAGCGCCGTTCGTCTACCAGCCGGCAGGTTATGGCGTGCTGGACCTGATGGCGCACTGGAACTTCGCACCGGGCGCGACCTTCAACGTCGGCGTGTTCAACCTGGCCGACAAGCGCTACATCGAATGGTCCTCGATCACCCCGAGCCTGATCACCGACCGCGCGCTGAGCGATCGCTTCAGCAGCCCCGGCCGCACCTTCTCCGCCAGCCTCGCCGTTTCCTGGTGACCTCATGAGCCGAGCACTGTCCGCACGCAGGAATGACTCCACCGCCGCGCCACACAGCGCGGCCTGGCCGACCCCGGCACAGCTGGCCACGCTCGGCACCGTGTTGTGCCTGTACCACGCCGACGGCAACGAGCTGGGCGGCTGGCGCCAGGCAGTGCGCGTGCATGCCTGCCAGGGCGTGGACAGCGAGGGCCTGCGCGAAAGCCTGTGCTTCCTCGATGCACGTGGCCGCTGCGTGTGGCGCCTGTACCTGTTGCCGGACAGTGATTTCCTGGCCTGGGACCGGCTGGTGGCGACGCTGCCGCCAGGCCCGGAACACGACAGCGACGCCAGCGTCGGCGAGCGACTGTGGCGGCGCCTGGCCGGCCACCTCGGCGGCCAGCGCTGGCGCCTGTGCACGCTGCGCCTGCACGCTGCCGACGAGGGCCGGACCCTGGCCGCCAGCCTGTCCACGTTGTCGTCGCTCGGCGCGGCCACCGCGCGACGCATCGCCCGCCTGGAAGGCGCCGAAGGCGAACTGGCGATCGACGACTGTTGTTGTGCCGATGCCGCACGCCGCCCTGCCGCGCGCGCTCCCGGCGACCTGCCGCTGGTTCGCCTGTGACCTGATTGCGATGGATCGACTGCTGGCCAGGATGGCCTTTCCACGAAACCTGCAACCCCGAAGGAAGACCCGATGAAGTTCCAGACAGCCAGCGTGATGGTGCTGCTCGCCGCCAGTGGCGCCGCCAGCGCGCAGCCCTCCGACATCGCCCGCGACCATGACAGCATCCTGGCCATGCAGGGTGAGTACACGGTGGATTTCGCCTTCGATGAGACCGTGCTGCTGAAGCCGGGTTACGAGCGCGCACCGGCCATGCGCAGCGGCGGCAACGAAGTGGTGATCGTGGTCGAGGACAGCCCGAAGCGCATCGTTCTGCAGCACCTGCTGGTGGACAGCAAGAGCGGCCACGTGACCAAGCACTGGCGCCAGGACTGGGTGTACGAGGCGCCGAACCGCTTCGAGTTCAGCGCCGACCAGACCTGGCAGGTACGCACAATCGCGGCCGCGACCAACAAGGGGGCCTGGACCCAGTGTGTGTACGAAGTCAGCGATGCACCGCGCTACTGCGGCACCGGCACGTGGTCCTATGGCAACAACGTGCCGACCTGGACCAGCGACATCAGCTGGCGGCCGCTGCCACGCCGCGAATACACCAAGCGCAGCGATTACAACGCGCTGGCCGTGGTCAACCGCCACACCCTGACCCCGAACGGCTGGACCCACGAGCAGTTCAACACCAAGGTGCAGCGCAACGCGGATGGCAGCCAGATCGAAATCGCCCGCGAATTCGGCTTCAACGATTACATCAGGACCACCGAGGTCGACTTCACTCCGGCGCGCGATTACTGGAAGGCCACTGCCGGTTACTGGAGCAAGGTGCGCCAGCGTTGGGACGGCTTCCTGGCCCAGGCCCCGGGCGTGCACCTGAAGACCAAGCTCGACGGCATGGCGATGATCATCCCGTTGTTCACCCAGGCCGAGGACGTGCAGGCCGGCAAGAAGGTGAAGGACAAGCAGATCGACGAAGTCTTCGCCAAGTACGTGGAAAAGGCGCCGAAGGAAGGTTGATCACTGCGGCCGGTGTCGGACGTGCACTGCTCTGGTGGGTGCCGAGCTTGCTCGGCACGCTCTCCGGTGGTGATTGCACCCGGCATCCGCGCATGGCGTGGATCTACCGGGATCATCGGCACTGCATCCACGCATGGCGTGGATCTACTTGAGCTGTCGGCACTGCATCCACGCTTGGCGTGGATCTACTGGAGCTGTCGGCACTGCATCCACGCATGGCGTGGATCTACTGGCATGCGCAGCGTGGATCTACTGGGGCTATCGCTGGTAGATCCACGCCATGCGTGGATGCCTTTGCTTTCACAACGGCGTCAGGCCTCGCGCAATGCCAATGCCGGCGGCGTGTGCAGGATCCGCCGGGTGCCCAACCAGCCGGCCAGCAGGCTCAGCGCGATGCCGAGCAGGCCGCCCAACACCAGACCCGGCCACGGCGGCAGCAGCGGCAGTTCGAACACCTTCTGCGACACCGCCACGCCGATCACCGCTGCCGCGCCCACCGCCAGCAGCGCAGCCAACGCGCCCAGCGCACCGAACTCGACCAGCACCGCGCCACGCAGCTGGCGCCGCGTTGCACCCAGCGTACGCAGCACCGCGCTGTCATAGCGGCGCTCGCCAGCCGTCGCCTGCAGTGCCGCCAGCAGCACCAGCACGCCAGCCAGCAGGCTGAACACCATCACCAGCTGCACCGCCTGCGCTACCCGTTCCATCACATCGCGCACCTGCGAGATCACTGCATCCACGTCCAGCAGCGACAGGTTCGGCTGCGCACGCACCAGTGCCCCGAGACCCGCGGCCTGTCCCGCCGGCAGATGGAACGCCGACAGCAGGTTGTGCGGTGTATCGCCCACTGCGTTCGGGTTCAGCAGCACGAAGAAGTTCGGCCGGAAGGTGTTCCAGTCGGCCTTGCGCACGCTGGTGACGTTGAACTCGCGCTCCTGCTCGCCCACCGCAATGGTGATGCGATCACCCGGGTACACGCCGTAGCGCTTGGCCCAGCCGATCTCCACGGAGGCCTCGGCAGCGGTGCTGTCCGGCTTCCAGAACGTGCCGTTGACCAGCGTATTGGCCGGCGGGAACGTGCTGCGCCAGCTGAAGTTCAACGGACGGTTCTCGTCATCGTCGTCGCGCTGTCCTTCGCCCTGCGGCTGACTGTCGTCGGCCGGCGTGCGGTCCACCCGCAGCGGTGGTTTGCCGTTGATTGCGATCAGGCGGCCGGTGGCCATCGGTTCGATGCTGGCATCATCCGCACCCAGGCCTTGCAATGCGGCCAGCACGCTGTCGCGCTGCTCGGGCTGGATGTTGATCAGGAAGTAGTTCGGCGTGTCCGCGGGCAGGCGCTCGCGCCACTGCTGCAGCAGGCCGGGGCCGATCACCGCCAGCAGCAGCAGGGCGCACAGCGACAGTGACAGCCCCACCAGCTGCATCACTGCCAGCATCCGCCGCCGCGTCAGCGCGGCCAGGCCCAATCGCCAGTTGCCGTGCAGACGATGCTGCAGGCCACGCAGCAGCTGCAGCAGCAGGAACCCAACCACGCCTGCGGCGACCGCCAGCCCGGCCAGGCCACCCAGCACCCACAGGGCCAGCTTCAGGTCGCCGGTGACCTGCACCGCCAGTACCAGGCTGGCCGCCAGTGCGGCCACATAGGCCAGCAGCGAAGCCGGCGGCAAGGCGGCGAACGAGCGGTTGAGCACACGCATGGGCGGCACGCCACGCAGGCGCAGCAGCGGCGGCAGTCCGAAGCCGAACAGCAGCAACAGGCCGATCCCCGCGCCGGTCAGCGCAGGCATCGCTTCGGGCAACGGCAGGCGTTGCGGCACCAGGCTGCCCAGTACCTGCACCAGTCCTTCCTGCGCCGCCATGCCCAGGCCGATGCCGATCGCACAGGCCGGCACGGCCAGCATCAGCAGCTGCAGGGCCAGGCCAGCGAGGATGTCGCGCTGGCGTGCGCCCAGGCAGCGCAGGATCGCCACCTGGTCGATGCGACGCAGGGCGAACCGGTTGGCCGCCAGTGCGGTGGCCACGCCGGCCAGCAGTACCGCCAGCAGTGCGCTCAGGCCGAGGAAACGACCGGCCAGGTCGAAGGCCTGGCGCACCCCGCGCTGGGTATCGTTCACGCTGAGCAGGCGCATGCCTTTTACCTGCGGCAGCAACCATTGCCGGAAGGCCGCGATATCGGTGGCGGTGCCCGCGAACATCAGCCGGTAGTTGATGCGGCTGCCGGGGCCGAGCAGGCCGGTGCCTTCCACATCGGCGCGGTTGACCAGCAGGGTCGGCGACAGCGTCAGCAGGTCGCCACCGGCATCCGGTTCCGATTCGATGATGCCGGCGATGCGCAGCGTGCCCGCACCGAATTCCAGATCGTCGCCGGCCTTCAGGCCCAGCGCCTGCAGCAGGCGTGGATCGGCATAGGCCTGGCCCTTGGCCGGCATGCCGGCATCGGCGATCAGCGTGCCGCCCGGCGTGGCGCGCACGCGCAGCGCGCCACGCAGCGGGTAGCCTGCTTCCACCGCCTTGATGCTGGCCATCTGGCTGGCGTCGCCCTGGAACAGCACGCTGCCGAAGCTGGCCAGCCGCGTGTGCGCCAGGCCGCGTCGCTGCGCCTCGTCGGCGAACGCGGCAGGCGGGTCGTCGCGCCCGGCCACGCCGAGGTCGCCGCCGAGCATTTCCGCCGCGCTGCCGGTCAGTGCCAGGTTGACCCGGTTGACCAGCGTGCCCACCGCCGTCATCACCGCCACGCCCAGTACCAGGGCGGCGAAGACGGTCAGCAGGTCACCGGCCAGGGCTTCGCGGCGCAGCGCGCGCCACGCATGCCGCAGCAGGTTCATGCGTCCACTCCATGTTCCACCGGCTGCAGGCGGCCGTTGTCGATGCGATGGATGTACTGGCAGCGCTGCGCCAGGCGCAGGTCGTGGGTGACCAGCACCAGGGTGGTACCGCTGCCGGCATTGAGTTCGAACAGCAGATCGCTGATGTGCTGGCCGGTAGCCTGGTCCAGCGAGCCGGTGGGCTCATCGGCGAACAGGATGCGCGGGCGGCTGACGAAGGCACGGGCGAGGGCGACACGCTGCTGCTCGCCGCCGGACAACTGCCGCGGATAGTGGCGGGCGCGATGCGAGAGTCCGACCGCAGCCAGCACCTCATCCACCCGCGTGCGGTCCTCGCGACCCGCCAGTTCCAGTGGCAGCGCGATGTTCTCGGCCGCCGTCAGCGCCGGCAGCAGGTGAAAGCTCTGGAACACGAAGCCGACGTCGCGGGCGCGCAGCTGTGCCCGCGCTTCTTCATCCAACGCCGTCAGATCCTGGCCCGCCAGCGCGATGCGGCCGCGGCTGGGCAGGTCCAGCCCGGCCAGCAGGCCGAGCAGGGTGGTCTTGCCGGAACCGGAGGCGCCGACGATGGCCACGCTGGTGCCTTCATGGACGGTCAGGGTGATGTTGTCCAGTATGTGGACTTCACCCTCCGGGCCATGCACGGATTTGCCGACCTGGTCGACGGCGATGGCGACGGGCGCGCTGCGGGGGGACAGGCTGTCGATGAGGAGACTCCAATGCACAAGACGGGATGGAGCCGGCAAGCCGGCGCAATGATGGTGCTGTTGCTAGGGTTGCTGCTGTTGCCGGCACTGGCGTGTGCCAAAGGTCCGGCCACCGGTACCGTGCTGGTGCTCGGTGACAGCCTCAGTGCCGCCCACAATATCCCGGCCGATGCAGGCTGGGTCAGCCTGCTGCAGCAGCGGGTCAGGCAGCAGTCGAAAACCCCGCCGCGCATCGTCAACGCCAGCATGAGCGGGGAAACCACTGCCGGCGCGCTGACCCGCCTGCCAGGCCTGCTCGGCCGCGAGAAGCCTACGGTGGTGGTGATCGCCCTCGGGGGCAACGATGCGCTGCGCGGCCTGACTCCGGCGCAGGTGCAGGGCAACCTGGAAAAAATGGTGCAGGCCAGCCAGAAGGCCGGTGCCAAGGTGCTGCTGCTGGGCATCGACGTACCGCCCAACTATGGGCCGGGCTACCGCCAGCGCTTGGCGGCGGCGTACCGGACACTGGCTACACAGTACAAGGTGCCGTTGCTGCCGTTCCTGCTGGAAGGCGTGGCCCTGCAGCCGGGCTTGATGCAGGCCGATGGCCTGCACCCCACCGCGCAGGCGCAGCCGAAAGTGCTGGACAACGTATGGCCGCTGCTGAAACCACTGCTGTGAGCACGCCATCTTCTTTTCATTGACGCAACTTCACATCGCGTGCACCGTCGATCGGGCATGTTTCACAAAGCTGAAGAAAGAGGGATTCTCATGCGTCAGACGAAGGAGACTTCCGGCTTGGTGCTGGTGGTCGAAGACAACCGCAATATCTCCGAGATGATCGGTGAATACCTGGAAGGCCGTGGCTTCGAGGTGGACTATGCGCAGGATGGCCTGGACGGCTACCGTCTGGCTGCCGAGAACAGCTACGACGTGGTCGTGCTGGACCTGATGCTGCCGCGGCTGGATGGCATCGAAGTGTGCCGCCGGCTGCGCAACGATGCGCGCAAGTCGACCCCGGTGCTGATGCTGACCGCGCGCGACACGCTGGATGACAAGCTCACCGGCCTCGGTTTCGGTGCCGACGATTACCTGACCAAGCCGTTCGCGATCCAGGAACTGGAAGCCCGCCTGCGCGCGCTGATCCGCCGTGAACGTCGCCAGGTCGGTTCGGAAGTGCTCAAGGTCGCAGACCTGGTGCTCGATCCGGTCAGCATGCGTGCCACGCGTGCCGGCACCGAGCTGCAGCTGTCGCCGATCGGCCTGCGCCTGTTGACCATCCTGATGCGCGAATCGCCGCGTGTGGTCACCCGCCAGGAAATCGAGCGCGAAATCTGGGGCAACGGCCTGCCTGATTCGGACACGTTGCGCAGCCACCTGTACAACCTGCGCAAGATCATCGACAAGCCGTTCGACCGGCCGCTGCTGCACACCGTGCAGAGCGCGGGCTATCGCATTGCCGATATCGCCCAGCCGATGGCCTGATCGACGTCGTGCCGGTGGTGCAGCAGAACCGGCACGGCCGTGGTCGGCAGGGAAAAGGTGAACGTTCCGGATGCCCGGTCGTCATCGTCCATGCACGATCACGGCACAGCGCGCTGCCTATAATCGCAGCGCTCTGACCGGGACACCGCAATGCCGCACGGCCTGCCGCGCAAGATCCGTATCGCCTTCATCCTGCAAGCCGTGCTGGCCAGCCTGGGTATCCTGCTGGGTGCCTGGCTGGTTTCGCTGGTGATCAAGCACAGCCTGGTCGGTGCAGCCCTGCGCGAAGAAGCGGCGTACTACTGGACGCTGCACGAGGCGTCGCCCGTGCAGCCGCCGCCCAATACCCAGAACATCCGTGGCTACCTGCTGGAACGCGGGCAGTCCAGCCTGTCACTGCCCGCCAACCTGCGCACGTTGGAACCGGGTTTCCACGAACTGCCCGACGATGATCAGCTGGTGCTGGTCGACGCCCGCGAAGAGGGCCGCCTGTACCTGGTGTTCCTGCGCTCGCGCGCGGAGATGCTGGCGTTCTGGTTCGGCATCGTGCCGGTGCTGCTGACCCTGCTGGCGGTGTATGGCGCCTCCTGGATCACCTACCGTGCCTCCAAACGCCTGGTATCACCGGTGAACTGGCTGGCGCGCCGCGTCTCGCGCTGGGATCCGGGTCATCCGGAAGCGGCCGATCTGGAGCCGAACAAGCTGCCCGCGGACATGCAGGGCGAGACCCGGCAACTGGCAGCGGCGCTGCATTCGCTGGCCAACCGGGTCACTGCGCACGTGGCCCGCGAGCGCAACTTCACCCGTGATGCCAGCCATGAACTGCGCACGCCGCTGACCGTCATCCGGGTGGCCAGCGACATGGCGCTGGGCGATGAAAGCCTGGAGCCGCGCCTGCGCCGCAGCCTGCAGCGCATCCAGCGTGCCGGGCGGGACATGGAAGCGGTGATCGATGCGTTCCTGATCCTGGCCCGCGAGGCCGACGTCGAGCCGCAGGTGGAACTGTTCGACGTCAACGACATCGTCCGCTACGAAGTGGACAACGCCAATGAGCTGCTGGTGGGCCGGCCGCTCGCGGTGCACCTGCACAGCGATGCGGCCGTGCAGCTGCACGCACCGCCGAGGGTGCTGCAGGTAGTGGTCAGCAACCTGGTGCGCAATGCCTGCAGTTATACCGACGAAGGTCGCATCGACGTGCACGTGCACAACGACCGGGTGGTGGTAAGCGATACCGGCATCGGCATGTCGGCAGACGCGCTGTCGCGTGCGTTCGAGCCGTTCTATCGCGCTGATCCCAGCCGACCGCAGGGTACGGGCCTGGGGTTGTCGATCGTGCGTCGCCTGTGTGACCGCTTTGGCTGGAAGGTCACCTTGGCCAGCGAGCTGGGCAAGGGCACCGAGGCGACGGTGGTTTTCCGCTGAGGGCCGGGCGGCGCCCGGCACCCGCGGTAGTGCCGGCCGCTGGCCGGCAACCTCAACAGCAACAGCGACAGCGGGCGTTCCGTGGGATGGCGGGGCGCTGTGGGTGTGCGGGGCCGCCGTGAACCCCCAGGCCGGCCCAGCCGCTGGCGGCTGGGCGTTCGGGCGCTTGCGAAGCAGTGCTTCGCAAGCAAAGCGCCCTCACCCATGGGGGCTTGGTCGCCGCATCCATGCGGCTCACACCCCGCAAACCCACAGCGCCCCGCCTTCGACAGGTTCCCGCTGCTGTTGGTAGGTGTCGACCTTGGTCGACACGTAGATCCTCGCCATGCGTGGATGAAGCGTCCCCGGTAGTGCCGGCCGCTGGCGGGCAACCCCAGCATCACTCAGTTG
Source organism: Stenotrophomonas sp. yr243 (assembly GCF_900184195.1). Classification (NCBI taxonomy): domain Bacteria; kingdom Pseudomonadati; phylum Pseudomonadota; class Gammaproteobacteria; order Lysobacterales; family Lysobacteraceae; genus Stenotrophomonas; species Stenotrophomonas sp. yr243. The sequence goes on from NZ_FXWT01000004.1 coordinate 426,823, forward strand.
CAGTTGACCTTCGGCGCCAGCGCCTTGGTCCAGATCGCATAGCCGGCCGGGGTCATGTGCAGCATGTCCTCGCGGAACAACGCGGCATCGGGCTGCCCATCGGCCCCGAGCATCGGTGTGTAGATGTCGGTGTAGCCGGTGTTGGGCAGCTTCGCCAGCGCAGCCTTGATCTTCGCGTTGGCGTCGTTGATCGCCGGCAGCAGGTGCGCCCGCGACGGGCTGGGCTTGATGGAGACGTATTCCACCTTCGTCTTCGGCAGGTCGCGATGCACGCGCTGCACGAAGGCCACCACATCGTCGCGTACCTGGGTCGCGCTGCGGCCGCTGTTGAGGTCGTTGTCGCCGGCGTAGAAGAACACCTTGCACGGCGCGTACGGCACGATGGCCTGGCCGGCATACCAGGTGCTGTCGCGTACTTCCGAACCACCGAAGCCGCGGTTGAACACCGGCTGCCCCGGGAAGTCCTGGGCCAGGCTGTCCCACATGCGGAAGGATGAGCTGCCAATGAATTCGATGCCGCCGCGCGGCGGCGGATTGGTCCGGTCGGCACTGGCGAAGGACGCCATGTCGGCGGCCCAGGCCACGTTGGAGACCTGCGCGGGTACCTGCGGCGGCGCCGGCGGGCTCAGGGCCTGGGCCAGCGGCACGGCCAGCAGGCCAAGCAGGATCAGGCAGGTGCGGGGACGGGTCATCAGGCACTCCGGCAGGGCAGGGGGCATCCATCATAGAAGCTGGTCGGGCCCCGCGCTTGGCCGCGCAGGGCCGTTCGCGGGGCCTCGCGGCGGCGCGTCCGGAGTGCCCTTGCCGCCCTTGTGGCAAAATGGGGGCTGTCTGCCTATCCCTGTGCACCCATGATTCCCTGCCGTGCGTCTGAGCGGTCGCTGCGCCGCGCCCCTGTTGCTGGATCCTTCACCCGTGGCTGATCAGTTCGGCCACATGCCCCGCGGCCCGCGCCGTATCTTCCAGGCCGCCCGCTGGTCCTGGCAGGGTCTGCGAGCCGCCTGGCTGCATGAGTCCTCGTTCCGGCTGGAGGTCTACCTGCTGGTGCTGCTGACGCCGCTGGCGATCTGGTTGGGCCAGACACCGGTGGAGCGCGCGCTGATGATCGGCTCGATGCTGCTGGTGCTGGCGATGGAGCTGGCCAACTCGGCCATCGAGGCGGTGATCGAGCGCTATGGCGCGGAAATCCACGAACTGGCCGGCCGCGCCAAGGACATGGGCTCGGCGGCAGTGTTCGTGCTGATGATGAACGTGCTGCTGTGCTGGGCCCTGGTGCTGGTGCCGCGATTGTTCCCGGCCAGCGTCGGCTGATCCTTCTTCCTCCCCCCTTGTTGAAGACTTCCCATGTCCCTTGAGCTTCTCGCCGATCCGAATGTCTGGTTGACCCTGTTCACCTTGAGCGCGCTGGAAATCGTGCTCGGCATCGACAACCTGGTGTTCATCTCCATCGCCGTCAGCAAGCTGCCCGAAGAGCGCCGTCCGTTCGCGCGCCGCCTCGGCATCGCCGTGGCGTGCATCACCCGTATCGGCCTGCTGGTATCGCTGGCGTACCTGGCGCACATGCAGGCGAACCTGTTCACCGTGGCCGGCATGGGTATCTCCATCCGCGACCTGGTGCTGATCGTCGGTGGCCTGTTCCTGATCATCAAGGGCTGGATGGAGATCAAGGAAATGATCTCCGGTGGCGAGGACGAGGATCCGAGCACCACCAAGACCTCGGCCGTGTTCGGCTACGTGATCGCGCAGATCGCGATCATCGACATCGTGTTCTCGCTGGACTCGGTGATCACCGCTGTCGGCATCGCCGACCATGTGCCGGTGATGGTCGCTGCGATCCTGCTGTCGGTGGCGGTGATGCTGCTGGCGGCCAACCCGCTGGGCCGTTTCATCGATGCCAACCCGACCGTGAAGATGCTGGCCCTGGCCTTCATCCTGCTGATCGGTGCAGTGCTGATCCTGGATGGCCTGGACGTGCACGTGCCCAAGCCCTACATCTACGCCGCGATGGGCTTCTCGGTGCTGGTGGAGTGGCTGAACCTGCTGATGCGCCGCCGCGCACGCGAACACCACGTGCCGGGCGCCGGCGACTGGTAAGCACGACCCCGAACCCCCGGCCAGCGCCGGGGGTTCTTCGTTCTGCCTTGTAGAGCCGAGCCCATGCTCGGCTTCGCTTGCCGCCGCCAGCCGAGCGTGGGCTCGGCTCTACAGAAGCGGCAATTGCACTACTTGTGAACCTGGATCAACACTGTTTTCCCGGGGCGAGGCTTAATCCCGCGTTGCAATGCGCGCAGGCTACGCACTCCCGATTTCCTCCCCCGGATCCCATGAATTCCAGAGCCGCCCTGCTGGCACTCGCCGTCGGCGCCTTCGCCATTGGCACCACCGAGTTCACCCCGATGGGCTTGCTGCCGGTCATCGCCAGCGGCGTCGGGGTCAGCATCCCCACCGCCGGCATGCTGATCACCGCCTACGCGGTGGGGGTGATGCTGGGCGCACCGGTGATGACCCTGCTGATGGGACGCTTCGGCAAGCGCACCGCGCTGATGCTGCTGATGTCGATCTTCGTGGTCGGCAACGTGCTGTCGGCGCTGGCCCCGAACTACGGCCTGCTGTTGCTGTCGCGGCTGGTGGCCAGCCTCAATCACGGCGCGTTCTTCGGCATTGGCGCGGTGGTCGCCGCCAGCCTGGTGCCCAAGGAGAAGCAGGCGGCGGCGGTGGCAACGATGTTCATGGGCCTGACCATCGCCAACATCGGTGGCGTGCCGCTGGCGACCTGGGTCGGCCAGCAGCTGGGATGGCGCCTGGCCTTTGCCGGCACTGCCGTACTCGGCGTGGTGGCGATCACCGCCTTGGCCATGGCACTGCCGGCTTCCGCAGCGGGTGCACGCCCGGATGTCCGACGTGAACTGAAATCGATCATGCAGCCGCAGGTACTGCTGGCGATGGCGACCACGGTGCTGGGCGCAGGTGCGATGTTCACCCTCTACACCTACGTGGCGCCGGTGTTGACCGAGCTGACCGGCGCGTCGAACGCTTTCATCGCGTTGTCGCTGGCGCTGATCGGTATTGGTTTCACCGTTGGCAACGGCATCGGCGGACGCATGGCCGACTGGTCGCTGGACGGTTCGACCCGCATCCTGCTGGCGGTACTGGCGGCGCTGATGTTCGTGCTGCCACTGGCCTTCATGAGCCACGCGACCGCAGCGCTTGGCATGTTGCTGTTCGGCGCGGCGACCTTCGCCATCGTGCCGCCGCTGCAGATCCGGGTGATGCAGGCGGCGAGCGAGGCGCCTGGACTGGCGTCGTCGATCAACGTCGGTGCGTTCAACCTCGGCAATGCACTGGGCGCGGCGCTGGGTGGTGCGGTGATCAGCCTTGGGCTGGGCTACGCGGCGATTCCGGTGGCCGGTGGCCTGCTGGCGGCATCGGCACTGCTGCTGGCGTGGCTGGGGCGTGCGCGCGTGCCGGCGGCTGAGGCTTGCTGAGAGATGTGTTCCGGCAGGGCTGCGCCCTGCACCCGCAGGCCGGAGCAACAGCCAGAGCAACGTCAAAAGCGGGTTTGCTGTGGGACGGCGGGGTGGGTCAGCTTGCGGGGGACGCTGCAAGTGCGTCCCTGTAAGCTCGGTCGCGCCATCCATGGCGCTCACGCCCCCGCAAGCTGACCCACCCCGCCTTCGACAGATTTCCGCGACCTGTCGGGACGGCGTTCTGTGCTGTTGGTAGGTGTCGACCTTGGTCGACACAAATGTCTGAAGAATCGGTTTTCGCTTTTGATTTTTTTCTTTTGATCTTCCCGCGGTGCGCAGGAAATTGTCCGTGGCCGGGAGGGTGGGTTGGCTGGGGGCGTAAGCGCCAAGGATGGCGCGCCCGAGCCTACAAGGACGTATTCACGGCGTCCCCCAGCCAACCCACCCTCCCGGCCGCCACCCGATAGCCAGCCACGAACCACCGCGGAGGGGGCGGCGCCCGATGGCCGACGATGGTCGACACTCTCCACACGCCCGTTAACACCGACCATGGCATGCTCGGCGCTCAGTCCACCCGGAGCCTTGGCCATGCGCCTGCTGACCCGCCTCATTCCCCTGTTGCTGCTGGCCTCCCTGCTGTCCGGCTGCGGCTACAACGCCATCCAGCAGAAGGACGAAGCGGTCAAGGCCAGCTGGTCCGAAGTGCTCAACCAGTACAAGCGCCGCGCCGACCTGGTGCCGAACCTGGTGCAGACCGTGAAGGGTTTCGCCAGCCAGGAAGAGCGCGTGCTGACCGAAGTCACCAACGCCCGCTCGCGCGTTGGCCAGATCAACGTCAACGCCGACGATGAAGCCTCGCTCAAGCAGTTCCAGCAGGCCCAGGGTGAACTCGGCAGCGCGCTGTCACGCCTGCTGGTGGTCACCGAGAACTACCCGGTGCTGAAGTCCGACCAGAACTTCCGCGATCTGCAGGCGCAGCTGGAAGGTACCGAGAACCGCATCACCGTCGCCCGTGGCCGCTACATCCAGCAGGTGCAGGATTACAACACCTACATCCGCTCGTTCCCGCAGCTGATCACCGCCAAGATCTTCGGCTATCAGCCCAAGCCGAACTTCACCGTGGAAAACGAAGCGCAGATCTCCAACGCGCCGGCGGTTGATTTCGGCAACGCGCCGCAGCAGCAGCCCGCCCCGGCCCCGGGCCACTGACCGATGCGCCTGGCTGCCACACTGCTGGCCCTGCTGTTGTGGCTGCCGTTGGGCGTGCAGGCGCAGACGCTGGCGCCGATCCCGGCACTGGATTCGCCGGTGGTCGATACCACCGGCACCCTGGACGCCGCGCAGAAGCAGGCGCTGGTGCAGCAGGCGTTGGACCTGCAGCAGCGCAAGGGCAGCCAGATGCAGGTGCTGGTGGTGCCGACCACGCAGCCGGAAGATATCGCCCAGTACACCACCCGCGTGTTCGACCAGTGGCAGATCGGTCGCAAGGGCGTGGATGACGGCGTGCTGCTGGTGGTGGCCAAGGAGGATCGGCGGGTGCGCATCGAACCGGGCTATGGCCTGGAGGGCGCGATTCCCGATGCGATCGCCAACCGGGTGATCCAGGAGTACCTGGTGCCACGCTTCCGCGCCAATGACTATGCCGGTGGCATCACCGACGCGACGGCGATGCTGGTGAAGATCATCGACGGCGAGCCGCTGCCGGCGCCGGTCAGCAGCCAGCAGGGACGCGCCCCCAACGGCGGCGGCGATACCTGGTTCCTGGCGTTGTTCATCGGCGTGTTCGCCGGCAGCATCCTGCGTGGCGTGTTCTCACGCGTGCCGCGCCCGCTGCGCGGCCTGCTGGGTGGTGCTGGTGCGGCCGTTGCTGCCTTCCTGTTCACCTCCACACTGCTGGCCAGTGGCCTGGCCGGCGTGGTTGGCCTGGTGGTGGCGATGCTGTCCGGCCATCCGGGGCGTTTCGCTGGCGGTGGCGGCTGGGGTGGAGGCAGCTGGGGCGGTGGCGGCTTCGGCGGCGGTGGTGGATTTGGCGGTGGCGGCGGCTGGGGCGGTGGTGGTGGCCGTTCCGGCGGCGGCGGCGCGTCGGGGGGCTGGTGATGATCCAGCGTCTCTGCAGGCATCTGTTTTCGCCATCGGTACGCCGCGCGTTCCCGCCGGCCACGCTGCAGGCGATCACCGAGGCAATCGCCGCAGGCGAGCAGCGCCATGGCGGCCAGGTGATGTTCGCCGTCGAGGCCGATCTGCCGCTGCACGCGCTGTGGCACAAGGTGACCCCGCGGCAGGCGGCCGAGCATGCCTTCGCTCGCCTGCGCACCTGGGATACCGCCCACAATAACGGCGTGCTGATCTACCTGCTGCTGGCCGATCATGCCATCGAGATCGTCGCCGACCGCGGCCTGCAGGGGCGGGTCGCGCCCGAGCAATGGCAGCGGGTCTGCACCCACCTGCGTGAGGGCCTGCGCGCCTCCCAGCCGGTGGCGGCGCTGCGCGATGCCATCGATGAGGTTTCCACCCTGCTGGAAGGGCACTTTCCGGCCTCGGCGCGGTCCGATCAGGACGGCCTGCCGGACACGCCGCAGATCCTGGGCTGAAGCCCGGCAATCGCGTGAGCGGGGCCGCCGCGAGGCCGCTCCCGGGCGGCGCTAGAATATCGGCATCCCTGCAAGGCGCCCTTCATGATCTATTTCCACGACATCGACCCCATCGCCCTCTCGCTGGGACCGATCAAGGTGCATTGGTACGGCATCATGTACCTGCTCGGCTTCACCGCCGCCTGGCTGCTGGGGCGCAAGCGGATCGCCGACGGGCGCCTGCCGGGCGTCGATGCCAACGGCTTCTCCGACCTGCTGTTCTACGCCATGCTCGGCGTGGTGCTGGGCGGCCGCATCGGCTACATGCTGTTCTACGCGCTGGGCGATTTCCTGCACAACCCGCTGCTGCTGTTCAAGGTGTGGGACGGCGGCATGAGCTTCCACGGTGGCCTGCTGGGCGTGATCGCCGCCTGCTGGTGGTGGTCGCGCAAGCATGCGCTGCACTTCTTCGACACCATGGATTTCATGGCGCCGCTGGTGCCGCTGGGCCTGGGCTTTGGCCGCGTCGGCAACTTCATCGGTGCCGAACTGTGGGGCAAGTACACCGACGGCAGCTGGGGCGTGGTCTTCCCGTCCGGCCTGCCGGCGCCGCTGAACCAGCTCGACCACGCCACCCTGCAGTCGCAGTTCGCCAGCGGTGCGCTGAATCAGTTCGCCCGCCATCCGTCGCAGTTGTATGAAGCACTGCTGGAAGGGCTGGTGATGTTCGTGGTGTTGTGGACGGTGTCGGCCAAGCCGCGCCATCGCTATCTCATCGGCGGCCTGTTCGCGCTGCTGTATGGCATCTTCCGCTTCGCCGTGGAGTTCGTGCGCATGCCCGACAACGGCGTCTACGTGGCCTTCGGCTGGCTGACCAAGGGCCAGATCCTGTGTGTGCCGCTGATCGCCTTCGGCCTGGTGCTGCTGGTGATGTCGCGCCGCGCGCCGGTGCTGCAGCCGCAGCCGCTGGTAGTGGCGGAGGGCAAGGCATGAAGGCCTACCTGGACCTGCTCTCGCACGTGCTCGAACACGGCGCGGAGAAGAGCGACCGCACCGGCACCGGCACCCGCAGCGTGTTCGGCTGGCAGATGCGCTTCAACCTCAACGACGGCTTTCCGCTGGTCACCACCAAGAAGCTGCACCTGCGCTCGATCATCCACGAGCTGCTGTGGTTCCTGAAGGGTGATACCAACATCGGTTACCTCAAGGACAACCAGGTGCGCATCTGGGACGAGTGGGCCGATGACAACGGCGACCTCGGCCCGGTGTACGGCAAGCAGTGGCGCAGCTGGGCCACTGCCGACGGCGGCAGCATCGACCAGATGCAGTGGCTGGTGGACGAGATCAAGCGCAACCCGGATTCGCGTCGGCTGGTGGTCAGTGCCTGGAACGTGGGCGAGCTCTCGCAGATGGCGCTGATGCCGTGCCACAACCTGTTCCAGTTCTACGTGGTCGACGGCAAGCTCAGCTGCCAGTTGTACCAGCGCAGTGGTGACATCTTCCTCGGCGTGCCGTTCAACATCGCCAGCTACGCGCTGCTGACCCACATGGTGGCGCAGGCCACCGGCCTGGGTGTCGGCGATTTCGTGCATACGCTGGGCGATGCGCACCTGTATTCGAACCACTTCGAGCAGGCCCGCGAGCAGCTGTCGCGTGCGCCGCGCGCGCTGCCGACGCTGTGGTTGAACCCGGAGGTGACCGATCTGTTCGGCTTCCAGTTCGACGACATCCGCATCGACGGCTACGATCCGCATCCGACGATCAAGGCGCCGGTGGCGGTGTGAGTGCGCGCCCACGCGTTGCGGCGCTGCTGGCGTTGGCTGGCCTGGCGCCGCTGAGCCTGGTGCAGGCGGCGCCTGCAGACACCCTCGCATTGGCCCGGCAGGTCAACGAGCAGATCGTGCACAAGCACATGCGCGAGGAATTGCAGTCCTTCGTCCGTACGCTCGATAGCAGCGCCCTACTGCCCAGCGACATGCCGGCTGGCTGCCAGGCGCAGGTGCGCGAGGCGGTGACCGGCATGTACGCGGCGATGGCCGAGCACCTGAAGGCTGGCATCGAAGAGCCCGCCTACCAGCATGAGCTCGAGCAGCGCCTGGCGGTGGTCTATTCCAGCAAGGATCTGCAGGGATTCCTGGCGCGCAGCGGCAGCACGGACGTTGCCACGCTGTCCAGCGACATCCTGTCGGGACCGGGGCTGAAGGAGATCGAGGACGCGCAGATGAAGAGGATCCTCGAAGGCCTGGACGAGAATTCCACGTCGAACCCCGCGCTGGCTGCGGCGCTGCGCGCGGCCAGTACCGCCAACGAGGCCTGTACACGCCTGCAGATCGACGCCGGCTGAGGAGGCCGCACCATGAAACTTTCGATGATCGTTGCACTGGATCGCAATCGTGGCATCGGCCAGGGCAATGCCATGCCCTGGCACCTGCCGGACGACTTCAAGCACTTCAAGGCATTGACCCTGGGCAAACCGATCCTGATGGGGCGCAAGACCGCCGAATCGATCGGCCGCGTGCTGCCGGGCCGGACCAACCTGGTGCTGACCCGAAGCGGCCAGGTGCCGTTCGAGGGGATGCGTGCGGTGGCTTCGCTGGACGAGGCCAAAGCGATTGCAGAAGGCGAGGGCGCCAGCGAGCTGTGCATCATTGGTGGTGGCGAGATCTTCCGCCAGCTGCTGGACCAGGCCAGTGATCTGTACCTGACCTGGGTGGATGCCGAAGTACCGGCCGATACCCATTTCCCCGAAGTGGACGCGCAGGACTGGCAGGAAGTGAGCAGCGAGCCGCATGCGGCGGACGAACGCCATGCCTACGCCTTCCGCTTCGTGCACTACGTGCGTCGCTGAGCACGGAGTCCTGTAGAGCCGAGCCATGCTCGGCTGCTTTTGGCGGACACAAATCGCAGCCGAGCATGGCTCGGCTCTACAGCACCGCCTCACTCACGGCATCCGGTAGTGGCCGATGATCGCGTGCTGGAACAGCAGGTTCTCTTCCCGCGTGCCACGCGCGATGTTGTGCAGCACCAGCGGCGTGCCGTCGGCCAGGCGCCGGTCGGAGACGATGCCCACGTGCAGCAGGCCGTTGCCGTTGAGCTTCCAGGCAACGATGTCGCCGGCAGCGAAGTCGCTGGCGCGCGCACCGATCGGCTGCTGCCAGCCCTGGCGATCAAACCAGCGCATCAGGTTGGGCACGCGCCGATGGTCGATGTTCCGATCCGGTCGCGACAGGCCCCAGAGCGCTGGATAGGCGCCGAAATCAGCGCGCATGTCTTCGTTCACCCGGACCTGCAGGTCCAGCCCCTGCGTACGCAGGGCGCGGACCACCACGTCGGTGCATACGCCGCGATCGGCGGGCACGTCGCCACCGGGGTAGGCCAGCACCTGATAGGCAGGGTCGTAGCGGGTGGTGACGCCGATCTGCGTGCGGGCGGCAGCGACCAGCGGTGGTGAGGGTGCCGTTGTTGAAGCAGGGACGGCGGCCTTGTCGGCGCCGGCGGTCGCTGGCGACGACGAGGGCTGGCAGCCGCTGGCCAGGGCCAGCGTCAGCAGCAGCACCGTCCATGGTGCGCGGTTGCCTGGCTTCATGCCGAAGGAGGCGTGCCGTTGTTGTTGCCGCCACCACCACCACCACCGCCACCGCCACCGCCACCACGGCGGCGGCGCCGACGCGGACCACGGTTGCCGGGCGCACCAGCCGTTGCAGCGTTGCCGTTGCCCTGGCTGTTGTCCTTGCCTTGCCCTGCCGCGCGCTCATGTGCAGGCCGTGCAGGCGGCCGCGCGTTGGCGACCGGTGCCGGCACGTCACGTCCCGGGACCTGCACCACGCGCAGCTCGTCGGTGTCGAGCTGGATTGCGGTGAGCTTGCCACCCCACACCGCGCCGGTATCGATCGCGTGGATGCCCTGGGTGATGGTCAGGCCCAGCGCGGACCAGTGGCCGCAGACCACCTTCAGGTCGCGCTCGACCCGGCCCGGTACCTCGAACCAGGGATACAGCCCCTGCTCCTGGGTGCCCGGCGTGCCCTTATCCTCGATGCCGATGCGGCCACGCGAGGTGCAGTAGCGCATGCGCGTCAGCACGTTGATGATCGCCCGCGAGCGCTCGTAGCCGGTCAGGTTCGGCGCCCAGCTGGGCTTGTCGCCGTACATGTTGCGGAACAGCTTGCGGTAGCCGGCGCCGTGCAGCTGCACTTCCACTTCGGCCGCATGCTTCTCTGCCATCTGCGTGGTCCACTTCGGCGCCAGGCCGGCATGCACCATCATCCAGCCCAGTTCGCGGTCCACGTGCACCAGTTTCTGCAGGCGCAGCCAGTCCAGCAGCACATCACGGTCTTCGGCCTGGACGATGCGCAGCAGATCCGGGTTGACCTTGCGCTGTTCCTCTTCGGTGCGCGCACCGACGGCCAGCAGGGAAAGGTCGTGGTTGCCGAGCACCACCACGCTGTGTTCGCGTAGCGAATGCACCAGCCGCAGCGTTTCCAGCGACTGTCCGCCGCGGTTGACCAGGTCGCCACAGAACCACAGGGTGTCCTGCGCCGGATCGAAGCGGATCTTTTCCAGCAGGCGCTGGGTTACGTCATAGCAGCCTTGCAGGTCGCCGATCGCCCATACACTCATCGTTCGGCCTCCGTGTCAGTGCAGGGTGCGCGGGATGGCCAGCACGAAGGGTGCGACCGGCGCGGCGAATTCGGTGCCATCGTCGGCCACCATGTCGTAATGGCCCTGCATCGTGCCGTGCTCGGTGCCGAGCATGACACCTGAGGTGTAATGGAAGTCTTCACCCGGACGCAGTCGCGGCTGTTCGCCGATCACGCCATCGCCATCGACATGCTCGACGCGGCCGTTGGCATCGGTGATGCGCCAATGGCGTGCGACCAGGCGCGCGGCAACGCGGCCCTGGTTGTGGATGCGGATCGTATAGGCGAACGCATAGCGACCGTCTTCCGGTGCGGATTGGTCGTCGAGGAAGCGCGGCGCGACTTCGACGGAGATGGCGTAAACGTCAGCGTCTTCCATACCAGCAGTGTAATCAGGAGGCATTGGCCAAAGCGATGAATTCAGCCACGTCCAGCTGTTCGGCGCGGGCATCGGGACGCACGCCGGCGGCCACGAACTGCTCGGCGCTGACCACGTTGTTCAGGGCATTGCGCAGGGTCTTGCGGCGTTGGCCGAAGGCGGCCCTGACCACGTCGGCGAAGCGCTTGTGGTCCTTGATGTTGATGGTGGCCGGGTCGCGCGGTATCAGACGCACCACGGCCGAATCGACCTTCGGCGGCGGCCTGAACGCACCCGGCGGCACCACGAACAGCGAGGTCACCTCGCAGTAGGCCTGCAGCATCACGCTGAGGCGGCCGAACACCTTGCTGCCGGGACCGGCGGCCATGCGATCGACCACTTCCTTCTGCAGCATGAAGTGCATGTCGGAAATCACCGCAGCGTGTTCCAGCGCATGGAACAGGATCGGCGAGGAAATGTTGTAAGGCAGGTTGCCGACCAGGCGGATCGGCTGGCCATCGGCAAGCTCGGTGAAGTCTACCCGCAGCACGTCGCGGTTGACGATGGTCAGTTCACCCAGCGGTTCGGCGGCGGCGGTCAACGGCGCGATCAGGTCGCGGTCGAACTCGATCACCGTCATCTTCGGGTGCACGCGCAGCAGCGGCAGGGTGATCGCACCCTGGCCCGGGCCGATCTCGACCAGGCGGTCGCCGTCCCTGGGATTGACCGCCATCACGATCTTGTCGATGTAGTAGCGGTCGGCAAGGAAGTGCTGGCCGAGCTGCTTCTTGGCCGGGGCGGAAAACACCGGGCCGGAGGGGGAATGCGGGGAAGTCATGTGCTCAGTGTACGTTGCCGCGCCAGCCGCGCACACAGCGTCGTGGCGGCCTGCAGGCTGGAAGGATCGGCAATGCCGCGGCCGGCAAGATCCAGCGCGGTGCCGTGGTCCACCGCCACGCGCGGGTAGGGCAGGCCAAGGGTCAGGTTCACCGCCTGCTCGAAGCCGGAGTACTTCAGCACCGGCAGGCCCTGGTCGTGGTACATGGCCAGCACGGTGTCGAAGCCGGCCAGCTTGGCCGGCAGGAACGCGGTATCCGCCGGCAGCGGACCGATCAGGTCCATGCCCTCGCTGCGCAGGCGCTGCAGCAAGGGGATGACCAGATCCAGTTCCTCGCGACCGAGGTGGCCGTCTTCGCCGGCATGCGGATTCAGGCCAAGCACGGCGATGCGCGGTGCGGCCAGGCCGAACTCGCGGCGCAGCGCGGCATGCACGGTGCGCAGCGTGTGTTCCAGACCGGGGGCGGTGATCGCATCGGCGACCTCGCGCAGCGGCAGATGGGTCGTGGCCAGGGCAACGCGGACGATGTCGTTGGCCAGCATCATCACCACCTTCACCCCGGCCTGGTCGGCCAGCAGTTCGGTGGTGCCGCTGTAGGCGATACCGCCCTGGTTGATCACCGCCTTGTGCACCGGGCCGGTCACCACGCCGTGCAGTTCGCCGGACAGGCAGGCCTGGCCGGCACCCAGCAGGGCCGCAATCACTGCGCCTGCGTTGGCAGGGTCGGCATGGCCGAAACGGCTGGGGGTGCTGTTGGCGACGGCGCGCAGGCGCAGATCGCCGGGGACGCGGGCATGCGCGTCCTCGGGCAGCAGTTGCAGGGGCAGGTTCAGCGCGGCAGCGGCCGCGCGCAGGGCGTCCGGATCGGCGAATGCGAGCAGCCGGCAATCATCGCGCGGCTGCTGGACCAGTCGGACACACAGCTCCGGGCCGATCCCGGCGGGCTCGCCCGGTACCAGAGCGAGCTCGGGGAGCATGGCTCAGGACTGCGGCGGCGTGGCGGTATTTTCCGCCCGGTCACCGCTGCGGAAGCTGACGAAGGCTTCGCCACGCAGCTCCTGCAGGAAGCGGTTGTACTCGTCTTCCAGCTTGCGGCGACCGATGGTCTCGCGGACCTGGGCGCGCTGGTTGTCACTGCCGACGTCGGTCTGGCGGGTGCCCACGCGCTGCACGATGTGCCAGCCCGCATCGGTGCGGAACGGCTGGCTGACGCCGCCGTCCTGGATGCCTGCCACCTGCTGGCCGAAGGCCGGGCCGAATGCGTCGGCCGGGAACCAGCCCAGATCGCCGCCCTGGCCCTTGCTGTTGGTGTCCTCGGACGATTCCTTGGCTACCTGCTGGAAGTCGGCACCGCCGGCAATGCGAGCGCGCAGGGTATCGATCTTGGCCTTGGCGGCCGCGTCGGACTGTGCGTCGTCCACGCGCACCAGGATGTGGCGGCCGTGGTACTCGGTGACGGTGTGGGTGCCTGCCGCCGCGCTGGCGTCACGCACTTCCACCAGCTTCAGCAGCTGGAAGCCGCTCGGGCCGCGGATCGGACCGACCACTTCGCCAGCCTTCATCTGCTGCATCGTCTGTGCGAACGCCGCCGGGATTTCGTCCAGGGTGCGCCAGCCGAGGTCGCCGCCTTCCAGTGCATTGGGGCTGTCGGAATAGCGCACGGCCGCCGCATTGAAGTCCAGTTCGCCCTTGTCCAGCAGCGCCTTCACGCCGTCGGCCTTCTTCTGGCCGGTGGCGATCTGCTCGGCGGTGGCGCCGTCGGGCAGGGCGACCAGGATGTGCGCCAGATGGAACTGATTGCCGGCATCGGCCTGCTGCTTCAGGGCAGCATCGACCTCGCCTTCGCTGACGCTGATGCGGCTCTGCGCAAAGCTCTGGCGCAGGCGCTGCACGGTGATCTCGTCACGCACCGAGGCGCGGAAATCGTTGAAATCGATGCCGTCATGGGCCAGGCGCTGACGCAGGGCGTCCAGGGTCGAACCGTTCTGCTGGGCGATGGCATTCATCGCCTGCGTCAGTTCCTGGTCACCGACATGGATACCGCTGCCCTGCGCACGGGCCACCTGCAGCTTGACCAGCACCAGGCGCTCGAGCACCTGACGGCTGAGCACGTCATCAGGGGGCAGCTGGGCCTCGCGGCCGGCGTACTGCGCCTTGATGTTGGCGATCGCACGCTGGAGCTCGCTCTGCAGGATCACGTCCTCATCGACGACAGCAGCGATGCGATCCAACGGCTGGGCCTCCTGCGCAAGAACCTGCAGGGGGGCGGACACGCTGGACACCGCCAGAAGCGATGCGAGGAGAACGGGGAAGCTCTTGGTCATGGGATCAGATTCGGATCGTAGTCATCGCGGGCCGCTCCGGTGTTGCTGGGCGGCACGAGATAGAGGTCATCACGGTTGTAGCCGAGGATAGCACGGCGCAAAGTGCGGTCCGTGTCCTGGCCAAGAGAGCTCAAGCCCTTGAGCACGAACTCAAGCTGGATGGAGTTGTTCATTTCGCCTTCGCGGTTGCGCACGTAGCGGCGGGCCACGGCGCGCACGGCCAGGCAGCAGCTGTCCCACTGTACGCCACCGATGATCTCCAGCGGTTCCTTGTCCTGGATCGAGTAGTAGTAGCGGCCCACCAGGCTCCAGCGCTCGTTCAGCGGGTACAGGAACGACAGGTCGGCCTGTTCCAGCAGGGTACGGTCGTGCTTGTTGGCATTGGCCGGGGCGCCGGAATTGATGCGGTAACGGTAGGTCAGGTTGACCACACCGTCGTTGGACATCAGGTAGCGGGCACGCACGCTGGCCAGGTCTTCACGCTTGTACTTGGGATCCCACTGGTAGGTGGCGCCCAGCGTCCAGCGGTCGTTGATCATGTAGTTGCCGTCGGCGATCCAGGCCGACTTGCCCTTTTCCACCGGCGCGCCGCCGGGGGTCACGGTCACCCGCGATTCGTCGAAGTACTGGATCTGGCCGATGGAGGCCGAGAAGCGTTCCTTGCCGGTGGTCTGGTCGATGAAGCGGGTGCTCAGCGCCATGGTCAGCTGGTTGGCATCGTTCTGGCGATCGGCGCCGGTGTAGCGCGAATCGCGGAACAGCTGGCCCCAGCTGAAGGTGAAGTCGCGGGTATCGAAGATCGGCAGCTCGTCCTGATCGCGGTAGGGCGTGCGCAGGTAGAACAGGCGCGGCTCCAGGGTCTGCAGGAACGACTTGCCACCGATCTTCGTCTCACGATCGAAGAACAGACCGGCATCAAGGCTGGCGATCGGCAGGCTGCGGCTGGGCGAGGTATTGCCGCGCAGCTGTTCGGGGGTGGCGGTGGCCGGGTCGATTCCCTGCGAGCGCAGGATCTGGCCGCGGATGCCGTTCACGCCATCAACCAGGCCACGGTCCAGCTGGTAACCGGTATAGCGGTAGGCCAGCGTCGGCGTGACATACCAGGCCGCGCCGCTGATCGGGAACGACACGTAGGGTTTCAGGTCCAGTCGCGAGCCGCCGCTGACACCGATGCCGTCGGTCTGCCGGCTGCCATTGCGGGTGTACTGCAGGTCGGGCCCCGCATCGGCGCCGTACTTGAAATTGATGTCGTCGTGGGTGAAGCGCACGGCCTCGGCGTAGACACCAGTCTCCAGCCACGGCAGCAGCGGTTTGTCCCAGTTGAAGTACAGGCGCGGCTGGCGGTTGTAGGCCAGCGCACTCTCGTTGAGGGTGTAGTCGGTCAGCTGCCAGCGATCGGCCATGATGCCGGCCGTCCAGTTCTTGCCGGTGCCATACAGGCCGACGGTGCTCTGCAGGTTCGACGCGGTGACGCCCACCAGGCGGTTGGCGAAGTCTTCCACGTAGCGCTCGTCGCTGACCCAGGCCAGGTTGGCGCGCGCCTGCCAATGATCGTCGAGGTTGTGGTAGCCGCCGAACATCACCCGGCCGCGGTCGCGGTCGCGCAGCTTGTCGTTGGGCATGAACGCGGTCAGCAGTTCGCCGCGGCCGCCTTCGTAGAGGTAGCGGAACTCGTTGTCGAGCATCAGGCCGCGCTGGCTCATGTAGCGCGGGGTCAACGTGTCGTCGTAGTTCGGCGCCAGGTTGAAGTAGATCGGCTGTGCATAATCGAAACCGTTGCGCCCGGACATGCCCAGCTGCGGGAACAGCAGGCCGGTCTTGCGCCGGTCATCGATCGGGAACTTGAAGTAGGGTGCCCACAGGATCGGCACCTTGCCGATCCGCAGCACCGCGTTGCGGGCGGTACCGAAGCCTTCGTCGTTGTCGACTTCGATCTCCGGCGCCGTCAGCCGCCACACCGGCTGCGACGGGTCGCAGGTGGTGTAGGTGGAGCGGTGCATCTGCCCGACCGCGCCCTGCAGGTCGACCGATTCGGCTTCGCCATTGCCGCGGCGGGACACCAGCTGGTACTGGATGTCGGTGATCTTGTGGGTGTCGCTTTCCTGGTTGCCCTCGGCGCGCTTGGCGACCATCCGGATCGAGGCATCTTGGTAACGGACGTTGCCATCGGCGACGTAGTTGCCGCTTTCGGTATCGAAGCTGAGCTTGTCGGTGCCGACGAACTGGTCACCCCGGCGCAGCGCCACATTGCCCTGGTACTGCGGCACGGTGGTGGTGCCCAGCAGCTGGTCGCCCTCGATGTCGGTGGGCTGCTGCTCGCGCGCAGCGCTGGCGGCAGCCTTGTCCTGGCCGGGCACCGGCGTCGGTGCGTCGGTGAACGCAGGGATCACGTCCGTGGCCGGGCAAAGGCCCCAGTTGAGCGGCTTGTCATCAGCCCATGCCGGAAGGCAAACGGCGATGCTCAGGGGCAGGGGAAGCAGGCGGAGGGCTCGGCGCACGCGGTTCGGATTCGGGCGAAAACGGACGGTAGCTTGCCCCATCCCTTGCATAGGGGCAATGAAGGCCTCCCCGGATTGCCGGTTCGGGTTCATCCAGGCCCGCTGCCGGAAGGCGTCGTCGTCAGTGCCTGCAGGTGGGCCACGCTGCACTCGGCCAGGGCCTGCAGGTCGTATCCCCCCTCCAGCATCGACACCACCCGACCGGCGGCATGGCGGCGTGCCAGCGCGTGCAGTTCGCGGGTGATCCAGGCGAAATCGTCGGTCTCCAGCATCAGGTCGGCCTGCGGATCACGCAGGTGGGCATCGAAGCCCGCCGAGATCAGCAGCAGCTGGGGGCGGAAGTCGTCGATCGCCGGCAGCATCTCGTCGGCCCATACATTGCGGAAGCGGAAGCCACCACTGCCCGGTGGCAGCAGGATGTTCATCAGGTTGCCGGCGCCGCGGTCACGGCGCAGGCCGGACTCGGGGAACAGGCCTGCCTGGTGGGTGCTGTAGTAGGACACCCGGGCGTCGTGCTGGAAGATGTCCTGGGTGCCGTTGCCATGGTGGACATCGAAGTCGACCACCGCGATCCGCTCCAGACCGTGGCGGTCGCGGGCGTAGGCGGCGGCGATGGCGATGTTGTTGAGCAGGCAGAAGCCCATCGCGGTACTGCTGGTGGCGTGGTGACCGGGCGGGCGTACCGCGCAGAAGGCCAGCGGGTCTTCACCCAGCATCACCGCATCGACGGCGGCGACACCTGCGCCGGCGGCATGCACCGCGGCGCTGGCCGAGCCCGGCGAGGTCCAGGTGTCCATGTCCAGCTGCCGCAGCGGTGCGGTCTGCGGTTGCAGTACCAGATCCAGCAGCGCGCTGTCGTGGACCCGGGTCAGTTCACCGAACTTGGCTGGCGGCGCTTCGCGCCACTCCAGTTGGCCAGGGAAGGCCTCATGCAGCGCGTCGAGCACCACCTGCAGGCGTTGCGGGCATTCAGGATGGCCAGGGCCGGGATCGTGCAGCAGGCAGGCGGGATGGGTGAAGACCAGCATGGCGGCTCAGCGCTGGCGATGCTGTGGTTGCCACAGCGCTTCGCCGTGGCCATCGGCCCGTGCCAGCACCCGGGCCAGCACGAACAGCAGGTCTGACAGCCGGTTGAGGTACTGCAGCGCTTCGCTGCGTACCGGTTCCACCCGGGCCAGGGCCACCGTGTCGCGCTCGGCACGGCGGACCACGGTACGGGCCAGGTGGCAGCGCGCAGCGGCCTCGCCACCGGCCGGCAGGATGAACTCCTTCAGCATCGGCAGGTCGGCGTTGTAGTGGTCCAGCTGCTGTTCCAGGGCGGATACGTCGGCGGCGTGGATCGCGGCATGACCGGGAACGCACAGTTCGGCGCCCAGATCGAACAGCTGGTGCTGCAGGTGCACGACCAGCGCGCGGACGTCCTCCGGCAGCGGCACGGCCAGCAACAGGCCGAGCGTGGCGTTGGCTTCGTCGACGGTGCCATAGGAGGCAACACGCAGATCATCCTTGCCGACCCGGCTGCCGTCACCCAGACCGGTGCTGCCGTCGTCGCCGGTGCGGGTGTAGATGCGCGAGAGGCGATGACCCATGGCGCGGCTCAGTGATGAATGTCGCGGCGGGCCTGCAGGAGCTTGAGCACCTGTTCCACGGCCAGCTGCAGTGCGGCGGCCAGGGCCACGTAGATCGCGGTGGTGCGCAGATAGGGGCCGAACCACTGTGCGTAGTTCTGCGCCCAGCCGGCCACGGTCGGCTCGGCCACGTTCTGGCTGGTCCAGTAGAAACCACCCTGTGCCAGCAGGTGGCACAGCGCCACCGACGCCACCAGCAGCAACGCACCCTTGCCCAGCACCGACCACTGCGCACCGCGGTAGTTGCGGCCCAGCAGCATGCCGCCGGCCCACATGGCGAAGTACGCAGGCAACAGCAGCCAGTAGCCCGGCGACACGCAGTAGTGCTGCCAGAAATCGAGGCCGCTGCTGCGGATCACGATCCAGTCGACCAGCACCGCGAACACCATCAGCAGCGGGAACGCCCAGCGGGTCCAGCGGGTGAGGTAGAAGCCGCCGATGAAGAACACGGCCCAGGAGGCGTCCGGGATTGCCGCGAAGTGATTGACGCGGGTCGCCGCCATCAACAGCACGAGCACTGACAGGACGAAGGCGCGGGGTGCGGAGTCGGACATGGCGGTGGGGGCCGGAGCGGATTCAGGTTTCATTCTAGCCCGGCGCGACGCTGGGCGCAGGCGGGGCCGTGCCGGGCATGCAGGCGCGGCGAGCGCGTATCATGCGCCCATGAGTGAACGACATGACGTGCTGATCGTCGGTGGTGGTCTGGTGGGTGCCAGCCTGGCCATCGCCCTGGACCGGCTGGGCCGCGACGTGGGCCTGCTCGAGGCCAGCCCGGCTGGCGAACTGCCAGCGGTGTTCGACCAGCGCAACCTCAGTTTTGCCGCAGCCACCATCAACGCGCTGACCGCGCTGGGGGTCATGCAGAAGCTGTCGATGGCACCAGGCCCGATCCGCCGCATCCATGTCAGCCGCGCCGGTGATTTCGGCCGCGTGCAGCTCGATGCAACGGACTACGACCGGCCGTGGTTCGGCCAGGTGGTGGTCGCGCGCGATTTCGGTCAGGCGCTGGAAAGCCGGCTGCAGGAGCTGCCACGACTGCGCCGCTACCGGCCGATGCGTTTCCTCGGTCTGGGTGATGTAATTGATGGTTACCGCCAGGTGCGGGTGGCCGATGACAGCGGCGAGCGCGTGCTGCTGGCGAGGCTGGTGGTCGGTGCCGACGGCACCAGCAGCGGCGTGCGCGATGCGCTGGGCATCGAGGTTGATCGCCACGATTTCCAGCAGACGCTGTTCGTGGCCCGCGTGCGCAGCCAGCGTGCGCCCGATGGCACCGCCTGGGAGCGCTTCACCGATACCGGCCCGACGGCGTTGCTGCCGCGTGGCGACCGCCATTTCGGCACCGTGCATGGCGTTGCCCGAGACCAGGCCGAGGCGGTGATGGCACTGGACGACACCGCGTGGCTGCAGCGCCTGCAGCAGGCCATCGGCTGGCGTGCGGGTCGCCTGCTCGACTCCGGTCCGCGCAGCGCCTATCCGCTGATCCAGGTACTGGCGCGCGCGCTGGTGGGGGAGCGCACGGTGCTGCTTGGCAATGCCGCGCAGACCATCCACCCGCTGGGTGCACAGGGCTTCAACCTCGGCCTGCGCGATGCGTTGACGTTGGCCGAGCTGCTGGAAGTGGAGGGCGACGCCGGCAGTGATGCACTGCTGCGGTCCTACGTAGCCCGCCGCGAGGAGGATCGACGACAGACGGTGGCGTTCTCCGGCGGTCTTGCCCGCCTGACCAGCAATCCGGCGCCGCTGCTGCGCCCCCTGCGCAGCCTGGGCCTGGTGGCTGCACAGCGCGCCTCGGTGCAGTCGATGCTGGTCGGTGGTGCGATGGGCTTCCGTGGCGAGGTGCCGCGTCTGTGCCGTGGAGAAGCCGCATGAACCGGCGCGCACGCCTGGACGTGACCATTGTGGGCGGCGGCGTGGTCGGTGCTGCCTGTGCGCTGGCCCTGGCCGAAGCTGGTCTTGCAGTGGCATTGGTGGAAGGTCGTGAACCTGCGCCGTGGCAGGCCGCACAGCCGGATCTGCGGGTGTTCGCCTTCGCCGCCGACAACGTGCAGTTGCTGCAGCGACTCGGCGTGTGGCCGACGATCGCGCAGGCGCGCGCCTGGCCGTACCGGCGCATGCAGGTGTGGGACGCCGCCGGTGGAGACGACCTGCTGTTCGACGCGGACCGCTTCGGCCGTCGCGAGCTGGGTTTCATCGTCGAGAACGGCTTGCTGCAGGATCGCCTGTGGGCGGCGCTGCCGGCCGCCGGCGTGGAGCTGCATTGCCCGGCGCGCGTGGAAGCGCTCGAACAGGACGAGCACGGTGTGCGCCTGCGCCTGGATGATGGCCGTCGCATCGAAGCCGCGCTGGCCGTGGCCGCCGACGGTGCGGAATCGACCCTGCGCGGACTGGCCGGCATCGAGGTCGAGCGCCACGACTACCAGCAGCGCGGGGTGGTCGCCTATGTGGACAGCGAGCTGCCCAACCAGGCGACGGCCTGGCAGCGCTTCCTGCCGACCGGTCCACTGGCGCTGTTGCCGGTGGCCGAGCGCCGCAGCTCCATCGTCTGGACGTTGCCCGACGACGAGGCGGCACGCGTACTGGCGCTGGACGAAGACGCATTCAATCGTGAACTGACCCGTGCCTTCGCCGCGCGCCTGGGTGAGCTGCAGCTGGCCTCGCCGCGCGCGGCGTTCCCGCTGCGCCGGCAGTTGGCCCGCCACTACGTGGCCGGTCGCGTGCTGGCGCTGGGCGATGCCGCGCACGTGGTGCACCCGCTGGCCGGGCAGGGCGTCAACCTCGGCCTGCGCGACGTCGCCGCCCTGCAGCACTGGCTGGCGCCATCGGCCGAACGGCGTGGGCAACCCCGGTTGTCGCCGCAGCGCGTGCAGCGCTGGGCGCGCGAGCGTCGCAGCGACAACCAGATCGCCGCCTACAGCTTCGACGCGATCAACGGACTGTTCTCCAACGATGAAATGCACCTGACCCTGGCGCGTGGCCGCGCGCTGGGTTGCGTGGGCAAGTGGCCGCCGCTGGTGCAGGCCTTCTGGAAGCGCGCCGCAGGGGTGTGACGGCTGGGTGCCAACCAGGGTTGGCAACTACCAACCACGGGTGATGCGGGCCCGCGCCGAATCGCTTCTGGTAGACGCCAACCTTGGTTGGCGCGCGTGCCCCGGATCATCCGCCGGTAGCGCCGGGCCATGCCCGGCGAGCGCGCAGCGCGGTTCATGGATTCCGCCGGGCATGGCCCGGCGCTACCGCCGTCGGTAGATCCACGCCTTGCGTGGATGAGGAGCGCGAGGGTGGATCAATCCACCAGCCAACCGGCCAGATCGGCGCGGTCCAGCTTGCCGCGGCGCTTCACGTCCAATGCGTTGAACTCGTCGGCAAGCGCCGGGTTCACCTGCGCCTCCTCACGGCTGATGAAGCCATCGCCGTTGACGTCCAGCTCGGCGAAATGGATGCGGTACTGGCCGACCACGCTGGCCGGCGCCACCGAACGCACCGTTACCGGGGTTTCGCCCAGCGGCACCACGATGTCGACGCTGCCGGTCACGCGGCCGGCCGACAGTGACTGCTGGCGGACCACGCCACTGTCATCGCGCAGGGGAGCGCTCTGTGCTGGCTGCGGGCGCGCCGATTGTGCCAGTGCCGGCGACGCCAGCAACGCGGTACACAGCAACAGGAAAATGCGCGGGGTGTTCATCAGCGCAGCGGCGACGCCAGCACCGTGATTTCCTCACGGTCGTGGTACAGCTGCTTGGCACGCACCACCAGCGGCTTGCCGGCCTGGTCCTGGAACAGGTCCAGGCATAGGCGCGTCTCGTCCCAGCGCTTCTTCATCGGCAGCTTCAGGTTGAAGATCGCGTGCCTGCACCAGCCTTCGCGGAACCAGGTGGCCATGCGTTCGGCGACGCGACGCGGCTGCTCGACCATGTCGCAGACCATCCAGTCCAGCGACTGCTCTGGATGCCAATGGAAGCCATCGGCACGCAGGTGCTCGACCAGGCCGGTGTCCAGTACGTGCTGGCGCAGCGGGCCGTTGTCGATGCTCAGCACATGCACGTGCTGGCGGGTCAGCACCCAGGTCCAGCCGCCCGGTGCCGCGCCGAGGTCGGCCGCGCGCATGCCCGGACGAACCAGCGCTTCGCGTTCTTCCGGGGCGAGCAGGGTCAGCAATGCCTCGTCCAGCTTCAATGCCGAGCGCGAGGGTGCGTCGGGCAACAGCTTCAGGCGCGGAATGCCCAATGCCCAGGGGGCACTGTCGTCCGGGTTGGCCACGCAGATGAAAGCGTGCGTGCCATCGACGAACACCACGTGCAGGCGCGGCAGGCGTGCGTTCGGTTTGTCGCTGAGTTTGCCGGCCTTGCGCAGCGCCGGGCGCAGGGCATTGCCGAACGCACGCGCCAGTCCGGACAGCGGTTTGCCAGCGTCCGAATCGGGATGCTCCACCCACAGATCACCAAAGCGCGGCGCATCGGCCAGCACTTCCAGCATCGGGGTGATGCGGTCGGCCGGGTCCAGCTGCGGCAGCTCAGCCAGCACCACCAGTTTCTGGCGGGCGAAGATCAGCTCGCGCCACGGCAGTCGCGGTGCAAGCGCTGCGGCTTCGTCGCACATGAAGAGCACGTAGCCATCATTGCGCTGGGTACGGGCGTAACCGGCAAAGCCGGCGGCACCTGCGCGGAACTGCAGTTCGCCGGCCAGCTCGGGCTCGAAGCCCTGCCGGCACAGGCACAGCAGGCCGATGCCGGCCTCAGTAACGGGCGCCATCGCTTTCCCCATAGGCACGCAGCACGCTGCGCGCCGCATCGCGGTTCAGGCCCTGCACCACTTCGATGCCGCGCTTGTTGAGTTCGCCCACCCAGTCGGCCGGCAGCGGGCCTTCATCGAACGGGGTCAGTTCTTCCACGTCGGCCGAACTGGCGCCGATCAGCAGGCGGTCGATGCCGGCCCACACGGTAGCGCCGTAGCACTGGCAGCAGGGCTGCGAGCTGGTGGCCAGGGTGATCGGCGACAGCACCGCGTTCAGGCGCGGGGTCTGCAGGCGCTGCTGGGCCAGCATGTAGGCCATGTTCTCGGCGTGCGCCAGCGAGGTCGAGTGCGGCATCACCCGGTTCACGCCGGCGGCGATCACCTTGTCATCCGGCCCGAACACCACGGCGCCGAACGGGCCGCCACTGGCGTGGTCGACGTTCAGCCGCGACAGCTCGATCGCCAGCGCGACCTTGGCCTCGTCGCCCGGATATCGACGATCCAGGTCGATCTGGTCGTGGATCCAGGCGGGAAGGGTCAGGTGGACTTGCGCGTACAGCATCGCGGGGGTGCCTCGTTGGGAGTGAAAGGAACAGGTGCAACAGATGTCGGCGCGCAGTGTAGCGGCAGTGGCATGTACCGGGCGTGCGCGCTGGATTCAGGCCGGCGACGGTGAGCCGGTGCGGATCACCACGTACTGCTTGCGGAACTCCAGTCCCGCCTGCGGCCAGCGTGCGGCATAGGCCCGCAGCAGCGGCAGGGCAGGGGCGAAGTCATGGCCGTTGACCCGGCAATCGGCTTCGCACTGGCCCTGCTCGTCGCGCGAAGCGAACAGGCGGATGGCCAGGAAGTGGTGGGCCTTCAGCAGGTCGTCGAAGGCATCGATGCTCCTGGTGAACAGGCAGCAGGGGCAGGAACCGTGATCGTCCTCGCTGCACACGGCAGCATCGTCCAGTTCGCGGGCGCGGTAATGGGCCAGCGGCCCCAGCACCACGGTGCGCTCGTGTTCTTCGCCTTCGCCGCCGCTCGGGTAGGTCAGCCCCATCATCGGCAGATCCGGCGCGTCTTCGGCACCGACGGCCGCCTGCAGGGTCGCCAGATCCACCCGCACCCAGGTGTCGAAGCCGGACAGCAACGACTCCTGTTCGGTCGCGCCATTGGCGTGCTGGTATTCGAACAGGCCATCGGCGAACAGGCCGGCGTGGCGAGTCTCGATGACGGTGGAGGTCTGCCAGCCGCCGTTGTCGCGTTCGTTGCTGGAGACGCTGTGCGGCGTCAGCTGCAGGCCGCTGTCGAGCAGCAGGTCGTCACCCTTGACGGTGCAGGCGATGTCACGGCCCAGCAGGACCTGTTGCAGCAGCGGCAGAAGTGCACTCGGGACAGCGGACATGACAGGGCCTGACAGGGGCTGGAGAAGGGGATGATGACGCAGGCAGCGGCTGCGCGATGGCATTGCGTGCCTGCGCTCGCGCAGCGAAGCCTGCCGTTACCGAGGGTTGGCTACGCAGGCTTCAGCAGAGGATGAGGCAGGTGCAGGATGACGCGGGCGCCTTTGCGGCGCCCGCGCAGATTATCAGGCCGACCAGGTGTCGCGCAGGGTCACGCTGCGGTTGAACACCGGCTTGGCTTCGGTGTGGTCGCGGCGGTCGGCAACGAAGTAGCCGGTGCGCTCGAACTGGAACGACTGTTCCGGCGCCGCGGTGGCAGCCGCCGGCTCGACATAGCCGATGACGGTGCGACGCGATTCCGGATTGAGGTAGTCGCGGTAGGTCTTGCCTTCAGATTCGTCGTCCGGGTTCGGCACCGAGAACAGGCGGTCGTACAGGCGGATCTCGGCCGGCACGCCATGCACGGCGCTGACCCAGTGGATGGTGCCCTTGACCTTGCGGTTGGCGCCTTCCATGCCCGGGCGCGATTCCGGATCCAGCCAGCCGCGCAGCTCGGTGATGGTGCCGTCGGCATCCTTGATCACGTCGTCGCAGCGGATGATGCCGGCGCCGCGCAGGCGCACTTCACCACCAGGAACCAGGCGCTTCCAGCCCTTCGGCGGCACTTCGGCGAAGTCCTCGCGGTCGATCCACACCTCACGTGCGAACGGCACTTCGCGGGTACCGAAGCTTTCGTCCTTCGGGTGGTTGCTGAAGGTCAGCTGCTCTTCGTGGCCTTCGGCCAGGTTGGTCAGCACCAGCTTGACCGGGTCGACCACGGCCATGCGGCGCGGTGCGGCGCTGTCCAGGTCTTCGCGCAGCGCGCCTTCAAGCACGCTGAAATCGATCATCGAATTCTGCTTGCTGATGCCCACGCGCTCGGCGAACAGGCGCATCGCCGCCGGCGTGTAGCCACGGCGACGCAGGCCCTGCAGGGTCGGCATGCGCGGGTCTTCCCAGCCGTCCACCAGCTGTTCGGTGACCAGCGCCATCAGCTTGCGCTTGCTCATCACCGTGTAGTTGATGTTCAAGCGCGAGAACTCGATCTGGCGCGGCTTGGCCGCTTCGCGCGGCAGGCCGGCGTCGACCAGCGGCTGGGTCAGCGCGTCATCGTGGGCGAAGTCGACGTTGTCCACGCACCAGTCGTACAGCGGGCGGTGGTCTTCGAACTCCAGCGTGCACAGCGAGTGGGTGATGCCCTCGATCGAATCGCCCAGCGCGTGAGCGAAGTCGTACATCGGGTAGATCGGCCACGCGTTGCCAGTGTTCTGGTGCTCGACGTGCTTGATGCGGTACAGCGCCGGATCGCGCAGGTTGATGTTGCCGCTGGCCATGTCGATCTTGGCGCGCACGGTGCGCGCGCCATCGGGGAATTCACCGGCGCGCATGCGGCGGAACAGGTCGAGGTTTTCCTCGACGCTGCGCTCGCGGTACGGCGAGGGACGGCCGGGTTCGGTCAGGGTGCCGCGGTAGGCGCGCACCTCCTCGGCCGACAGGTCGCACACATAGGCCTTGCCGTCGGCGATCAGCTTCTCGGCGGCCAGGTAATAGGTCTGGAAGTAGTCCGAGGCGTGGCGCAGCTCGTTCCATTCAAAGCCCAGCCAGCGCACGTCGTCCTGGATCGCGGCCACGTACTCCGGGTCTTCCTTGGCCGGGTTGGTGTCGTCGAAACGCAGGTTGCAGACGCCGCTGAACTCACCGGCGATGCCGAAGTTCAGGCAGATCGACTTGGCATGGCCGATGTGCAGGTAGCCGTTCGGCTCCGGCGGAAAGCGGGTCTTGATCGCCTGGTGCTTACCGCTGGCCAGGTCCTCGCGCACGATCTGGCGGATGAAATCGCGCTTCTCGTGGCTGTCGGCGGGGGTCTCGGGGCTGGCGGGGGTGTGCTCTGACATGAGTCGGCGAAAGTAAGGCAGAAAGATCGCCAGTCTAACGCTTACCGGGAAGGGCTGCCCGGGCTGCCGCTACGCTCGCCGGGCATGGCCCGGCGCTACCATCCCGCACCGGTAGCGCCGGGCCATGCCCGGCGAGCGCAGCGGCACCATTCAGGCCCCGGGCGTATGCTGGAATCCTGTCCCACGGAGCCGCCCCATGCACATCGTGTACAAGGCCGACAACCTGTTCGACGCACACCTGGTCAAGCACGCGCTGGAAGACGCCGGCATCCCGGCCTTCGTGTTCGGTGAGTCGCTGCTGGGTGGCATGGGCGAGCTGCCGCTGTTCGGCGTGCTGCGGGTGGGTATCCCCGATGCCGCGCGCCCGCAGGCCGAGGACATCGTCGCCGCGCTGGACTTGGGCCACGCCCCCGGCGACCCCATTTCAGATGCTGACGACATTGCCGGCCTTCCGGCGTAGGAGCGCATCATGTTGGGAATCGGACAGGGCATCCTCGGCATCGGGGCCTTCAAGCAGCGCCTGCCGCGCCCGGAAGAAGCGCTGCCGGGCCGCGAGCAACCGCTGCCGCTGCACAGCAACCAGCACTTCGTGAACAGCCATCCGCTGAAGGACCGGTTCGCCGGCCTGCAGCAGATCCGCTTCGCGCTGGGCTGCTTCTGGGGTGCCGAGCGCAAGTTCTGGAGCGAACCGGGCGTGTACAGCACCTCGGTGGGCTATGCCGGCGGCATCACCCCGAACCCCACCTATGAAGAGGTCTGTTCAGGCCTGACCGGCCACACCGAGGTGGTGCAGGTGGTGTTCGACCCGGCGGTGGTGAGCCTGGAGCGGCTGCTGCAGCTGTTCTGGGAAAGCCATGACCCGACCCAGGGTATGCGCCAGGGCAACGACACCGGCACCCAGTACCGTTCGGCGATCCACGCCACCGATGAGGCGCAGTACGCGGCGGCGCTGGCCAGCCGCGAGGCCTACCAGGCGCAGTTGGCTGCGGCGGGCTATGGCCCGATCACCACCGAGATCGTGTATCCGGCGCCTGAGTACTACTACGCCGAGGATTATCATCAGCAGTACCTGGCGAAGAATCCGAACGGTTACTGCGGCATCGGCGGTACTGGCGTGAGCTGCCCGATCGGGTTGGATGTAGAGGTGCCGCGCTGACGCGCGGTGGTCCGCCTGCGGCGGGCAGAGGCTGAAAGCAACGGCCAAAGCGAAAGCCAAAGCGGCTCTGGGTTGCTGTGGGTTTGGCGGGACGGGTACAGATGGCGGGACACGCCGTAAACCCATCCCTGGGGGCTCGGCCACGGCATCCATGCCGTGGACGGTCCCGCCATCTGCACCCGTCCCGCCTTCGACAGTTTCCCGGTGACGGTGGGCAAGAGCATGGGGTTACTGACGACCTGATAGAAAACAAAAAGGACGCGGCATTCGCCGCGTCCTTTTTGTTTGTGAGCACGCGTAGCGCGCGACCCGCTTTTGCTCTTCTTTTCTTTCTTCCGTGGCGGACCACCGCAGGAAATTGTCGAAGGCAGGGCGGGTGGGCCGTGCAGGGGCGTGAGCCGCATGGATGCGGCGACCGAGCTTACATGGACGTACTTGCAGCGTCCCCTGCATGGCCCACCCGCCCTGCCAATCCCACGATCTGCCTTACGCGATCCGCCACGAGGGGCTCAGCCGTTGGCCGGAACCCTCACAGTGCCTCGCGAATCCGCTGACGCAGTGCTTCCAGATCCTTGGCAAACGCATCGATACCCGTTGCCAGCTTCTCGGTCGCCATCGGATCGGCCGCCAGGTCGGCAGCGAACGTCGCCGCGTCGATCGGCGTCACCTGCACGGCCTCAGCGGCACCGGCCACCAGCTTGCGCGGCAGCATGCCGTGGTCGGCATCCAGCTTTTCCAGCAGGTCCGGCGAAATGGTCAGGCGGTCGCAGCCGGCCAGCGCTTCGATCTGCGCGGTCGAACGGAACGAGGCGCCCATCACCACGGTCGGCGAACCGCGGCGCTTGAATTCGGCATATACGCCACGCACGAACACCACGCCCGGGTCCTCGTCGATGTTCGCCGGGGTCTGGCCGTTGGCCACGTACCAGTCGAGAATGCGGCCGACGAACGGCGAGATCAGGAACGCACCCGCTTCGCTGCAGGCGAGTGCCTGGGTCGGGTTGAAGATCAGGGTCAGGTTGCAGTCGATGCCTTCGGCCTGCAGCACGCGCGCGGCTTCCACGCCTTCCCAGGTCGCAGCGATCTTGATCAGGATCTTCTCGCGCGGCACGCCGGCATCGGCGTACATCTGGATGAACTGGCGGGCCTTGGCCACGGTCGCGGCGGTGTCGTGGGCCTGGTCGGCGTCCACTTCGGTGGACACGCGGCCTGGTACCAGCGTGCTCAGCAGCGCGCCGACGCCGATGGTCAGGCGGTCGGCCACGGCGTGCACCACGGTCTCGCGGTCACCGCCCTGCTGGCGGCCCCAGGCCAGTTCGCGTTCGATCAGTTCCGCATAGACCGGCAGGTCCAGCGCCTTCTTCACCAGGGTCGGATTGGTGGTGCAGTCCACCGGCTGCAAGCGCTTGATCGCCTCGTAGTCACCGGTATCGGCAACGACCACGGACAGTTCGCGCAGCTGGGACAGTTTGGACGGGGTACTCATTACGGCTCCTGGTGCGGGGATTGCAGGGAAACTGATCGCGCGCGGTACGCAGCGCAGGTCAGGGACGGTCGTTGTGGACCGCGCTCACGCGCAGCCGCAGCTTGCGGCCGCCGGGGGCGGTCCAGTCGATGCTCTGGCCCACGGCCAGGCCAAGCAGGGCGCTGCCGACGGGCGCCAGCACGGACACCTTGCCTTCATCGACATTGGCTTCGCGGGGGAAGACCAGGGTCAGGACATGCTTCTCGCCCGACACTTCATCTTCGCACTCCACGCGCGAATGCATCATGACGATGCCTTCGGGAATCTGGTCTGGCGGCAACACGGTCGCCCGGTTCAGTTCGTCGGCAAGCGCACGCGCGGCCGGCGTCTGGCTGTTTGCCGGAGACTCGAGCATGGCGTCCAGGCGGTCCATGTCGAGGGTGGAAACGGTGATCGACGGCGGCAGGCCGCTGGCGGTGTTCATGGTGACGCTCCTTGGTTGAAAGCCATGCAAAAGGCGGCACCTGCTGGCGCCGCCTGACTGTATTGTGGGGACAAATGCGGCCGGAATCGACTCCCGGCGGTTTTGAGGCCCGGCTGCGGTGTCTCAGCCGTTCAGCACCGGCGTGGGCGGGGTGGCAGCATCGCCGTTTGCCGGGGCCAACGCCTCCAGCGTAAACAGCGCATCGGGCAGGCGCTTGAACTGCTCGGCCAGCTCCATCAGGAACTCGTTCATCGCCGAGCTGCGGCGCCAGATCATGGCGATGCGACGGCTGGGACGGCCCTCGCCGACGAAGTCGATCAGGCGGATGTTGTTCGAGCGCGGCACCGGCGGCTGTACCGACAGGCTGGGCAGCAGGGTGATGCCCACGTCGGCGGCGACCATCTGTCGCAGTGTTTCCAGGCTGGTGGCGCGGAACTCGGATTTTTCATTGGCGCCGAACAGGCGACAGACTTCCAGCGCCTGGTCACGCAGGCAGTGGCCGTCTTCCAGCAGCAGCAGCTTCTGCGTGGCCAGTTCCTGTACGTCCAGATGCTCGCGCGTGGCCAGCGGATGGCGGCCGGACACGGCCAGCAGGAACGGCTCCTCGAACAGGAATTCGGCATGCAGCTGGTCGTCGATCACCGGCAGTGCCAACAGTGCGGCGTCGAGCTTGCCTTCGCGCAGGCGCTCCAGCAGCACATCGCTCTTTTCTTCCACCAGCAGCAGTTCCAGCTCGGGGAAGCGGCTGCGGATGCGCGGGATCACGTGCGGCAACAGGTACGGGCCCAGGGTGGGGAAGATCCCCAGGCGCACCGTACCCGCTTCCGGATCGCGGCTGCGTCGCGCCGCTTCCTTCAACTGCTCCACTTCGGCCACGATCACCCGTGCCCGCGCGGCCGCTTCGTGGCCGGCAGGGGTCAGCATCACCTTGCGCGGCGCGCGTTCCACCAGCGGCAGGCCCAGTTCCTCTTCCAGCTTGCGGATCTGGGTCGACAGCGTCGGCTGGCTGACGAAGCAGGAGGCGGCGGCCCGGCCGAAGTGCTTGTGATCGGCCAGGGCCACCAGGTATTTCAGGTCACGCAGGTTCATCCTCAGACCTCTCGGGGGTACTGCACCGGCATGGCGTTGCCCCGCCGGTTGATGGTGCTCCCGATGGCCTGGGAACGTTGGATCAGGCCGCTTCGGCCACCGCACCGCTGCTCTTGGGAACCGAGGAACGGATCAGGTGATCGAAAGCGCTCAGTGCGGCGGTCGAACCGGCGCCCATCGCGATGATGATCTGCTTGTAGGGTACCGTCGTGCAATCGCCTGCGGCGAACACGCCCGGCAGATTGGTCTGCCCGCGGTCATCGATGACGATCTCGCCACGCGGCGAAAGAGCCACGGTGTCCTTCAGCCATTCGGTGTTCGGCAGCAGGCCGATCTGCACGAAGATGCCTTCCAGTTCAACGCGATGCGAATCACCGCCGACACGGTCCTTGTAGACCAGGCCGGTGACGCGGCTGCCGTCACCCAGCACTTCGGTGGTCTGCGCGCTGGTCAGCACGGTGACATTGGCCAGGCTGCGCAGCTTCTTCTGCAGCACTTCGTCGGCACGCAGGCTGGAATCGAATTCCAGCAGGGTCACATGCGACACGATGCCGGCCAGATCGATGGCGGCTTCAACGCCGGAATTGCCACCGCCGATCACCGCTACGCGCTTGCCCTTGAACAGCGGGCCATCGCAATGCGGGCAGTAGGCCACGCCCTTGTTGCGGTACTGGTCTTCGCCGGGCACGTTCATCTGCCGCCAGCGGGCGCCGGTGGACAGGATCACCGAGCGCGACTTCAGCACCGCGCCGTTTTCCAGCTGCACCTGCACCAGACCGTCTTCACCGGCCGGCACCAGCGCACTGGCGCGCTGCAGGTCCATGATGTCGACCTCGTATTCACGCACGTGCTGTTCCAGCGCCGCGGCCAGCTTCGGGCCTTCGGTCTCCTTCACCGAAATGAAGTTCTCGATCGCCATGGTGTCCAGCACCTGGCCACCGAAACGCTCGGCAGCGATGCCGGTACGGATGCCCTTGCGCGCAGCGTAGATCGCCGCTGCGGCGCCGGCCGGGCCACCACCGACCACCAGCACGTCGAAGGCGTCCTTGGCGGCGATCTTCTCGGCATCGCGCTTGCTGGCGTTGGTGTCCAGCTTGGCCACGATCTGCTCCAGCGTCATGCGGCCCTGGTCGAACACCGCACCATTGAGGTACACGGTCGGCACCGACATGATCTCGCGCTGCTCGACTTCCTCCTGGAACAGCGCGCCGTCGATGGCCACGTGCTGGATGCGCGGGTTGAGCACCGCGGCCAGGTTCAGTGCCTGCACCACGTCCGGGCAGTTCTGGCAGGACAGCGAGAAATAGGTTTCAAACCTGTAGTCGCCTTCCAGGTTCTGCACCTGCTCGATCAGCTCGGCGGTGGCCTTGGACGGATGCCCGCCGACCTGCAGCAGTGCCAGCACCAGCGAGGTGAACTCGTGGCCCATCGGCAGGCCGGCGAAGGTCAGGTGGATGTCCTGGCCCGGCGTACCCAGGTCGAAGGACGGCACGCGGCCCTGGCCATCGCGCAGCACCTGCAGCGAGATCTTGTCCGACAGGCTTTCCAGGGTCTGCAGCAGGTCCAGCATCTCCTGCGACTTGGCACCGTCGTCGGCATGCGCGGTGATCTGGATCGGGCGGGTCACGCGCTCCAGATAGGTCTTCAGCTGCGACTGCAGGTTGGCGTCCAACATGGTCTTCTCCTGGCTTCAGGCAAAACGAGGGCGTGGCACCGCTGTAGAAGGTAGCGGACCAGCAGGGGGTAGGGGTGAACCCAAGGCAGCGACACCGTGGAAGGGGCTGGCTGGCCAAGGCTGGCGCGCGTTGGCTGTCTTGGGTTCACCCCCACGCCGGCGGGGGGACCGGCACGGGGATGAAGGCCGCGCCGCAGCGTGGGGCTGCGGCAGGCCGGTACTGCGGGTACTGCTTTAGATCTTGCCGACCAGGTCCAGCGACGGGGTCAGGGTCTTTTCGCCTTCCTTCCACTTGGCCGGGCAGACCTGGTTCGGGTTGGCGGCGGTGAACTGGGCAGCCTTCAGCTTGCGCAGGGTCTCGGAGACGTCACGGGCGATCTCGTTGGAGTGGATTTCCAGGGTCTTGATCACGCCTTCCGGGTTGATGATGAAGGTGCCGCGCAGGGCCAGGCCTTCTTCTTCGATGTGCACGCCGAAGGCGCGGGTCAGCTGGTGGGTCGGGTCGCCGACCAGCGGGAACTGGGCCTTGCCGACGGCCGGCGAGGTTTCGTGCCAGACCTTGTGCGAGAAGTGGGTGTCGGTGGTGACGATGTAGACCTCGGCGCCGGCCTTCTTGAACTCGGCGTAATGGTCAGCGGCGTCTTCGATCTCGGTCGGGCAGTTGAAGGTGAAGGCTGCCGGCATGAAGATCAGGACCGACCACTGGCCCTTCAGGGTGCTGTCGGAGACCTTGATGAACTCGCCATTCAGGTAAGCGTTGGCTTCGAACGGCTGGATCTGGGTGTTGATCAGGGACATCGTTTTTCCTCTGGGTGAAGGGGAGTGGGTGAATCGACAGGACCTAGGTTACTGGTTCTGTTTCGATAAGGACAATGCATTGATTACATCTATTTGATAGAGACAGGCTATCAAAATCCAATGAGCAGGCACTGAACCCGGCCACGTCCATCCTGCAACTGCCTGTGTGACAAGGAAAATCTTCCTGGACGTGTGAAGAGGGCTGATAGCCCCTCTTTATCCCCTCTGGCGGAACCTGAACGGATTCCAGCATTCTCTAGCGTCGAGCCATGCTCGGCTGTGCATCCGTAGAGCCGAGCCCACGCTCGGCTGGGGCTACCGCGAACAGCAGCCGAGCATAGGCTCGGCTCTACAATTGCCGGATGTCTCTACAACCCGAACCCACCCTGCGCCAAGTCGTGACCGACGCGAGTACCCGGCTGGGCAACGTCGACGCCCGCCACGAAGCCGAGCTGCTGCTGCTGCATGTGCTGGAGCGGCCGCGCAGCTGGTTGTTCGCGCATGCCACCGATCCGTTGCCGGCCGCCGAGCAGGCCGCTTTGGAGGCCCTGCTGGATCGTCGCCTCGCGGGCGAGCCGGTGGCCTACCTGACCGGCCGCCGTGGTTTCTGGACACTGGACCTGGAGGTGGACCCGGCCACCCTGATTCCGCGGCCGGAGACCGAACTGCTGGTGGAACTGGCGCTGGATCGCCTGCCGCCGGACCGCGCGTTGCAGTTGGCCGACCTCGGTACCGGCAGCGGTGCCATCGCGCTGGCCCTGGCCAGCGAGCGGCCGCAGGCGCAGGTACTGGCCACCGACGCCAGTTCCGCTGCGCTGGCGGTGGCCGCCCGCAACGCCGCGCAGCACGCGCTGGGCAACGTGCGTTTTGCCGAAGGGGGCGACGACTGGTATGCACCGCTGCGCGGCGCGCGCTTCGACCTGATCGCCAGCAACCCGCCGTATATCGCCAGTGACGACCCGCATCTGGAGCAGGGCGACCTGCGCTTCGAACCTGCCACGGCACTGGCCTCGGGCGTTGATGGGCTGGATGACATCCGCCGCATCGTCGCCGGCGGCGGCGACCATCTGCAGCCCGGCGGCTGGCTGCTGATCGAGCACGGCTGGGACCAGGGCGATGCCATCCGCGCGCTGTTCGAGCAGGCCGGCTACAGCGACGTACACACCGTGCAGGACCTGGAGCAGCGCGACCGGGTCACCCTGGGCCGGCGACCGGCCTAGAATGGGGGTTCTCCTGCCAAGGGCAGGGCACCACCACGGAGCTGCAAGCATGCGTACGCTGTACCCCGCCATCACCCCTTACGACGTCGGCACCCTGAAGGTCGACGACCGCCACACGCTGTACTTCGAACAGTGCGGCAACCCGGACGGCAAGCCGGTGGTGATGCTGCATGGTGGGCCGGGCGGCGGCTGCAGCGACAAGATGCGCCAGTTCCATGACCCGGCCAAGTACCGCATCATCCTGTTCGACCAGCGCGGCGCCGGTCGTTCCACCCCGCATGCCGATCTGGTGGACAACACCACGTGGGACCTCGTTGCCGACATCGAGAAGCTGCGCCAGCACCTGAAGGTCGATCGCTGGCAGGTATTCGGTGGCAGCTGGGGCTCGACCCTGGCGCTGGCCTATGCCGAAACCCATCCGCAGCGCGTGACCGAACTGGTGCTGCGCGGCATCTTCATGCTGCGCCGCTGGGAACTGGAATGGTTCTACCAGAAAGGCGCCAACCGCCTGTTCCCGGATGCGTGGGAGCACTACCTCAAGCCGATTCCGGCGGTGGAGCGCCACGATCTGATCTCCGCCTTCCATCGCCGCCTGACAAGCGAAGACGAAGCAACGCGCCTGGATGCGGCCAAGGCCTGGGCGGTGTGGGAAGGCGCGACCAGCTTCCTGCATGTGGACGACGACTTCATCAACAGCCATGAAGACCCGCATTTCGCGCTGGCGTTTGCCCGCATCGAGAACCATTACTTCGTCAACGGCGGTTTCTTCGAAGTGGAAGACCAGCTGCTGCGCGACGCGCACCGCATCGCCGATATTCCGGGCGTGATCGTGCACGGCCGTTACGACGTGGTCTGCCCGCTGGCCAACGCCTGGGATCTGACCAAGGTGTGGCCGAAGGCGAAACTGGAGATCACCCCGGCCTCCGGGCACTCGGCGTTCGAAGCGGAGAACGTCGACGCGCTGGTGCGCGCCACCGATAGCTTCGCCTGATCGTTGGTGGTGCCGGCCGCTGGCCGGCAATGCCTTACCGGTAGCGCCGGGCCATGCCCGGCTGCTCTCGCGTCGACGCATTCATCCACGCATGGCGTGGATCTACTACAGGTCAGTAGAGCCAGGCCACGCCTGGCTGCTTTCCGTTCCGCTGCCACGATGCGGCTCGCCGACCCTGAATCATGTTCATGGCCTGGCGGCAGGTCTCCCGCGCATGGCGATGCGTTCGTCTGGACGGCGCCCGCCGTTCAACGTGCGCGGCGTGGATCTACCATTCTGCGGCGAGCAACGCCTCGGCCAGCACCTGCAGCTTCGGCGAATGCTGGCGCGACGGCGGATAGATCAACGACAACGCGCGGCTGCGGCCTTCAAACGGCTGCAGCACGCGCTGCAGGCGACCATCGGCCAGCGCATCGGCCACGGCGAAATCCATCACCTGCACGATGCCGATGCCAGCGATCGCTGCCTCCACCAACGGGTCGCCGCAGTCGAACACCATCCGCGTCGGCGGCGTGACCTCGCGCAGCTGCCCGTCCTGCAGGAACTGCCAGTCCACCAGCCGACCGCTGCGCAGGTTGCGCACCGCCAGGCAGGCATGGCCCTGCAATGCCCCCACATCGGCCGGCTCACCGTGCGCGGCCAGGTAGGCCGGGCTGGCCACGGTCACCCAGCGCAGTGGCTTCAACGGACGCGCCACCATGCGCTGGTCGGCGATGGTGCCGGTGCGCAGGGCGGCGTCGAAGCCTTCCTCCACCAGATCCACCAGCCGGTCGCTGAGCACCGCCTCGACCTGAAGCTGCGGATGCTGCTGCAGCAACGGTCCCAGCAACGGCACCAGCACCTTGCGCCCGAACATCGACGGCGCGCTGATCTTCAACGTGCCCGACGGCATGCAGGGGCGGTCGGCCAGCAGCCGCTCGGCGTCCTCCATTCCGCACAGCAACGGTCCCACCTGCTCGACGAACTGCTGGCCATCCGGGGTCAGCGCGACATTGCGGGTGTTCCGCTGCAGCAGCTTCACCCCCAGCGAGGCTTCCAGCCGGCCGATCGCGCGTGACAGCCCGGACTGGCTCAGGCCGAGCTGGCCGGCGGCCACGGTGAAGCTGCGCGCTTCGGCCACCTGCACCAGCATGCGCACCGCATTGAGGTCCATCGACGATCCATTCATGCGAAAAATCATGACAGAAATCGCGCTGAGGGGGTTTATTGATGCACTCGCATCAATGAGACTGCCGTCCCCCCTCCGAACCGGGCGCCGCATGCCTCCCCTGAAATACCCGCGCTGGGCGCTGACCCTGCTGGCCACCGCGCAGCTGATCATCGCCCTGGATGCCACCATCATCTTCGTGGCCCTGCACGACATGGGCCGCGCGCTGCAGATCAATGCGCAGCAGCTGCAGTGGGTGGTCAGCGCCTATACCGTGGCCTTCGGCGGCAGCCTGCTGTTGGGCGGGCGTGCGGCCGATCTGCTGGGCCGCCGCCGTTTCTACCGGCTGGGCATGCTGCTGTTCGCGCTGGCCTCGCTGCTGGGCGCGCTGGCGCCCAATGCCACGCTGCTGATCGTGGCGCGTGCGGCGCAGGGCATCGGTGCGGCGCTGCTGTTCCCGGCCACCCTTGCCTTGATCAATACCCTGTATGCGGAAGGCCCGGTGCGCAATCGCGCGCTGGCGATCTGGAGCATGGCCAGTGCGGCGGGCCTGGCGCTGGGCACGCTGCTGGGCGGCGTGCTGACCCAGGCCTTCGGCTGGCCGGCGGTGCTGGCGGTGATCGTGCCGCTGGCCACGGCCTGCGCGGTTGCCGCGGGCGCGTGGCTGCCGGCCGATGGCCCGCGCGTGCGCGGCCGTTCCTTCGACCTGGCCGGTTGCCTCACCGTCACCGCCGGCGGCAGCCTGCTGGTCACCACCCTGGTGCAGGGACCGGAGTGGGGCTGGACCGCGCCGGCCACGCTCATCTGCCTGCTGCTGTCAGCGGTACTACTGACGGTGTTCGTGCAGATCGAAAAGTGCAGTCGTGATCCGCTGATGCAGTTCGCACTGCTGCGCCTGCCTGGCCTGCGTGCAGCACTCGGCCTGACCTTCGCGTTCATGAGCAGCTATGGCGTGCAGTACTACTTCCTGGCGCTGTACTTCCAGGATGGTTACGGCTGGAGCCCGCTGCAGGCTGGCATGGCCTTCCTGCTGCCGACGCTGGTATGCACCTTCGGCATCCGCATTGCCGAGCGCATGCTGCAGCGTCGTTCGCCGCGCCAGGTGCTGGCCTGGGGCTTCGCCGCCGGTGCCATCGGCATCGCCGCGGTGGCTCTGGCGATGCCGCACGGCGGCAGCTACTGGCCGCTGCTGCCGGGCATCGTGGTGCTCAGCGTCGGCCAGGGCATGAGCTGGACGGCGATGTGGATCGTGGCCGGGCAGGGTGTGCCGGGGCCGCAGCAGGGTGTCGCGTCCGGCATGGCCGCCACCGCGCAGCAGATCGGTGGTGCGCTGGGCCTGGCGGTGCTGGTGATGGTGGCCAACGCCGCGCGCGGCACGCAGGCGGCAACCAGTGCTGATGCCCTGCAGGGCATGGTCAATGCACAGTACGGTGCTGCGCTGTTCGCTGCACTCGGCGTGGTCATCGCGCTGGGCCTGCGTCCGGCACGGGTAGACTCGGCAACGACCGCTTGCCTGAGCAACGAAGCATGATCGAGCTGCTGGACCTGCAACAGACCCTGCACGCGTTCGCAGCCTGCAACGATGACGATGAGGTGTATGCCTCCTTCGGTTGGGTGCACGCCACCGATGACGACCTGCTGCAGGCGCGCTTCTGGTTGCCGGCCGATGAAGACGCCGCGTTCGATGATGACGGTGAGGTGCCCGGGGCCGCGCAGGCGCTGGGTCTGACGACCTACCTGGAGCCGGCCACGTTCGCTGACGTCCTGGATGTGCAGAAGCGCCAGCGTCCGCTTTCTTCCCTGCACGATTACGCCGAAGCGTTGGCGTACTACGCAGAGTACGACGCCTTCCTGCAGGTGGACGGTGTCGATGAAGCATTGGGCGAAGCGGGGGCCGCCGAGCAGGCCGCCGCACGTGCAGCCGGTGTCGGGCCGGGCATCTTCGCCGCGTTCGGGTTGACGCTGGAGGGATGTGCGGACGAACAGATCAAGGCTGCGGCACAGCGCGTGGCGCACCTACTCGACATTCCGGTGGGCGAAGCGCTGGCACGTTGCCGCGCGCTGCCGCTGGTGCTGGGCGAAGCCCTGGATCGCAACCGCGCACAGACCATCAAGGATGATTTTGCAGCGATCGGCGCGACCGTGCAGGTGCACGGCTTCAAGCCGTTCCCGTGGATGGATGCGCCTTCATTGCGTTGAACAACACCATCCACGCATGGCGTGGATCTACTGGAATGCAACGCCATGCGCGGATGCGGTCATCCGAACGCCAACAACCGCGGCTGCAATGCGCTGAAAATCCGTGCCAACCGCTCCGCCCATGCCTGCTGCCCGGCTTCATCGGCAATCAGGTCCTGGCGGATCTCCAGTTCCACGTGCACCAGACCGCGGCCTTCGCCATGCACCGGTACCGCGTAGTCGCTGCTGCTGTTGACCGAATAGGGTTCGTTGTCGCCCACCACCAGGTCGCCTTCATCGCGCAGCGCCTGCAGCAAGGCGTGGGCAAAACGTGTGTCCTGGTGGTACAGCACGCCGGCATGCCAGGGACGCTGCACGCCATTCATGGTCGGCGTGAAACTGTGCATCATCACCAGCAGCGTCGGCCGTGCCGCATGGCGACGTGCATCCAGTTCGGCATCGATGCGTGCATGGTAGGGCGCGTGGATCGTATCAATGCGCTGCTGCCGCTGCGCGGGCGACAGCCCGGCATTGCCCGGCACCACGGTGTGGTCGCTGACCTCGGGGATCAGCGTGGGCGAAACCAGCGGGCGGTTGCAGTCGATCAGCAGCCGCGAATAGGTCTGCTCGATCCCCCACGCATCCAGCCGCTCGGCCAGTGCACGGGTGGTGCCGCCGATGCCGATGTCCCAGCCGATATGGCGGTCCAGTTCGGTCTGCGGCAATCCAAGATCGGCCAGCGCACGCGGTACCCGCTGGCCTGCATGATCGGCCAGCAGCAGGAACGGTGAGGCGCCTTGTGCACGGTGAATGCTGTAGATCGCCGGATCGTCGGCGCCCAGCAGCGCCGGCAGCGCGTGCAGGCCGGCATCAGCCACGGGGGCGGCCGTCCAGGTGGTGTTCGATCATCCACAGACCAGCCCACAGCTTGGCATCGGCTTCATAGCCTTCGGCCATTTTCTGCACCAGCCAGGCGGCCGCCTGCGTACGCGGAATCTCGTGTACGGTGATGTCCTCGCTCTCGTCGCCGCCGCCTTCGCCGATGCGACGCAGGCCGGTAGCACGGACAAAGGCGATCTTCTCGCTGCTGGCACCGGAGGAGGTAGGACCGATCATCAGCACTTCGGCGTGCTCGGCGGTCCAGCCGGTTTCCTCTTCCAGTTCGCGTACCGCGGAAACTTCGATGGACTCGCCTGCATCGATGTCGCCAACCAGCCCGGCCGGCATCTCGATGGTCGGTGCCTGCAGCGGCACGCGGAACTGTTCGACGAACAGCACCTTGTCCTCGGGGGTGACGGCAATGATGATCGCGGCCAGGCCGCCGGCGTGGGTGCGTTCGCTGTACTCCCAGCTGCCGCGCACGACCATGCGCTGGTACTTGCCTTCGTAGACGACACGCGGTGCTTCGGTATTGCGCTGGCTCATGCGGGCTCGCTGGAAGTGGGAACGGGGTCGGAAATGCCGGCGGCATTGAACAGCCGGCGACGGGTCATGGGGCCGAAGCGCAGGGTCTGGCACAGGCCGCCGAGCAGCTCCGGATCGGCCGCCTGGCGCGGCATGCCGGGCTGGCAGCCTTCCAATGGGGCGTCCAGGGCAATGGTGGTCAGCTGGCGCCAGAGCTGGGCGTGCTCGCGCTGCTCACGCAGGCGCACCGCCATCTGGGCCGCGCCGCGCAGGCGCAGGAACGGCACTTCGTCCAGGCGTTCGTAAAGCACGTCCATGCTGCCGAAATGGGCCAGCAGCACGGCCGCCGACTTGGCGCCGACACCGCTGATGCCCGGAATGTTGTCGACCGCATCGCCGCACAGCGCCAGGTAGTCGGCGATCTGGTGCGCGTGCACACCGTGCCTGGCCTTCACCCCGGCCACGTCCCAGCGCTGGTTGCGTGCGTAGTCCCACTGTTCGTCGTGGTCGAGCAGCAACTGCGACAGGTCCTTGTCGGCGGAAATGATCACGCCGCGATGGCTGTTGCGGTGGCCATGCAGGGCGCTGCCGATCAGGTCGTCGGCTTCGTAATCGTGGTGGGCCAGCACCGCCAGGCCGAGCGCTGCGCACAATGCCTTGCAGTGCACGAACTGGCGCTTGAGCGCTTCCGGCGCTGGGTCCCGGTTGGCCTTGTAGGCCGGGTACAGGCGGTGGCGGAAGCCGCTGTCCAATGCTTCGTCGAAGGCGACGGCGATGTGCCGGGGGTGTTCGCGCTCAAGCAGGTCGAGCAGGAAACGGGCGAAACCATGCACGGCGTTGGTCGGCCAGCCCTGGCTGTCCTGGAATTCGTCCGGCAGTGAATGCCAGGCGCGGAACACGTAGATGCTGGCGTCGACCAGGTACAGCGGCGGCGGTGCCGGCAGGCTCATGCCGGCGGGGTCCAGTCACGCAGCAGGGCGACCGGGTCCGGGCGCTCGCGCTCGGGCACCTCGGCCTTGGGCGTGCCGATGTGGATGAAACCGGCAATGCCTTCGCCCTCGGCCAGCCCGAGATGGGCGTGCACGGCGGGATCGAAGGCCATCCATGCGGTCAGCCACTGCGCGCCGAAGCCCAGCGCCTGGGCCGCCTGCAACAGGGCAAAGCACACGCAGCCAGCGGTCATCAGCTGTTCCTGTGCGGGCACTTTCGGGTCCGGGCGCGGGCTGGCCACCACAACGATCACCAGTGGTGCGTGGCTGAAGCGCTGGCGGTCCTTCTCGAACACGGCGTCGCCGGCATGCGGGTCGCGCTCACGGCTGCGCGCGGCCAGGAAGTCGCCCAGAGTGTGACGCGCATCGCCGGCGATCTTCAGGAAGCGGAACGGCACGCGCTTGCCGTGGTCGGGCACGCGGACCGCCGAGGTCAGCATCCGCTGCAGGGTGGCCGGGTCCGGTCCGGGCTCGCCCAGTTGCCGCGAGGGCACCGAGCGGCGGGCATCCAGGGCAAGCAGGGCAGCAGGGTCGGGCATGGAGTCTGAACCGGTCATCACGGGTCGCTGATTATAGTCGGGGAGGTAGATGACGCCGTTTGTGTCGCGTCAGACCCCTGAATAGCAAACTGTGATGAACATCATGCCACTGGCGGATCACGCAGCCCCGCGTCCCCTCGCCTCGCAGGCCCTGCACGGCTTACGATACGTAATATTGCCGGGCCGCCGTTCATGAGGTTTGAAGTGAGGACTGTTTCACTGTCCGTGATGGGCTGGCCGGCCTACCATCGAGGGACCGGTGCATGGGGTGTACCGGCCGTCGTGATGTCCATGATGTCTGTCGCACCAGAGAAGGTGGGGAGCCTTCCCGAATGATGAGCGCGCCCACTCCGATGGGATCGCCGGGCCGTGACCCGGCCCAGCTCCAGCTTGCCCGGGACATCGTCCTGCCGGCGTTGTGCCAGGCCTTTGGCGCGGCACTGGCCCGCTTCGATGATGCCCTGTTCGACCGTGCCGGCAATGCCGGCTCGTCGCAGTTGCTGTTCCTGGACGCGATGCGCGAGCTGCGCCGCCGCCGTGAGGAGATTGCTGGTGCGTTTGCCGGTCATCTCGGCCATGCCTGGGCCGGCCTGGCTGCGGGCGAGCCCGTCTCTGCCGAGCTGACCCTGTCCGGACCGGCCCAGGATGGCCTGAGCTTGGTGCCGGAACATGTACTGGAATCGCGGTTGGCGGTGCGCAACTTCGCCACCGTGCTGCTGCGCGACTTCAAGCCGGTGCTGGCGCGGCTTGACCGTCGCCTGGGCTGGCTGGGCGGCGGTATCGACCTCGATGCCGACCGCAACCCGATCAGCCCCGAGCATCTGGGCGTGGCCATCCACGAAGCCTTTGCCGGCTGTGAGCTGGCCCCGGAAGTGCATCTGGTGCTGATCAAGTTGTGCGAGCGCGACATGCGCGCGCCGGTGGGTCGCATCTACGAAAAGCTGGACGAGCATCTGGCCGCGGCCGGGGTGATGTCGCAGATGGGTGCCCCGCGCCGCCCACTGGCGGCGGCCCCGACGCAGCACGTTGCGCATGGCCTGGATGATCTGGTCGAGCAGCGCACGGCACCGGGCTTTGACAACGAATTCAATGACGACGAACAGGCCGCACCGGCCTGGGCGCAGCGATTTGCCGCGCGCTGGTCGGAGCGTCGTGGCCACATGCAGCAACACGCGGGTGGCGAAGAGAGCCCGTCCGGTGAAGCCTATTCCGGTCAGCAGGGCATGCTGCTGGAGGCCCTGCACGAACTGCTGCAGCAGACCCGCCACGTGCGCGAGGACGCAACCTCTGCGGCGCAGGTTGCGGTCGGCCAGCATCGCCCGTTGAGCCAGCGCGAAATGATGTCGGTGCTGTCGCTGTTGCAGGCCACGCCCAGTGCGACCCTGCGCGCGGCGATCGGCGAGGACGGCGAATCCTTGGCGCAGCGCTTGAAGAGTGAAGTGCTGTCCAGCGCCACCCGGCTGGGTGTCGACCCGGGCCAGACCCGGCTGGACGCGCAGGACGAGGATGCGATCGACCTGGTCGGCATGCTGTTCGACGTGATGCTCGATGAGCGTGAACTGGAAGGCCGCTCGCGTGAGCTGATCGGCCGTCTGGTGGTTCCGTTCGTGAAGGTGGCGATGCTGGATCGCCGCATGTTCGTGCAGAAGACCCACCCGGCGCGCAAGCTGCTCAACTCGCTGGCCGAAGCCTGCGAGGGCAACACCGGCGAAAGCCAGGCCGAGCGCATGCTGATGGCCAAGGTGG
This sequence comes from Stenotrophomonas sp. yr243, assembly GCF_900184195.1. Taxonomy (NCBI): domain Bacteria; kingdom Pseudomonadati; phylum Pseudomonadota; class Gammaproteobacteria; order Lysobacterales; family Lysobacteraceae; genus Stenotrophomonas; species Stenotrophomonas sp. yr243. Next base: position 470,077 of record NZ_FXWT01000004.1, read on the forward strand.
AAGAGATCATCGAGCGGCTGGTCGCCGAGTTCAACGAGAACCTGGCGATCTTCCTGACCCTGGAAGAAGAGTTCCGGGATTTCCTGGTACAGCACCGTCGTCGCGTGGAAATCGCCGAGCGCCGGGCCGCCGAGACCCAGCGCGGCCAGGAAAAGCTGGAAATGGCCCGTACCCGTGCCGGTGCCGAACTGGATCGCCGTATCGGCGATGCCACCTTGCCGCCGGCGATCGCCGAATTCCTGCGTCAGCCCTGGCAGCACCACCTGACCCTGGCGCTGCTGCGCGAAGGTGAGGAGGGTGCCTCGGTGGCCGAAGCGCTGACCTTGGCCGACGGCCTGCTGGAGGAAGTGGCCGAGGCCCGCCGGCAGATCGTCGGCAAGCCGTGGCTGCAGGCCTGGCAGCCGCTGCTGGCCAAGGTATTTGCCAGCGTCGGCGTGCATGGCGACGCCGCCACCGCCGCCGTCGATGCGCTGCACGACACGCTGCAGGGCATCGCCGAATCGCGACCGGAGCTGCAGCGCGCGTTGCCCGAGCTGCCGCAGGTGGTGCTGCCCGCACCGCCGGCACCGGAAACGCCGGCCGTGGAGCTGGGCAGTACCTTCAATACCGACGATTTCGACAACGCCGATGCCGACCGCTTCCGCCGGATGGAAATCGGCAACTGGCTGGACTTCGTCGACAAGGATGGCAAGGTGCAGGCGGGCAAGCTGTCCTGGATCAGCCCGATTTCTTCGCGCCTGCTGTTCGTCAACCGTCGTGGCGTGCGCTTCTGCGTGGCCTCGCCCGAGGAGCTGGCGGTGATGGTGCGGTTGGGTCGCCTGCGTCCCCACGTCGACGATGGCGCCTTCGACAGCGCCATGCAGGGCGTGCTCGATCGTCTCGACCCGGGTGGCGCGACGCTGCACTGAGCCGCGTACGCCTGCTAGGATCGGACCCACTCACCGATCAGCGGGAATCTGCATGGCCGTGGCGTTGCTGGGGATCAAGGAGACCGCGCCGGGCGAACGACGCGTTGCGCTCACGCCGGAGACGGCGCGCAAGCTCGGTGCGCTGGGCATCACCGTGTGGTACCAGCCCGGTGCGGGCCAGGCCGCCGGTTTCACCGATGCCGCCTACGACGACGCAGGTGCCCGCGCCTTCGATGCCGCCCGTTGGGCCGAGATCGACATCCTGCTGTGCGTGCAGGCGCCAGCGGCCGAGGTGCTGGCCCAGCTCAAGCCCGGCGCCAGTGTGGTGGGCCTGCTGACCCCGGCGGCTGACCCGGCGTTGGCCGCATTGGCTTCGGATGACCGCCTGCACCTGTTTCCGCTGCAGCAGCTGCCGCGCACCACGCGCGCGCAGGCGATGGACGTACTCAGTTCGCAGGCGGGCATGGCCGGCTACAAGGCGGCGTTGATCGCTGCCGAACGCGCGCCGCGTTTCTTCCCGATGCTGACCACGGCGGCCGGCACCGTGCGTCCGGCCAAGGTGCTGGTGATCGGCGCCGGTGTCGCGGGCCTGCAGGCCATTGCTACTTCGCGCCGCCTGGGTGCGCAGGTGGAGGGCTTCGACGTGCGCCCGGAAACCCGCGAGCAGATCCAGTCGCTCGGTGCGCGCTTCCTCGACCTCGGGGTAAGCGCGGCGGGCGAGGGCGGGTACGCGCGGGCGCTGACCGATGAGGAACGCGCCGAACAGCAGCGTCGTCTCGGCGATCATCTGCGCAGCGTGGATGTGGTGGTCTGCACTGCCGCCGTGCCGGGGCGCCGGGCACCGACGATCGTCACCGCTGCGATGGTCGAAGGCATGACAGCGGGCAGCGTGATCGTCGATCTGGCCGCCGAGAGTGGTGGCAACTGCGAACTGACCCAGCCCGGTGGATGCATCGAGCACCAGGGCGTGACCATCGATGGCCCGCTGGGCCTGGCCAGCCTGGGTGCGACCCAGGCCAGCGAGATGTATGCGCGCAACCTGATGAACTTCGTCGCCCTGTTCGTGCGCGAAGGCCAGCTTGGCTTCGACTGGGAAGACGAACTGCTGGCGAAAACGCGCTGGCAGGCCTGACCCGGCAACGCCGGTTGCCTCTCCGGTAGATCCACGCCATGCGTGGATGAGGGGCCCAGCGTGCGGATGGCGGGTTACCGCGGTTTCGCCGGCGGCGGGTTGTCCCGCACCCATTCCCTGCGTTCGTCCGCGCTCATCTGCGACCAGCGCTCGCGCATGGCATCGCGCTGTGCCGGGCTGAGGTCACGCATCTGGCCGAACAGCGCCCGGGCCTGCTCACGCTGCTCCGGGCTCATGTGTTCGAAGCGGCGCAGGCCGCGGCGGGCCTTGTCGCGTTCTTCCGGGCTCATCGACTGCCAGCGCTGGCCGTGCGAGAGCATGCGCTGGCGCTGCGCGGGATCGGCGCCGTTCCAGCGGTCACGCAGCGGCGCCAGCAGCGCTTCGCGCTGGGCCGGGCTCAGCTGTTCCCAGTTCGGCAGCGGCACGGCAGCCGCAGGGGCCGGCCGCCCGGCAGGCGCCGGTGCGGTGGCCTGCGCCAGAGCCGATGCAGCCGGCAGCAGGGTCAGGGCGATCAGCAGGGGCAGGGAGGGGTATCGCAACATGGTTCACTCCATCGCCAGGTCGTTGTCGCCCAGCCACAGGTACAGATCGGGATTCTCGTCGTACAGCACGCCATTGTCTTCTTCCGCCGCCACGACCGGCGCGGTGGCACCGCGCTGATGCTCGTCCGGGCCGACGAACTGGACACCGATGCCCAGCGCGATCACCAGCGAACAGGCGCTGGCCAGCCACCAGCGCCAGCGATCGGCGTGCGCCCTGGCAGCGCTGTGACGCGCACCACGCAGGCGTGCCAGCGTGGCCGGCGACAGCGCCTGCAACGACTGCGCGTGCAGGCTGCGCAGGGCGTCATCGGAAGGCAGGGGGCGGTTCACAGGTGCATCTCCAGTTGATTCTGCAGCGCCTGTCGGGCGCGCGCCAGATGGGTCTTTACCGCGCCCTCGCTGCAGCCCATGGCGCGGGCGGTGGTGGCGCCGTCCAGGTCCTGCAGCACGCGCAAGGTGAAGGCTTCGCGCTGGCGGGCGGGCAGCTCGCGCAGTGCCTGCACCAGCTGCTGGTACTGCTGGCGCTGCTCGTGCGCCTGCGCGGGGTCCGGGCCGGGGTCGGCCCAGTCGATCTCGCCACCGTCGGCGTCCTGGTTGTCGCGCCAGAACGGCAGGCGGAAGCGACGGCGGCGCTGCAGGTCGATCACCCGCCGGCGCAGGATGCTCCAGAACAACGGCGCCCACTCGGTGGCTGGCTTGTCGGCGTAGTCCAGCATGCGCAGCAGCGCGTCCTGCACCGCATCCAGCGCGTCATCACGCTGGCGCAGGCCGGCCTCGGCGAAGCGGAAGGCGCGCGGCCCGACGCTGGCCAGGAACGCTTCCAGCGAGGCCGGAACGGCGTCGGCATCGGTGGTTGAGGGGACAGGGCTGCTCACCAGCACAGGGTACGGTTCCTCGGCAGGGGTCACCATCGACAACGCGTGAGCGCGGTTGTGGTTGACCGGAACGCGCGCGGGGTTCAGCCCGTGGTTATGATGGGGCGACGAAGACAGAGCAGGAGCGTTGCCGGTGAGTGACGGGTTCGTGGCGCTGTACATCTTCATGTTGGCCGCCATTGCCGGCCACGTGATCATTTCCCGGGTCCCGGTGATCCTGCATACCCCGTTGATGTCGGGCTCCAACTTCATCCACGGCATCGTGCTGATCGGCGCGATGGTGGTGCTGGGGCACGCGCAGACACCGCTGGAGAAAATCCTGGGGTTCCTTGCCGTGGTGCTCGGCGCCGGCAACGCAGCCGGCGGCTATGTGGTCACCGCGCGCATGCTGGAAATGTTCAAGCCGAGCGTGCGCAAGACCGGCAACGATGAACCGAAGGAGCCACAGGCTTGAACATCAGCACTGTCGAACTGCTCGATTGGCTGGTCAAGGCCAGCTACCTGGTTGCCGCCACCCTGTTCCTGCTCGGCCTGCAGCGCATGGCCTCGCCGATGACCGCCAGCAGCGGTATCCGCTGGGCGGGGCTGGGCATGCTGCTGGCCACGGTGGCGACCTTCTTCCTGCCCGAGCTGCACAACGTGCCGCTGATCCTGGTGGCACTGCTGCTGGGTGCCGGCCTGGCCTGGTGGTCGGCGGGCAAGGTCGCGGTCACCGACATGCCGCAGATGGTCGCGCTGTACAACGGCATGGGCGGTGGCTCGGCGGCGGCCATCGGTGCGGTGGAACTGCTGCGCTATGCCTTCCTGGCCAACCGCGATACCACCCACTGGAGCGCGCAGGCGTTGGCCGACCTGGCCGCGCGCCAGCCGTCCGGCACGGTACTGGTGCTGGCGGTGGTCGGCGCGGCGATCGGTGCGGTGTCGCTGTCCGGCTCGGTGATCGCTTGGGCCAAACTCGATGGCCGCCTCGACAAGCGCGTGACCTGGCCGGGCCAGCAGGTGATGAACCTGCTGGTGGCGCTGGCCGTAGTGGTGCTGGGCATCATCGCTGCCAGCACGCTCAGCACCTGGGCCATCGTCGCCTTCTTCGTGCTGGCGCTGGCGCTGGGCGTGTTGATGACGCTGCCGATCGGTGGCGCCGACATGCCCGTGGTGATCTCGCTGTACAACGCGTTCACCGGCCTGGCGGTGTCCTTCGAAGGCTACGTGCTGGGCAACGAAGCATTGATCATTGCCGGCATGATGGTCGGCGCAGCCGGCATCCTGCTGACCCGGTTGATGGCCAAGGCGATGAACCGGCCGATCCGCAACGTGCTGTTCTCCAATTTCGGCGCTGGCGCCGGGGGTGAAGCGCAGGCGATTTCCGGTTCACAGAAGCCCATTGAAGCGGCCGACGTGGCCGCGATGATGGGCTTTGCCGAACGTGTGGTGATCGTGCCCGGCTATGGCATGGCCGTGGCCCAGGCCCAGCACAAGATCTGGGAGCTGGCACAGCGGTTGATCACGCGCGGGGTGAAGGTGAAGTTCGCCATCCACCCGGTGGCCGGGCGCATGCCCGGGCACATGAACGTGCTGTTGGCCGAAGCGGGTGTGCCCTACGACCTGATCGCGGACATGGACGACATCAATCCCGAATTCGCCACCACCGACGTGGTGCTGGTGATCGGCGCCAACGACGTGGTCAATCCGGTGGCGCGCACCGATCCGGCCAGCCCGATCTACGGCATGCCGGTGCTGGACGTGGTCAACGCACGCAACGTGGTGGTGATCAAGCGCGGCAAGGGCACCGGCTTTGCCGGTATCGAGAATGCGCTGTTCTACGCCGACAACACGCGCATGCTGTACGGCGATGGTGCCGAGGCGGCGGCGTCGCTGGTCAGCGAACTGAAGGCGCTCGACGGCGGGCATTGAGGCCGTACCGGTAGCGCCGGGCCATGCCCGGCGGCTTTTCGTGCAGATCGCTGCGCTCGCCGGGCATGGCCCGGCGCTACAACCCCATCCACGCATGGCGTGGATGTCCCAGGGCATCACCGGCGCGATCAACGCGCGAGCCACGCTCCGATCACAACGGCCACCGCCAGCCACAGCCATTCGACCACGCCGTTGGCCAGGGTGATCAGCGTCCAGGCCAGGTGCGGGCCCATCCGCAGCGAGGCGTCCCACGGGTTCAGGCCCATCGAGCCGCCCATCCAGGCACTGGCGATGGCCCAGTTCGCGATGGCGGCCACCAGCAGCGTGCCCAGCACGACCAGGGCGATGCGCAGCTTGCCGGGGCCAAGCGTGCCCAGACGCAGCATGAACACCAGTTCCAGGGCGGTCAGTACCGCCATCCAGCCGACCGGACGGCCGGTGAACAGGGCGATCAGCATCCAAGCGAGGGGGGCGGTGGCCAGCGCCAGCAACAACATGAAGGGCCAGAGCCAGGTAACGGTCCTGGCACGTGCGGCATTGGAGGACATCGAAGCTCCTGAAGGTCGCCCACAGGATACTGTGGTTTGCCGCAGTGCACCGGCGAGGGCCGGGCGCCTACGTTAGAATGCCGTCTTGCGTGGCTTCGGCCGCAGCCCCATATCGGTCCCCATGTATTCCCGTAGCAGCGAACCTGTCCACTTCGAACGCGATTGCGAGGCCGTGATGGTCCCGCAGGGCGACACCGTGACCCTGCCCGCCGGCAGCTATGGGTACATCACCCAGGCGCTGGGCGGCAGTTATTCGGTGTTCGTCGAGGGTAATCTGTTCCGCATCGCCGGCAAGGATGGCGATGCCATCGGCAAGGAGGCGCCGGCGCCGCTGGAGCTGCCCGACGATGCCAGCGACGAGCAGGTCGAACAACTGGTGTGGCAGCAGCTGCGCACCTGTTTCGACCCGGAAATTCCGGTGAACATCGTCGAACTGGGCCTGGTCTACGAGGTCGAGATCAAGCACCTGGACGAAGGGCAGCGCGAGATCGACGTGAAGATGACCCTGACCGCGCCTGCGTGCGGCATGGGCGACATCCTGGTCGACGACGTGCGCAGCAAGCTTGAAATGATCCCGACGGTGGCCGAGGCCGACGTCGAGCTGGTCTTCGATCCGCCGTGGAACCAGCACATGATGTCAGAGGCTGCGCGCCTCGAAACCGGCATGCTTTGACCCACGGCCCGCAGTGACGCGGGCCCGGCATTACCCGCAACCAGAACAGGAAATCTCCGGTGTCCCAGTCCATTCCCAGCTTCGCCGTCACCCGTTCGGACCACCCGCGCAGCGCTGAAGAGCGCGCCCAGATCCTGGAGAAGCCGGGCTTCGGCCTGCACTTCACCGACCACATGGTGGAAGTGCGCTGGGACAAGGACACCGGCTGGCACAACGCCAACGTGCGTGCCTATGGTCCGCTGCAGCTGGACCCGGCCGCGGCCGTGCTGCACTACGGTCAGGAGATTTTCGAGGGCATCAAGGCCTACCGCCATGCCGATGGTTCGATCTGGACCTTCCGCCCCGATGCCAACGGCCGTCGCCTGCAGCGTTCGGCGCAGCGCCTGGCGCTGCCGGAACTGCCGGTGGAGATCTTCGTCGAATCGCTGAAGCAGATGATCGCCGTCGACAGCGCCTGGGTGCCGTCGGCCGATGAGTCGAGCCTGTATTTCCGTCCGTTCATGATCGGCGATGAAGCCTTCCTCGGCGTGCGCGGCGCGCACAAGGCCGGTTACTACGTGATCGCCAGCCCGGCCGGCCCGTACTTTGCCAAGGGCGTCGCCCCGGTGTCGATCTGGCTGTCCACCGAGTACGCGCGTGCGGCCAAGGGCGGCACCGGTGCGGCCAAGTGCGGTGGCAACTACGCCGCGTCGCTGCTGCCGCAGCAGAAGGCGCAGGCACAGGGTTGCTCGCAGGTGCTGTTCCTGGACCCGGTCGAAGGCAAGTACCTGGAAGAACTGGGCGGCATGAACGTGTTCCTGGTCTACAAGGACGGTACCCTGGTCACTCCGGAACTGTCCGGCAGCATCCTCGAGGGCATCACCCGCGAGAGCATCCTGCAGCTGGCCCGCGATCGTGGCATGAAGGTCGAAGAGCGCAAGGTCACCTTTGACGAGTGGAAGCAGGGCGTGACCTCCGGCGAGATCGCCGAAGTGTTCGCCTGCGGTACCGCTGCAGTGGTCACCCCGATCGGCCAGCTGAAGGGCGAAGGCTTCTCGGTGGGCGACATCAATGCGCCGGCCGGCGAAGTGACCATGTCGCTGCGCAAGGAACTGACCGACATCCAGTACGGCCGCCTGCCGGACCGCCACGGTTGGCTGGTCAAGCTGGGCTGATCGCCCGCATTGAACTGTAGAGCCGAGCCCACGCTCGGCTGCTCCTCCGGAAAGCCCGTCCTCGTGACGGGCTTTCTGCGTTGTGAGCCTGGGGTCAGATCCCTGTTCCTGCGGAAAAGGGATCTGACCCCGAATCTACCGACGCCGATGTCGGCAAAGACATGATGAGACAGGACATTGCGCAGTCAGGTCTGTGCAGGTGACGCGAAAGTTCCTTCACCTTCACAAACCCTCGACCCGGAAAGTCTCAGATCCAACATTTCATCTTGCTGAAAAGACGCTGAAAATCTTGTGGTGTCCGGTTTCAGCCACTAGCGTCATCAACACAGCGGATGGTCAGGGGAATCCGCTGGCTCGCCGGACCCGAACCTCGCCATCGCAAGCCAGCCCACGGTTCAGGCCGGTGCTTCTGCCGATTCCGGCATTCCTACCATTAGAAGGGAAATCCGATGTCCCAGGTAACGCAACCGCGTGTGCGTCGTGTGTGGGTGGTCCTTGGTGCGTCCGTTCTGTCATCGCTGCTGCTGGCCACGCCTGCGCTGGCCGGTGATGTCCAGCTCAGCGGCCTGCAGTCCGCGCCGACCCATCAGCGGTTCATCGTGAAGTACCGCGACGGCAGTGCGCCGGTGGCCAACACCACCGCACTCGCCTCTTCGCTGAAGACCGCCGCTGCCGGCATCGCCAGCAGCCAGGGCCGCGCGCTGGGCCTGCAGCAGGTCCGCAAGCTCGCTGTCGGCTCCACCGTGGTCAGGACCGACCGTGCGCTGGACCAGGCAGACGCCGAACTGCTGATGCGCAAGCTCGCCGCCGACCCGAATGTGGAATACGTCGAAGTCGACCAGATCATGCGCGCGACGCTGACCCCGAACGACACCCGCTTCAGCGAGCAGTGGGGCTTCGGCACGTCCAACGCGTCGATCAACGTGCGCCCGGCCTGGGACAAGGCCACCGGCACCGGCGTGGTCGTGGCCGTGATCGATACCGGCATCACCAACCATGCCGACCTCAACGCCAACATCCTGCCCGGCTATGACTTCATCAGCGACGCGGCGATGGCGCGCGATGGTGGTGGCCGTGACAGCAATCCCAACGACGAGGGTGACTGGTACGGCGACAACGAGTGTCAGGCCGGTTACCCGGGCTCGAACTCCAGCTGGCATGGCACCCACGTGGCCGGCACGGTCGCTGCGGTGACCAACAACAGCAATGGCGTGGCCGGTACCGCATTCAATGCCAAGGTCGTGCCGGTGCGTGTGCTCGGCAAGTGCGGCGGCTATACCTCCGACATCGCCGATGCCATCGTCTGGGCCTCCGGCGGCACGGTCAGCGGTGTGCCGGCCAACGCCAATCCGGCCGAGGTCATCAACCTCTCGCTCGGTGGCGGCGGCAGCTGCTCGACCACCTACCAGAACGCCATCAACGGCGCGGTCGGCCGTGGCACCACCGTGGTGGTCGCTGCCGGCAACAGCAACACCAACGTGTCCTCGTCGGTCCCGGCGAACTGCCCGAATGTGATCGCGGTGGCCGCGACCACCTCGGCAGGTGCACGTGCCAGCTTCTCCAACTACGGCACCGGCATCGACATCTCCGCACCGGGCCAGGGCATCCTGTCGACCCTCAACAGCGGCACCACCACCCCGGGCAGCGCCAGCTATGCGTCCTACAACGGCACCTCGATGGCGGCGCCGCACGTGGCCGGCGTGGTTGCGCTGATGCAGTCGGTGGCACCGAGCCCGCTCAGCCCGGCGCAGGTGGAAAGCATCATCAAGAGCACCGCGCGTCCGCTGCCGGGTGCGTGCTCGGGTGGTTGCGGCGCCGGCATCATCGACGCCGATGCCGCGGTGACAGCCGCGATCAACGGCACCACGCCCAACCCGGGTGGCACCGTGCTGCAGAACAACGTGCCGGTCACCGGCCTCGGCGCGGCCAGCGGCGCATCGCTCAGCTACACCGTCAACGTCCCGGCTGGCAGCTCACAGCTGCGCGTGGCGATCAGCGGCGGCAGCGGTGACGCCGACCTGTATCTGCGCCAGGGCAGTGCCCCGACCGACACCGTCTACACCTGCCGCCCGTACCTGAGCGGCAACAACGAGACCTGCACCGTCAACAGCCCCGCTGCCGGCGTATGGCACGTGCGGGTGAAGGCGTACAGCACCTTCTCGGGCGTGACCCTCAACGCCCAGTACTGAGCCCAAGCCCCTCTCCATGGGCACGCCCCGGCTTCGGCCGGGGTGTTTTTTTGTAGAGCCCAGCCCACGCTCGGCTATCAGAGGGCTGCCGAGCACGGGCTCGGCACTACAAGTCCCTCAAACCGACTCGAACCGGTTCGCCGCCACGTTCTTGCGCACATGCTGCGGATCGAAGATCCGGCCGTTCATTGCGATGAACACCCCAGCCGGCAGCGACTGCACCGCACCGATCGCACAACCGATGTTGAACTCCGCATCCGAACCACGGAAACGCGCCGGGCTCAGCGCACCGGTCATCACGATGGTCTTATCGGGAATCGTCGCCAGCACCTTGCCGGTCTGCACCATCGAATCGGTGCCATGGGTTACCAGCACGTGGCGGGTGGGCTGCGCAGCGATCGTCGCGCGGATCAGCTCACGATCGTCGTCGTTGATGTGCAGCGAATCCTTGCGCAGGATCGGAATCACGTTGAAGCGGAACGTGACCCCCAGTTCGCGCAGGATCATGCCGATCTGCGGGTCGCCGATCTGGTAGTCCGACTTGTCGTCGAAATAGATCTTGTCGATCGTGCCACCGGTGGTGACGACCAGGAGCTCTTCCATCATGTGCATGCGCGAAACCAAGGCAGGTACAGCGGCGCGGGGCCGGGAACGCAGATGATACGGCCCGCCGGGCGCAGCGTCAGCGCCGCCGCCCGAAACGGGCGCGCAGGCCGGGCAGGCTGGCCGAGAAGATCACCAGCAGCGCCAGCGCGATCTCGATCAGCGCCAGCCAGCGGGTCTCGGGATGGCTCCAGGCGCTCATCACGCCGTGGCTGAACCAGCCCAGGGCCAGCACCGCCGCCCAGAACCCGACCTTGCGCCAGCCCAGGCGCAGCGCGATGGCCAGCGACAGCGGCGGCGCAGTGAATACCAGCTGGGTGGCCAGCCAGTGCCTGTCGTTGATGAACCAGCCGGCAAACAGCGCCGCCAAGCCCATCAAGGCCAGCAGCAGCACGGTGCGCGGCGCGGCGCTCATCGTGCCAGCCGCTGCGCGATGTCGGCCACGCGCCGGCCCAGCGCGCGTGCCAGCACCGCCTCATCGTCGGTTGGTTGCGGGTCGTCGGCGGCACCGGCCACGTGGCTGGCGCCATACGGCGTGCCGCCACTGGTGGTATGGCTCAGCGCCGGCTCGGTGAACGGAATGCCGACGATCAGGCAGCCGTGGTGCAGCAGCGGCACCTGCATCGACAGCAGGGTCGACTCCTGGCCGCCATGCATCGACGCGGTGGACGTGAACACCCCGGCCGGCTTGCCCGCCAGCGTGCCGTTCACCCATTCGGCGCCGAGCCCATCGAGGAAATGCTTGACCGGCGCGGCCATGTTGCCGAAACGGGTGGGGCTGCCCAGCAGTAGTCCCTGGCACTCCACCAGGTCCTGCACGCTCACATACGGCGCGCCATCGTCCGGCACCGGAGGCTGCGCGGTCTGGGTGACGGCAGCCACCGGCGGCACCGTGCGCAGCCGCGCAGTCATGCCCGGAGCCTCGCCGATGCCCCGCGCGATCTGGCGCGCCAGCCGTGCCACCGAACCGCCGCGGCTGTAGTAAAGCACCAGGATTTCGCCCATCGCGCCCAGCTCTCCTCATCGTGTGGACGCCAGTATGGCTATCCTGCATCGATTCCGCATCGGGTACCCTTTCGCCGATGGAACCTTTGGATACGCTCAATTTGTGGATGGAGCGCGCGCGGGATCGCGCACGCGCCGCCAGCTTCGGCCGCTTCCTGTGGCGCCGCTTCCTCGACGACCGCCTGTTCCAGGCTGCCGCCGCGCTGGCCTACACCACAGTGTTCGCGCTGGTGCCGTTGGCGATCGTGGTATTCGGCGTGCTCTCGGCCTTCCCGGTGTTCGATCGCTGGAGCGACCAGCTCAGCGACTACGTCTTCTCCAACTTCGTGCCCAATGCCGCGCGCGCCGCCGAAGGCTACCTGCGGCAGTTCTCGGCCAGCGCGGGGCAGCTCACTGCGGCCGGCTTCATCGCCCTGGTCATCTCGCTGCTGATCACCCTCAACAGTGTTGAAGAGACCTTCAACCAGATCTGGCGCGTCGGCAGCAGCCGGCCGCGGCTGACCCGCTTCCTGGTCTACTGGACGGTACTGACCCTCGGCGCGATGCTTGCCGCCGCTTCACTGGCCGTGTCGGCGCGGGTGTTCGCGATGCCGCTGTTCGGCACGCAGGAGGGGCGCTGGCTCGCCGATCTCGCGTTGCGGCTGGCGCCGATCCTGATCGAATTCGTCTGCATCACCCTGATGTTCCGGGTAGTGCCACACCACACCGTGAAGTGGCGCCACGCGGTTCCGGGCGCGATTCTCGCTGCGGTGATCCTGGAGCTGGTGAAGTGGGGTATCGGTGCTTACCTGGGCAGCTTCCAGTCCTACCAGAAGCTGTATGGCACGGTGGCCTTCGTGCCGATCCTGCTGCTGTGGATCTACCTGTGCTGGGTGGCCGTGCTGCTGGGCGCGTCGCTGGCATCGTCGATGGCGGCCTTCCGCTACCAGCCGGTGGAGCTGCGCCTGCCGCAGGGCTACGAGTTCTATGGCCTGCTGCGCCTGCTCGGGCGCTTCCAGCACGCACGCGCCAAGGGCAGGGGTCTGGCCGACGACGAGATCCTGCGGCTGGAACCGATGCTGACCGACTCGCTGCTGCAGGACCTCGCCTGCAACCTGGAGGGCATCGGCCTGCTGCGCCGTGACGAGCGCGGCGAATGGCTGCTGGCCCGTGACCTGGACCAGATCAGCCTGGGCGATCTGTACGAATGCACGCAGCTGCGCATTCCGGTGGCCGAACAACACCTGCCTTACCGCGATGACAGCCTTGGCCGGGCCGCATTGGCCGCGCTGGATGAGTTGCGCCTGCCGCTGCGTGAACGCCTCAAGCGTCGCGTCAGCGACATCTACCCTGATTCTGGAGACGCCCCATGACCTGCAAGACCCCGTTGCTGCTGGCTGCGCTGCTGGCTTTGGCCGCCTGCAAACCCGCGCAGGAGCCGACCCCGGCCAGCAGCCAGCCGCCCGCGCAGGCACCGACCCCGGCCGCCCCGGCGCCGGTTGAGGACACGCCCGCCGAGCGCGTCACCGCCGAGTTCCCGACGCTGAAGATGAAGGCGGTCGATGGCAGTGATTACGACCTGGCCGCGCATCGTGGCAAGTGGGTAGTGGTGAATTTCTGGGCGACCTGGTGCGCGCCTTGCCGCAAGGAAATGCCCGAGCTGTCGGCGTTGCATGCAATGCGCAGCAACATCGAAGTGGTTGGCCTGGCCTACGAGGACATCGAGGTGCCGGAGATGCAGTCGTTCCTGACCAAGCACCCGGTGACCTACCCGATCGTGATCGTCGATCCGTTCGATCCGCCGGCTGACTTCGCCACTCCGCGCGGCCTGCCGTTGACCCACCTGATCGATCCGCAGGGCAAGCTGGCGCACAGCTTCCTGGGCCCGGTCACCGCCGCCGACATCGAAAAGCAGATCGCGGCTGCCAAGTAATAGGTGGGTCGGCAGGGCTGCGCCCTGCACCTGCCGAAGCAACAGCAACAGCCGAAGCAGAAGCTGGTTTCCTGAGGGTAGGCGGGGTGGGTCCGGTTGCGGGGGACGCCGTGAATCCGTCCATGGAGGCTTGGGCGCGCCATCCATGGCGCTTACACCCCCGCAACCGGACCCACCCCGCCTTCGACAGATTTCTGCGATCTCTCGGAATGGCTCTTGGGGTCAGATCCGTTTTCCGTAGGAAAACGGATCTGACCCCAGATTGATTTCGATATCTGAAAGAGATTCATCCACGCATGGCGTGAATCCATCAGCCACCGGAAATCTGTCGAAGGTGGGGCGGTGTCGGATTGCGGGGTGTCCGCGGCATGGATGCCGCGGCCAAGCCCCCATGGACGGGTTCACGGCGTCCCCGCAATCCGACACCGCCCCGCCATCCCCCGGAATACCCGCTTTTGCTGTTGCTTCGGCAGTTGCCTTTGATTCGGCAGGTGCAGGGCGCAGCCCTGCCGAACCTACCTCAGTCCTCGACCGGGAAACTCTCGATCGGTTTCAGTACATCGTAGTGCTCGCGATGCAGCTTGCCCTTCAGCTTCGGCAGCTCCGGCAGCGGTGCATCCACCCGCGTGTCCGGCAACCGGTCCAGCAGGTTGCGGGCCAAGGTCAGGCGACCCAGGCGCTGGTCGTTGAAATCCACCAGCGTCCACGGCGCACCGTCGCGATGGGTAGCGCGCAGCATTGCCTCGCGTGCCTCGGTGTATGCGCTGTACTTGCTGCGCGACTTCAGATCCACCGGCGACAGCTTCCAGCCTTTCAGTGGATCGACATGGCGTTCGGCAAAACGCTTTTCCTGCTGCTCCTGGTCCACGCACAACCAGTACTTGAACAGCAGGATGCCGTCATCCACCAGCAGTTGTTCGAACACCGGCGCCTGGCGCAGGAACTGCTGGTACTCGGTCTCGCTGCAGTAGCCCATCACCCGTTCAACGCCGGCACGGTTGTACCAGCTGCGGTCCATCAGCACGATCTCGCCGGCGGCCGGAAGATGCGAGGCGTAGCGCTGGAAGTACCACTGCGTGGCTTCGCGGTCGGTGGGTTTGGGCAGCGCCACCACCCTGCATTGGCGTGGGTTGAGGTGCTCGCTGATGGTCTGGATCGCGCCCCCCTTGCCGGCGGTATCGCGTCCTTCGAACAGCACCAGCAGGCGTTGTCCGCTGTGCTGCACCCAGCGCGCCATCGCAGCCAGTTCCAGCTGCAGCGGCTGCAGCAGTTCGTCGTATTCCTTGCGCTTGAGCTTGGCCATCGTCATACCACGCGGGAAGGAAGCCCGAGCGTAGCGCAGGGCGATGTCAGGGCGTGTCGAGGCCCTGCCAGCCTTGTTCGCGGGCCAGCTGCTGCAGCAGTGCGGACAGCTCGCGCGCGAAAGCCTCCATGTCGAACAGGCCGCTGCGCTCGCGTGCCTGCGCCAGTTCGGCGCGCACTGCGGCCAAGGCGGCCGGATCGTTGCCGAGTGCGCTGGCGGTGGCGACGAACGCCGCATCGTCGGCGACGTTCATGTGCTCCAGGCCCAGCTGATGGTTGAGGCTGCCGGCCACGCGCGCGGCGAAGGTAGTGCCGGGGCAGGTCAGTACTGGACAGCCGGCCCACAGGGCATCCGAGGCGGTGGTGTGTGCGTTGTACGGGTTTGTATCCAGGAACAGGTCGGCCAGCTGATAGCGGGCCAGATACTGCGGATGCGGCAGCTTGGCCATGAACACCAGGCGCGCCGGATCCAGTCCAGCAGCCTGCGCAGCGGCACGCAGCCGCGCATCGGCTTGGCCGGGGCCGGACAGCAGCCACAGCACGCTGCCGGGTACTGCCTGCAGCACCGCGAACGCGCGGCCCATGCTGCGCGGGTTGAGCTTGTAACTGTTGTTGAAGCAGCAGAACACCGTGCCCTGCGCGGGTAGCCCGCATGCGGCGCGGTCTGGTGCCGGCTCCAGCACGCGGGTGTTGTCCGAGGGCTGGAACGCGCGCGGCAGGCGCAGCACTCGTTCGCTGTAGTGCGCCTCCAGCGAGGGCGGCAGCGTGAAGTGGTCAGCGATCACGGCATCCAGCCACGGTGCGCCGGAGGTGCCGGGGTAGGCCAGCCAGTTGAGCTGCAGCGGGGCAGGGCGCATCGCCAGTACTTCCGGTGTGCCGCCGCCACCCCAACCGCGCAGGTCGAACAGCAGGTCGATGCCCTGTGCACGGATGCGCGCGGCCGTATCGGCATGGCGCAACCCCGCCACGTCATGCAACCGGGTAGCGGTCTGCAGCCGTTGGCGGATTCGGCTGCCATCCTCGGCGTTGAGCGCGAACAGATGCAGGTGCAGGGCCGGGTCCTGGCTCATGTGTTCCAGCAGTGCGACCGTCAGCAATCCGGTGGGATGAGCGCCGAAACCGTTGGACAGGAAGCCCACGCGAAGTGGACCTCGTTCGCGCAGCTTCACCGGGGGCAGTGGCCTCACCGACCCCGCCACGGCGGCCGCGCGCGCACGCGCACAGGCCAACTGTTCGGCCGCGCTGGCGTCTTCGCTGAGGAACGCGAAGGGTTCGACCACGCCCTGGCCGGACACAAGTGCGCCGCGAACCTGGGTCGCCAGCGCATCCACGTCCTGCCAATCGCACAGGCGACGCTGCCAGGCGAGGCGCTGTGCGGCGATATAGGGCTCATCGGGCATCAGTGCGTGCGCGCGGCGATAGGCTGCCGATGCACCTTCCGCATCATTGGCATCTTCCAGCGCGTGCCCCAGCCACAATGCGATGCCCGGGTGCTCCGGTGCCAGCGCGGAGGCCTGGCCCAGCAGCGTGGCGGCATCGGCATGCGCTCCTGCCATCCACGCTACCCGGCCCAGCCGGGCAAGTGCTTCAGGATGATTGGGACGCAACTGCAGTGCGCGTCGCGCGGCCTGCTCGCCGGCCGCAATGTCGCCGGCTTCCAGTTCCAGGTCGGCCAGCATCACCCAGGCGACGAAGTCGCCGGGCTGGCGCGTGATCGCCTGCTGCAGTTGCTGCCGCTGCTGCCAGGCCGACATGCTGGTCAGCCCGCCGAAAGCTGGGCCAGGGCGTCGACCTGGTGTTCGTGGCTCAATCGCTGCAGCAACGGGTCCAGGTCGCCGGCCAATACGTTGGGCAGGTCGTACAGGGTCAACCCTTCCACGCGGTGGTCGGTGATCCGGCCCTGCGGGAAGTTGTAGGTGCGGATGCGCTGGCTGCGGTCGCCGCTGCCGACCTGCAGGCGCCGAGATTCGGCCTGCGCCGCGTCGTGGCGCTGGCGCTCGGCATCGAGCAGCTGCGCCTTCAGGCGTTTCATCGCCTTGTCCCGGTTGGCGTGCTGGCTGCGCTCGGTCTGGCATTCGACCACCACGCCGCTGGGCACGTGGGTAATGCGGATCGCCGATTCGGTCTTGTTGACGTGCTGGCCGCCGGCGCCGGAAGAACGGTAGGTGTCGACTCTCAGGTCAGCCGGGTTGATGACGATCTCATCGACTTCGTCGGCTTCCGGGATGATCGCCACGGTGGCCGCCGAGGTGTGGATGCGGCCCTGCGATTCGGTGGCTGGCACGCGCTGCACGCGGTGCGTGCCAGATTCGAATTTCAGGCGCGAGAACGCGCCACGGCCGACCACGCGCGCCACCACTTCCTTGTAGCCGCCATGTTCGCCGGGATTGTCCGATTCGATCTCGACCTTCCAGCCCTGTCGCTCGGCGTAGCGGGCGTACATGCGGAACAGGTCGCCAGCGAAGATCGCCGCCTCGTCACCACCGGTGCCGGCGCGCACTTCCAGGAACAGGTTGCCTTCATCGCGCGGGTCGCGCGGCACCAGCAGCAGCGCCAGTTCCTGCTCCAGTTCCTGCAGGCGGGCTTGCGCGGCGGCGATCTCCTCGTCGGCCAGCTCGCGCAGGTCCGGGTCCGCACGCATGCTTTCGGCCGCAGCCAGGTCGGCCTTGGCGCGTGCTTCATCGGCCAGTGCGGTGGCGATCGGTTCGAGCTGGGAAAATTCGCGCGACAGATCGCGGAAGCGCGCGTTGTTGGCGACCACCTCCGGTTCGGCGAGCAGACGTTCCAGTTCTTCGCGGCGCTCGGCCAGCGCTTCCAACTTACGGCGCAGGGTCGGCGTCATCGGTTCTCACAGGTGGGTGGCGGTAACCCGGCGTCGCCGGGAACAGGCGCTCGGCGGCGCGGGTCAGGTCGGCATCGCCGCTGAGCGCGGCCGCGCGCAGGGCGGCGGTCGGCGGATGCAGCAGGCGGTTGGTCAATCCGTGGGCAAGCAGTTCCAGCACTTCGTCGGCCGGCTTGCCGTTGGCCAGCTGCTGGCGCGCGCGTTCCAGCAGTTCGGCACGGGTGGCCTCGCCGAAGGCGCGCAGCTGCCGCAGCGGTGCCTGGTGGGCACTGGCCTGCAGCGTTTCCACGAAGCGCGAGACCTGCAGGTCGATGATCGTCTCGGCCTCAGCGGCGGCCTCGCGGCGGCTGCGGCGGTTGTCTTCCACCGCGCGCTCGAGATCGTCCACGGTGTACAGGAACGCATCGTTGAGACTGGCAACGTCGGCTTCAATGTCGCGCGGCACGGCCAGGTCGAACAGCAGCATGGGCTTGTGCCGGCGTGCGCGCAGGGCGTTGGCCACCGCGGCACGGTGGATCACCGGTTCGCGGGCAGCGGTGGCCGAGAACACCACGTCGGCCTCGGCCAGGTGGCGCTCCAGTTCGGTCAGCGGCAGCGCCACGCCGCCATGGCGGCTGGCCAGTTCCTGCGCATGGGCGAGGGTGCGGTTGGCGATCAGCAGACGCCGCACCTTGCCTTCGCTGAGGTGGCGCGCGGCCAGTTCGATGGTCTCGCCGGCGCCGACCAGCAGCACGGTGGAATCATCGAGGCGGGCAAATGCGTTCTGCGCCAGGCGCACCGCTGCCGAGGCCACCGACACCGGGTTGGCGCCGACCTGGGTATCGGTACGCGCGCGCTTGGCCACCGAGAACGTCTGCTGGAACAGCCGGTCCAGGCGCTGGCCGAGCAGGCCGTGGTCGCGCGCGGTCGACCAGGCATCCTTCACCTGGCCGAGGATCTGCGGCTCGCCCAGCACCATCGAATCCAGTCCCGTCGCCACCCGGAACAGGTGGCGCACGGCATCGGCATCGGCGTGCTGGTACAGATAGCCCTGCAGGTCGCCGGCCTGGGCGTGCAGCCACTGGTCCAGTGCCTGCGCGGATTCGGCCACGGCATACAGCTCGGTGCGGTTGCAGGTGGACAGCAGCACCGCCTCGGCGATCTGCGGGGTATCGCGCAGCGAACCGAGCGCGCGCGGCAACGCGTCACCGGCGAAGGCTGCGCGTTCGCGCAGTTCCACCGGTGCGGTCTGGTGATTCAGTCCGAGCACCCACAGGGTCATTGTTCAGTTGCTTGCGATAAGCTGCTGGCCATTGGACGACATTTTAAGGCCCCGATGCCGACGATGCCCGCATTGATTCGCATCCCCAGTGTTCTGCTGCTGTCTCTGGCCTGTGCACAGGCCCTGGCGGCGGTGCCCGCCAAGGCGCCTGCACGCCCCGCGGTGACTGAGGAACTGGCGCTGGAGCCGGTACTGGCTGGCGAGTTCGCCCTGCAGGCGGGCAAGCTGGCCGAGGCCGCGCGCTGGTACCTGCAGGCCGCCCAGCAGACCGACGGCGACGCCGGCCTGGCCGAGCGGGCGACCCGCATCGCCATGCTGGCCAACGAGGATGATGCCGCGGCCAAGGGCCTGGCCCTGTGGCAGCAGCGTGCGCCGCGCTCATTGGCTATGCGCAGCGCCGCCGGTGCGCTGGCGATGCGCCAGGGCGATGTGAAGACTGCGCGCAGCGAGCTTCAGGCCTTGTTGCAGGACCCGGGCGACGAGGGCTGGAAGTTCGCTCTGGGCGCCCTGATCGGCGGCGGCCGCGATCCGGCCGTGCCGGCCCAGGTGCTGGGCGAGCTGGTCGATGCCAACGCCATTCCCCAGAAGATCGAGGCCTGGCAGGAGTTTGGACGCCTGGCGTTGCGCATGGAGAAGCCCGAGCTGGCGCGGCGCATGATCGATGAGGTGGTCAAGCGCTTCCCCGAGGAGCCGCGCGTTGCCTTGCTGCGCGCCAGCCAGCTGCAGCAGGCCGGGCAGACCGACCAGGCACTGTCGCTGCTGCGCGGGGTGGAGCCGAAGACCCGTCAGGATCCGGAGCTGCGCAATGCGGTGGCCATCGCCTATGACAGCCTCGGCCAGCCGGCAGCGGCCGAGCGCGTGCTGGCGGTCGGTCCGCAGAATGTGCAGACGTGGGGCATGCGCGCTTCGCTGCTGGCCAAGCAGGGCGACAAGGCCGCGCTGTCCAATCTGTACAACGAACTGTCGCGGCAGGCGGCGAAGCCGGACCCGGCGCAGCGCCTGTTGCTGGGCAAGATCGCCGAGTACCTCAAGCGCTACCCGGAGGCGGTCAACTGGTACCACAGCGTGCCTGGCGGCGATGAGCTGAATGAAGCGCGCCTGCGCGCGGCCAATGCGCAGGGGCTGGCAGGCCGGCAGTCGCTGGCGCTGGATGAAGTGCATGCGATCCAGTCCGATGCCGGGGTGGATGACGATGTGCGGCGCGATGCGTATCTGCTGGAAGCCGAGCTGCGCCAGCGCGCCGACGACCTTCCCGGCGAGATCGATGCGCTGGCCCGTGGCCTGGCGGCGTATCCGGACGAGAACGGCCTGTTGTATGCCCGTGCGCTGGCCTGGGAGCGCCGCGACGACATCGCCCGCGCCGAGGCCGACCTGCGCAAGATCCTGGTGACCGAGCCGGAGAACGTGCCGGCACTGAACGCACTGGGCTACACCCTGGCCGACCGGACCGGCCGTTACCAGGAAGCGCTTGAGCTGATCGACCGCGCACGCGTGGCCGAACCGGACAACGCGGCCATCGTCGACAGCTATGGCTGGGTGCTGTATCGGCTGGGGCGCAACGCCGACGCGCTGGTACAGCTGCGCCGCGCCTGGACGCTGGCCAAGGACCCGGAAATCGCCGCCCACGTGGGCGAGGTGCTGTGGGTGCTGGGCAAGCAAGATGAAGCCCGTCACTTCTTCGAGGAAGCGGCCAGGCTCGACCCTGAAAACCGCGCGCTGCTGCGCGCCCGCGAGAAATTCAATCCATGAGTGTTTCCACGATCCGGCCGTTGCTGCTGGTGGCCGTGACCCTTGCCCTGAGTGCCTGTACCACCGTTGGCCGGCAGAAAACGCCGGCGCCGGCCGTGGTCACCACTGTCTCCGCCGAAGCAGCCGCTACCGAGGTCGCGCGCGTGGATGCCCTGCGTTCGGCAGCGGACTGGAATTTCCAGGGCCGGGTGGCGGTGAGCAAGGGCAAGGACGGTGGCAGCGGCCGCATCGACTGGAAGCAGGAAGGTCAGCGCTATGTTGTTGAGCTGAGCGCGCCGGTGACCCGCCAGAGCTGGAAGTTGAGCGGTGATACCCATCATGAAGCCGGGCGACTGGAAGGACTGGCCGGTGGTCCGCGGGAAGGTGAAGACGCGCAGGCACTGTTGTTGGAGGCCACAGGCTGGGATATTCCGGTCAATCAGCTGCCGGACTGGGTACGCGGCCTGGTCGCCGGCGACAGCGCTGGGCCGGAAAAGATCGACCGTGATGCTGATGGCCGTCCGCGGCGCATGCAGCAGATGGGGTGGGTGATCCAGTATCTGGACTGGTACCCGGCCGAAGCCGGGCGTCCGGCCCTGCCGCGCAGGGTCGAAGCGGTCAATGGCGACGCCAAGGTGCGCCTGCTGGTCGACCAGTGGGGCCAGGGCGCGCCATGAACGTGCGGTTGGATGACGCGGGCTGGTCCTGGTGGCCGGCCCCGGCCAAGCTGAACCTGTTCCTGCACATCACCGGCCGCCGTGCCGACGGCTACCACGAGCTGCAGACGGTGTTCCGCCTGCTCGACTGGGGCGACCGGATCGGCCTGCGCCTGCGTGAAGACGGCCAGGTGCGGCGGCAGGGCGATGGCCTGGCTGGCGTCGCCGAGGCCGATGATCTGGCGGTTCGCGCGGCGCGGATGCTCAAAGAGGCGGCGAATGTCGAGCAAGGTGTCGACATCGTCGTCGAAAAGCATGTTCCTGCGGGAGGTGGTTTCGGTGGCGGCTCATCCGATGCGGCCACCGTATTGGTGGTACTGAACCGGCTCTGGGGCGCGGGGCTGGACGAAAATGCGCTGGCGGCGCTGGGGTTGCGACTCGGCGCCGACGTGCCGGTGTTCGTGCGTGGCCACAACGCCTGGGCCGAAGGGGTGGGCGAGCGGCTGCAGCCGATCACCCTGCCGCAGGCCTGGTATGTGGTGGTCGAACCGGGCGTTCATGTGCCGACGCCCCTCCTGTTCGCTGATCCGGATTTGACGCGCGACAGTCCACAGGCGAAAATAGAGGACTTCGCTTCCGGTACGCTGGTCGGGAACGTGTTCGAACCGGTGCTGCGCCGCCGTGAGCCTGCCGTCGAGGCGGTGCTTGCTGCGTTGAGCGACATCGGCACGGCACGTCTGACCGGTTCGGGAAGTGGTTGTTTCGTCGAGTTCGATTCGCAGGCTGCCGCCGAGCAGGGACGAGCGAAGTTGTCGAAGGAGTTGCGGGCAAGGGTGGCTGCGGGCGTTGCACGTTCGCCACTGCTGGATGCACTCGAGCAACACTAGATTCATCAATGCAGGGGCGTCGCCAAGAGGCCCAAGGCACCAGGTTTTGATCCTGGCATTCGGAGGTTCGAATCCTCCCGCCCCTGCCAATGCGGCTGCGTCCGCGCCTTCCAGCGCATCATCTGCGCGGGACGTGGGAACAGCCGCGGTGTTGTCAGCAGCAGGGGCCGCAGTGGTCCTTGCCGCTACCGGATCCCCGCCACTCGTCCCCGCCCGAGACAATCATGATGCAAGAGTCCCCGAACCTGCTGGTCTTTTCCGGCAACGCCAACAAACGTCTG
This sequence comes from Stenotrophomonas sp. yr243, assembly GCF_900184195.1. Lineage (NCBI taxonomy): Bacteria > Pseudomonadati > Pseudomonadota > Gammaproteobacteria > Lysobacterales > Lysobacteraceae > Stenotrophomonas > Stenotrophomonas sp. yr243. The sequence goes on from NZ_FXWT01000004.1 coordinate 492,486, forward strand.
GCGCAGAACATCTGCAAGGAACTGGGAGTCCGCCCGGGCAAGGCGCTTGTCTCGCACTTCTCCGATGGCGAAGTGCAGGTGGAAATCGAAGAGAACGTCCGCAAGCAGGACGTGTTCGTGATCCAGCCGACCTCGGCGCCGAGCGCGGAAAACCTGATGGAACTGCTGGTGCTGATCGACGCGCTCAAGCGCGCATCGGTGGCCAGCGTGACCGCCGTGGTGCCGTACTTCGGCTACTCGCGCCAGGATCGCCGCATGCGTTCCTCGCGCGTGCCGATCACCGCCAAGCTGGCGGCGAAGATGTTCAGCACCGCCGGCGCTGATCGTGTGCTGACCGTCGACCTGCACGCCGACCAGATCCAGGGTTTCTTCGATATTCCGGTCGACAACGTGTATGCCTCTCCGCTGCTGCTGGCCGACATCTGGCGCGCCTACGGCACCGAGAACCTGATCGTGGTGTCGCCGGACGTGGGCGGCGTGGTCCGTGCCCGCGCCGTGGCCAAGCGCCTGGATGACGCCGACCTGGCGATCATCGACAAGCGCCGTCCGCGCGCCAACGTCTCCACCGTGATGAACATCATCGGTGACGTCGAAGGCAAGACCTGCGTGATGGTCGATGACATCGTCGATACCGCCGGCACCTTGTGCGCCGCTGCCGCTGCCCTGAAGGCGCGCGGTGCGCTCAAGGTCGCCGCCTACTGCACCCACGCGGTGCTGTCGGGCCCGGCGGTGGACAACATCACCAATTCCCAGCTCGATGAGCTGGTGGTGACCGACACCATCCCGCTGAAGGACGCCGCGCGGGTGTGCAGCAAGATCCGCCAGCTGAGCGTGGCGGAAATGCTGGCCGAAACGATGCGCCGCATCGCCTTCGGTGAGTCGGTCAGCTCGCTGTACGTCGATTGATTTTTTCGTCCCCGCCGGCAACGGCAGGGACACACTGGGCACTTCTGGTCGCGGAAGTGCCTTCAACCGCCAAGCCGCAAGGCAAGGCAACAACCGAGTAGTCGAAAATGTCGAAGACCCATGAAATCAAGGTCACCAAGCGTGAACTGCAGCGTAAGGGTGCGAGCCGCCGCCTGCGTACCGCTGGTGTGATCCCGGCGATCGTGTACGGCGGCAACGCCGAACCGGTCGCCATCAGCCTGGACCACAACGAAATCTGGCTGGCTCAGCAGAACGAGTGGTTCTATGCCTCGATCCTGGACCTGAACCTGGACGGCCAGGTGCAGAAGGTGCTGCTGCGTGACATGCAGCGCCATCCGTTCAAGCAGCTGATCATGCACCTGGACTTCCTGCGCGTGAACGAGAACGAGAAGCTGACCGCTTCGGTTCCGCTGCACTTCATCAACGAAGACACCTCGCCGGCTGGCAAGGCTGCCGACGTCGTGGTCGCCCACGAACTGAAGGAAGTGGCCATCAGCTGCCTGCCGAAGGACCTGCCGGAGTCGATCGAAGTCGACCTGGGCGAGCTGAAGGCTGGCGACGTTGTGTACCTGTCGGACATCAAGCTGCCGAAGGGCGTGGAAATCCCGGCGCTGGCGCTGGGCAAGGACCACGACGACGCGATCGTCACTGCCAAGCACGGCAAGCAGGACGCTGCCGACGCTGAAGAAGCAGCGGCCGAGTAATACCCCGCGGCGCCTGTCCTTCGGGGCAGGCGCCGTATCTGGATGGAACGATGGCAGGATTGCGACTGATCGTCGGTCTGGGCAACCCCGGATCGGAGCACGCCCGGACCCGGCACAATGCCGGGTTTCATTTCGTTGAGGCCCTGGCCGAAAAGGCCGGTGCACGCTGGAACGTGGACAGCAAGTTGTTTGGCGAGACCGCCAAGGTCGACATCGCCGGACAGACGGTGTGGCTGCTCAAGCCCGCCACCTTCATGAACCTCAGCGGCAAGTCGGTCACCGCCGCGCAGCGGTTCTGGAAGATCGAGCCGGAGGAAACCCTGCTGGCCCACGACGAACTGGACCTGGCGCCCGGCGTGGCGCGGCTGAAGTTCGACGGTGGCCACGGTGGACAGAACGGCCTGCGTGACACCATCCGCTTGCTCGGCCACGGCAAGTTCCATCGCCTGCGCGTGGGCATCGGCCATCCCGGCCACAAGGACCGCGTGGTGGGCTGGGTGCTGGGACGCCCCTCCAAGGACGATGAAGTACTGATCTCGCGCGCCATCGACGATGCGATCGACGTGCTGCCGTTGGCAGTGCAGGGCGATTTCAGCGAAGCGATGAAGCGGCTGCACACCCCGAAGTAACCCGTTTTGGGTAGGTGCCAACCTTGGTTGGCACAGATGTTGATCGGCAACACCGAGATGGATTGGCCAAGCGGCGCGCGCGCTGTTTCACCAATCACTTTCACCCCAGAGAGCTGTCACCCATGGGTATCAAATGCGGCATCGTCGGCCTGCCCAACGTCGGCAAGTCGACCCTGTTCAACGCGCTGACCAAGGCGGGCATCGCCGCGGCGAACTTCCCGTTCTGCACCATCGAACCGAACGTCGGCATCGTGCCGGTGCCGGATCCGCGTCTGAACGAACTGGCAGCGATCATCAACCCGCAGAAGGTCATCCCGACTGCGGTCGAGTTCGTCGACATCGCCGGCCTGGTGGCCGGTGCCGCCAGCGGCGAAGGCCTGGGCAACAAGTTCCTGGCCCACATCCGCGAAGTGGATGCGATCACCCACGTGGTGCGCTGCTTCGAGAACGCTGACGTCATCCACGTCAACAACAAGGTCGACCCGATCTCGGACATCGACACCATCGATACCGAACTGGCGTTGGCCGATCTGGACAGCGTCGAGAAGGCACTGAACCGCGCCGAGCGTGCGGCCAAGGGTGGCGACAAGGATGCAGCGGCTCGCAAGCCGGTGCTGGCCAAGCTGCAGGCTGCGCTGGCCGACGGCAAGGCCGGTCGTTCGGCGGGCCTGGACGAGGAAGAGAAGGCGCTGGTGCGCGATCTGTTCCTGCTGACCCTGAAGCCGGTGATGTACATCGCCAACGTGCTGGAAGACGGTTTCGAGAACAACCCGCACCTGGACGCTGTGCGCGCCCGTGCCGCCGAAGAAGGCGCACAGGTGGTGCCGGTGTCGGCGGCGATCGAAGAAGAGCTGTCGCAGCTGGACGACGAAGACCGCGATACCTTCCTGGCCGACCTCGGCCTGAGCGAGCCGGGCCTGAACCGCGTGATCAACGCGGCCTACAGCCTGCTCGGCCTGCAGACCTACTTCACCGCTGGCGTGAAGGAAGTCCGCGCGTGGACCGTGCGCAAGGGCGCCACCGCGCCGCAGGCTGCCGCGGTCATCCACACCGACTTCGAGAAGGGCTTCATCCGCGCCGAGACCATCGCGTATGACGACTTCATCAAGTACAAGGGCGAAGCCGGCGCCAAGGAAGCCGGTCGCCTGCGCCTGGAAGGCAAGGAGTACCGCGTGCAGGAAGGCGACATCCTGCACTTCCGCTTCAACGTCTGATCGACGACGCAGCGCAGTGCAGTGATTGCCCACAGGACCCCGCAATGCGGGGTCTTGTTGTATTGGGCGCCTGTCAGAACGGGCACACGAGGATCGTGTCATTGCGCGTTTGCGCTGCAGAAGCGCCAGCCCGGCGTTGCGGATGGCAGTGGACATAAATTCACCACACGTTGAAACGCTTGGCGTGCAGGGCTTGCGGCTACTTGTCCACATCAAACCCCCACGGCTTTCCACCTCACGTGTGGAAAACCGATGAGGCGGCTGGACAAAAAACAGCCACTCCTTGAAACGCCTGCGGCATAACGTTCAAGGCGGGTTGTCCACATCAAGTTCGCATTGCTTTCCACCTGCTGTGTGGAAAACACGCACCTGCCTGCATCCTGGACAGCCTGGACAAAAAAAAACCAGCGTCGAAAACGCTTGTCGTGCGTGGCTTACGACCACTTGTCCACATCCAACCCCCATCGATTTCCACGCGCGGTGTGGAAAACAACGAGGGGTCCGACGAAGCATCGCCGGACCCCTCGATGGGCTAGCCAGCAGTATGTCTTACCAGCGGTAGGAGACGCCCAGCTGACCGCTGGTATCGCGGAAGCCCATGCCGCCGGTCTGCCGGCTGATCTCACCCCAGCCGCGCCAGCCACCCGACAGATTCACCTGCACGCCGGCCTTGGCCTCGTAGATGTCACGCGGCAACCGCCGGCGCAGGCGTTCGCCGTCCACGGCGATGGCTGCGTCGTTGCCACCGGACCACCAGTTCACCGCGACGAACGGCTGTACCTGCCCTTGGCCCTGCGTCAGCGAACGCGTGTACAGGCGCAGGCCCACACGCGTGGTGGTGCTGTCCTTGTCGCGGCCTTCGACCACCGTGCCATTGGTTTCGACCACGCGGTCGGCATCGTAGCGGCTGTGGATCACCTGCAGCTGTGGCTCCAGGTAGACACCGCGCTGCGCTGTACGCTGCACGGGCAGCACATAGCCTGCCTCGGCCGAACCGGTCCAGCTGTGCGAGCGATAGTGCTCCTTCTGCAGCCCTTCGCCCTGCACGCTGTTGCGGAACCGTCCGTACTGCAGCCAGCTGTCCACATACGCACCACTGTCCATCCGCGCGTCCTGCAACCAAGTGGCATACAGGCCCAGGCTGGTGCCGTTGACCACACCGTGTGCGGTGTAACCGGTCACCTGCGAACGGCTGTCGTTGCGTGCCCGACCCTGGCCGGCCATCACACCTGCCTGCAGCTGACCACCGGGATTGGCTTCGAAGCGGCGACCGACACCCAGCAGCACGCGGTTGAGCTGGCTGTCCACATCCACCTGGCGGCCGCGGCTGCCGGGCTGGCTGCTGCGCACCTGTGCCCATGCAATGGCGTCGCTGCCGCCGTCGGTTGCATCGGCAGGATCGCCACTGCGGTCGTACAGGCTGTGCCGGAACATACCCAGCGCGCTGCTCTGGTTGGCCATGTACACCGCCGGCTCCGGGCGCTCCACACGCGGCGGGACCGGCGGTAGCGGCGGGTCGACCGGCGGGACCACCGGCGGATCGATCGGTGGATCAATCGGCGGAGCAGGCGGATCAATCGGCGGAGTCGGCGGATCAATCGGCGGCTCCGGCGGATCGGGCGGTTCCGGCGGGTCGACCGGCGGTACGTATTCCGAGCGCAGGTACCAGTTGCCGTCGTCCGGCGTGGCGACGCCACCCTTGTACAGGAAGTAATCGTAGGCGCCGGCCACCGCGCGTCCCTGCAGCGAGAACTGTGCATCGGACTGGCCGCCCACGCTGATCAGGCGAATGCCTTCGCTGGTCAGGGCACCGGCGCCCCCCGCGTTGCGCACGCTGACGGATGCAGTGCCACTGCTGTTGCCCTGGATCACCAGCTGGTCACCCAGCGAGGCATCGTCGCCCAGTGCGCGGTTGAACAGCCAATGGCCATCGTTGCCGACATAGTCGCCGGTGACGGTCAGGGTCTTGAAATCGTCAGTGGTGGGCGCGACGAAGGCGATGGTGCCGGCATGGTCCAGCGAGCCGACGCTGGAATTGCCACGCACGTTCCACTGGCTGCTGTCATCGATTGCCAGCTGCGCGACCTGGTAGCCCGAGTCGATGCGCAGTGCGCCGTTGAACACGGTGCCGTTGCGCAGTGTCATCTGCACGTTGGCGGTGGCGCTGTCGACCACGACATCGCCGGTCAGGCGGCTGTTGTCGGCAGTGAAAAGAATGTCCGCGGTGGCGACCGAGCTGCCATCGGTGAACACGGTATCGCTCACCCGCAGCAGGCGGCCACCGTCGAGGTTGCCCTGCTGGCGCGCGACGACATCGGTGTTGTTGAGCGTCAGCTCGTGGTTGCTGCCCTGCAGCCACAGCGCGGGACCGTCCTGGGTCTGCAGACTGCTGTTGTTGAATACCAGACGGTCCCAGTACGGCCCGAACACCGTGATGTAGGAACGATAGGCACCCGAATTCGTCCCCTGTGCCTGGATGCTCAGGTTGTCGGCGGTGAGCTTGGCGGTGTTCATCTGCACGATGCCGAACGAGGATGCACCCAGCGTGGTGATCGAGCCTCCGTCCAGCTGTACATCGGCGGTGCTGCCGCCGAGGAAGACGCCCCCGCCCCCGGTGCCGTAGGTGGTGATGTCCAGATCCTTGGCACGGATGCGCGAATAGGGCGTCGGCGGATTGCTGCCCGAGGCGCGCAGGCCGTAGACACCATCGCCGTGGGTATCGATGCTGCCGCCGGTGATCGTGGCAGTACCGCCCCAGACGTCCACGCCGTGGCCGTAGCCGTTGTCGCCATAGGTGCTGATCGTGGTATCGGTGAGGTCGGCCAGCGAGTCCGCGCCGGACAGCCAGATACCGGACGAGCCATCGCGCACCGTGAAGTGGGCGCCGTTGGTGGTCAGCTTGGCCCAGCTGTTGACGTTGACGCCATAGCCGCCGACGGTCTCGAAACGGCCGCCGGTGATATCGGCGGTGGAGTACACGCGGTTTCCACTGTTGCCGAGCAGGCGGATGCTGCTGCCGCTGCTGCTGGCACTGCCGCCCACGATCTGCAGCGTGCCACCGTTGTCGATATCGAAGTAGCCGTTGACCACGTCCACGTCGCGCAGCGACAGCACGCTGCCACTGCCGTTGGAGGAGACGCGCCCGCTGTAGCCACTGGTGGCTTGCGCGAAAGTCATCGTCAGCGATTCCAGCGACAGCAGTGCACTGCCCTCGGCGTACACCGCGCTGTTGGTACCGCCGTTGATCTCGGTACCGGCCACATGCAGTTCGCTGCCGCGCCCACTCGAATACAGCGCGTGCCCGCCGCTGCTGACACTGCCACCGTTCAACCACACCTTGCCACCGCCGGTGGCATTGACCGTGCCGTAGCCGGAGCCGTTGCGGTAGGCATTGATGACCAGGTTGTTGGCGCGGATCACGCTACCAGCACCGCTGGCGTTCAGCGCATAGCCGACGGTGGTGCTGCCGTTGCCGACCTGCAGGATGCCGCCCTCGATCAGGACGCTGCCGCCGGCGCTGGCAAGGATGCCGCTGCCTCCTCCAGTGCTCGAGATCCAGCTGCCATTGACGGTAATGGTGCTGCCGACACCATTGGCCTCCAGCGCGTAGCCACCGGCACTGTGCGACAGCATGTCGTCGGCGCCCAACTGCAGGCTGCCGCCATCGGTAACCTTCAGCGGCCCCTGCAGTTCGGCCGCGTGCACGGGCAGGGCGGCCCACAGCGCGCTGGCCAGCAGGCTGGGAATCAAGGGGAGGCGCGAAGCGCGCGCGCAGGCGGACGCACGGCGGCGCCGTGGGGGAGAGGCGTTCATGCTGGTGTATTCCTGTGGCAGGGCGCAGCGCGGCCGCGCGATCTGGCGCGGCAGGGCCGCGTCGCTGTGGAAACCGGGCGTGATGGCCGCTGCAGGCGCCATCCGGTTTCGCTCCCGCCGGTAACGCGATGACGATGGGAAATCGTCACCGTGGCGGGATGCATCCAGACTAGAAACCAGCCCTGTCCGATGGAATCAGGCGTTTCCTAAAGCACTTCGCGCCCTGCGCATGGGCGGGGCACGGTTCAGCGATGTGGAGGCCTCAGCCGAACATCGACGACTGCAGGCAGTACTCGATCAGCGCCTGGTCGCTGTCCACACCCAGTTTGCGCATCGCGTTGATTTTCTGCGTGCTGACCGTCTTCGCACTGCGCTGCAGCTGGCGGGCGATGTCACCCACGCTCATGCCCCCGGTGAACAGACGGATGACTTCCAGTTCGCGCGGCGAGAGGCGCGCCAGCACCACCTCGGCATCGGCCGGTTCTGCGGCGGCAACCGGCAGCAGGCCGGGAGGGCGGTAGACGCGGTCGGCCAGCACCGTGCGCAGCGCTTGTACCAGGCTGCCCAGGCCGTGGCTCTTGAGCACCACGCCGCTGGCACCGGCTGCGTACATGGCCGCCACCAGCGAAGGATTGGAGACCATCGTCAACACCAGCAGACGCACATCGGGGAAGCTGCGACGCAGGAACGAGATCAGCTTGATGCCATCGCCGAAGCTGTCACCACCGGGCATGCTGTAATCGGTGATCACTGCGTGGGGCAGGGTGCTCGTCATCAGCTCGATCAAGGTCACTGGATCGGCGGCCTCGCCGACCACGTCCAGGTCCAGTTCGCCGGCCAGGACATCGCGGATGCCGGCAAGCACGATCGGGTGGTCGTCAGCGATGAGGATGCGGGTGGTCATGGCGGTGCCGGGTTGCTGGAAGGTGAGGGGGGGGCGACGTGCGCCAATGGTTGCAGCAGCCGCTGCAGGCGCCGTTGGAAATGGTCGAGCGCCGTAGCGAGAGCAGGTAATTCCTCGCCTTCGCCGATCTGCTGTTCGATCTGCTGGCCGTGTGCCACCAGTGCCGGTGCGCCAACGATCACCAGTGCGCCGCGGATGCGGTGCAGCACCTGAGCCACGCGTTCTGATGCGGCATCGTCGATCGCCCGCCGCAGGCTGTCCAGGTCGGCCTGCATGGTCTGCACGAACAACGCCTGCATTTTCTCCGGAACCTGCAGTGGCGCATCGGCTTCGTCGTCGATGGGCTCGCTGCGCGGCCGGGCTGCAACCTGGGTCAGCAGGCGCTGCAGTGCTGCCAGGGTGATCGGCTTGACCAGCACCCCCTGCATCCCCGCCTCATGGCAGCGTTGCCGCTCGGCAGGGTCGGCGTTGGCGGTGGCGCCATGGATCGGTACGTCAACCCCGCGCGCGCGCAATGCACGGGCCAGACCGTAACCATCCAGTCCCGGCATGTTGAGGTCGGTCAACACCAGGGCGAAAGGATGCTGCGGCCAATACCGCAGGGCTTCATTGCCATCACTGGCGACTACGGCATGGCAACCGAGCTGTTCCAGCTGGTCACGCAGGATCGCCTGGTTGATCGGGTTGTCTTCGGCGACAAGTACCTGCAGCCCGAAGCTGCGTGGCGCCGGCAGACGCCCGTTGACCTCGGCGGGCAGTGCCTGCCCGGCCGCGGCCGCCAGCGCGAGCACGATCGCATCCAGACGATGCACGCCGACCTGCCAATGCCCCTGCACCTGTTGTGGCTGCATTCCACCTTCGCGGCAGGCCACCACCTGCGGTCCACTCCACGTGGGCGTGCCCTCGTCCAGTACAAGGTCGAGCATCACCGCGCCAGGATCGGCAGGCTCCGGCGCATCATCGCGATGCACGCTGGCCTGTGCGCCGCGCTGCTGCAACCGCTCGGATATCGATTGTGCAAACTCGCGGACGCTGCCACGGACCTGCACCGGCAACGCTGCCGGCAATCGCGGTGAAGGCGCTTGCAGCGGATCGGGTGTTGCCTCGGGCAGTGGCAGTTCGACCGAGAAACTGCTGCCCAGCCCGCTTTCGCTGACCACCCGCAGGTGGCCTTCCATCATCGTGGTCAGATGCGCACAGATGGCCAGGCCCAATCCGGTACCCCGCATGGCATCGGTGCCCGGGTTGGCCTGGAAGAAGGGTTCGAACAGATGTGCCTGGTGCTCGCTGGCGATGCCGATGCCGGTATCGGCCACCTGCCAGCGCAGCCAGCAGCGATCATCGATGTGCTGTGCGCCCAGACGCACCACGACCCGGCCGCTGTCGGTGAATTTCAGCGCATTGCTGATCAGGTTGTTGAGGATCTGGCGGATGCGCGCGGCATCACCGTTGACCGCAGCCGGTACGTCCGGATCGATGCAGGCATAGAACTGCAGGCCCTTGTGTGCGGCGGCAGCGGCGTAGGAGTCCAACGCGTCCTCGGTCAACCGCACCGGATCGAACGCGCCGGGCTCCAGGCTCAGCTGGTCGGCCTCCGCCTTGCTGACGTCCAGGATGTCGCTGATCAGCTGCATCAATGTCGATGACGAGCGCTGGATCGTGTCCAGGTAGTCCTGCTGGCGCGCATCCAGCGGGGTCAGGCCCAGCAGCTCCAGCGTGCCGAGCACGCCGTACAGCGGGGTGCGTATCTCATGGCTCATGGTGGCCAGGAACTGGCTCTTGGCGCGGTTGGCCTGGTCAGCCGCACGCCGTGCCTGCTGCAGCACCTGTTCGGCCTCGTGCTGGCTGCTGAGGTCGATGAACAGGCACAGCACGGCGGGTTCGCCGCGATAGCGCGCGGGCGTCGCGGTGATCAGCAGATGGCGGTTGTCCGGCGTGGTGTAGGCCAGACCGTCGCCCGCCGCGGTACCGCCGGTGGCGAGCACGCTGCGCCGCCAAGGCCCGTGCCAGCCACCGTCGTCGTGGTCTTCCCCCAGCCAGTGACGCGCCAGCGCGTTGTCCAGCAGCACGCGGCCATCGGTACGACGCAGCAGGCACAACCCGATCGGTGCGTTGTCGAGGATGGTGCGGCTGAAGGCTTCGCTTTCCAGCAATCGCGCATGGTTGCGGCGCAGTGGCTCGATCACCGAGCGCCGGTAGGCACGCAAAACCAGCACGCCACCGGTGGCCAGCAGCAACGCCACCACCATGCTGCCCAGCAGGGGGCCGCGCGGGTGCTGGAACACCTGTTGCCAGCCAACGTGGTACACCGCCAGCCATCCCTGTTCGCTGCGCATGCGGAACAGCAGGCCGTCCAGACCCGCGCGCCAGGACGTGCCTGCGCGGCTGGCATCGCTGGCGTCACCCAGCAGCAGGCGGCCGTTGCCATCGAACAGCGACATCCGTTCGAACACCGGTGTACCCATCACCTGGCGGTAGTCATCAACGCGGCCGGGATCCAGCAGGCAGGCCACCGCGGCCAGCGACTCGTCCTCGCTTTCGCCCCACAGGCGGGCATCCTGCGGTGCGTGCGCGATGGCAAGCAGCCGGGTCTGTCCCTCGCGCCAGGCCACTGGTGTCCAGACCACGTTGCCGCGCCGCAGCGCTGGCCGTTCGCGCAGGACCTGGTGGATGGCGGTCAGTGCCGGCTGCAGGTGATGCGGGCTGCTCTGGCCCGGATCACCGCGCGCGGTCTGGATCGGTGCAAGCAGGCCACGGCGGCCTTGGCCATCGACCAGCAGGCACTGCGGAGGCGGAAACCGGGAGGCCGCCCAGAAGGCGCCGTAGAAGCGCAGGAAGCGGTCGCCCAGTTCGGCCGTTGCCTGTGTCGAGGCGCTGCCGTCGGTACCTATGCGCGCGAAACTGGCGAACAACGGGCTGGGCTGTGCACCTGAGGCGGCCTCGTCCACGGGCTGCCCGCGATTGCCCACGTCATGCAGGCGCCATTGCCGCAGGAAGCGATCCTGTTCCTGCAGCGTGCCGTCCAGGCGACGGAAGTGATAGCGGATCTTGCTCTGTTCTTCGTTGAACAGCTGGCTGCCGGTGGACAGCAGCAGGCCGGCCTGCAGGGTTGCCAGCACCACCACGCCAATCAGCAGCGCATGTACGCGCAGGGAGCGGCGGGCGAGTCGGCGTACGGGAGCGGCCTCGGCCGGCATGGACAGGTCTCGGAACAGTAGGCGGTCGATGGCGGCCCGAAGGCCCCAGGGCACGGCCGGTGCCGCCGCGCAGAGAGGATCGTCAATGACTCTTGATGGGATTGTGAAGCTTTTCAGCAGCGCCTGTCAGCGCGACGCGGCCCGGCCGCCGCCGGCGGCAGCATGGGGAACATCTTCGCCGAGCAGACGGGTGAAGTCGTCCGACGGCAGTGCCTGCGAAATCAGGAAGCCCTGTACCTGGTTGCAGCCGAGCTGGCGCAGCGCGGCCAGATCAGCATCGCTCTCCACGCCCTCGGCCACGATGGTCAGGCCGAGCTGGTTGGCCAGCGCGATCACGGTGGTCAAGGTCAGGTGCAGGGCGGGATCGCGCGCGCAACCGCTGACCAGCGCACGATCGATCTTGACCTCGGTGAAGGGTGTATTGACCAGGTTGTGCACCGAGCTCAGCCCTTGGCCGAAGTCGTCCTGGGCCAGGCCGAACCCTTTCATCCGCAAGCGGCATGCGCCTGCATAGAAGTCGCTGACGTGGCGGGTGGTGCTGTTCTCCATCAGTTCGAAGCACAGATCAGCCGGATTGCCGCCCGCGGCCAGAGTCAGTGCCAGCAGCTCATCCGGAAGATCGGACTGCTCCAGCAGGTGCGGTGGCAGGTTGATCGATACCGGCACGCGGAATCCCTGGGAGCGCCAGCGCGCCTGCGCCTGGATGCTGGCCGTGAGCATCGCGCGCAGCAGTTCGCCCTCCAGGCCATGACGACACAGCGCCGGCAGGAAGCTTCCAGGCGCCAGTGTCCCAAGCTGCGGGTGGCGCCAGCGCACCAGTGCCTCGGCGGCAACCACGCGCCCGGACTGCAGCGATTTCTTCGGCTGGAACCAGGCGGTCAGGCTGCCGTCGGCCAGCGCCTGCCGCAGTTGCGCCGCGTCCGGCTCGGGCGTCAGCGCGGCGGGGCTGGTACGCACGGCCGGCCGGGTCTGCGCCAGTGCATCGAGCAGTGCATCGACATCGCTGGCGGCGACCGGTTTGGCCAACAGGCCGACCACCTCCAGGCCTAGTGATTCGGCCATCAACCGTGCCGAACTCATCATCCGCCGCGAGGCTGCGCTCACCACGGCAAGCCGCGGCGGGCGCGGTTGTGCGGCCAGTGCCTGGATGAACTGGATGCCATCCTGGCCGGGCATCAACAGATCGCTCACCACCAGGTCATAGGCCTGGCAGGCGCACAGGGCGATTGCCGCATCCACGTCTTCGCAGGCGTCGACCTGCACGCCGGCGCGTGCGCTGAACAGATTGACGAGGTAACCACGTTGGAATGGCTGGTCTTCCAGGATCAGGACACGGCGGGTCATGCAGGATCTCCTTGGCGAACGGCGGAAAGCGCCTGACGCAGGCGTGCGATGTCGATGGGTTTGCTCAGATAGCCCTGCATCCCGCTGGCCAGGCAGCGCTCGCGCTCCTCGGCGGTCGCGTTGGCGGTGGCGCCGATCACCGGCAGCAGATTGCCCTCCGCCCGCAGTCGGCGCGCCAGGGTGTGGCCGTCCATGCGCGGCATGTTGATGTCGGTGACCACCAGGTCGAAGTCATGGGTCTGGCACAGCTGCAACGCCTCGACACCATCCTGCGCAAGCTCCACCTCGCAGCCCAGGGCCTGCAGCTGTTCGGCCAGGATCACCCGGTTGATGGGATTGTCTTCCACGGCCAGCACCCGCAGTCCCAGCGGACCCGGTTGCACATCGCGCGCTGCGGTCGGCAGCGTTGCGCATTGCCGCTGCTGGCGTGCGACCGCCAGGGCAATCGAGGACATGCCGTGCAGGGTGACCAGCAGCGCGCCATCGGCGGTGGGCGCGGGTTGGTCGCCACCATCGATCGAGGCCAGCACCCGCGGTCCCTGCCAGGCCAACGGCTGTTCCGCCTCGCCATCCATCAGGATCGCGCCGGCGTGGTCGAGCAGGGCAGGGTCGCCCTGCAGGGGCTGCGCACTGGCACCCCAGCGGCGCAGCCAGCCACAGGCACTGTCGACCAGCTCGCGATCGCGGCCGCGCACGTAGACCGGCGGTTCGGCCAGCAATGCCGGGCCATCCTCGGTCGCGGCCAGCACCGGCAAGGGCAGGCGCACGGTGAAACTGCTGCCCAGTCCCGGTTCGCTGACCACGCGCAGTTCGCCACTCATCAACCGCACCAGGCGGTCGCTGATCGACAGGCCCAGCCCGGTGCCCTGCGCGCTGGCGGCGCCGCGGACCTGGCGGAAGGGCTCGAACAGGCGCGCCTGTTCCTCGGTGGCGATGCCCACGCCGGTATCGGTGACCTGCCAGGCCAGCACGCTCGACTCGCCTTCGCGCTGCACCAGCCGCACGCGCAGCACCACCCGGCCATGCTCGGTGAATTTGATGGCGTTGCTGAGCAGGTTGCCCAGCACCTGGCGGATCCGGTCGGCATCGCCGAGCACCCGTGTCGGCAACCGTGGATCGGTACAGACCAGTACCTGCAGGCCCTTGCGCGTCGCCGCAGCGGCGAAGCTGCGCAGCGCGCTCTCGGTCAGCTCGCGCGGCGAGAACGATGCCGGTTCCAGGCTCAGCTGGCCCGACTCGATCTTGGACACATCCAGCACGTCGCTGATCAGTTGCAGCAGCACCGAGGAGGAACTCTCGATGGTGCGCAGGTACTGCGACTGCCGTGCATCCAGTGGCGTGCGGCCGAGCAGCTCCAGCGTGCCAAGCACCCCGTACAGCGGCGTGCGGATTTCATGGCTCATGGTCGCCAGGAACGCGCTCTTGGCCTGGTTGGCGGCGTCGGCCGCCTGCCGCGCCGAGGACAGCGCCGCCTGCGCCTGTCGATGGCGTGAGATGTCATGGAACACGCACAGCAGCACGTCGTCATCCTGGTAGCGGCAGGCCGCATGCAGCACCTGCAGCTGGCGACCGTCGCGTGCGGTGAACTCCAGCCCGCGACCGCGTTCGCCGGCATGGCCGCGCCACGGGGCCTGCCAATCGCTGTCGGTGCCATCCTCGCCCAGCCAGTCGCGCAGCAGCTGGTTGGACAGCAGCAGCTGGCGGTCGCTGCGACGCAGGACACAGATGCCGACCGGCGCCAGGTCGATCACCGTCGAACTGAAATCCAGGCTTTCCAGCAGCCGCCGGTGCTGCAGCAGCGCCGGTTGGATCAACTGGCGGTCGACGCGATGCCGCAGCAGACGCAGGGCGACGCCGGCCAGCAGCAGCAACGCACTGCTGATCAGCAACGAGGTCGCCATGTCACCGAGCAGCAGGCGCGGAGGCAGGTGATAGACCAACCGCCAGCCGTCATTGCCTACCCCCTTCACCAGGGCCACGCCGCGCGGCAGGCCCGTGCTCCAGAGCACGCCGAAACTGTCGTCCTGGCGCTGCTGCAGTGCTTTCCAGCCTGCGCTGTCCAGGCGTGGCGCCAGGCTCGACAGGGCCGGCTGCCCATCGCGGTCCAGCAGGGCGTAGCCGCCGATGCCCTGGCCATCGATCATGTCCGAAGCGGCCGCACTGTCCAGCAGCAGCATCAGCCACTGGCTCGGCTGCGCTCCGGTCTGTACCGGTTGTGCCAGGGCGACGCCGGCATCGCCCGCGCGCAGCCAGTACACCGGATCGGTACCGGCAAGCGTGCCGCTGCGCTGCCGCAGCACCTGCAACGTGGGCAGGCCGGCGATGTCCACGTCGGCCTGGCCGCCCGCCAGCCAATGCGTTCCCTGCGGATCAACCAGCAGCAGATGGGTCTGCAGGGTCTGCAGCGTGTGCTCTGCGCGCGGCGACAGCAGCAGGCGCTGGCCGGGCTTCCCGCCCGGCCCGTCCAATGGCAGCTGGCGTACGCCCTCGCTGGACGGCACCGACGGATCGCCCACCACCACCGAATCGCCCAAATAGCGCAGCAGGGCCTCGCGCTGGTCGAAGTAGATCTGCGCCTTGTACGCGGCGGCATTCATGTCGCGGCGGTGGCTGGAGATATCTTCGGTCAACGCCGTCAGCAGATAGAAGCCGGTGGCGGCCGCTAGGCACAGGAACACGCACACCGTCAGCCAGCGCAGCAGCACCGAAGCGGTGGTCGGCGGTGCGACCAGGGGCAGGGAAGGGCGAGGGAATCGGAACATGCACCGATCCTAGGGAGGACGGTCACCCGTCCGGAATCAGCCATGTCCTAAAAAGCGGCCTGCATCCCGTGCAGGAGACCACCGGCGGGGAACCGTTCAGGCTGGCGCTGGCGATCAAAAAAAAGACCCCCGCCGAAGCGGGGGCCTGTAACGTGCTGCCAGCAGGGGCGCCCTTACAGCGCGCTGCCGCCGAACTTGTGCGTGTACTGCAGGTTGATGGTGCGGCCGACGCTGTCGAACCAGGACACGTCGTAGTAGGGGTACGCCGTGTAGGTCTTGTCCTTCGGCGGCATCTTGTTGAACACATTGACCACCGACAGCGACAACCGCGAGTGATCGTCGAAGCGGTACTGCAGCGAGGCGTTGTAGCGGTAGGTCGCCTTGATCCACGGGCTGTCGCCGCTTTCCTCGTCGAACACCTGGTCGTAGCTGTCCGAGGTCGGCAGCTTGCCAAGGCGCGAGCCGTACACGGTGGCCGACCAGGCATCCTTCTCCCAGGTCACGCTGACGCTGGTCTTGGTGCGCGGAATATCGAAGCCGCTGTTGATCGCGAACTGATCTTCGGTCACATCACCGGCATAGCGCTGGAAGTCATGCTTCTTCACCCAGGTGTGGGTGCCATTGAAGATGAAGTCGCCGATGCCGGTCTGCAGGCGGTAGCGCAGGCCGACGTCGACGCCGGAGGTGGACTCGCGCGCAACGTTGATCGGGTTCACATGCACGCCGTACAGACGGCCATCGGCAGTGCGGGTGATGCGGGCCAGGGCGTCCACGCAGGTCGGTGAGCCGATGTCGGCGCTGCCCAGCCGGCAGTTCGCTTCGTTGGCCAGGATCGTACGCACGTCCATGTCCTGCACCTGCTCGCGCATGTCGATGTTGAACCAGTCGGCCGACAGGTCCAGGCCGGCGGCCGGCGACCACACGAAGCCAGCGCTCCAGGACGTGCTGGTTTCCGGTTCCAGCTCGCGGTTGCCACTGCGGCTGCGGATCACGTTGCGCTCGTAATCGGCGCAATCATCGGCGGCATCGGCGCGGCAGTTGTACAGATCTTCCGCGCTGGTCTCGTCGTTGCCCGGGCCGGCGAACACGTAGTGCAGGTCCGGTGCGCGGAACGCGGTGCCGTACGAGCCGCGCACCAGCAGCGTGTCGATCGGACGCCATTCCAGGCCGCCGCTCCAGGTCGCCTTGCCGATGGTGTGGCCCGAATAGCGGTACTGGTCGTAACGGCCGGCCACGCTCAGGTTGACCGTTTCATGCAGCGGCATGCGCAGCTCGGCGGCGGTCGCCCAGCGGTTGCGCGAGCCCTTGCCGTCCGAATCCTTCCAGCTGTAGTAGTAATAGCCGGTCGCCAGCGGATCGGGATTGAGCGCATAGGCCTGCTGGCCCACTTCCACCGTCGCGGCAAAGCCGGCATCGCCACCGGGCAGGGTGAACAGCGAGCCATTGGTCAGGGTCAGCGCCGCCGTCTCGGTGCGCGACTTCGGCGTATAGGTGGTGCGTGCGGCGATCGAATCGTACTCGGCACGGGTCAGCGGCCGGTACAGGCGCGACGGATCAGCGTTGTAGATCGGGAAGCCGTCATCGTCCTCGCCCAGCTGCGGGCCCAGGAACAGGTCGTTGGCCTTGGACGCGATGATCTGCGCCCAGCTGATCCGCGACTGGTACTGCGAATGGCTCAGTGCCGCTTCGTAGTCCCAGCTGCCGGTCAGGTTGCCCTTGAAGCCGGTGGTCACGCTGAAGGTCTTCTGCGTGCTGCGCACCATTGCATTGTCCAGCCCGCCCATTTCCTCGGGCGAGAACTGGCGCTGCCAGAACTCGATCTCGCCGGTCGCTTCATTGTTGAAGTAGCCAGACTCATCACCGTCGGCGGCCATGCGGCCCCACTTGGTGACATCGCGCATCAGCGACATCGTGTGGTAGCCCAGTTGCACGTCGGCGAACCACTGCTGGCCGTTGTCGAAGTCGTAGCTGAGCGAGGCATAGCCGTTGGCGCCGCGGCGCTTGCTGAGGATCGTGCCGTAGCCGATCGCGCTGTCGCTGCCGCAGTAGTAGCCGTAGCGCGGGCGGAACGCGCGGTAGGTGCTGCCCTGGTTCTGCGCCGACAGTGCATCACAGGTCGCTGCGCCCGGGTCCAGGTAGTCATCGTTGTAATCGGTGCGCAGGTAGGAACGACGGGCGATGCGCGCGCCTTCGGTCGGGCCGTCCTGGGTCGAGTCCTGGATGTCGCGGTCGTAGGCCCACAGCGGCGTCTGCGACTGCAGTTCGACGCTGTACACCGCGTTGAAGTTGCCGCTGCTGAAGCCGCTGGCCAGGCTCATGTCGAACGACTCACCACCGCCTTCGGTGGTGGTGCCCATGCGCATGTCGATGGTGGTGCCATCGGCCTTCTTCTTCAGGATGAAATTGACCACGCCGGCGATCGCGTCCGAGCCATAGATCGCCGACGCGCTGCCGGTCAGCACTTCAATGCGGTCGATCATGCCCAGCGGAATGTTGGACACATCGGTGAAGTTGCTGCGGCCCTTGAACGGCATCGGGAAGTCGGCGATGCGACGGCCGTTGACCAGCACCAGGGTGTGGTTCGGCCCCAGCCCACGCAGGTCGACCTGCTGCGCACCCGGCGAGAAGTCGGCGCCACCGGAGGACTGCTGGCTCTGCGTCTCACCGCCGTTCTGGGTCATCGCGCGCAGCACGTCCGGCACGGTGGTGAAGCCGCTGGAGCGGATCTGCTCTGCGTTGATGACAGTGATCGGCGCCGGCCCTTCCACCTGGGCGCGCGGGATGCGCGAGCCGGTCACCTGCACCGCATCCAGCTGTTGTACCGAAGAGGAAGCGGGAGTCTGCGCCGCCGCCGAAGCAGCAACGCCCATCAACGCCAGCTGGATCGACCACGCCATCGCCTGTCTACGCATGAGAAATTCTCGGAAGTAATGCCGGCCCGCAGAGGAGGGGCCCTGTCCCCCATTCACATTTCAGGAACGGGCGCGCGCATTTAACGCCTTTTTTATGTCCTTGACTACTGGGGATATGTCTGGCAAAGAGTGAAAACGGTTGCAGGTCGTTTTTGTTCAGGGAGATCAAGATGCGACGCCTTCGCTACGGGCTGCGTGGCCCGCTCCTCGCCTTGGTGCTGTCGGCGCTCTGCTGGACATCGCCTGTGGCGGCACAGGAACTGATGGACCCCGGTTTCGCCTATTACGAAGTGGGTGATCTGGATGCGCCGCGGCCCGGGCCGCGAGCCCCTGCGATGATGCTGATGGGCGGCGGCGAATGGGTGCCTGAAGCCTTCCAATGGTGGCTGCGCCAGGCCGGCAATGGCCGTGTGCTGATCCTGCGTGCCTCCGGCGCCGATGAACTGCAGGACCGTCTGTACCGGGAGATTGGCGGCACTACCGCCGTGCAGACCCTGGTGTTCGACAACCGCCGCGGTGCCGACGACCCGGCTGTGCTGCGGGTCGTGGCTGCGGCCGATGCGATCTTCATCGCCGGCGGTGATCAGTCCCGCTACATCCGCTTCTGGAAGGGCACCGCGCTCAATCGCGCGCTGAATGCCCACGTGCGGGCCGGCAAGCCGATTGCCGGTACCAGCGCCGGGCTGGCCATCCTCGGCGGCTACGCCTATGGCGCGCTGGATGGCGGCAGCATCGATTCGGCCAGCGCCATGGCCAACCCGATGGGCGAGGCCGTCACCATGGATCGCGGCTTCCTGCAGTTGCCCTACCTGCAGCGGGTGGTCACCGACACCCACTTTGACAAGCGCGATCGCCTCGGCCGCCTGATCGTGTTCGTGGCCCGCGCCGCGCATGACAGTGGTGACCCGGACATGGTCGGCATCGGCGTCGATGAAGACACGGCCCTGTGCGTGGAGCCTGACGGCCAGGCCCAGGTCTACAGCGCCGACGGCGAAGGCAAGGTCTGGGTGGTCAGCCCCGGACGCGATGCCGACCGGCTGGTGGAAGGTGAACCCCTGCGCTTCCACGCGGTGCCGGTCACCGTGGTTGCCAGCGGCAGCCGCATGCGCCTGGACGACCTGCAGGCCGACGCGGCCTACCAGGCCTTGGCTGACATCAGCGACGGCGAGATTGAAGTCATCCGCCAATGATCCGGTAGCGCCGGGCCATGCCCGGCGGATGCCGCCGCGCTGTGCCTTCCACCGGGCATGGCCCGGCGCTACCGTGCAATCCAATCCCTTTCCTGCTGGAGATCTGCTTCCATGAAACTGCGCCTGGCGCTGTCCGCGCTGTTGTCCCTGCCACTGCTGGCCCAGGCCGCACCCACCGCATCACCGCTGCTGGTCATCCACGGCGGTGCCGGCGTGGAGCGCAAGGATCTCTCCGCGGCAGAAGAACAGGCCGCGCGCGCTGCGCTGAAGGCGGCCTTGCTGAAAGGCCATGCCGAACTTGCCGCCGGGCGTCCGGCAATGGCGGCGGTCACTGCGGCCATCACCGTGCTCGAGGATGATCCGACCTTCAACGCGGGCAAGGGCGCTGTGTTCACCCACGAAGGCCGCAATGAACTGGACGCGGCGGTGATGGACGGTGCCACCCAGGCGGCCGGCGCAGTGGCCGGCGTGCAGCGCGTGCGCAACCCGATCCTCCTCGCGCAGACGGTGATGCAGAAGTCCAGGCACGTGATGATGGTGGGGCAGGGCGCCGAAGCCTTCGCCACCGAACAGGGCGTGACCCTGGTCGACCCCTCCTACTTCCGCACCGACAAGCGCTGGCAGCAGCTGCAGCGTGCATTGAAGGAAGAGGCGAGCGGGCACGCGCATGCCGATCTGGAAACCGCAAAGCACTTCGGCACGGTCGGTGCGGTCGCCCTGGATGCACAGGGGCATCTTGCTGCGGGCACTTCCACCGGCGGCATGACCAACAAGCGCTACGGACGTGTCGGTGATTCGCCGATCATCGGTGCCGGCACCTGGGCCGATGCGCGCTGTGCGGTATCGGGTACCGGTTGGGGCGAGTACTACATCCGCACCGCGGCAGCCCATGAGATCTGCGCGCGCATGCGTTACCTCGGTCAATCGCCGCAGCAGGCTGGCAAGGGCGTGATCAACGACGCGATTCCGCAGATGGGTGGCGACGGCGGGGCGATCGTGCTCTCCGCAGAGGGGAAAGCAGCGGCACCGTTCAACACCCAGGGCATGTATCGGGGCTGGATCGGGGCCGATGGCGTGGCCCACGTGGCCATCTTTGCCGACGAGACAATTGCACTGCCCTGAGCAGACCCTTGCGTATCAAGGGGTTTGCGACGCGCGTGAAAAAAAGTGAAAAAAAGCGTTGACAGACCCCCGCTTCATCTCCAGAATTGCGGGCTCACCACCACACACCGCAACGCTTCGGCGGCACGGGACGGGGTGGTAAAAGGAGGGATACCCAAGCGGCCAACGGGGGCAGACTGTAAATCTGCTGGCTTACGCCTTCGGTGGTTCGAATCCACCTCCCTCCACCAGCTTCACGTTGTGGCACATTCCCGGTGCGGGAGTAGTTCAATGGTAGAACCTCAGCCTTCCAAGCTGATGGTGCGGGTTCGATCCCCGTCTCCCGCTCCATTGAGTGAACTTTGAATATTATCGAGTTCATGCCATAATGCAAAACTCGCTCACATAGCTCAGTCGGTAGAGCACTTCCTTGGTAAGGAAGAGGTCGAAGGTTCGATTCCTTTTGTGAGCACCATCTTCAGCACCACACCAGACGAATTCGAGATAAGCAGCCATGGCCAAGGGTAAGTTCGAGCGCACCAAGCCGCACGTCAACGTCGGCACCATCGGTCACGTCGACCACGGCAAGACCACGCTGACCGCCGCACTGACCAAGATCGGTGCAGAGCGCTTTGGTGGCGAGTTCAAGGATTACTCCGCGATCGACGCCGCGCCGGAAGAAAAGGCACGTGGCATCACGATCTCGACCGCGCACGTCGAATACGAATCCACCGTTCGTCACTACGCCCACGTCGATTGCCCGGGCCATGCTGACTACGTCAAGAACATGATCACCGGTGCTGCCCAGATGGACGGCGCGATCCTGGTGTGCTCGGCCGCTGACGGCCCGATGCCGCAGACCCGCGAGCACATCCTGCTGTCGCGTCAGGTCGGCGTGCCGTACATCGTCGTGTTCCTGAACAAGGCCGACATGGTTGACGATGCCGAGCTGCTGGAACTGGTCGAAATGGAAGTCCGCGAGCTGCTGAGCAAGTACGACTTCCCGGGCGACGACACCCC
>NZ_FXWT01000005.1:0-454746 GCF_900184195.1 Stenotrophomonas sp. yr243
GCATTGTCCGAAGACAAAAATTTAAAGCTGCAGATGAATGATTCTGGCAACGTATCGCTTGCTTTAAAACAATTAATAGTTGCTTGATCAAACGTCTGCAAGATGGACAATCATCCTTCCTGCAGGCGCCTTCACAAGATACCTGCGCATACTTTCAAAGATCTTGGGAAGTGGCCTCAGCGCCGTTCCCGTGTGCTTCGAAGTTTCCTTCGTAGCGAGCCGCCCATTATAGCCGGCTTTTCCGCTTCGTCAACACCTTTTTTCAAGGCCGTCTCACCGAAGTGGACGTTGTTGCCGATGCTGCTTCGGCGTTGGACCCGAGGGCCTTTCGTCGTTGCGAGCCGCCTATTATGCCGGACTTTTCGAGTCCGTCAACACCTTCGTTCGATCATCTCGTTCGGCGGTGGTGGCGTCGCTGTTCGCGTTGGTGGCTTCCGCAGAAGTCGCCGCGCTGCAGCAAGGGAGCGAATTCTAGAGATCCTGCAGAATTCGTCAACTCTTTTTTTTCAGGAAGATGACAGAACCGCGCCTGCGCCCTGCATGGCGGCCGCTGATGCGTCACTGCGGCGTTGCCCGCGCGTTGCGCGGGCAACGCCGCAGGCGCTATCAATACACCGATGCATAGAGAAGAGAAGAGCATGGACACGCAGAAACGACAGGGATGGTGGCGGGACCTCTCGATGCCGGCGATCGTCGCCGGCTTCATCACCGTGCTGGTCGGCTTCGCCAGTTCCGCGGTGATCGTGTTCCAGGCGGCGCAGGCCGTGGGTGCCGACCAGGCGCACATCGCCTCGTGGATGTGGGCCTTGGGACTGGGCATGGGCGTGACCTGCATCGGCCTGTCGCTGCGCTACCGCGTCCCAGTGGTCACCGCATGGTCGACGCCGGGCGCGGCGATGCTGGTCGTCGGTGCCGGTGGCGCGTCCCTGTCTGAAGCCACCGGTGCCTTCCTGCTGGCGGCGGTACTGGGCATGCTCGCTGGCTTCTCAGGGATGTTCGCCCGGCTGATGAAACGCGTGCCCATGGCCTTGGCCGCGGGCATGCTGGCGGGTGTACTGCTTCGCTTCGGCCTGGAGGTGTTCGTGGCGATGAACACCCAGCGCGTGCTGGCGTTGGCCATGTTCGCTACGTGGCTGCTGGGCCGCCGCCTGTTCCCTCGTTATGCGGTGATCGCCACCCTGCTGGTGGGTATTGCCATCGCTGCCAGCCAGGGTCTGCTGCATGCACAACAGGTGCACCTGCAACTGGCTGTTCCGCAATGGGTGACTCCCTCGCTGTCGTGGACGGCGATGGTCGGCATCGCCCTGCCCCTGTTCGTGGTCACCATGGCCTCGCAGAACATCCCCGGTGTCGCCGTGATGCGCGCCTCCGGCTACGACGCGCCGGTGTCGCCCGTGATCGGCTGGATCGGTGTGGTCAACACGCTGCTGGCGCCCTTCGGTGCCTACGCATTGAACCTGGCGGCCATCACTGCGGCGATCTGCATGGGCCGTGATGCCCACGAGGACCCGGCACGGCGCTACACGGCGGCGATGGCGGCCGGTGCCTTCTATATTGTCATCGGCCTGTTCGGGGCCACCGTAGCGGCCCTGTTCGCTGCCTTTCCCAAGGAACTGGTGGCCTGCGTGGCCGGTATTGCCCTGTTCGGCACCATCGGCAACAGCCTGGCCAGCGCACTGGCAGTGGAGCGCGACCGCGAGGCCGCGCTGGTCACCTTCCTGGTGACCGCCTCGGGGATGACACTGGCCGGTATCGGTTCTGCGTTCTGGGGCCTGGTCGCCGGGACGCTCTGCTTGTGGGTGCTGCGGCCGCGTTCGCCGGCTCAGTGATAGGTCTGCAGGAGGCCCTGGATGATGTAGCGCAGCGCGTAGATCAGGCCCAGGCAGACCACCACGGCCGAGGCCTTGGTGCCACCCCGGCGAAGCAGCTCGGCGCGGATGCGGTTCGGCTGGCCGGCGTGGACCTCCTGCACCCTCGCCACCAGGCGGCTGCAATGGCGCAGGTACAGGCTGTTGGCGAAGATGGCCAGCGCGATACGCGGGAGCAGCATGCCAAAGGCGATCTGCGATACACCGGCGTCAGCCAGCAGCATCAGCATCGGCAGCAGCGTGGTGACCACATAGAAGCCGACGGCAGCCAGGTACATCCGGCGATGCACCATCCACAGCGTGCCGAACAGGAAGGCCGGCCAGTTCCAGCGGCGCGGGGGCTTCGGCAGCGCACTGTCCACATGCCAGAAGCGACGGTAGGCGGCGGCATTGGGACCGACCACCAGCGTCAGGTAGTCGGCATCTTCCAGTGCGGTGTCTACATCGGCATCAGCGCCGGGCGCCAGATAGGGGTTCTCGCTATCGGGCGAGGTCTGCGGATCGAGGGTGCTCATGCTGGCCATCCATGCCAAAGGGGGAGCCCGCTATAGCGGCGCGCTGGACAGGATCTGAAGCAGAACATGACGCCCGCCCGGTGCGACGGTGACCACGTCGGGCCCGGCGTTGGCGGCCTCCAGGCAGACGTAGTCGCGCCAGCCGTCGCCGACATCGGCCATCTTCGCGGCAGCGTCGGCGCCAGGGTTCCATGCCACCAGCGAGCGGCTGCCTTCGGTGCGGATGTCGATGCGGCGCTTGAGCACCGGGTCGCGCAGCACATAGTGCCCGCCGGCCTGGGTGTAGATGCGGTCGCTGCGGCCCGGATCACGCGGATCACGCAGCGACCAGGGGCCCTGCTGGCGGCGAGGCTGGGCGTAGTTCTCGAACTTGTCGAGGTAGTCCAGGCCATCGACGCCGTCGACGTCGACCTTGCTGGCGTCACCGACACGGAAATAGTTGTGCAGCGCCTGGGTGATGGTGGCCGGGGCCTTGCCGGTGTTCTCGGTAACCAGCTGCTGGCGCAGTTCACGGCCGACACGGACGGTCATGGTCAGACGCAGGCCGAGGTTGTCCAACGCAGGCGGGGCCAGGGTCAGTTCGATGCTGCCATCGTCGAGGCGGCGCGCCTGCTGCAGTTCCCAGGGCAAGGTGCGCACGAAGCCATGGGCCGGCACGTCATCGCCCTGCCCCTGGCGGCCGAAGTACGGCCAGCACACCGGGCTGCCGCCACGGATGGGCGTGGGCAGTGCCGCACGCTTGGGCGAGAGCCACATCACATCGGGTTGGCCCTTGGGCACGAACGAGAGCAGTTGGCCGCCGAACACACTGATGGCGGCGGTGGCCTGCGGGGTTTCCACCAGCCAGGCGTCGAGTCCCTGGAACTGGCCGCTGCTGACACCCTTTATCTGTTGCACGCTGGATCGACTCCGGACGGCCGGCGATTGCGCGGCACTGTAGTTGGTGGGAAGGCTGAAGCGGGTGGGCGTGGCCGGAACCTTCGCCTGCGGTTCGCTCTGCAGCGCGCGCAGGATGCGCTGGCCGGCGCGACCATCGGCGTCGGCCCAACCGAGCCGGCGCTGTTCGACCTGGATGGCGCGACGACTGGCGGTACCGATCATGCCATCGGCGGCGCCGATGTCATGGCCGCGCGCCAGCAACAGGGTCTGCAGCTGGCGGCGCTCGTCGCGGCCAAGGCCGGGATCATCGGTGGGCCAGGCGGTGACCAAGCCGTTGCCGCCACGCAGACGGTCGGCCAGGGTGGCGATGGCCAGGGCATAGCTCTCGGCCGCGTTGTAGCTGTAGATCGCGTCGTAATTGCGGAACACCAGCAGCGCCGGGCCCTTGTTGCCGGCCGGCAGCAGCAGCGCGGCGCGGGCATCGGCGGGCAGGCCGGACGGTGCCAGCGCGCTGCCGTCCAGGCCGGTCACGCCCAGTGCGCGCCAGTCGGCCAGTGCCCGGCGCTGGGTGCGGCCAGCCTGGCTGGCGTTGAAGGCGGAGGGGACGCGGACTTCCATGCCCCAGGGTTCGCCGGTTCGCCAGCCGGCACGCTTCAGATAGTTGGCGGTGGAAGCCAAGGCATCGGGAATGCTGCCGACCAGATCGCGGCGGCCATCGCCATCACCATCAACGGCAATGCGTGCGTAGGTGCTGGGCATGAACTGGGTGTGGCCGAAGGCGCCGGCCCAGGAACCGGTCAGGCCCTGCGCCTGCAGGTCACCCTTGTCGATGAGTTTGACCAGCGCCAGCAGCTCGCCGCGGAAGAAAGGTTGCCGTCTGCCGGCACAGGACAGCGTGGCCAGCGACTGCAGCAGCGGGCGCTTGCCGAACACGCGCCCGTAGTCGCTCTCCACACCCCATACGGCGACGATGGTGACTGGATCGACGCCGTACTGCGCCGATACGCGCTGAAGCAGATCGCGGTGCTGCTGCAGCATGGCGCGACCGTCGTCCACGCGCTGGCGATCGACCAGCGCGGCCAGGTAGTCCCAGATCGGCGTGGTGAACTCCGGCTGCGCGTCGAGCAGCGGCAGCACGGTGGGATCGGGCTGCAGTCCGGCGGTGATGGCCGTGAAACGGTCAGCGGCAATGCCCTGGGTGGCGGCAGTAATCTGCAGGCCCGCCATGCAGCGGGCGAACGCGGGATCAGCGGTTGCCGCTGCGGTCGGCGGGGCCGCCGCTGGCACGGCAAGCGCGGCGGCGAGGCCGAGCGTGGTCAGAATGGGCATGGCGTACTCCGTGTTGCCGGTGCTGGAGCCATGGTAACGCGGAGGGCAGGCAAGGTTGGTCGAGACTGCCGGCCAGCGACCGGCACTACCTGTGCCTAGGGTGAGGGGCGCAGCAGGCGCAGGCCGTATGCAGGATGGTCAGCGTTCCAGTGCGCCACCACCTCCAGCCCTGCCTGCTGCAGCAGGTGGCCGAAGCTGGCGTCGGTGTACTTGTGGCTGTACTCCACGCGGATCGGTTCGCCCACGCTGAAGTGGAAGGTGCGGCCGTCGAGATGGACGTCCTGCTCGCGCTGGCTGACCAGGTCGGTTTCGATGCGCAGGCGCGCAGTGCTGTAACGGGCCTGGTGACGGAAGCCGTCTAGATCGAAGTCACTGCCGACCTCGCGGTTGAGACGCGCCAGCAGGTTCAGGGTGAAGGCGGCGGTGACACCGTCGGCATCGTTGTAGGCAGCCTCGATCAGTGCCGGGTCCTTGTGCAGATCGATGCCGACCAGGGCCAGGCCCTGCCGGCCCATCGTCTGGCGCATCGCGCGCAGCAGCGCGATCGCGTCCTCATCGGCGAAGTTGCCCAGCGTGGAGCCCGGGAAGAACAGCAACCGGCGCGCGGCAGGCCGTTCCGGCGCAGGAACCTGCACCGGCCGGGTGAAGTCGGCGCACACCGGCAGCATTTCCACCTCCGGCAGCGCCGGTGCCAGGTGGTCGATGCTGGACAACAGCGCCGCGCGCGATATCTCGATGGGCGTGTAGGCCACCGGATCCTGCAGGGCGGCCAGCAGGCGGGCGGTCTTGCGGCCGCTGCCACTGCCCAGTTCGACCACATGCACGCGTGGCCCCACCGCCTGCGCGATCTGCGGCAGTACCCGATCCAGCAGGGCCAGCTCGGTGCGTGTGGGGTAGTACTCGCGGGTGTGGGTGATCTGCTCGAACAAGCGCGAGCCGCGCGCGTCGTAGAAATACTTGGAAGGCAACTGGCGTGAGGCGTGCGACAACCCCGCCACGGCGTCGGCAAGGATCTGCTGGCGGCCGGGGGTAAGGTCGGTCAGCGCCTGCAGCGCGTCCTGGACGGTGCTCATGAAAGATTCCTTGCCAGGCGCATGCCTGAGAACTGCCAACGCGCCGGTGGCATGAAGAAGTTGCGGTAGCTGGCGCGCACATGGCCGCGCGGGGTGGCGCAGCTGCCACCGCGCAGCACCCATTGGCCGCACATGAATTTGCCGTTGTACTCGCCCAGATTGCCGGCGAACGGACGGAATCCGGGGTAGGCGCCATAGGCGCTGCTGGTCCATTCCCAGACATCGCCGAACAGCTGGCGGATGCCTCTGCCCTGCCCTGCCTGCGGATGCAGATGGTCGTCATCGGCGAAGTGGCCTTCGACCGGTTGCGTGGCGGCAGCCGCTTCCCATTCGAATTCGGTGGGCAGGCGGGCACCGGCCCAACGCGCGCAGGCATCGGCTTCGTAGTAGCTGAGATGACAGACCGGTGCGTGCGGATCGAGCTCGCGCCAGCCTCCCAGGGTGAACTCGCGCAGCAGGTCGTCGTCCCAGTACAGCGGATGCTGCCACTGCTCGGCCTCACGCAGCGCCCACCCCTCGCTCAGCCACCAACGTGGATCGCGGTAGCCACCTGCGTCGATGAAGGCGCGGTACTCGGCGTTGCTGAGCGGACGTTCGGCGAGTGCATGCGCGGGAAGCAGCACGCGATGCACGGGTGACTCATTGTCATAGGCGAATGCCGCGTGCTGCGGCCAGGCGGACGCACCGATGCTGACGATGCGTTCGCCCTGTTCGACCCAGCCCTGCGCGCTGCCGGCGCTGACGGCGACGGGCAGATCATCGCGATACGGTGGCTGCAGCGGATTGCACCAGAAGGCGTGCTTGATGTCGGTGAGCAGCAGCTCCTGGTGCTGCTGTTCGTGGTGCAGCCCCAGCTGCAGGTGCTGCAGGGCGTCGCTGCCCAGATCACCGTCGCGCAGTTGTGCCAGCACCTGTTCATCCACGTGCCGGCGGTAAGCGTGGACCTGCTGCAGCGAGGGCCGCGACAGCAGACCGCGCTGTGGCCGTGCGTGGGCGGGGCCGAGACTCTTGTAGTAACTGTTGAACAGATAGTCCCAGGCCGGATCCCAGGGTGTGTAGCCGGGCCGGCTGGCGAGGACGAAGCGTTCGAAGAACCAGGTGGTATGGGCCAGGTGCCATTTGGCCGGGCTGGCATCGGCCATGCTCTGCAGCAGGGCATCTTCGGGGCTGAGCGGTGCGGCCAGCTGCACGCTGCGCCCCCGCACGTGGATGAAGTGGCGGGCGAGGTCATGCTGCGGGGCAGCGACGGCGGCGGGTACGCTGTCCATGCAACCAGCTTCGACCGCGGCCGGTGAGCGCGATGTCATGGCCCGGTGCCATGGTGTTCACATCAGGCGCGCATTCAAGAAGGGCACTGCTGCGCCGCTAACGGCAGTGCTGCGGCCGCGTCGTGACCGCGCTGGAATTCCGTGTGGCCCATCATCCGCTCCGACAGCCTGTGCACTATCTGTTCGTGCTGCCCGCCGTGCTGGTCGCGCTGGTGCTGTGGGCGAGCCTGGAAAGCGATGATGTCGGCCGCGCCGGGCAGCGCATCCTGCCGTGGTTGCTGGCCTGCCTGGGTGCAGGACTGGCACTGATGTACAACCAGGTGCGCACGTTGTGCCTGTTGCTGCTGGTGGCGCTGGCCTTCGCGGTGCTGCACCAGGATCTGGGGCACTACCTGCGCGATGGGCGGGTAACGGCGCTGACCCCGCTGCGCTTCCACGCGATCTCGACCTGGCTGCCGTTGTTATTCGCCATCCATGCGTTGTGGCCCGAACGCGGGCGCCGCCGCCAGGACCTGCTGCTGAGGGCCACGATCAGCGGTGTTGCCTTGGCGGTGTTCATCCTGTTGGCCGCACAGCAACCACAAGGCATGCACGACCTGCTGTCGAACCGGCACTTCCCGTGGCTGCCGAGCGACTGGAACGCGCTGGCGCAGCTGCCTGCCATGCTGTTCCTGCTGGCCACCGCTGCGCTGGGATGGCAGGCCTGGCGCCAGCCGCGGCCGCTGCATACGGCGATGCTGCTGGCCCTGCTGTGCCTGTGGTGGATGCTGCCGCGGATCTTCCTGCAGCCGGTGCTGCTGCCGGCGTTGAGCGTGGCGGCGCTGCTGCTGATGCTGGCCGCGACCCTGCAGGAGTCTTTCCACATGGCATTCGGCGACGAGCTGACCGGGCTGCCCGGCCGCCGTGCGTTCAACGAGACCCTCAAGCGCGCTACCGGCACCTACAGCATCGCGATGGTCGACGTGGATCATTTCAAGAAGTTCAACGACACCCACGGCCACGACACCGGCGATGACGTGCTGAAACTGGTGGCCTCCCGGTTGTCGCGGGTGGGCGACGGCGGTCGCGCGTTCCGTTATGGCGGCGAAGAATTCGCCGTGGTTTTCCTCGACCGCCCGGCCTCGGCCTGCGTGGACGCGGTGGAGGCGCTGCGGCAGGGCATCGAGCAGAGCCGGATGCAGCTGCGCGACCGCACTACCCGCAGCCGTGACGATACGCTCGGCCAGCAGCAGCGGGGGCGCGGCGGTGGCGGTGCCGTGGTGCAGGTGACCGTCAGCATCGGCCTGGCCGACAGCCGGGTCGATCCGCGCCCTGCCGGGGTGGTCAAAGCGGCCGACCAGGCGCTGTATGCGGCCAAGGAGGAAGGCCGCAACCGCGTGTGTGCGCATGGTGGCCAGCGTGTGCTGGCCGTGCGCGGCAGCCACGCTCAGACGGCGTCGAGGTAGTACCAGCGACCTTCGATCCGCAGGAAGCGGCTGTGCTCGGTCATTTTCACCGCACTGCCGCCACCGACGCGGTAGCGGGCGGTGAAGCGGACCTCGGCGCTGTCGGTGCCGGTAACCTGGTAATCCTGCACGGTGAGGCCCAGCCATTGGGTGCGCTGGCCGGGGGCATCATCGAGCGACAGTTCTGCGGGACGGGTATCCGGATGCCAGGTGGCACGCAGGTAGTCCGGCAGATGGCGCACATAGGCGCTGTAACGTGAACGCATCAGACGCTCGGCATCGGGCGCGGCGTCGCCAGCATGGAAGCGACCGCAGCAGGCGGCGTAGTCGGCGGCCAGGCCACAGGGACAGGGATCGGGGGCGGTTCGGCTCATGCGGGTATTGTCGCGTGGGCGGCGGCAATGTGACAGGCGTATGCTGTCGCGCCCTCACTTCGATCGATCGCCGTGCTGGAAATGATTCCTCCTGAGTTGTGGTGGCTGGTGGCGATCGCCTTCATTGCCGGCCTGGTCGACGCGGCCGTGGGTGGCGGCGGACTGGTGCAGCTGCCGGGCCTGTTCACGGTGCTGCCGCAGCAGACGCCGGCGATGCTGTTCGGCACCAACAAGTTCAGCTCGATGTTCGGCACCGGCGCGGCGGCGTGGCGCTATGCACGCAACGTGCGCTTCCCGTGGAAGCCGGTGTTGTTCGCCGCGGGTACGGCCTTCGTGTTCTCTTTCCTTGGCGCTACGGCGGTCAGCCTGTTGCCCAAGGACGCAGTGCGGCCGCTGGTGCTGGTGCTGCTGGTGGCGATGCTGGCTTACACGCTGTGGAAGAAGGACTTCGGCGCGCTGCATCGGCCCCGCGAGATCGGCCGCAACGAGTTGATGATCGCGCTGGCGATCGGTGCGGCAATCGGCTTCTACGATGGCTTCTTCGGGCCCGGCACCGGCAGCTTCCTGATCTTCCTGTTCGTGCGCTTCTTCGGGCTGGACTTCCTGCGTGCGTCGGCAGCGTCGAAGGTGGTGAATCTGGCGACCAACGTGGCAGCGATCTCGTTCTTCGTGCCGACCGGCAACATCCTGTGGCTGTTCGCGCTGCCGATGGCGGCGGCCAACATCATCGGTTCGGTGGTGGGCACGCGGTTGGCGCTGAAGGGCGGCACGCCGTTCATCCGCAAGCTGTTCGTGGGTTTGGTGGTGGTGCTGATCGCGCGGATGGCGTGGGATACGTTCCGAACGTCTTGAATATGCGTCATGACCTGGTAGGTGCCAACCTTGGTTGGCACGCTGTTTCCGGTCGCGAAGAGCAGCCGAGCATGGCTCGGCTCTACAGAGGATTGCCGGCCAGCGGCCGGCACTACCAGGATGCCGGCCGAAGCGGTCAGGCTTCGGCTTCTTCCGGTTCGTCGGCCTGCTGGCGGCTGCGCTCCGGCAGCTTCAGACGCTTGCCTTCTTCGTCGTACTCGATGAGCAGGACGCCCGAATCGTGGCGGCCGCTGATCTCGACGAAGCAGGCGCCACCGATGAACGGCTCCAGCGTCATCACCGATTTCAGTGGGGTGGCAACCACCATCTGGAAACCGAAGTTGTCGAAGATGTTCATCGCCAGCGCGGTGAACTCGTTGTCGGCCTTGTCGAAGGCTTCGTCGAGCACGACCGCGGCATAGCTGGGCAGCTGGCTGTCGGCACCGCCGAGCTGGTAGCGCAGTGCTGCCGCCAGGCAGGTGGTGGCCAGCTTCTGCCGCTGACCACCGGACTTGCCGGCGCCGCTGCGGTAAATCTCGACCTGCTGGCGAGTTTCCACGTCCAGCTCCACGCCGATGAACTCCACGTGCAGGCGCACGTCGAGCACAATCTCGCGCCAACGCTTGTCTTCGCCTTCCTGTGAGCCCAGGCGGTTGACCAGCTGGCGCAGGACGGTGAACTGCGTTTCGGCGACGTCGCGCTGCTCGGTCTGCTGCTGCGACAGCACGTCGCGCAGCTGCTGGTGGAACTCCTGCACTTCCGGCAGGCGCCGGTCGTTCAGCTCGATGGTCAGCAGGGTGCCACGGTTGAAGGGCACCTGCTCCAGACTGGCGTTGACTTCGTCCAGGCGCTGGCCGATCGACTTGCGGGCCTCCGCGCTGTGCCGCTGCAGCGCCAGCAGGTTGTTCTTGCTCTGGTTCTGCAGCAGGTCGAAGAAGCGTTCTTCGTGCTGCGGCAGGCCATCGCGTTCAAGGCGTTCGAGGCGAGCGAGGAAATCCTCGGCCGAGGCCACCGACACGGTGAAGTCGCCCGATTCTTCCGGCCACTGCTGGATGAAGCGACGGAAGCAGCCCAGCAACAGGTTCTCGACGCGGTTGACGTCCTGCTGCGAAGACGACAACTGTTCGTTCAGCGCGTTGCTGACCTGGCGCATGTGCGCTTCCAGCGTTTCCAGGCTGAGCGGGCCCTGCTCCTGCAGGCGCTCGGCCAGGCCGGCTTCCTGGTCTTCGGCCAGTGCCGGCAATACCAGTGCACGGCTCTGCTGGCGGGCACGATCCAGGCGGTCGCGTTCGCGCACCAGCTGGCCGCGCTCGACGCGGGTGTCTTCGTAAGTGCGGCGGGCCTGCTCGATATCGGCGCGGGTGGCGTCGATCTGCTGGGCGATCCTGGCCAGGTCGGCATTGCCTTCGCGCAGGGCGTGCAGGCTGGCCTCGATGTCGGCCAGGCGCTGTTGAGGCGCGGCGACGTCGATTTCGTTCCAGCTGATGCCGACCAGCTGGTGGCAGGCCAGGCGACGTTCGTTGTCGCGGTCACGCTGGCTGCGCAGGCGCGCGATGTCGGTATCGCAGCTGGCGATACGGGCGGCCAGCTCCTGGGCTTCCTTCTCGAAGACGGCGAGCCTGTCGCGGTTGCTGAAGCCCAGCAGCCAGCGGCGGCGATCGTTCACCGCACTGCGGTCGTCCTTCTCGAACCGGTCGCCCGGATGCTTGACCTGGCCTTCGCGGGTGATGCCGCGGTCGACGTTGCGCAGCTGCTTGGCGTCCACGCATTCGTAGTCGAAGCGCTTGCCCAGCTCGCGGCGCAGCCAGCTTTCGAACACGTGGTCGCGCAGTTCCAGCTTGTGCAGCAGCGACTTCGCGGAGGGCTCGCGGGCGAACGCATCGTCATTGCGACGCACGCGGTAGTACGTGAAGCGCATGCCCAGGTGGGTGCGGTTCACCCACTCGGCGACGTCGTTGTAGTGCTTGTCGTCGACCAGCAGCGATTGCGCGAAGCCACCGAGCACACGCTCGATCGCGCCCTGCCAGCTCTGCTCTTCCGAGCGGACCTGGATCAGTTCGCCGACGAACGGCAAGGCCGCTTCGGAGATACCGGTTTCTTCGGCCAGGCGCGCGCGCAGCTTCTGCATCGGCGCAGGAATGCTGGAAGGCGTGCGCTGCATCGCCTCCAGTTCGCCGCGCACTTCGGAGAAGCGCCGCTCGTCGTCTCGCTTGCCGCCCAGCCGTTCGCTGATGGCGTCGTCCAGGGCGCTCGAAGCGCGCTGACGGTCTTCCAGTTCGGACTGCGCCTGTTCGACCAGCTCGGCGAAGCCATGCGCGTCGTCGGGCAACGCTGCCTGCAGTTTCTGTGCGGCGTCGTGTGCCTGCGCCTGCTTGGCCAAGCGGCGGTCGCGTTCGGCTTCGGCGCGGCCCTGCTCGCGTTCCAGCTCCTCGATGCGCTCACCGCCCTGCTGGCGGCGCTGCAGTTCCAGCTCGGCCAGGCGTTCGGTGTGGTTGTCCAGCGCCGCACGGCGCTGCGATTCTTCACCCAGCAGGCCACGATCGCGCGTGTCCATCTCGCGCAGGCGCGCTTCGATCAACAGCTGGCGGCGGCTTTCGCGGAAGCTGTCGATACCAAGCTTGAGCGCTTCGTCGTCGCCGCGACGGCGGCTCATCGCCTGCAGGTCGCGGTAATGCTCGCGCGCCGGCTGCAGGGTTTCGACCTGACGCCGCGCCGTGACCACGGCCTGGTGCGCGCCATCGAGTTCGGCGAAATCGCTGACCAGTCGTTCGGCAGCGTCGAAGGTCTTCGGCGTGTCGAGCATGAAGTCGCGCAGGAAGACGTTCAGGTCTCCGAGGTTCTTCGCGGACTGCGTCTTGTGCAGCAGCCGCAGCGCCATCTCGTTGTCGATGCCGAGCAGATGACGGAAGCGTTCGGCGTAGCCGGAGAACGTATCGAAGTGATGGACGTCGGCCAGCTTCTGCTTGAGCTTGCGCAGATCCAGGTCGAAACCGCCGAGGTCCTTGGCGATGTCGAACGGGCGCTCGGCGATCATGTAGTGCTTGCGGACGTCACCGGCGGAGGTGCTGCTGCCGGCGATCCAGAGCAGGCGCACCAGGCTGACCACGCGGCCATCACCAGCGCGGTACTCCAGCACCAGCGCGGTCCAGGTTGCGCCCTTGCGCAGGTACTGGGTGGCGATTTCACCGGTGCCACTGTCCTGCTGGTCGGCCCATGCGCCGCGCACGTAGGAGACCAGGTTGCGGTCGCGGCCGCTGCGTTCGGCTTCACGCGCAGCGGCGTTGAAGTCGACGATGGCCGGGGGCGTCAGCAGTGCGGACATGGCATCGAGCAGGGTCGACTTGCCCGAGCCGGAGCGGCCGACGAACAGGAAGCCGCGCTCGGCGATCGGCACTTCGGTCAGGCCGTTGAAGGTGCCCCAGTTGTGCACCTGCAGGCGGCGCATGCGGAACTGCTGCAGGCGCGGGTCGGGCAGGCCGTCGTTGAACAGGGCGGGAGTGTGCTTGGAAATGGCCATGCGGTGCTCGGGTCTCTCAGGCTTCAGCGGCCGGGGTTTCGCGCAGCTGGCGGTAGACCGCCGAAAGCTGGGATACGTCTTCGGCGGAGAACAGCAGCTTCAACGCCGGCGAGACTTCGTGGCGGTCTTCCTGGCCGCCGAGGCGGGTCAGGATGTGGTTGTCCTTCATCTTCTGCACCGCCGAAGCGACGCGGCGGTTGAAACCGGCGCGGTCGGTGGACAGGTTCTTCTCGTAGATGGCCAGCGCTTCAGCCATTTCGGCGTCGGCGACCACGGCGCGGTTGCCGCGTGCATCGGCTTCGCCCAGCTGCTGGCGCAGGTACAGCAGCAGCACCGAATCGATGAAGGTCAGCGGCGAGGTGCGCAGCAGTACCGGTGCATCAACGTCCTCGGTATCGGCCTGGCGGGTGAACGCCACACCACTGTCACGGTCGAGCACCAGTTCCAGGAACAGGTCCGACAGCGCCGAACGGATGCCGGCTTCGCTGCGGATCAGTGCCGGCCACAGCTTGGCATGGCGCAACTGGTCGATGCTGGGACCAATCAGCAGCTGGCACAGCGCGCGACGCGCATCCAGCGGCAGGCGGCCGGTATCGCCCATGTAGTAGACGTCGTTGCCACGCTTGGGCTGTGCCACGGTCGTCACCGGCTCGGCCTGGTAAGCGTCTTCGGCCAGGTCGGCATGCGGTGCGTCGATGGGGTCTTCATGCCAGCTCATGGCGTCTCTCCTGGGTAAACCAAACCAGCGGGATGCGGGCGCGACGGATCTGGCCGTCGCCACCACGCCATTCGGCAAGCTCCTGCTCGCCGGCGATCACGCTGCCAAAGCGCGTGCCCAGCGAGAGGTAGCCGATGACACTGCCCAGCCCCTGCGGCGCTTCGCGCTGCGACAGGGCCTGGGCGATGCTGAGTTTCGGCTGCCTGTCGAGCAGGTCGTGCAGGTCGCGGCGCAGGGTGCGGAAATCGATTTCCGACGACGCCACCAGGTCGCCCACGCTTTCCAGGCTGATGCTGGCCGCATCGTTGTATTCGACGTTGCCATCGACCTGGGCGCTGCGCGGGTCGTGCAGCTTCCACTGCGACCACGAGCGCAGGCGGCTGGTGGTCAGCTGCAGGTCGCGGCCGATGGCGCGCTGCGCCGGGAAGTCATCGCGCAACGCCAGTGCTTCGGACTGCGCCTGTTTCAACAACTGGTTGAGGCGGCGCTGTTCAAGGTAACCACGGCTCTGCACGAAACCGCGCAGGCTGCGCGCGAAGTTCTGCAGCACGTCATGCACCTGGCCACCACGCTCGAGCATGGTGCTGGTGAAGCCGCGCAGGAAATTGCGCTCGTTGCGATCCAGCCGCCGGGCGAAGCCACGGGCCAGCAGCGTCTCCAGCGCGGCATCGAGCTGGGCGCTCTGTTCGGCGTCGTTGAGCAGGCGCCAGAAGGCCTGGAAACTACGGCCCGCGTCGCTCTCGCCGATCACGTCCACGCCCTCGAAGAGCTTGGACAGCACGTCGCCGCGCTCGCCTTCGTCATCGATGATGCGTTCGCGGAAATCACGATTGAGCTGTTCGAAGTCGTCGCGCACGCGGCGGAAGTCTTCGGTCAGTTCGTCGGCCAGGCCGATGATCTGCCGCGTACGTTCCAGCGCGCGCTTGCCATCCAGCGCGGTCACACGGCCGGCGCCGACACGGGCGATCTCGGCATCGATGCGGTCACGCTCGTCGCGCAGTGCGGACAGGCGTGCATCCGGATCGGCCTCGGTCTGCGCGGCCAGCTGCGACAGCTGTTCGATCACCAGGGCCAGACGGCTCTCGGTGGCGGCCACACGGGCCTGCTCCATGCTGTCGGCGAAGCGGATCGCCTGCAGCGCCTGGGTCGAGAGCTCGTACTGCTCCTGGTCGGCGCCTTCGGGCAGCCGGCGTTCCAGCCAGCCCTGCGCCAGCCAATGGGCAACATAGGCCTGCGCGGTCCGCGGCAGCTCGCGCGACAGCTCGTCACCGTTGAGCTGGTCCAGCGCGCGCTGCAGGCGCTCGTTGAGGACCGACGCTGGCAACGTGCGATCGCCGTCCATCAGCAGGCCCTGCAGCAGGCCGATGATTTCCGGTGCGTGGTCGGCGGCGAGCAGCTTCCATTGCGGCTGTTCGCGCAGGTGGCGATAACGGGTGATGCGTTCGCGGTGCTTCATGCAGCGAGATCGGTCCGAAGGGCGCGGCGGCCAGCGCGCGCACGCAGGCGCGGCGCAGGCACGGCGAAAGCGGCGGCCACGCAGGGCCGCCACCGGGAGGCGACGGCGCTCAGCGCTTGCCGCCCACTTCGATGAAGCGCAGGAACTCGGCGCGGGTGCGGGCGTCCTCGCGGAAGCTGCCCAGCATCTTCGAGGTGACCATGCTGACGCCACGCTTGTGGATGCCGCGGGTGGTCATGCACTCATGGGCGCCTTCGACGACGACGCCGACACCGACCGGCTGCAGCACATCCTGGATGCACTGGGCGATCTGCGCGGTCATCTTTTCCTGCACCTGGAAGCGGCGGGCGTAGGCTTCGACCACGCGTGCCAGCTTGCTGATGCCCACCACCTTGCCTGCCGGCAGGTAGCCGACGTGCACGCGGCCGATGATCGGCGCCATGTGGTGCTCGCAGTGGCTTTCGTATTCGATGTCGCGCAGGACGATCAGTTCGTCGTAGCCGGCCACTTCCTCGAAGGTGCGCTCCATGTAGGCGCGCGGGTCGTCGCGGTAGCCGCTGAACCAGTCGCCATAGGCTTCAGCCACGCGGCGCGGGGTATCCAGCAGGCCTTCGCGGGTGGGGTCCTCACCGGCCCAGCGCAGCAGGGTGCGCACGGCATCCTCGGCCTGGACCTGGGTCACATCGCCCTGCGGGGCGGCCTTTTCGTTGTTCTTGCTCATTGCATACAGCGCCCGAACGGGGGGCGAGCATCGTACCCGACCGGGGGGTGGGTCGTCCTCTGGGGATGGTTCATCGGGGGTGACGCGCGGCGCCGGACTGCTATCGGTTTGGAGCGGAAAGGGCGGCAGGGCAGGACACGCCGTGAACCCATCCATGGGGGCTCGGTCGGCGCATCCATGCGCCTCACGGTCCTGCCCTGCCGCCCTTTCCGCTCCCTGACGGTTTCCTGCGGGCGCGGCCGGACCGCCCGAAAGCGGGGGTCAAAAGCTGGGGTTCATGGCTTCGGAAACTGCGCGCGCCGCCTTGGTGGGTGCGGACCGTTGGTCCGCACTGCTTCTGCCCTTGCCTTTAAAGAGCCAACCCTCCGCGCCCGCGGGGTGGTGGGAGGGCAGCGGGGGTCGGGCGGTGCAGGACCGTCCACGGCATGGATGCCGTGGCCGAGCCCCCATGGATGGGTTCACGGCGTGTCCTGCACCGTCCGGCCCCCGCTGCCCCACCCGACACAAGGCAGGCGCAACGCTTTCCTCAATACACGCCACCCATTCAGCAAAACCTATTGATAGGAATGAAATTAGTAGTATCCTATCTATTACTTATGGACCGCCCCCTCGACGAGCGCACCGTGCTGCAGATGCAGCTCAGCTCCGGCCTGCTGTACGCAGGGCGGCAGTGGCAGCGCCTGGCCGACAGCCGGTTGGGCAGCTACGGCATCTCCACCGCCTGCACCATGCCCCTGCTGATGATCGGCCGCTCCGGCGGTGGCATCCGCCAGGTCGCGCTGGCCCAGCAGCTGGGCATGGAAGGCCCGTCGCTGGTGCGCCTGCTGGACAAGCTCTGTGCCAGTGGGCTGGTCCGCCGCGAATGCGATGCCAGCGACCGCCGCGCCAACCTGCTGTGGCTGACCGAGGAAGGCCAGGCGTTGGTGCGCGAACTGGAAGATCAGTTGATCGGCCTGCGCCAGGACGTGTTCGGCGAGCTTTCCACGGATGAACTGCACGCCGTACTGAAGGCGTGGCGCCTGCTGGCCGAGGCTGCCGACCGCATCACGTAAGCCCGCTGTCCGTGAACACCGCCGCTGCCGTGCATGCGCCAGCGGCTTTCGCCCGTTGCCGTTGTTCTGTTCCGCCTCCCCTTCCCCATACCGCCCCCGCCCCTACCGATGCCCGGTGAATTCAGTCTCCACGGAGTGTTCGTCCCGACCCTGCTCGGGTTGATGGTGTTGGCCTACCTGGTCAACAGCGGCCTGCACGCGCTGCTGCAGCGTGCCGGCGCCTATCGCCACGTATGGCACCCGGCGCTGTTCAACCTGGCTTTGTACGGAATCGTGCTGGGCCTGCTGTTCCACCTCCTGCGTTGGATGCAATCGTGAACAAGATCGTGAAGAAGACCCTGCCGGTGCTGCTCACCTGCGCAGCCGTGATCGTCGCCCTGCTGGTGCTGCGCCAGCTGTGGGTCTACTACATGGATGAGCCGTGGACGCGCGATGCGCACGTCGGCGCCGATGTGGTGCAGGTGGCGCCGGATGTGTCCGGCCTGGTCGAAACGGTGCAGGTGGCCGACAACCAGGCAGTGAAGAAGGGCGATCTGCTGTTCGTGATCGACCGCGCACGCTACCGCATCGCGCTGGAGCAGAGCCGCGCCAGCCTGGCTGAGCGCCAGGCCTCGGTGACGCAGCTGCGCCGCGAGATCGGCCGCGACCGCAGCCTGCAGGATCTGGTTGCCGCCGAGGATGCCGAAGTGCGCCGGGCCAAGCTGCAGGCTGCACAGGCTGCACTGGCCACCGCACAGGCCGCGGTGGACCTGGCCGAACTCAACCTGGCCCGCACCGAAGTGCGTGCGCCGGCCAATGGCCGGGTCAACGACCGCACCATGCGCGTGGGCGACTACGTGGTGGCCGGCAAGCCGGTGCTGGCGCTGCTGGATACCGGTTCGTTCCGCATCGATGGCTACTTCGAGGAAACCCGCCTGCGCGGCGTAGCCCCGGGGCAGCGCGTGGACATCCGCCTGATGGGCGAGGACACCCCCCTGCACGGCCATGTAGAAAGCATCGCCGCCGGCATCGAGGATCGCTACCGCAGCAACGGCAGCACCCTGCTGCCGAACGTGACCCCGGCCTTCGACTGGGTGCGGCTGGCGCAGCGCATTCCGGTGCGCATCGCCATCGACGAGGTGCCTGCCGGCGTGGAACTGATCGCCGGGCGCACTGCCACAGTGACCGTGGACACCGGCCGCCACGTGCAGAACAAGAAGGCCGGTGGCTCGCCGACACAGGCGGGCCTGTGAACACCGCCCTGCCCCGCCTTGGCCTGATCGTCGCCCTGGCCAGCCTGGCCGCGTGCAAGACCGTCGGCCCGGACTATGCATTGCCGGAAGGCTCGGTGTTCAAGCGGCCGCAGGCGAATGCCGCGTTCATCGACACCCAGAATCCGCAGGTAGCCGCCAACCAGGCGCTGCCGGCGCGCTGGTGGTCGCTGTACAACGACCCGGTGCTGGACGGGCTGATCACCCAGGCGCTGCGCGACAACGTCGAACTGAAGGCCGCCGATGCGCACCTGCGCCGCGCTGCGGCGGTGTACGAGCAGGCGATGGACGCCGGTGGCTTCGAGTACGAGGCCGAAGCCGGTGTCAGCCGCGCACTGTTGTCGGCCGAATCGTTCCTGCAGGAGCACGAGCTGCCGGTGATCAACCTGGCCGACGGCAAGTTCGCGGTCAGCTACCAGTTCGATCTGTTCGGCAAGCTCAAGCGCGGTGCCGAAGCGGCGCGCGCCGATGAACAGTCGGTAGCCGCCGCACGTGACCTGGCCCAGGTGAGCGTGGTGGCCGAGGTGGCCGACAGCTACCTGGAGATCTGCCACGCCAACCATGAGCTGCATGTAGCCGAGCACTCGCTGCAGCTGCAGCAGCGCAGCCGCTCGGTCACCCAGCGGTTGATCAGCGCAGGCCGCGGCACGCCGCCGGAGCTGGCGCGCGCCAATGCCCAGGTCGCGCTGCTGGAAGCTGCATTGCCTCCGCTGCAGGCGCAGCGTTCGGCCGCCGCCTATTCGCTGGCGGCACTGCTTGGGCAGACCCCGGGCCAACTGCCGGCCGGGGTGATCGACTGCG
Organism: Stenotrophomonas sp. yr243; assembly: GCF_900184195.1. Taxonomy (NCBI): domain Bacteria; kingdom Pseudomonadati; phylum Pseudomonadota; class Gammaproteobacteria; order Lysobacterales; family Lysobacteraceae; genus Stenotrophomonas; species Stenotrophomonas sp. yr243. Next base: position 19,119 of record NZ_FXWT01000005.1, read on the forward strand.
CGCATGCACCGACCCTCGCCCAGCCGCTTCCGGTCGGTGATGGCCGCGCACTGCTGCAGCGCCGTCCCGACATCCGCCAGGCCGAACGCAAGCTGGCCTCGGCCACCGCGCGGATTGGTGTCGCTACTGCCGAGCTGTACCCGGACATCCGCCTGGGCGCCTCGGTCGGCGCCGCCGGCCTGCTGGAAGACTTCGGCCAGCCGATGACCCAGCAGTGGTCGTTCGGCCCGCTGATCTCGTGGACGCTGCCGTCCTCGGGCACGCATGCACGCATCCACGCCGCCGAGGCTGGCGCCGATGCAGCGCTGGCCGAGTTCGACCATGCCGTGCTGCAGGCGCTGCGCGAAACACAGACCGCGCTGGACCGCTATGCGCAGGATCTGCGCCGCCTGCAGTCGTTGAAGGTGGCGCAGGAGCAGGCCGCGCTGGCCGCAGAGCAGAACCGCCGGCTGTACCAGGGCGGCCGCACGCCGTACCTGTCGAGCCTGGATGCCGACCGTAGCCTGGCCAGCAGCGATGCCACCCTGGCCGCGGCCGAAGCACAGGTCTCGCGCGACCAGATCCACCTGTTCCTGGTACTGGGCGGTGGCTGGCAGGACAGTGCCGCTGCCACGGCTGCGCCGACGGCGGCGAGGTAAGCGATGAACGGGCTGACCGACCGCCAGGCCTGGCTGTTCTCGATCAAGACCTACCTGGCGGCGATCGTCGCGCTGTACATCGCCATGGCCGGCAACCTGTCGCGCCCGTACTGGGCGATGGGCACGGTGTACATCGTCAGCCAGCCGCTGCTGGGCCCGACCCGGGCCAAGGGCGTGTACCGCATCCTCGGCACGCTGGCCGCCGGCCTGGCCACCCTGCTGATGCTGCCCGCGCTGGTGGAAACACCCCTGGTGCTGAGCGCGGCGATGTCGATCTGGCTGGCCGGCTGCCTGTTCCTGGCCCTGCTCAACCGAGGCCCGCGCGGCTACGCGTTCCTGCTGGCCGGCTACACCACCGCGTTCATCGGCTTTCCGGCGGTGACCTCACCGGAGACGATCTTCGACACCGTGGTGGCGCGCAGCGAGGAGATCATCCTCGGCACGGTAGTGGCGGTGCTGTTTGCTTCGTTGCTGTTTCCGGCCTCGGTGCGGCCGATGCTGGGCGCGCGCATCGGCAACTGGATGGAGGACGCGGCGCAGTGGTGTCGGCAGATCCTAGAACGCGGCCGTGCGCATGCGCCGCGCAACCGGTTGGCCGCCGACCTGGTGCAGTTCGAGGCACTGATCGAGTTCCTGCGCCGCGATGACCCGCGCCACGCCGGTGCGGCGGTGTCGATGGAGCGCCTGCGCGAGCGCATGCTGTTGCTGCTGCCGGTGCTGTCATCGATCGCCGATCGCCTGAGCGCGCTGCGCAGCGATGGACAGACCCTGCCCGAGGGCCTGCCGACGCTGGTCGATGACATCCACGACTGGATCGATACGCCGTCCAGTGCCAGCGACTACGCGCGCCTGCGCGCACGCATCAGTGCGCTGAAGCCACAGGTGGACCGCGATCTGCAGCACCTGCAGCTGGCCAGCCTGCTGCTGCGCCTGGAAGAGCTGGTGGACCTGTGGCAGGACTGCCGCACCCTGCAGCACGCGATCGACCAGGGCACCGCGCCACTGGACCGCGCGCACTACCGCATCCGCACCGAACGCACCGCCACCGACAAGCACGTGGACTACGGCATGGCGATGTTCTCCGCACTCAGTGCCGGCGTGGCGCTGATGAGCTATTGCGTGCTGTGGATCGGCCTGGGCTGGGAGGGCGGTGGCAACGGCGCGATGATGGCCGCAGTGACCGCCGCCTTCTTTGCTGCCCAGGATGACCCCGCGCCGAGCATGGTCTCGTTCCTGGTGTGGGCAATGGTGGCGTCGCTGGTGGCCGGCGTGTACCTGTTTGGCGTGTTCCCCGCCGTGCACGACTTCGGCCTGCTGGCGCTGGTGCTGGCGGTGGTGTTCCTGCCATTGGGCCTGCTGCTGCACCACCCGAAGAGCGCGCTGTTCGCGCTGCCGCTGACGGTCAACCTGGCTGCGCTGCTGAGCCTGCAGAACACCTACAGTGCCAACGTCCAGACCTTCGCCAACTCGTCGATCGCGATGTTCATCGGCATTGGGTTTGCGGTGGTGATGACGCGGTTGTTCCGCTCGGTGGGTGCCGAATGGACCGCGCGCCGGCTGGTACGGCAGGGCTGGACCACCCTGGCCGAGGCGGCCGAAGGCCGTGGTCAACAGGATCGCCAACGCTTCGCCGCACGCATGCTGGACCTACTCGGCCTGCTGGCACCACGCCTGGCGGCGACCCCGGAAGGCAGCGACATCGCCTCGGTGGACATGCTCAACGAAGCCCGCATCGGCCTGAACATCCTGCAATTGCGCCGCTCGCGGCTGGAGCTGCCCGAGCGCAGCCGCGAGGCGGTCGAGCACATCCTCGAAGAGATCGCCGCGCATTACCGCCGGCAGATCGCCGCGCGCAGGCCGATCGCCGCTGCCGAGGCGCTGCGCGAGCGGCTGGACACGTCCCTGGGGCGGGTCGGCAGCGTCGCGGCGTGCAAGGCCCGCGATGAGGCGCTGATGGGCCTGATCGGCCTGCGGTTCGCGCTGTTCCCGGAAGCGAAGGCGCTGGCGCCGCGGTTGGCGGACGCCGCAGCGCCGTCCGTCTGATGCGATCCGCCGGGCATGGCCCGGCGCTACCATCGTCATCCGGTAGCGCCGGGCCATGCCCGGCGGCTTTTCACCCAGACAGCAGGAAGCTCCAATGAGTTACGACATGATGGTGTTCGAGGCCAGCGTCGCCCCGCGCGAGGCGGTGGCGTTCATCGCCTGGTTCGAGAAGCAGACGCAGTGGAATGAACGCCACGAGTACGACGACCCGGCGGTCAGCAGCCCCGCGTTGCAGGCGTGGTTCGCGGAGATGGCACAGGAATTTCCGCCGATGAACGGCCCGCTGAGCAACGACGATGACGATCGCGCCGAAGTGACCGAGTACAGCGTCGGCCACCATGTGATCTATGGCGCGTTCGCGTATTCGGTGGCCGAGCGCGCGCATGGGCGGGTGCAGGACCTGGCCGAGAAGCACGGCGTGGGGTTCTTCGATGTCAGTGCTGACGAAGCGGCGATCGTGTATCCGGATGGACTGGTATTGATCGCGTAGATCCACGCCATGCGTGGATGAACTCCAAAACAATAGAAGTGCGCTTTTGTAGAGTCGAGCCATGCTCGGCTCCGTGACCTATCAGCCGAGCATGGCTCGGCTCTACAGGAAGCGCACCGCACCCGATTCAGAACAACGTGCCTTGCACCGTGGGTTGTTCGATGCGCGTTGGTTCGTCGGGCACTTCTTCCGCACCCAGCCGCCAGGCCAATCCACCGAGGCGACTGGCATGCCGCTTCAACGCTGCCTCCAGCACGTCGGCGCTGCCGGCTACCTGCAGGCGCTGGCGGGCACGGGTCAGGCCGGTGTAGACCAGCTCGCGCGACAGTACGCGGCTGTCCTGCCGTGGCAGCTGCAGCCACACTTCATCGAACTCCGAGCCCTGCGCCTTGTGTACGGTCATCGCGAAGGCGCTCTCGTGTGCAGGCAACGCTGCCGGGTGGAAGGCGCGCGGCTGGTCGACGGTTTCGCCGGGGAACCAGGCCACCATCGCGCCGCTTCCATCGCGCAGGCAGATGCCGATATCGCCGTTGAACAGGCGATGGCGGTAGCTGTTCTCGGTGATCAGCAGCAGCCGGCCCTGGAAGTAGCCCGGGGTGTTGCCGGCCAGCAGCTGTTCGATGCGGCTGTTGAGGCCGCGCGCGCCCTGCGGGCCTTCGCGCAGTGCGGTCAGCACGCGCAGGCGACCGGCCTGCTGCAGCGCCTGCCCAGGATCGACCGCGTCGGCCAGCGCGCGCCAATGGTCGAGCAGATGCTCGCGCTGGCTGCGCAACGGATCGGCTTCGCCTTCATGGAAGCGGACGCCGGCCAGTTCACCACTGCGCAGCAGGCGCAGGGCGGTGCCACTGTCGCCGCCGCGCACGGCCTGCGCCAGCGGTGCCAGGTCCAGCGCATCACTCTGCCGGTAGCCACGCTGCAACTGCACGCGCCGACCAGCAAACGCGCGCGGTGTTGCCTGCGGCTGCAGCGTGGCCGGTGCCAGCAGGCCATGCAGCGCTTGCGCGTCGTCGGCGCGGGTGCCGATGCCATCGCCGCTGGCGCGCAGGATGGCGCTGAGCACATCACCGGCTTCCACCGATGGCAGCTGGTCGGGATCGCCGAGCAGGATCAGGCGGGTGCCGCTGGCGATCGCATCGACCAGTTTGGCCATCAACGGCAGGTCGATCATCGAGGCTTCGTCGACCACCACCACGTCCACCGGCAACGGGTTGTCGGCGTGATGGCGGAAGCGCGGTGAATCGGGAATCACCCCGAGCAGCCGATGCAGGGTGGTGCCGGTGCTGGGCAGCGCAGTGCACAGTGCCGGGTCCAGCCCCTGCTCCTGCAGCCGCTGTACGGCCAGGCGCAGGCTTTCGGCCATGCGCTCGGCAGCGCGGCCGGTGGGTGCAGCCAGCGCTACCTTGGGCACGGGCAGACCCTGATGCAGCGCCTGTGCGGCCAACAGCAGCAGCAGACGGGCGATGGTGGTGGTCTTGCCGGTACCGGGGCCGCCGGTGACCAGGGCCAGCGGGTGGCGCAGGGTCACGCCGGCCGCGCGTGCCTGCTGGTCTTCGCTGGTGGCGGCCTGCGGGAACAGGCGCGCGAACAGCGGCGCCACGGCAGCCATGTCCGGTGCGGGCAGCGGATGGCGGCCGATGCGCTGCAGGCCGACCGCCAGCTGCTGCTCGTACTCGCGGTAACGGCGCAGGTACAGCAGGCCGTTCTCCAGCACCAGCGGTGCCTCCACGGCGGCGACGCAGGCGTCCTGCGGCGTCGCTACCCAGGGCGAGGCCTGCAGCTGCGCCAGCCACTGCGCAGGCTCGGGCCATGCTGGCACGCCGTCGATCAGGCGCTGTGGGTGGCGTGGATCGAAGCCAGCGTGCCCGTGCGCCACGGCCAGCGAGGCCAGTGCGGCCGCCAGCGCCACGCTGTCCGGGGTGTCCTCGCGCAGGCGCTTGAGGCTGGTGGCCAGGGCGTGGTCCAGGGTGCGCAGCTGGCCACTGCGATGCAGATCGCGCAGCAGGCTCATGCGGTTTCTCCGCGCGCGCGCGCCGCCATATCGGCCTGGGCCGCTTCGCCGCCGGCAAACAAGGCATCCAGCGCATCCACCAGTTCCGGTGCGAAGCGCTGCACGTGCACGCCGTTGCCGGCAACCTCCAGGCCCCGGCAGAACAGATAGCGGATACCGCCCATGTCGCGCGCGTAGTCGTAGGCCGCGCCCAGGCGGAAACGCAGCCAGCGATGCAGTGCGACGGTGTAGATCAGCGCCTGCAGGTCGTACTCGCTGTGGCGCATGGCGATCTCCAGCAGGTCCGGGCTGTAGCCTGGCAGCCGGTTTGATTTGTAGTCCAGCACATACCAGCGGCCATCACGCACGTAGGTCAGATCGATCTTGCCGGTCATCAGGCCTTCCAGCCTTCTGCGCAGGCCAAAGCCGCGCCGCGCGCTGGAAATACCGTGGTCGTGCAGCAGTTGCAGCAGCACCGGTACCGCGGTCGGTTCGATGGCGAAGTGGAACTCGATCTCGGCGCGGCGCTCGTGCTCGGGCACGCTGCACAGCGCACCACCTTCGGGCAGCGGCACGGTGAGGGTATGGCCCACCAACGGCACCAGCACCGCCACGCCGTCATCCAGATCCTCGTCGGCATAGCCTTCGTCATGCAGCGAGCGGCGCAGCACGTCGGCCTGCCCTTCCGGTGCCGGTTGCTGCGGCTGCCAGCCGGTCCACAGTGCGAAATCGACGTTCTCCAGCGCATCGTGCAGCACATTGCCAAAGCGGCTGCCCATGAAGCGTGGATCAGGAAGTGCCGTGTCTTCCGCAGCGGCTTCCGGCAGTGCCGGTTCCAGCGGCAGCTCGGCACCGGCGGGTTCATCGGCAGCCGGTGCCGGCAGTTCGGTGGCCGCAGCTTCGATATCGTCGCCGTTGCCAGCGTCGGCATGCGCCAGCTGGGTGAAGCTGTAGACCCACCAGTCATGTGGCACACGGCGGGTCAATGCACGCACCGCGGGCAGCTCACCTTCGGTTTCGGCCAGCAGCTGCGGCAGACGGCCCGGCAACGCGCTGTCATCCAGCTCCACGTCCGCATGCGCGCGCAGCACCTGCAGATCGCCCAGCAACGGGGCCAGGCGGGTTTTCGCGTGGCCAGCCAGATCGCCGGTGGCGATCCACAGCGCATGCTCGGCGCGGGTCAGGCCGACGTACAGCAGGCGCGCGTCTTCTGCACGCTGTTCGCGCTCGCGCTGGCTGCTGGCCGCTTCCCAGGCGTCGTCCTTGTCCAGCTTCCAGTGCAGCTGGCGCTCGCCCTGCAGGTGCACGGTGCAGTGAGTGGCCGTGTTCGGCGCGCCGCCATCGATACCCACGAACGGCAGGAACACCAGCGGATATTCCAGGCCCTTGCTCTTGTGCAGGGTGATGATCTGCACCCGCCGCGCATCGGACTCCAAGCGCAGCAGCTGCTGCTCATCGTCCTGGTCGGCGTTGGCCATCTGCCCCTGCAGCCAGTCCAGCAGGCCGTGCATGCCCAGTGCCTGCGCCGAGGCTTCCTGCAGCAGTTCGCCCAACTGCAGGTAGTTGGTCAGGCGCCGCTCGCCATCGATCAGCGCCAGCAGTCGCTCGCCCTGCGCCGCGCAGACGTCGGCAACCACCGCGAACGGTCCGCCGCGCTGCCAGCGTTCGCGCCAGTGCAGCAGCTGCGCCTGGAACCCGCGCTGCAGGTCCCCTTCGCGCTCCATGCTGGCAATCGCGCTTGCGCGCTGGCCCAGCAGCACGGTTGCCAATGCGGTGCGCAGGCGCCCTTCGTCGGCCGGTTGCAGCAGGGCCAGCAGCAACGCACGCAGGTCACGGGCCTCGCTGGTGGCGAACAGGCTCTGCTTGCCGGCCGCCACTGCGGGAATGCCGACGGCGGCCAGCGCGCGCTGCACCAGCGTGGCTTCGCGGTGCGAGCGCACCAGCACGGCGATATCACCGGGCTGCAGCGGACGCCCGCGCAGCAGCGCGGTGCCGGCACGCGCCTCCAGCAGGATCTGGTGGATCGCGGCCACGCAGGCCTGGGTCGCCGCATCGCGCGAGGCATCGGCGCCGAAGGCTTTTTCGCCGTCGCTGCGCAGCAGGCGCAGGGTGAGTGCAGGTGCGGCCCGGCCATCGCGCAGGTAATCCTCGTCGGTACGCACGCCACCCGGGCGTACCGGTTCGAACTGGATGTCGCGTTCGAGGAAGGCATCTTCGCCCGCGTTGTCGTACAGCGCCTGCAGCGCGCGCAGCACGGCCGGGCGCGAGCGGAAGTTCTGGTCCAGCGCCGGCGCCTGCTCGGCCACCTGCTTGGCTTTCAGGTAGGTATGGATGTCGCCGCCGCGGAAGCCGTAGATCGCCTGCTTGGGGTCACCGATCAGGAACAACGCCGGTTGCAGACCCAGTTCGTCCACCTCCGGCGAGGCGCCGAACACGGTATGGAAGATGCCCCACTGGCGGTCATCGGTATCCTGGAATTCATCGACCAGGGCGATGCGGTACTGCGCGCGCAGCTGCTTCACGAGGGCCAGCCGCTGCGGACCTTCCAGCGCGCGGGCGACGCCGTCGATCAGATCGTCATAGGTCTGCACACGGCGCAGGCGCTTCAGGGCCGCCAGGCGCTCGGTCGCATCCTCGCGCAACGCGTGCAGGAAGTTCAGCGCACTGGCCCGGAGCCACTGTTCACGCTCGGCGAGCAATGCGACATAGCGCGCCAGCGGTGCCTGCAGCGGCGAAGCTGGCGTGCGGTCCGGGAACTTCTTGTTGGTCTTGGCAACCAGCGCATCGGGCAGCAGCGCAGGCAGGCGGTCGCTGGACAGCAGTTCGGCTGCATCGCCGCGCTCGGCCCAGCCCAACAGCTGGCGACCCAGCGGGTGCAGCCAGCCCAGCTTGTAGGAGACGCCGTTGATCCACTTGTTGTCGACCGCTTCGCACAGGTCCAGGAAGAAGCGCTCACCATGCTCGCGCACGGCCATCGACAGCTCCACCGCCGCGTCCTGCAGGGCCGGGTGCGGGTCGTCCAGCGCCAGCGGCTGAGGCCGCGGGTGCAGGGGGGGCGAAGCCAGCAGCGCGCGCAGGTCAGCCGCCAGCGCATCCGGGGTGGACCACAGCCAAGTCAACGGCTCCAGCGTGGCCGGGTCGTTGGCATGCACGCGCCAGAGATCAGCGGCCAGTTCTTCCAGCAGTTCGCGATCACTGGCCAGCAGTTCCGGCGGGTCGAAGGTGTGCCCGCTCTCCAGCGCATGTTCGCGCAGCACGCGGGTGCAGAAGCCGTGGATGGTGAAGATCGCCGCCAGGTCGATTTCATCGGCAGCCACCTGCAGGCGCCGCTTCAACGCCTTGGTGCTTTCCGTGCCGTCCTGCAGATGGCGTTGCAGCACCTGCCGGGTCAGCGCCGCGTCGGGCGTTTCATCTTCGCCGGGCGGCAGATCGACCAGGCGTGCGGCCAGGGCCAGGCGCTCACGGATGCGCTTGCGCAGCTCCTGTGTGGCAGCGTCAGTGAACGTCACCGCCAGGATCTGGCCGATACGCAGGCCCTGCTCGACCACCAGACGGGTGAACAGCGTTGCCAGGGTGAAGGTCTTGCCGGTGCCGGCGCTGGCTTCGATCAGTCGCGTGCCATGCAGCGGCAATGCCAGGTAAGGGTCGGGGAAACGCGTGTCGATGAAAGGGCCCTCGGCAACGCGGCTCATGCGTGGCCTGCCTGTGGATCGTTGCCGAAGCTGCGGCCTTCGCGCACGGCGCTGAAGACCACCTGGCTGTTGCGCAGCAGATCGGCGTAGCTGGCGTCGTCGGCGAACGGGTCGGCGCCACGCAGCAGCAGCTGCCAGGCATCACTGTTGGCTTCACCCCAGGTGCGATCGCTGCCATGCCATTGTTTCCAGCCTTCGCTGCGCTGCTTTTCCACCGGCGCGTTGAACAGCACCCAGCCGGTGTAGGGCGCGAATCGCAGCGGCTCGCGCAGGCCGCGCTGGCGCAGCTGCAGCAGCGCGCGCAATGCCGCGCGGGCTGCGGGCACGGTCAGGGCAGGCAAGGCATGCGGACCGGGGCCAGCATCACCACCGTCGTGGAACTGCACCAGCGGCAAGGCATCGCCGGCGGCGTTGGCCAACAGCCAGTCCAGCCCTTGGCGGATCACCGCGTTGCCGTTCAGCGCACCAGCGCGCAGGCGCACCAGGCCCTCGGGATGGCGATCGCCGACCCGGCCATGCAGGCGTACCCCGTCGATCTCCACTTCATAGCGGCGGCTCTCCAATGGCGTGCCCTGCAACCAGCCCAGCATGGCCGTGGCGTACGGGCGGGTCTTGAGCTGCTCAACTTCAAACTGGCGCTCGCCGAGGATGCCCGACGGCAGCAGCCCGCGTGCGCGCAGCCGCGGGTACAGCGGCTCGCTGTCGCCGGCCAGGGTGGCCTGCACCACGGCCAGCTGCACGCTGCGCTTCTCTGGCCCGCGCGAGGACAGCACCAGCGGTTCCAGGTCGTCGACGTCTTCCACATCGTCAGCAAGGCGCAGGCCCATCGACTGCGCGAGGAACTGGCCGGCCGGATCGCACAGGAAACGACGCAGGCTCTCCAGCGAGACCTCTTCTTCCACTGCGTCATCCGCCGGTGGCGGCAGTGCGGTGTCGAACCACGGCAGCAGGCCGCCGCGCTGCCCGCCCAGTCGCCCGGCGGCCGGATGCCACTGCCGGCGGTAGCTGAAGCGGCGTGGGTCGCCATCACCGAAGGCGGCCGGCGAGAACGGCTGCAGCGCGTGGCGCACGGTGAAGTCCCGCGTAGCGGCCGCCGGATCCAGGTGATAGGCCGCAGCGGCATCGATCAGTTCGCTGACCAGCACCGAAGGTTCGCGCACGCTGCCATCGCGCGGGTCTGCGCCGAGATAGCTGAGGTAGAACACGTCCTGCGCCGCAGCGAACAGCTGCAGGAACAGGAAGCGATCGTCTTCGCGGGTGGAGCGGTCGCCCGGGCGGCGGCGCGGCGTATCCAGTTCGGCGGTGAGCTGGTTGAGGCCGGCGGCCGGGTCACGACGCGGGAAATCACCATCGTTGAGGCCGAGCACGCAGATCACCCGGAACGGCAGCAGGCGCATCGGCACCATGCGGCCGAAGCTGATGCCACCGGTCAGCAGTGGCGCCCGTGTATCGGCCTCGGCCAGGGCACCGGCGAAGTGCGCACGCACCACCTCCGGCGGCACGCCGTCGGCGAACCCGGCCTTGTACGCATCCTCGGCGAACTGGTTGAGCAGCTTGCGCAGGCGTTCCAGCGCGCGCTGGCTGTTGGGAGAGCTGGGCGGCGTCGGCAGCAGCGCATCGAGCAGCGACAGCAGGCGTTGCCGCCACTGTGCCGGGGTCAACAGCTCGCCGAGCCGACGCTGGTAGACGGCCAGCACGCGCAGCAGGCGCAGCAGCCGGTCCAGCGCATCCAGCGCCCCGCCTTCCAGTTCGATCCACGGTGCCACCCCGGCCAGGTCCACCTCGCTGCCGGTGGCGTGGCCCAGCAGCAGGCGATCCAGCGCGAACTGCCAGGTGTAGGCGTCATCGCTGGGGGCCTGCAGCTGGTCGCGATGGTCGGCATCCAGGCCCCACCGTGCGCCGGCCTGCTGCAGCCAGCCATGCAGTCGATCGAAGTCGACCGCTTCCAGCCCCGCCGCCTCGGCCAGCGGCGCACTGGCCAGCAGGTCCAGCACCTCGTTCAGGCCGAAGCGCGAAATCGGCAGGCCGAGCAAGTGCACGAACACATCGGCCAGCGGCTCGCCGGCCAGTGGACTGCTGTCGGCCAGCGCGTAGGGAATGTGCTCGTCGTCGCCACCACGTCCGCCGAACACCGCTTCCAGATAGGGCACATACGGATCGATGTCCGGCGCCAGCACGGCGATCTCGCGCGCCTGCAACGGCGGGTCGAAGCGCGGGTCCTGCAGCAGGCTGCGCAGCTGGTCGTGCAGCACCTGCAGCTCGCGCAGGCGGGTGTGGCAGGCATGCACCTGCAGGCTCGGGTCGTCGCTGCGCAGGCCGTCGCGCAGTTCGCCCGAGGGCAATGCGCGGCGGTGGAACAGGTCGCGCTGCAGGCGGTGCAGCAGGCTGTCGGACAGCCCGCCCTGGTCCATGGTCGGCCGCGTATCTTCTTCGGGGTCGGAATAGGCGGCGATCTCACCGGCCGGATGCACCACTTCGTAGCTGCCCAGCACCGCCATGAAGTCGCGGCCGGCCGCACCCCACGCTTCCAGCAGGCGGTTCTCGCCGGCGGCCTCGCCGAACGGGTCCGGCGCGCCGCTGCGCAGGCGCTCTGCCAGGGTCTGCAGGTCACCCCAGTAGGACTGCACCGGGGTGGGCAGATAGAAATGCAGTTCGCCCACCCGCGACTGGGTGGCCATCACCCGCAGTACGTCGGGCGAGATGTTGAGCGTGGCAAACGCCGACATCCGCGGTGGCAGTCCCTTCGGCAGCGGCTGGGCGGCGCCCTCGAAGCGGTCCAGGTAGGCCTGGATGCGGCGCGCGCGGTAGCCATGGCCAGCGGCGATGCTGCGCCACAGGATGGCCTGCGGATCGGCCGCATCGGCGCCGGCTTCCCAGCGCAGCAGCCAGTCGCGACGCCAGGCCTGGTACTTCTCGAACACCGAAGCCAGTTCGCCGGCCAGAGCCCAGGGTTTGAGCGCGTCGGCACCGGCAAGATAGGACTGCAGCGCACGCATGGGGGGCTGCGCCAGCAGGTCCGGGTCGCGCAGGGCCTGGTACAGGCGCCAATGCAGGGCGGCCGCGTCCAGGTCGTCGGCTTCGCCATCGACATTGGCGTTCAATGCACGGGCAACGAACTCACCGGGGGTGAGGAATTCCAGATTGGCGGCCACGCCATACTCGGCAGCCAGGGTTGCCTGCAGCCAGCGCCGCATCGCCACCTGCGGGATCAGCACCACCTCCGGCGCCAGCAGCGGCTGTCCCGGCACCGGCACACGCACATTGCGCGCCAGCAGGGCAGCCAGCACGTCCAGCGAATTGGAATGGTAGAGGCGGAAATCGCTGCCCGGGTCACTCATCGTGCACAGTGTGCAGCACACCCGGTCGTATTCAAGGCCGGGGGCGGTGATCGCGACGGATTGTTCCGGCCGTCTCAGGAATTGTCCCGGTCTGGCGGCGGTCTGGCCGTGCAACAATACTGGACCGTCCAGTCTGCTTATGTTCAGCAGTCTGACCCGATGCTTCAATGTCGAAAAAACGTTAAGGGTGCCCATGTCGGCTTCCACTCCCAGTCTGGTGCAGTTGTCCAACGTCCGCATCGACCGGAGCGGGCGCACGATCCTGCGCGACGTTTCGCTGCAGGTGCCCAAGGGCAGCATCACTGCCGTGCTCGGTCCGTCCGGCAGCGGCAAGTCGACCCTGCTGGCGGCGCTGACCGGCGAACTGCGCCCGGTTACAGGCGACATCACCCTGTTCGGCAAGCCGATCCCGCTGCGCACCGCCGAACTGTTGGAGATGCGCAAGAGCGTCGGCGTACTGCTGCAGGGCAATGGCCTGCTGACCGACCTGACCGTGGCCGAAAACGTCGCCCTGCCGCTGCGCACCCACACCCGCCTGCCGGCACCAGTGCTGCGCCGGCTGGTGCAGATGAAGCTGCATTCGGTCGGCCTGTTGGCTGCCGCCGATGCCTGGCCGCGTGAGCTGTCCGGTGGCATGGCCCGCCGTGTGGCACTGGCCCGTGCATTGGCCCTGGACCCGCCGTTGATGATCTACGACGAGCCGCTGACCGGGCTGGACCCGATCGCCTCGGGGGTGATCATGAGCCTGATCCAGCGCCTCAACCACAGCCTGGGCCTGACCAGCATCATCGTCAGCCACCACGTGCACGAGACCCTGCCGATCTGCGACCAGGTGATCGCGATCGCCAACGGCGGCATCGTGTTCCAGGGCACGCCGGAGGCGCTGCAATCCAGCCAGGACCCGCTGCTGCGTCAGTTCCTGCACGGCCAGCCCGACGGTCCCATTCCATTCGATGCCGCACCGCGTGCGAGGGTTGCCTGATGCCGTTCGTGCAAGCCACCCGCTCGCTGGGTCGCGCCGGTCTGTTCTCGCTGACCGTGCTGCGGGGTTCGCTGCCGACCCGTGATTTCCTGGCCGAGCTGACCCGTGAGATCTACAAGATCGGTGCGCGCTCGCTGCCGATCATCGCCGTGGGCGGCGCCTTCGTCGGCCTGGTGCTGACCCTGCAGGGCTACCGCACGCTGACCACCTTCGGTGCGGCCGACGCGCTGTCGACCCTGCTCGGCCTGTCGCTGTACCGCGAACTGGCACCGGTGCTGACCGCGCTGCTGTTCATCGGCCGCGCCGGCAGCTCGATCGCCGCGGAACTGGGCCTGATGCGCGCCACCGACCAGATCAAGGCGCTGGAACTGATGGCGATCGACCCGGTAGCCAAGGCCGTGGCGCCGCGCTTCTGGGCGGCGGTACTGACCGTGCCGCTGCTGACCGGCATCTTCTGTTCGCTGGCGATCAGCGCCAGCTATTTCGAAGCTGTGCACGTGCTGGGCCTGGACAACGGCGTGTTCTGGTCGGCGCTGCGTGGCAGCGTGGACTTCTGGGACGACTTCGGCGTGGCGATGCTGAAGTCGGCGATCTTCGGCGGCACCGCCGCACTGGTTGCCGCCTATGTCGGTTTCCACGCTGAACCGACCATCGAAGGCACCTCCGTCGCCACCACCCGTGCTGTGGTCAACGCCTCGCTGCTGGTGCTGATGTTCAACTTCGTGCTGTCGGCAATGTTGTTCACCTAACCCCTCCATCGGCGGCGCGCATCGGCGCGCGGCCACCACGACTGATCAGGTAATCCACATGGCCATCCGCGGTCCCAGACTCGAATTCTCCGTCGGCGCTTTTCTGCTGCTGGCCCTGGCCTCGCTGATGGTGCTGGCCGTCGCCTCGACCAACCAGCGCTGGAGCTGGGGTGGCGAAGGCTATGAACTCAAGGCCCGCTTCTCCCAGGTCGGCCAGCTGCGCAAGCAGGCGCCGGTGAAGATCGGTGGTGTCACCGTCGGCCAGGTCGCGGCGATCGACCTGGACCCGGTGAAGTTCGAATCGATCGTGACCCTGCGCATGGACAGCAAGGTCAAGGATCTGCCGGCGGACACCTCGGCCGGCATCTTCACCAGTGGTTTGCTCGGTGAGAGCTATATCGGTCTGCAGCCCGGCGGCGATCCGGACGTGCTGAAGCCCGGCGAAGAGATCGTCTTCACCCAGCCGGCCGTGGACCTGATCCAGCTGGTCGGCAAATACATGTTCAGTGGCGGCGCCGGTGGCGGCGCTGCTCCGAAGCCCAACGATGGCGCGCAGGCGCCTGCAACGGAACCGCAACCATGAAGATGAAACTGATCCCGGCCCTGCTCGCCTCGTCGCTGCTGCTGGCCACCCCGTTCCTGGCCCAGGCGCAGGCCGCCGCCCCCGCTGCCGCCGCCCCCCAGGGCCAGGCCGGCAAGGTGGTGATCGACGCCAGCACCCGCATCCTCAACACCCTGCAGCAGCGCCGTGCCGAATTCAGCGGCAACCCGGCCAGCCTGCGCAGCTACATCGACAGCGAGCTTAACCGCACCTTCGACCGCGACTATGCCGCGCGCCTGGTGCTGGGCACGCATGCCCGGGGCGCCGCTGACGCGGACATCAAGCTGTTCGCCAATGCGATGGCCGACAACCTGATGCAGCGCTATGGCTCGACCCTGCTCAACATCCAGGGCAAGCCGAGCTTCCGCCTGAAGGGCGAAAGCCCGCTGCCGGGCAACCGCGGCGTGCGCGTGAGCACCGAGCTGGTGCGTGCCGGCAGCGAGCCGACGCCGGTCGAGTACTGGATGCGCAATGAAGGCGGCCAGTGGAAGATCTTCGACGTGAACATCGAAGGCATCTCCTACGTGCAGACCTTCCGCAACCAGTTCGATGCCCCGCTGCGCCAGAAGGGCATCAAGCAGGTGGCCAACGATCTGCGCAGCGGCAGCATGCAGGCCGGGCCGGCCGGCAATGGCAAATAAGGCGCTGGCGCTGCTGGAAGGTGACACCCTGCGCCTGCGCGGGGTGCTCGACCGTGCAGCGGTGATCGCGCTGTGGCCGCAACTGCAGGCCCTGCCGGCGCAGCTGTCGCGGCTGGAACTGGCGGAGGTCGAGCGCGTGGACAGCGCCGGCCTGGCGTTGCTGGCCGAGCTGGCCGCGCGCGCGCGCCAGGGCGGCCATCCGCTGACGATCTCCGGCGCCCCCGCCGGCTACAACGAACTGAGCGCGGCCTACCGGCTGTCGCCCGACCTGGACTTCAACGCTACTTCTGCTGCGAGCTGACATGAACGTCGTGCGCGTTTTCCCTCTGATCCTCCTGGCCGCCGCGCTCAGCGCCTGTGCCGGCAAGCCGGCACGCAGCGACGCGCCGGTGGCCGACACCGTGGTGCCGGCGACGAGTACCGCCCCCGTCGATAGCGCAGCTGGTGCCGATGCACCTGCGGCGAGCGCCGTTGCCGACGCCCCCGTACCTGCTGCAGCCTCGCCAGCACCGGCTACCGCTTCGCAGGGTGCAACCGGCAATGACACCGCTGCCGCCGCTCCGGGCGGCGATGACGACTTCGACGCGTTGTACGGCGCCAACGGCAGCACCACCAACACCACCGCGTACGACCCGTGGGAACCGTTCAACCGCAAGGTGCACGGGTTCAACAATGCGGTCGACCGCGGTATCGCCCGTCCGCTGGCGACCGCCTATACCCACGTGGTGCCGCGCTTTGCCCGTACCGGCGTAAGCAACTTCTTCAGCAACCTGCGCGCGCCGCTGACCATCACCAACCAGCTGTTGCAGGGCCGTCCGGCCGATGCCTGGGACAGCCTGGGCCGGTTCCTGATGAACAGCACGCTGGGCGTCGGTGGCCTGTTCGACCCGGCCAGCAAGGCGATGGTGCCGCGTCGCAACGAGGACTTCGGGCAGACCCTGGGTGCCTGGGGCTGGCGTCGTTCGCGTTACGTGGAACTGCCGTTCTTCGGCCCGCGCACCGTGCGTGATGTGTTCGGCCTGGCCGGTGACATCCCGCTGTCGCCGATCCGCCGCATCGAGAGCGACAAGTACCGCATCGGCCTGCAGGGCCTGCAGCTGGTCGACACCCGCGCGCAGCTGCTGGCGATCGACGACCTGCGCGATACCGCGGTGGACGAATACGCCTTGGTCCGCGATGCCTGGATGCAGCGCCGCAACTACCAGATCGAGAACGACCTGCGCGGCAAGCGCGAGCGTGGCAGCGACGATGCGAACTCGCCGATCCCGGTCGATGCGATGCCGATGCCGCAGTGGACCAACTGACCGCTGCCGGCAACGCATGAGAAAAACCCCGCCTCGGCGGGGTTTTTTTTGGGCGCTGTGGGTCGGGTCGGAGCCCTTTCCCGTGGAAAGGGATCCGACCCCGGCCGATCAGGCCGCCAGCGCCGCCTCGACGGCTTCGCGCAGGCGCGCATCATCGGCGGCAACGTCCGGGGCGAAGCGGGCGATGACCTTGCCATCGCGACCCACCAGGAACTTCTCGAAGTTCCACAGCACCGCCGGTGCCGGGTGGATCGGAATCTCCTTGCTGGCCAGACGCTCGCGCAGCGGGCCTTCGCCGATCGCCTGCGGCTGCGCGGCAGTGAGCTGCTGGTACAGCGGGTGGGTGTCTTCACCGGCCACGCTGATCTTGGCGAACATCGGGAAGCTCACGTCGTAGGTCAGCTGGCAGAACTGCTGGATCTCCGCTTCGTTGCCCGGCTCCTGGCCGAGGAAGTTGTTGGCCGGGAAGCCCAGCACTTCCAGGCCCTGCGCGTGCTTTTCCGCATACAGCGCCTGCAGGCCTTCGTACTGCGGGGTCAGGCCGCACTTGGACGCCACGTTGACCAGCAGCAGTACCTTGCCCTGGTAGTCGGCGAGAGAGGACGGCTGGCCGTCGATGGTGGTGAGGGAAACATCCTGGATCGAGGTGCTCACGCGGGGGCTCCGGCTGCAGCGGGGAAAGGCTCACCAGCATACCGCCGCACGCGCTGTTGTAGAGCCGAGCCCATGCTCGGCTGATGCCACGGTAGCCGAGCTTGGGCTCGGCTCTACCAGACATCCTCAATCCACGCAGATCGTGCCCTGCGCCTTGCCATCGTCCACGCGCTGGCGGCAACCGAAGTTCTGGCTGACATCACGCTGGCACGTGCCGGTCGCCACCACGCCGGCAGCGACCTCGCCCGTGGCCAGGCACTGGCCGCTGCAGTCGCTCTTGCTGCTGCAGGTCTTGCCGGCGTCAGCATACGGAATCACGCATTGCACCCGTTGCAGGCGACCCAACGGCTGCAGCGTGCCACCCGCAGCCCGGCAGTCCACATCGCGTGCTTCTTGCAGGGCTGCAGTGGCTTCAGGGCTGTCGGTCGCCGTAGCTGCCGCGCCGGCATCTTCACTGGCCGGTGGGGTGCTGCTGCAGGCGGCAAGCAGCGCGCTCAGCGCAAGGCAGGCAAGAAATCGGAGGCGCATGGCGGTACCTGATTCGGTATGGACGGCGCCAGCATACGCATCCGCCCATGCAGGCGGCGTGTCAGCCGGCGTCAGGCGTCCTCACCCTCGCCTTCTGCCGCCTCTTCGTCGCTGGGTGCTTCGCTCAGATCGCCCAGCAGGCCCTGCGCCTGTTCGGTCGCCAGTGATTCCACGCCACGCAGTCGGCGTTCGATGGTACGGGTCTTGCGGCTGGCCTCGCCGATGCTGCGGCCCACGGTGGTGATCTGCTTCTCGGCCTTCTCGAGGATGCCGGCGAACTTGCCGAACTCGCTCTTCACTGCGCCCAGCAGCCCCCACACTTCGCTCGATCGCTGCTCGATCGCCAGGGTACGGAAGCCCATCTGCAGGCTGTTGAGCAGCGCGGTGACGGTGGTCGGCCCGGCCACCACCACGCGATGCTCGCGCTGCAGCAGGTCGACCAGGCCCGGGCGCCGGATCACCTCGGCGTACAGTCCTTCGGTAGGCACGAACATCACCGCGAAATCGGTGGTGTGCGGCGGCACGATGTACTTTTCGCTGATCGACTTGGCCTGCACGCGGATCGCGCGTTCCAGCTGGATGCCCTGCAGGCGCACGCCCTCGGCATCGCCCTGTTCCTGCGCATCGAGCAGGCGCTCATAGTCTTCGCGCGGGAACTTGGAATCGATCGGCAGCCAGACTGGCGTGTCGTCGTCGCGACGGCCCGGCAGGCGCACGGCGATGTCGACCATCTCGTTGCCGTCAGGACGCACCTTGACCCCACGCGCGTACTGTTCCTGGGTGAGGGTCTGCTCGAGGATGTTCTCCAGCTGCACTTCTCCCCAGCTGCCGCGGTTCTTGACGTTGGTCAGTACCCGCTTCAGGTCGCCCACGCCGGTTGCCAGCTGCTGCATTTCACCCAGCCCGCGCTGCACCTGTTCCAGGCGTTCGGACACCAGCTTGAACGAATTGCCCAGCCGCGTTTCCAGCGTGGACTGCAGCTTCTCGTCCACGGTGTGGCGCATCTGCTCGAGCTTCTGCGCGTTGTCGGCCTGCAGCGCGCGCAGCTGTTCTTCCAGGGTGGTGCGCATTTCCGAGATGCGCTGTTCGTTGCGCTGGGTCAGCTCCTGCAGGCGCAGGCCCAGGCTCTCGGTCAGGCGCTGCTGCGACTGCGCGCCCTCTTCGCGGCCCTTGCGGGCGTCCTCCACCAGGGCCTGCCGCAGCGCACCGAACTGGGTATCGGTACGGGCGGTCAGTTCCTGCAGCTGCTGGCCGAAGGCATGGATGCGCGCCTCCTGCTGCTGGCCGAACACATCCAGCTGCACGCGCAGTTCCTGCAGGCGTTCGCCCAGCGAGGCGGCACTGCGTTGCTGACTGTCGGCCGCCTCGGCGCGGGCCTTGCGCGCATCTTCGCCCAGCGCTTCGCGCAGCAGGTCCAGACGCTGATCGGTGCGGGTGGACAGATCGGTCAACGCGCGCGCGAACCCATCGAGCTGCTCGCGCAGCTCGCTGCGGCCGACGCGCGCTTCATCACGCACGGCCTGTTCCAGGCGATCGTGGGGAGGGCGGCGCAGCAGCGCCACCAGTTGCAGGATCAGCACGACCAGCAGCAGGCCGGCGACGAGGAGGAATTCGGTTTGCATGTGGCAAGTGTAGGCTGGCCCAGTCTCAAGTGCTGAAACGCGCCCATGCTTGTTCTTTACGGAAAGCCCACCTCGATCAACGTGCGCAAGGTGCTGTGGCTGTGCGCCGAACTCGATCTCCCGCTCACGCATGACCCGACACCCGCGCCGGACCTGCTGGCCACGCTGAATCCGAACCGGCAGGTGCCGGTGCTGCGCGATAGCGACTTCGTGCTGTGGGAGTCCAACAGCATCTGCCGCTACCTGGCCGCACGCCAGGGCCGCGCTGACCTGCTGCCCGCTGCGGCGCAGGACCGCGCCAAGGTGGAGCAGTGGATGGACTGGCAGGCCACCGACCTCAACGGCGCCTGGCGCCACGTGTTCATGGCCCGCGTCCGCCAGCACCCCGACTTCGCGGACGACGCGCGCGCGGAGGCCAGCCTGACGCACTGGAACCAGCTGATGGGCACGCTGGACGCGCAACTGGCGGCCAGCAACGCCTACGTGGCGGGCAGCACCTTCACCCTCGCCGACATCGTCCTCGGCCTGTCGGCGCAGCGCTGGCGCAGTACCCCCGGCAGCAAGCCGGTGCTGCCCCACGTGGAAGCCTGGTTCGAGCGCCTACGCTCCAGCCCTGGCTTTGCCGAGCATGTGGACAACGGCGTGGCGTAAGGGGGTTTCCGGCAGGGCTGCGCCCTGCACCCGCAGAGGCAACGTCAACGTCAAAGGCTGGCATTCCGAGGGATGGCGGGGTGGCATGGGGTTGCGGGACACGCCGTAAACCCATCCATGGGGGCTCGTAGGCGCCATCCATGGCGCCTGCGGTCCCGCAACCCCATGCCACCCCGCCTTTCACGGATTTCCGCGATCTGCAGTAGATCCACGCCATGCGTGGATGAAGCTCAGAAGGATCGATACGGGCTTCTTGCAAGGGAGCACCCGCTTTTACTTTGCTTGGCCGGAACCCTTACCAGCCTTGCAGCACGATCTTGCCCTTCGCCCGATGGCTCTCCAGCAGCGCGTGCGCACGCCGCAGGTTGGCCGCGTCGATGTGCCCGAAGTGCTCACCCAGCGTGGTCTGCAGCACACCGGCATCGACCAGTTCGGCCACCCGGTTCAGTAGTTCGTGCTGACGCTGCATGTCCGCGGTCTTGTACAGCGGCCGGGTGAACATTGATTCCCAGTGCAGCGACAGCGCCTTGCGCTTCAGCGCCATCACATCGATCTGGCCCGGATCATCGATCAGCCCCAGCTGCCCCTGCGGCGCCAGCAGCTCGACGATCTGCGCATAGTGCTGGTCGGTGTGGGTCAGGCTGGCCACGTGGTCCACCTCGGTGATGCCCAGCCGCGCCAGGGCCTCGGCCAGCGGTCGGGTGTGGTCGATCACATGGTGCGCGCCCATCGCCTGCACCCAGTCCTGGGTCTCCGGGCGCGAGGCGGTGCCGATCACCGTCAGCTTGGTCAGCCGGCGCGCCAACTGCACCAGGATCGAACCCACGCCGCCCGCTGCACCGATCACCAGCAGGGTCTGGCCGTCGCCACCGCCTTCGGTGATACGCAGGCGGTCGAACAGCAGTTCCCATGCGGTGATCGCGGTCAGTGGCAACGCCGCCGCCGCGGCATCGTCCAGGCTGGCCGGCTTGCGGCCGACGCTGCGCTCGTCCACCAGCTGGTATTCGGCATTGCTGCCCGGGCGATCGATCACGCCCGCGTAGTACACCGCGTCGCCGGGCTGGAACAGGGTCACCTCGCTACCGATTGCATCGACCACACCCACCGCATCCCAGCCCAGCACGCGTGGGCCGTCGGTGGCAGCGCCGCGTCGCACCTTGGTGTCGACCGGGTTCACCGCCACCGCGCGCACCGCCACCCGCAGGTCGCGTGGGCCCGGCTGCGGTAGCGGCAGGTCGAGGTCGATCAGGGCCTGCGGGTCGTCGATCGGCAGTCCGGCTTGGGTGTAGGCAATAGCGCGCATGGGGGAGATCCAGTGAGGAGAGGCCACAGCGTGCGCCGTGCGCAGGGAGGCAGAAAGGCGCAGAATCGGTCAACACTTTCACTGCAGCAATGAAAATGGTCCGTTTCGACGATCTGCAGCTGTTCGTCCGCACCGCCGCGCTGGGCAGCTTCTCGCAGGCCGCGCGCGAGGCCGACCTGCTGCCGGGCCAGGTGGCCGCCGCGGTGGCACGGCTGGAACGCGAACTGGACCTGCGCCTGTTCGTGCGTACCACCCGCAGCCTGCGGCTGACCGCCGAAGGCGCGCTGTACCTGCCGTACGCGCAGGATGTTCTGACCACCCTGCGCGAAGGCCAGGCACGGGTGCAGGGCGAGGATGCGGAGCTGCACGGCACCCTGCAGTTGTCGGCGCCCTCGGACTTCGGCCGCAACCTGCTGCTGCCGTGGCTGACTGCGTTCCGTGCCGCACATCCACGGCTGCGCCTGCACCTGCGCCTGTCCGACGAAGTGGCCGACGTGTTCCGCGACCCGGTCGACGTGGCCATCCGCATCGGCCACTTCGACGACGCCAGCTACGTCGCCCTGCCGTTGCTGGAAGGCAACCGGCGCGTGCTGGCCGCATCCCCCGAGTACCTGCGGCGGCGTGGTGTGCCCTCGCGGCTGGAGGATCTGCGCGAACACGATTGCCTTGTCTACCAGCTCGGCGGGCGCGCCTACGATCGCTGGTCGTTCGAGCTTGAGGGGCGCCGCGTGGTGATCCCGGTGCGCGGGCCACTGGTCTGCGACGACGCCGACGTGGTGCGGCGCTGGGCGGTCGCCGGCGAAGGCATCACCTACAAATCCTGGCTGGACGTGCGCGACGATGTGCTGGGTGGACGCCTGCAGGTGTTGCTGGGTGGCATCGGCAGCCACATCCCCCTGCAGCTGGTGTGCCCGCACCGCAAGCAGTTCTCACCGGCCGTGCGGCAACTGCACGCGCAGCTGCGCCAGTACCTGCAACCGCTGCTGTCCGCGATGCCCGGCCATGGCGACGTGCCCCTGTCGCCTGCAACGTCACTGGCCGACAATGGCGCTCCCCCGTTGTAAGAGAATCGCGCCATGCCGTGGATGGGCATCCAGGACCTGTGGACCTTCCTGCTCGCTGTGCTGGTGTTTCTGGCCCTGCCCGGGCCGGGCACCTTCACCCTGCTGACCGCCACCGGTCGTGGCGGTGTACGCGGCGGCTACACGGCGCTGGCCGGCCTGCTGGTCGGCGACCAGATCCTGATGTGGCTGGCATTGGCCGGCGTGGCCGCGCTGCTGAAGGCCAATCCGACGGTGTTCCATGCCGTGCAGTATCTCGGCGCGGCGTATCTGGTGTGGGTAGGCATCAGCCTGCTGCGCACGCCCAAGGGCGACGGTGCCGAGGTTGGCCCGGTGCGCATGCAGCCGGGCCGCTACTTCCACCAGGCGATCCTGGTCAGCCTGCTCAATCCGAAGGCGATCCTGTTCTACATGGCGTTCCTGCCGCTGTTCATCGACCCGAAGGCACACCAGGGCATGGCCACCTTCGCGGCACTGGCCGGCATCATCTTCGTGGTCAGCATCGCCTACTGCTCACTGCTGATCTGGGTCGGCAACCTGGCCCGTCGTCGGTTGATCCAGCACCCGCGGGTCAGCGATGCGCTGCGCCGCGTGGCTGGCCTGTTCCTGGTGGGATTTGGCATCCGGTTGGGGCTGAACGGGTGATCCGGCGGCGGCTGGCGCTGGTGTTCATCGGGCTCATGGCCGGCACCGCAGCGGCCAGCGCACAGGACCATCGCTGCCTCACCGGGGGCCGCAACGACGGCATCCACCTGCTGTGGCGCTGGCTGGACGATGGCAGCGCCGACGTGCAGTACGCCGGGCAACGCGGCCGCCTGCAGGTGCAACGGGCGTCGCAGGAAACGACGGTGCTGGACGAGGACCGCCCGTATCAGTTCGACAGCGTCTGGGAAGAACGCATCGGTGGCCGCCTCAATGGGCGCTACTACCTGACCACGCAGGGCGCGCGCGTCTACGGTTTCAGCTACGAGCGCGCCCGCGACGGGCGACGCACCGCGTTCAACGAGGACGTCGAGGCGTGGCAGGAAGATGGCTGCCATTGGGCGGGCGTCGAGCCGCTGACCGTCGCGTCGAGTGGGCTCGACTGAGCCGACGCGACGGCCGCCAACCAGGGTTGGCGTCTACCAGGGCTGCGAATCATGCATTCCCTCGCGCAGGTGATCGATGAACACCCGCAGCTTGGGCGCCATCTGCTCGCGCGCGGGGTAGTACAGGTGGAAGCCGGGGAACGGCGGCTGCCAGTCCTGCAGCACACTCTGCAGTCGCCCGGCGGCGATGTCGTCGGCCATCAGCGAGGCGAAACCCTGGGCCATGCCCAGCCCCGCCAGCACGGCGTGATGGGCGACACCGGCATCGTTGAACGCCAGCCGCCCGCTCACTTCCACGTCCAGGTCGTGGCCTTCGCGGCTGAACTCCCAGCGCATCAGCCGGCCATTGGCCAAGCGGTGCACGATGCAGGCGTGGCCCTGCAGGTCATGCGGGGTCTGCGGCACGCCATGGCGTTCGAAATAGGCCGGTGTGGCCACCACCACCTGCCGCTCGCGTGGCCCGACCGGCACCGCGATCATGCCCTGTGCGAGTGATTCGCCCAGGCGGATGCCGGCGTCGAAGCCCTCAGCCACCAGATCGGTCAGCGCCGGGTCGACGCACAGTTCCACCTGCACCTGCGGGTAACGCGCAAGGAAGTCGGGCAGCCGCGGCAGCACCATGCGATCGGCGACGATGCGCGGCAGGGTCACACGCAGCCGCCCGGCAGGCACCGAGCGCGCGCTGTCCAGTTCGGCAAATGCCTGATCGATCTGGTCCAGGCCGCCACGCACGCGCTGCAGGAAACGCGCGCCGTGTTCGGTCAGGCTCACCCGCCGCGTGGTCCGCTGCAGCAGGCGCACGCCCATCCGCGCTTCCAGCGCACGCACGCTCTGCGACAGCGCCGAGGTCGACACGCCCAAGGCATCGGCAGCGCGGGTGAAGCTGGCATGTTCGGCCACGTGGACAAAGGCGACCACAGCGGTGAGGGGGACGGAGGCATCCATTGTGAAGCCATCCTTCAAGGTAAGTCCGTTGGTACGCAGTTTATCCACATGATGGCGTGGAGGATGCTGTGCCCCTCGCCACTGCCCATCCAGGCGTGGCGCCTTCCCCAAGGAGATCCGCATGAAGACCCGTACTCTCGGCCCCGCCGGCCCCACCGTGTCCGCCCTCGGCCTCGGCTGCATGGGCATGAGCGCCTACTACGGCGGCCGCGGCAGTGACGATGACGGCATTGCCGTCATCCGGCACGCGCTGGACCGTGGCGTGACCCTGCTCGACACCGCCGATGTGTATGGCCCGCACACCAACGAGGTGCTGGTCGGCCACGCGATTGCCGGGCGCCGCAACCAGGTGTTCCTGGCCAGCAAGTTCGGTATCGGCCTGAACCCGGCTGACCCAAAGGGGCGCCAGGTCAACGGCTGCCCGGACTATGTGCAGGCCGCCTGCGAGGCCAGCCTGCGCCGCCTGGGCGTGGACCACATCGACCTGTACTACCAGCACCGCGTCGACCCGACCGTGCCGATCGAGGACACCGTAGGTGCGATGTCACGCCTGGTGGAACAGGGCAAGGTGCGCTGGCTGGGCCTGTCCGAGGCCTCGGCGGCCACGCTCCGCCGCGCCCATGCGGTGCACCCGATCACTGCGGTGCAGAGCGAGTACTCGCTGTGGTCGCGCGAGCCGGAGCAGAACGGAGTGCTGGCCGCCACGGCGGAGCTGGGCATCGGCTTCGTGCCATATTCGCCGCTGGGCCGTGGCTTCCTGACCGGCGCCATCCGCAGCCCGGATGACTTCGACGCCGATGATTACCGGCGTACCTCGCCCCGCTTCGAAGGCGAAAACTTCCAGCGCAACCTGGCGCTGGTGGACACCGTGCAGGCGCTGGCCGCCGAACGCGGCATCGCCGCCTCGCAGCTGGCGCTGGCCTGGGTGCTGTCGCGCGGCGAGCACATCGTACCGATCCCGGGCACGACGCGGCGGGCACGGCTGGACGAGAACCTCGGTGCGCTGCAGGTGGAACTGGATGCGGCCACGCTGGACGCACTGGATGCCGCCTTCCCGCTGCATGCCGCTGCGGGTGAGCGCTACTCGGTCAGTGGCATGGCCAACATCGAGTCGTAGGAAAGGCCGGGACGAACGCACACCGGTGGCTGCCGCCGGATTGTGCCGATTCCGGCAGCCTGGCCGGGGCGCAGCGCGCGCCCCGCCCTGCATGACCCCCGTCAGTGGCAATGCTGCGCCGCGTTCGGTCACACTCGGGGACTTGTCGTTCTCAGTCACCCCTTCCGAGGCCTGCATGTCCCTGCTCCGGCGCAAGTCCCTAGATTCCGTCACCGTCCATGAAGCCGGCCGGCGCCTGGTCCCGACCCTCAGCTGGCCGCACCTGATTGCCCTGGGCATCGGCGCCATCGTCGGCACCGGCATCTACACCCTGATCGGTGTCGGTGCCGACCGCGCCGGCCCCGCCGTGCTGATCTCCTTCGCCATCGCCGGCGCGGTGTGTGCCTGCGCGGCATTGGCCTACGCCGAACTGTCCACGATGATGCCGGCCGCCGGCAGCGCCTATACCTACAGCTACAGTGCCCTGGGCGAAGTCTTCGCCTGGGTGGTGGGCTGGAGCCTGATCCTGGAGTACTCGCTGGTGGTGAGTACCGTGGCGGTCGGCTGGTCGGGCTATTTCGTCGGCTTCCTGGAATGGGTGCATACCCAGTTCGGCTGGGACCTGCGCCTGCCGGCCATGCTCGCGGCGGGCCCGCACGTCGACGGCGGCATGATCAACCTGCCCGCCATCGTCATCACCTGGCTGGTGGCACTGATGCTGATGGCCGGTACCAAGGAGAGCGCCACCCTCAACGCGATCCTGGTCGTGTTCAAGCTGATCGCGTTGGCCATCTTCGTGGCGGTGGCCCTGCCGGCGTTCGACAGCAACAACCTGCAGCCGTTCATGCCCTACGGATTCGCCAAGACGCTGGGGCCGGATGGCGTCGAGCGAGGCGTGATGGCCGCAGCGGCGATCATCTTCTTCGCCTTCTACGGCTTCGATGCGATTTCCACCGCCGCCGAAGAAACCAAGAACCCGGCGCGCGACCTGTCCATCGGCATCATCGGCTCGATGGTCGGCTGCACCATCGTGTACGTGCTGGTGGCGTTGGCCGCGATCGGTGCGATGAGCTACACGGTGTTCGGCCAGAGCGCCGAGCCGCTGGCACTGATCATGCGCCAGCTGGGCCAGCCGACCGCCGCGATGCTGATCGGCGTGATCGCCATCATCGCCCTGCCGACCGTGCTGCTGGCCTTCCTGTATGGCCAGAGCCGCATCTTCTTCGTCATGAGTCGCGATGGTCTGCTGCCGCGTGGCCTGTCCAAGGTCAACGCACGTACCGGCACGCCGGTGGCGACCACGCTGTTCACCGCCCTGGTGGTGTCGGCGCTGGCCGGTGTGGCGCGCCTGGACGAGATCGCCGCACTGGCCAATGCCGGCACCCTGGCCGCGTTCACCGCCGTTGGCATCTGCCTGGTGGTGCTGCGCGTGCGTGAGCCGAACCGCGAACGTACCTTCCGCACGCCGTTCGCCTTCATCGTCGGCCCGCTGGCGGCGCTGGGCTGCATCTACCTGTTCGTCAGCCTGCCGCACACCACCCAGCTGTACTTCCTGGCGTGGAACGTGGTCGGCCTAGTGTTGTACTTCGCCTACAGCCGTCGCAATGCGCTGATCGCGAAATAAGGGCGCCGCCGGGCATGGCCCGGCGGCGTTCGGGGATTGCCGGCCAGCGGCCGGCACTACCGCAGGGCGGCTAGCCGCCCTGCTTTGCCGCGTAGTCCTGCGCCTGGCGCATCACCCGCAGCAGGTTGCCGCCCCAGATGGCGGCGATCTGCTTCTCGGTGTAGCCCTTGCGCAACAGCCACGCGGTGATCTTCGGCAGCTGGCTGACATCGGGCAGGTCGCTCAGGCCACCGCCGCCATCCCAGTCCAGGCCGATGCCGACGTGCTCGGGCCCGACCACCTTGAGGATGTGCTCGAAGTGGGCGAAGAAGTCATCCAGGCTGGCGTGGCGCACCGGATGCTCGTGGTCCAGTGCCTGCTCGGCCTTCTGCAGCGCCACGCCCTGTTCGATGGTCATGCCTTCCCAGCCACCCAGCTGCTTGCTCAAGGCCTCTTCGGCCTGCTTGCGCTCGGGCGACTTGGCGGTGTCGATCAGGTAGCCGCCATACGCGTTCACCTGGATCACGCCGCCGGCCTTGGCCAGCTTGCGCAGGCGTGCGTCATCGAGGTTGCGTGGGTGGTCGTAGACCGCCTTGGCCGAGCTGTGCGACAGCACGAACGGCACCGGCATCATCGCCAGCAGATCATCGAATACGGCATCGGAGGCGTGCGACTGGTCGATGACGATGCCCAGCTTCACCGCGGAGCGCACCAGGTCCTTGCCGGCCGGGCTCAGGCCTTTCCACTCCGCGCCCTTGGGGTCGGTGGCCGAATCGGCGAACTCGTTGTTGGCGAAATGCACGGTGCTGAGCAGGCGCAGGCCCGCACGGTGATAGAACGAGAGCAGACTCGGGTCGGCCACCAGCGGGCTGGCGTTCTCCATGCTGATGTAGACCACGCGCTTGCCGGCGGCCTTGATGCGCGCCGCGTCATCGGCGGTCAGCGCCAGCGCGAAGCGCTCGGGGTTGGCGGCCAGCATCTGCCGGATCTCCAGCAAGCGCTGCAGGCCGTGATCGCGTTCGGCCAGATGCGCAGCGGCAGTGCGATCGCCCTGGTCGGTGTAGATCGCAAAGAAGCCGCCATCCAGCGCGCCTTCGACCATGCGCGGGTAATCCACCTGCGAGAGCGCATTGCGGTCGTGCCGCTGCTCGATGTCGAAGCCGTCGCGGCCGAAGTTGGCCGGCGTATCCAGATGGCTGTCCAGGGTCAGCAGGCGCTGCTGCAGTGCCTTGGCCCGGGCCAGTTCCTGCGTGCTGAAGTCGACGGCATGGGCGGACAGCGGCGCACTCAGCGCCAGGGCGAGCAGCAGGGAGAGACGACGCAACGACGGCATGGGCATCCACCGGCAATGGGAAGGACACGACCATAGCGCCGGGATGGCCAACGCGGGTAGTGCCGCGTTGACCAGCGGGCTCCATTACACTCGCCGACAGCCGATAAGGGCAGCGTGCAGCACCGCGTGCTGCGTCGACCATGGAATGGAAACACCGATGTCGAAGTCCCAGCCTCCGGCGCTGCCCGTGCAGGGCGAAGCGCCTGTCCCCGCCAGCATGGTCACCGTTGAACAGCTCAAGCGTGATGTGCTGCCAACGTTGTTTGCCGGGCGCACCGATATCGGCCGCTATGGCCCGGCTGACCTCGCCAGTGCCAGTGCCGAGCCGGCCTGGCAGGATGGCAGCGCCAACGCGCTGGCCCAGGCGCTCGCTGAGCTGGTCAGCCGGCTGTCCGAACACGATCCCAATGCGCTGCTGCAGCGCGCGGGGTGGTGGGAGCGGTTCACCGGTGCCGATATCGAAGACCGCCTGCGCCGGCGCATCGCCATGGGCAGCAACGGCGATGTACTGGCCAGGATCGAGCGCGAGGCCATCGCCGTGCGCGCCAGCGTCGATCGACTGGAAGCGCAGCTGCTCGAGCATGACGTGCAGGGTGTGCGGCTGCAGGTGTACATCGATGCAGGCGTACAGTTTCTGCAGGAACTGCCAGCGGCCACCGACAGCGTCGATGATGCGCCGGTGCTCGACCGTCCGGTTGAGCGGTTGCAGCGCCGTGTGGCCAACCTGACCGCCCTGCTGGCCAGCCATTCGATGAGCCGGATGCAGGTGCAGCTGGCACGCAGCAATGCCATCGACCTGCTGGACCGCTACAGCGAGACGGTGCAGATCCTGCTGCCGATCTGGCGCCAGACCATCCAGGCGCTGCACAACAGCGACAACGCCAGCCCACAGATGATCGCCAGTGCTGCGCAGGCGCAGGACCAGCTGAAGCAGGCGCTGCAGCAGTTGCTGCGCACGTCGGGGGTGCCGGCATGAGCGCGCAGGAACGCGATCCGCTGCAGATCCCGCCGGACCTGCAGGCGCGGGTGGAAGCCGTGCCAGGCCTGCGCGCGTTTTACCGGCGGGCCTCGCTGCTGCGGGTCTTCGGCCTGGCCTGCCTTCCGCTGGCGGCCACGGCGCTGGCCTACATGGCGCTGGCATTCACCGGCACCGAACTGGGCCCGCCTTCGTGGGCGCACGTGCCGGCCGGCTATGGCGCGAAGGACACAGGCAAGCAGCTGGTCATCCTGCTGGTCATGACGCCCTTGCTGCTGGTGTGGATGTTCTTCGGTGTGCGCGACCTGCTCGGCCGCCATCGCCTTCGCCGCTTCGCCTGGTCGTTCGCGCTGGGTTCGATGCTGCTGTGCGGTGCATGGGGAAGCATGGGCATCACCGCACCTGCCATGGGCCAGGGCGACCGCCTCGACCATCGGCAGTTGGACGCGCTCATCGCCAGCCCGGACTTCAGCCGCTTCAACCCGCAGTGGCAGGCCTATCTGCGGGCACAGCTGGAGCTGCCCTATGGCGTCGCCTCGCCGGCCGTGGTCGCCACCGCACGCGCGCTGGCCAATGGCGAGGACATCGGCGTTCCGGTCTCGCCGGCGATGCAGTCCCGCTTCGAGAAAGCAGCCGGTCTGCCCCGCTCCGAACGGTCACAGCGATGGCATGACCAGCGTCTGTTGGGCTGGCTTCTGTTCGACGTCGGCTGGGTGCTGGCGCTGCTTGCGGTACCGGCGCTGCTGGCGCTGGGTACGGTGGCGATCGTGCTCGGTCGCTACCTGCGCCGCAGGTCCGACGTGATCAAGGGGTTGCTTCAGCAGCTGCAGCCGGTTCCTGCGCAGCCGCGCGCGCAGCTCTGAGGCTGGCGCACTGGGGCAGTGTTCCGCGCTGTGCGCTGGAGCCGAGCATCACTCGGCTCCATGCGCCGCAGGTCAGTCCACCACGCGGCAGAACACGGCCTTCAGGTAACGCGATTCCTGCACGTGGGCCATGAACGGATGGTCCGGACCGGCACCGGCCACCTTCAGGATCTGGATGGTTCGGCCGGAGAAGTACGCCGCACGACGCAGCATGTCCAGGAACTGGTCCTCGGCCACCAGGCCGGTGCAGGAGAACGTGGCGAACAGGCCACCGGGCTTGACCACGCCCAGCGCCAGCTTGTTCATGTCCAGGTACTTCTTCAGCGCGGTGATCACCTGCTCGCGATCGCGGGTCATCTTCGCCGGGTCCAGGATCACCACGTCGTACTTCTCGCCGCGGTTGGCCGCATCACGCAGCCACGGGAAGATGTCGGACTGGACGAACTTCGGGCGCACGTTGTTCAGACGCGAATTGCCCTTGGCGATCTGGATGACGTCTTCATCGATGTCGATGCCGACCACTTCCGATGCACCACGCGCGGCCGCATACACGGCGAAACCGCCGGTGTTGCAGCACAGGTCGAGCACGCTCTTGCCTTCGACCTGCTGGCTCAGCCACTCACGGTTCTCGCGCTGGTCGGCGAAGAAACCGGTCTTGTGCGCACCGGCCGGGTCGGCGCGGAACTTGATGCCGTACTCGGTGATCACCGACGCTTCGGTGGTGGTGTTGCCGTGGAAGTCGAAGCTTTCCTGCTTCTGCACGTGCTCGTCGGCGAAGCTGTGGAAGCGGCAGCCCGGGAACTGTTCACGCAGAGCGTCGTATATCCACTCGCGGTGGCGGAACATGCCGGCGGCGAAGAACTCCACCACCACCAGGTCGTTGTAACGGTCCACCACCAGGCCGGACAGACCGTCGCCTTCGCTGTGTACCACGCGCCAGGCGTCGGACACCGCATCAAGCTTCAGCACCTCACGACGCAGCGACACCGCCTGGGCGATCTTGCGCGAGAACCAGCCGGCATCCACCGGAATCTGCGGGTCGGTTTCGAGGATGCGTACGGCAATACGCGAATGCCCGTTGTAGAAGCCACGGCCGATGAACTCGCCATCCACGCCGACGACGTCGACGAGGGAGCCGGGCTTGGGCCGGACGGTCGGCTTCTCGACCAGTTTCTGGAAGATCCACGGGTGGCTGGAACGCCACGCGTTCTTGAGGCGGACAACGGGAAGGGGGGTATTCATCCACCTATTGTAAACCGGGCGCTGGGGTCAGATCCCCACAGGGGCTCTGACCCCGGGCCGGTGTGCCAACCAAGGTTGGCACCTACCAGAGCTGGCCCCCGGCCCCAGGGCATTTGACGCCGGCCCGGCCAGGCCGCAGAATCGGCGGCAGAAGGGGAGTAGCTCCCAGACGTTGTCGCCGTCAATTCGAGCCCGCAGGCTCCGGTGCAACGGCAGTTCCGGCCCATCGGAACTGCGAGCAAGACCTTCGCCGTACTGGCGAAGCTCTGTCCCTGGATCCCCTCCCGATCCTCCGTTGCAGATCCTCGCCGTCCGGCTTGAGGCATTTTTCATTTTCCCAACGGACAAACCCATGCAGACGATCGGTAATTTGTGGTTGTGGGGCGGCTTCGCAGCGGTGGTGGTCATCGCCCTGCTGGTCGACCTCGTATTGATGCGCCATGGTGGCCCGCACAAGGTCACTTTCAAGGAGGCCCTGTGGTGGTCCATCGGCTGGGTCGCGTTGGCGCTGGCCTTCAACGGCGGCCTCTGGTTCTACCTGAACGAGACGGCCGGCCAGGTCGTGGCCAACAAGGTCGGCCTGGAGTTCCTGACCGGCTACCTGGTCGAGAAGGCGCTGGCGGTGGACAACATCTTTGTCTTCCTGATGATCATGAGCTACTTCGCGGTGCCGGAGGAACAGCGCCAGAAGGTGCTGATCATCGGCATCCTTGGCGCGATCGTGCTGCGTACGATCATGATCTTCGCCGGCAGCGTGCTGATCACCCAGTTCCATTGGCTGCTCTACGTATTCGGCGCCTTCCTGCTCTTCACCGGCTGGAAGATGTGGTTCGCCGCTGGCCAGGAGCCTGACCTGGAAGCCAACCCGGCCCTGCGCTGGATGCGCAAGCACCTGCGCCTGCTGCCGGACTACGAAGGCAACGCGATGAGCGTCAAGCGCGACGGCGTGCGCTGGTTCACCCCGCTGTTCGCGGTGCTGATCCTGATCGCAGTGACCGACGTGATCTTCGCGGTGGACAGCATCCCGGCGATCTTCGCGATCACCACCGACCCGTTCATCGTGCTGACCTCCAACGTGTTCGCGGTGCTCGGCCTGCGTGCGATGTTCTTCCTGCTGGCCGGCATGGCCGACCGCTTCCACCTGCTGCCGTACGGCCTGGCCCTGGTGCTGGCCTTCATCGGTATCAAGATGATGATCATCGACCTGTTCAAGATCCCGACCCCGATCTCGCTGGGCGTGGTCGCGGTGATCATCGCTGCCACGGTGGTGCTGAGCCTGAAGAACCCGCCGAAGGAAGGCGGCGCCTGATCCAGGCGGATTGAAGGATGCGGTCGGTGGATTGTCCCGCCGACCGCACCCACTCTCCCGCAGCGGTGGCCTTGGTTTCGCGCCGGCCACCGCCATTGCTGAGGGTATGAACACGAACGCGCCCCTGCCCGCCGGCGACGCGCCGGCCGACCGCAACGACCGCACGCGCATCCTGCGCGCCTTCAACGCCAGCCTGGCCGCCGTGCTGGTGCTGGTGGCCGTGTTCGCCCTGCAGGACCATTTCGACTGGCGACCCTGGGCCGTGGCACCGCTGGAAGCCAAGGGCCTGCTCGGCCTGATCGGCGGGCCGCTGCTGCATGCTTCGGTCGAACACATCGCCGCCAACAGCGCCGCGATCCTGATCCTCGGCACCCTCGCCGGCAGCGTCTATCCGAAGGCCACGCTACGTGCCCTGCCCCTGCTCTGGGTCGGTTCGGGCATCGGTGCGTGGATGCTGGGCAACCCCGGCAGCTTCCATCTCGGCGCCAGTGGCGTCACCCACGGCCTGATGTTCCTGCTGGCCAGCCTCGGCCTGCTGCGCCGCGACCGCGCGGCCATCGCCACCGGGCTGATCGGCATGCTGTTCTACGGCGGCATGCTGATGACCGTGCTGCCGCACGCCGACGGAGTGTCCTGGCAGTCGCACATGGGAGGTGCCTTCGCCGGCATCATCGCCGCGCTGCTGTTCCGCAATGCCGACCCGTTGCCGCCGCGCCCGCGTTACAGCTGGGAAGACGAGGAAGAAGAGGTCGAGCCGCTGGCCGACGACGAACTCGAGCCGCCGTCGCCGCAGCGCGTGCCGGTGCTGTGGCAGCCGCGCGAAGGGCAGGACTATGTGGTCGTCCCGTTCCGCCGCCCGGAAGATCCGCGCGGTTGAGCTGTGACGGGGTCGGATCCCCGAAGGGGCTCTGACCCCGATCACCGATGACCCGGTGGCCGCCCACCTTGGTCGGCGCTCCTGCCTCCGGCGTTCATGGCCCCGCGGCGACCGCGTGCCAACCAAGGTTGGCATCTACCACCGGTGCATCAGTTCGCCGCGTTTCCCGCCGCGCCCATTCCATCCACCGCCTGCCGGCCCAGTGCCGGGTCATCGGTGAAGAATGCATCGATGCCGGTCGCCAGGTAGGCACGCATCTCGGCGATCGATCCTTCCGCATTGCGCGCGTTGTCGGCACCCTTGCGCACGTTGCTGGCTTGGAAGTGGTTCTCCGGGCGGAACGTATACGGGATCACCATCAGACCCACCGCGTGCGCATCGCGCACCAGCGACGTCGGCGTGCCCAGCGCACCGTTGGCATCCAGCGGGATGATCGAACGCAGCTCCGGGCCGATGCCATCGGCATAGGTCGCGATGTCCTTCAGCCCCGCCGGGGTCATCATCTGCGCATAGGTCAGCGCGCCGCCAGCCTTGGCGATGTCGGCCGGTTGGGTATCGCCCTTCCACAGCAGCTGCAGCAGGCGGATGTTGCTGCCACGCGGGATCTTGCCGCGCAGGTAACGCAGGTTGGCGGTCTCGAACGACTGGATGGTGACGGGGCCGACGTTGGTATAGGCGTTGCCACGCAGCGCAGCCAGCACCTTGTCTTCCATCGGCAGGCCGATCGACTGGAAATAGGTCGGGTGCTTGATCTCCGGCACCAGGCCGATGCCACGGTTGGCACGACCGGCCTGCTGGACCAGGAACGCCAGGATCTCGTCCAGGCTGGCGATGCGGAACTGGCCGTCATAGGCGGTGCTGCGGAACTCCGGCAGTCGCTCGCGGGCGTACAGGGTCTTCAGCTCGGCCAGGGTGAAGTCTTCGGTGAACCAGCCTTCGACCGTCTGCCCATCGATGACCTTGCGGGTCTTCCGCTTGGCGAATTCCTTGTGCTCGGCCACATCGGTGGTGCCACCGATCTCGTTCTCGTGGCGGGCCACCATCACCCCGTCCTTGGTCATCACCAGGTCCGGTTCGATGTAATCGGCACCGTCGGCGATGGCCTGCGCATACGCCGCCAAGGTGTGCTCGGGCAGCAGCGCGCTTGCGCCGCGATGACCGTAGACCGAAACCTTGGGCGCGGCCGGAGGGGGAGATTCAGCACTCATGGCCACCGATGGTGCCACGGCCAGCGACAACAGCAACACACGACCCCACGACTTCACTGCGACTTCCCCAAGCGGTTTGTGATGGGCGTCAGTATGCGGCGGGAATGTGACAGGTTGGGGGAGCCGGGGTCGGATCCCCGAAGGGACTACGCCCCCAATCTGTCAGATACGGATCTCCAGGATCCGGTAGTCACCGACCTTGGTCGGCGCACTGCTCTTGGGGTTCCATGGCCCCGGATGCCCGGTGCCAACCAAGGTTGGCATCTACCAGAGCGTGAGCCGTGCGATTGATCGATGTCGGGGATCTGGCCCGGCCTTATTTGCCTATGCAGAAACTGGAGAAAATCCTTCCCAGAAGGTCATCGGCACTCATCTGTCCGGTGATCTCGCCCAGTGCGTCGTGCGCCAGCCGCAGTTCTTCCGCCGCCAGCTCCAGGTGCTCGTGCACCAGCTCTGCATCGGCACGCTGAGCATGTTCCTGCGCGCGCTCGATGGCATCTACATGGCGGGTACGCGCAGAGAACTCACCGTCCACCTGCTCGCCTGCACCGGCCGAGGCGATCGAACGCAGGCGTGCATGCAGGTCGTCCAGTCCCGTGCCGGTCGCAGCGGAGACAAACAAGCGATCCGCATCGTCCTGTTCGGGCGTCCCCAACAGCAGATCCGACTTGTTGTGGATGAACACCTTGTGCGGCACCGCCAGCACGGCCTCACCAATGGCTGCTTCGCCCGCGGCCGGGTCGCGCGCATCCAGCACGATCAGGGCCAGGTCGGTGCGTTCGATCTCGGCGCGCGCGCGGCGCATGCCTTCGCGTTCGATGGCATCGCCGCCCTCGCGCAGGCCGGCGGTGTCGACCAGGGTCAGCTCCAGGCCATCCAGGCGGATGGTCTCGCGCAGCGTGTCGCGGGTGGTGCCGGCTATGTCGGTGACGATGGCGCGCTCGCTGCCCGCCAGCGCGTTCAACAGCGAGCTCTTGCCGGCATTCGGTGGGCCGATCAGCACGGCATGCAGGCCATCGCGCAGGCGACGGCCGCGTTCGGCATCCCGACGCAGCAGGGCCAGGTCACTGCGGGCTTGCTCGAGGCCGCACCGCACCTGTGCACCGCCCAGCGTATCCAGCGGTTCATCGGCGAAGTCGATGGCCGCTTCCACGTGGATGCGCAGCAGCACCAGCTGTTCGCCCACGGCATCGATGCGGCGCGAGAACACACCGTCCAGCGAGCGGCGTGCAGCACGTGCGGCGCGGTTGTCACCGGCCGCGATCAGATCGGCGATGGCTTCGGCCTGGGCCAGGTCGAGCTTGCCGTTGAGAAACGCACGCTCGCTGAATTCACCTGGCCGTGCCTGGCGCGCGCCAAGTGCGATGCAGCGCGCGACCAGTTGCTGCAGCAGCACCGGGCTGCCATGGCCCTGTAGCTCCACCACTTCTTCGCCGGTGAAGCTGTTGGGTGCCGGGAACCACAGCACGATGCCGTCGTCGATCACCTCGCCGTCGGCATCGCGCAGGCGCGCGTAGTGCGCGTGGCGCGGCCGCAGTGCAGGCGCACCCAATGCGTTGGCAATCGCTGCGGCGCGTGGGCCCGACAGGCGCAGCAGGCCGACGCCACCTGCACCCGGTGCGCTGGCAATGGCCACGATGGTCTCGGTACGCGTCATCTCGTTCATCGCTCAGAGCTTCTCCAGCTGCGCGCGCGCCTGTGCCGCACCACTGCCCTGCGGCTGCAGCGCCAGGTAGGTGGTGTAGGCCTGCTTCGCCTTGGCCTTGTCGCCGGCGTGGAAGTAGGCATCGCCCAGGTTGAGATGGGCCACCGCGCGCGACGGATCGATCTTCAGTGTGTTCTCCAGCCAGCGCGCCGCTTCGGCGTAGCGTTGCTGGCGGTAGTAGACGAAGCCGAGGTTGTTGGCCGCCTGGGCGAAGTCCGGGCGCAGCTTCAGCGCCTCGGTGAACTGGAGGGCGGCTTCGTCGTACTGCTTCTCGCGGTACAGCTGCAGGCCACGGTCATTGGCCTGCTGCGCGCGCTGGCGGTCGGAGGCCGGGCCGGCGGTCGGCACCACCAGCTTGGCCTTGCCGCCCTGCAGGTCGGCCACGGTCACCGGAGCCTGGGCGCCCTTGGCATCCTGCGCGGCATCAACCTTGTTGTTCAGTGCGATCGCATCGGGCGTCAGCTGCCGGGTATCGGCGTTGAGGTATTCCTGGCTGTCCGGCACCTGGAACACGAACTCGCCGCCCTGCGAGCCGGGCAGGCTGCCGAAGGCGGGCGTCTGGTGCGAGACCGCCGACACCGCCGGTGCCACATAGGCGGCCAGCTCGGTACCGGTGATCAGGCCATCTCCATTGAGATCGCCCTTGCCGGCCAATGCCTGCAGCAGCACCCAGGTAAACACCGAGTGCCCGTTCGGGCCGGCATCGGCAACCTGCTGGTCGGCGCCGCCGGCGGTCAGCATCTGTCGCGCGCTGCGGCGTGCGTTCTCGCGCAGGAACAACGACGACGACGGGCCGCCGCGGGTCAGGCCGAGGCCGCTGTAGCAGGCATCCATCACGAACATCACATGCTTGGCCTGCATGCTCTCGGCGATGTTCTGGATGTCGGTCATCGCGATGGCGTCGGTGGCGAATTCCTTCGGGTCCGAATCGACCGGGATGATGTAGCCCAGGTCACGACCAGAGGCGAGCTGGCGCGTCGCGCCATGGCCGGCGAAGAACACGAACACGCGATCATTCCTACCGGTGCGGTCATCGGACAGGCGGTCGTGGAAGGCGGCCAGGATGTTGTTGCGGGTGGCCTGCTCGTTCTTCAGCACGATCACCTGCGAGGACGGGAAGCCGAACTGCCCGGTCAGCGTATCGGCCACGGCCTGCGCATCGTGGCTGGCGTACTCCAGCTTCGGCCATTTGGCGTATTCATCGATGCCGACCACGATCGCCCACGATTTTTCATAGCCGGTGGTGACGGTGGCATCGCGGTCGCTGCCCTTGCGCGGGCGGGCGACGCTGAAGTCGCGGCCATTCCAGCCAGCGAACTGGTAGCCGTCGGCGATCAGCCGATCCAGAATCTGCGGCAGTGCCTTCACCGCGCGGTCGTGGATATCGTGGAACAGGATGATGCCGCGCTGTTCCTTGTTCACCTGGTCGAGCACGCGCTGCACGATCGACTCAGGCACCGGGTCGGCCCAGTCCATCGAATCGATGTTCCACATGATCGACTTCAGACCCGCTTCGTTCAGCAGCTGCAGGCCTTCGGCGTTGCGCGCGCCGTACGGGAAGCGGAACAGCGGCGCGCGCTTGCTGTCGACATCCTTCAGCAGGGTGTCGGTGTCCAGCACCTGCTGGCGCAGCGCATCGCCAGTGGTACGCGACAGCTGCGCATGGGTCAGGCTGTGGTTGCCGACGGCGTATCCCTCTTCCATCAGGGTGCGGCTGATCTTCGCCATCGGCCCAAGGCTGACCTTGCCGTCGGTCTCGACCTTGCCCAGGTTGCGGCCCACTTCGAAGAACACGCCGGGCACGTCGTAGCGCTTGAGGATGGCCACGACTTCATCGGTATATGCCTTGTGCGGGCCATCGTCGAAGGTCAGCACCACCGTCTTCGGCGGCAGGTCGCGGCCGAAGATCTCGCGGTCGCTGTCCTTCATCGACATCGGGTACGGCTCGATCACGCCGTAGTCGCGCAGGATCGCTTCGCGGCTGTAGTCCTTGTGCAGGTGCGCGATGTAGTCGTCCCACTTCTCGCGCTTCAGTTCGATGGCACGGGTGCGCTCGAAGCGGCTGAAGATGCGGGTCAGTTCCTGGTTGTAGTTGCGCTCGATCTCGTCCAGCGCCTCCAGGTCTTCGCCGATGCGCTGGTGCAGCTTCACCGCCGGCAACGAGGAATCGGCGCCGATGCGTTCGTGCAGGTCACGCAGCACCTCGCGGAACGCCAGGCGATCGGCATCGAACAGTTCCGGCGCCGACTCGATGTAATCCAGCACCGTGCCCAGGGTAGCGAAGCGCTGCGGGCTGCTACCGCGCAGCAGCGTATCGAACTGCGCGGCAATGGCGCTGCGCTGTTCCAGGCCATCGTGGAACAGCTGCTGGCCGATGCGGGTGGAGGTGGTGCGATCGGCCGCGGACTGCTGTTCCTCATCGGCCAGCAGCACGATGATCCGGCGATAGCCGTCGAGCTGCTTCTGCAATGCGCCCAGCAGCGGTGCTGCGGCCGGGTCGGCGGCAGCGGCAGCCTGTGCGCTCGGCTGGGTGACCGCCGCCGGTGCTTGCGCGTCCTTGTCGCCGCAGCCGGCCACGAGCAGGGTCAGCAGCAGGCTGGGCAGGAACAGACGAAACGACGGCGCACGCGGCATGGCGGACTCGAACAATGGGGAATGGTGTGCCGGCGATTCTAACGCCGCATGCGAAAAGCCCGCCTTGCGGCGGGCCTTTGCTGGGTCGATCGACCCTGGGGAGCAGTCGACCAAGGTCGACGTCTACCTCTTACTTTTTCTTGGCCGGGGCGGTCGCTGCCGTGGCCGGCACCGGATCGCTGCCGTGACGCTTGGTCATCCACCACTGCTGCAGCAGGCCCAGGCCACCGTTGACCACCCAGTACAGGACCAGGCCGGACGGCATGAAGGCCATCATGACGCCGAACACCAGCGGCATGAACTGCATCATCTTCTGCTGCATCGGGTCCATGCCCGGTGCCGGCGTCAGCTTCTGGGTGAACCACATCACCGCCACGTTGATCACCGGCAGGATGAAGTACGGATCGCGTGCGGTCAGGTCCTGGATCCAGCCGAACCAGGGCGCCTGGCGCAGTTCGACCGATTCCACCAGCACCCAGTACAGAGCGAAGAAGATCGGCATCTGGATGAGGATCGGCAGACAGCCGCCCATCGGATTGATCTTTTCCTTCTTGTACAGCTCCATCATCGCGGTCTGGAACTTCTGGCGGTCATCGCCATAGCGTTCCTTCAGCTGTGCGATGCGCGGCTGGAAGCGACGCATCTTGGCGCCACTCTTGTACTGCGTCGCCGACAGCGGGTACAGCACGATCTTCAGCAGCACCACCAGGCCAACGATGGCCCAGCCCCAGTTGCCCACCAGCTTGTGCACCTGGTTGAGCACCCAGAACAGGCCCTGGCCGATCACCGCCATCATCGAGAAGCGGCTGTAGTCGACCACACGGTCCAGACCCGGCACGTCTTCCTTGGCGATCAGGTTGACCAGCTTCGGGCCGACCCACAGGCGGGCCTCGGTGCTGGTGGACTGGCCCGGGGCCACGGTGAAGGCCGGGCCGCGCGCTTCGATCAGGTCACGACCAGCCACCTGCGACAGCACGTAGTGTGCGGTCTGGTCCTTCTGCGGGATCCAGGCGGTGAAGAAGTGGTGCTGCAGCATCGCCAGCCAGCCGCCGGTGATGTTCTGGTTCAGCGCGCCATCGTCCAGGTAATCCTTGAACGCACGACGCTGGTACTTCTTGTCGTTGTCGTACCAGGTGGCACCGTTGAAGCTGAACGAGTCCGGGTTGGTCATGCTCCGCGACAGGATGGTCGGGGTGCGGTCCAGGGTGCGGTAGACGTAGCCGTTCCACGGCGCGGCGCCAGCGTTGCTGACTTCGTCCTTGAAGCGGATCGCATACTCGTTGCGGCCCACGATCAGGGTGCGCTTGATGGTCACGCCGTTGTCGGCGGTCCACACGAAGGGGACCTGCAGTTCGTTCTGGCCATTGGCCAGCACGAAGTCGCGGGTATCACCGACCAGCTTGAAGCCGTCGACGCCCGGCACCGGGGTGTTCTTGTCTTCGCTCGCCCAGCCGCTGATCGCGCTGTACGGATGTGCGGGATCTTCGGTCAGCAGGCGTACCGGCGGGCTGCCTTCGTCCTTGCTCTGCGGGAACTGCAGCAGTTCGGCATCGAGCACGCGGCCACCATCGAGCACCAGGCGCAGCACGTCGGTGGTGATGGTCACGCGCTGTGCGGACGGGGTGGCGCTGGCCTGGGCCTGTACAGCGGCCTGGCCCGGGGCACCGGGAACCTGCGCGCTGGGGATGCTGCCCGGGGTTGCACCCGGAACGCTCTGTGCGGCGGCCGGGGCCGAGCTGGTCGTCGGCGCCGGGGTCGGGGCGGACTTCTCACGGCTCCACTCCATCCACAGCAGCACGGCCACCATCAGCCAGGCAAAGATCAGGAAAACACGGGTCTGGTTCATCAGCAGGCAGGCTCAGCGGGGCCGGGACGCGGTGCCGGCTCGGTGACGGAGGAAATGGCAATGCCATCAGGCGGCGGCATTGTGCCGTCCACGCCCGGCGCGGGCAATGCGCGCAGGCGCCGCAACAGGCGCAGGAAGGCCTGGCGGATATCTTCGTTGCTGGCGTGACGCGCAGCAGTACGAGCCACGACGACGAAGTCGCCTGGCTGTATCTCGGTTCGTGTCTGACGCAAGGCGTCGCGCAGGACGCGCTTGATCCGGTTACGCCCAACGGCGTGAGGATCGACCTTGCGGGAAACCGCCAGACCCAGCCTGGCCGGCCGGTCAGCCGGTAGCCAGTGCAGGGTCATCAGCGGATCGGACACACGGCGGGCGCCGTTGAAGACCGTTGAATATTCGGCACGCGTGCGAACCCGCGCAGAGCGAGGGAATCGCTTGCGCGGGTCTGCAGTATTCACTGTCGAATGGATTGCGTCTGCCGCTGGATGCGGCATGGCAATCAGGCGCTCAGGACTTTGCGGCCCTTGGCGCGGCGACGCGACAGGATCTTGCGGCCGTCAGCGGTCTTCATACGGGCACGGAAGCCGTGGT
Source organism: Stenotrophomonas sp. yr243 (assembly GCF_900184195.1). NCBI lineage: Bacteria > Pseudomonadati > Pseudomonadota > Gammaproteobacteria > Lysobacterales > Lysobacteraceae > Stenotrophomonas > Stenotrophomonas sp. yr243. The sequence goes on from NZ_FXWT01000005.1 coordinate 60,719, forward strand.
CGCGCTTACGCTTGAGGTTGCTGGGCTGGAAGGTGCGCTTGGTGGCCATGTGGGCCTCTCGTATGAATGGGACGGAAAGAACCGGAAATTTTAGAGAGGTATCCCCCCTCCCGTCAACCCCTGTCTGCTACGCCAATTCACTGGGCTGTGCAATAGCTGTGGATCTTTTTGTGAATAAGTAGGGGACAAGCATTCCGAAGGCGGGCGCTCGGTGGTAGGCTGAGCCATCCATTTCCCCCCTTTCAGGCCTGTGTTTGGGCGCCTTTTCGCGCCTATGCATCGGCCACCGGACAATTATTGCTGATGGATGCCTGGTCACGTAGTCTCGAGCGACTCGAGGCGGAGTTCCCGCCCGAGGATGTTCACACCTGGTTGAAGCCGCTGCAGGCCGATCTGCGCGCTGACAGCCTGGTGCTGTATGCACCGAATGCCTTCATTGTCGATCAGGTGCGCGAACTGTACCTGCCGCGGATCCGCGAGCTGGTCACCCACTTTGCCGGTTTCGGCGACGTTTTTCTTGAAATCGGCTCGCGCCCGCGTCCCGTGGACGCGCAGATTGCGCCGGTTTCCAGCCATTCGGCGCAGGCGCCGGTGCAGCCGCAGGTCCCGTTCGCCGGCAACCTGGACAACCACTACACCTTCGCCAACTTCGTCGAAGGCCGCAGCAACCAGCTGGGTCTGGCTGCAGCATTCCAGGCGGCGCAGAAGCCGGGCGACCGCGCGCACAATCCGCTGCTGCTGTACGGGGGCACCGGCCTGGGCAAGACCCACCTGATGTTCGCTGCCGGCAACGCGATGCGTCAGGCCAATCCGGGCGCGAAGGTGCTGTACCTGCGTTCGGAGCAGTTCTTCAGCGCGATGATCCGGGCCTTGCAGGAAAAGACCATGGATCAGTTCAAGCGCCAGTTCCAGCAGGTCGACGCGCTGCTGATCGATGACATCCAGTTCTTCGCAGGCAAGGACCGCACCCAGGAAGAGTTCTTCCACACCTTCAACGCGTTGTTCGATGGCAAGCAGCAGATCATCCTGACCTGCGACCGCTATCCGCGTGAAGTCGAAGGCCTGGAAGCGCGCCTGAAGTCGCGGCTTGCCTGGGGCCTGTCGGTCGCGATCGAGCCGCCGGACTTCGAGACCCGCGCCGCGATCGTGCTGGCCAAGGCCCGCGAGCGTGGTGCCGAGATTCCCGATGACGTTGCGTTCCTGATTGCCAAGAAGATGCGCTCCAATGTGCGCGACCTCGAGGGCGCGCTGAATACCCTGACCGCGCGCGCCAATTTCACCGGCCGTGCAATCACCACCGAATTCGCCCAGGAAACCCTGCGCGACCTGCTGCGCGCCCAGCAGCAGGCGATCAGCATTCCAAACATCCAGAAAACCGTTGCCGACTACTACGGGCTGCAGATCAAGGATCTGCTGTCCAAGCGTCGGACCCGGTCGCTGGCCCGTCCGCGCCAGGTTGCCATGGCGCTGACCAAGGAACTGACCGAACACAGCCTGCCTGAGATCGGCGACGCCTTTGCCGGTCGCGATCACACCACGGTGCTGCATGCCTGCCGGCAGATCCGCACCCTGATGGAAGCCGACGGCAAGCTCCGCGAGGACTGGGACAAGCTGATCCGGAAGCTGAGCGAATGATGCACGTACGCCGATGAGGCGTCACCGCATAAAACGGTGCAGAATCCGGTAGCAAGCGCGGGACAGGGTGTGGATAAAAATGCCGTTGGATTTCGCGGAAGATTTATCCACAGCTTTCCCCACCCCTTGGGGGCTGGTAATGCAGAGGGTTTCGAGGCCTGAAACCCTTTTGTTTACAAAGACTTAGCTGTGTTTTCCAGCGATTCTGGCTCTACCAGCACCACCAAGCTTTTGATTTATTCCACATTTTTTTAAAGCATAGGGGCACGGAACCACATGCGTTTCACACTGCAGCGCGAAGCCTTTCTCAAGCCGTTGGCACAGGTCGTCAACGTGGTCGAACGCCGCCAGACCCTTCCGGTTCTGGCCAATTTCCTGGTGCAGGTGCAGAACGGCCAGCTGTCGCTGACCGGTACCGACCTGGAAGTGGAGATGGTGTCGCGGATCGCGGTTGAAGATGCCCAGGACGGCGAAACCACCATTCCCGCCCGCAAGCTGTTCGAGATCATCCGCGCCCTGCCTGATGGCAGCCGGATCACCGTCTCGCAGACCGGTGACAAGATCACCGTGCAGGCAGGACGCAGCCGCTTCACCCTGGCCACCCTGCCCTCCAACGACTTCCCGTCGGTGGACGAAGTGGAAGCCACCGAGCGTGTTGCGATCGGCGAAGCCACCCTGAAGGAGCTGATCGAGCGCACTGCGTTCGCGATGGCCCAGCAGGATGTGCGCTATTACCTCAACGGCCTGCTGTTCGACCTGCGCGGCGATGCCCTGCGCACCGTCGCTACCGATGGTCATCGCCTGGCCCTGTGCGAAACCGATCTGGCCAAGCCCAGCGGTTCCAAGCGCCAGATCATCGTGCCGCGCAAGGGCGTGACCGAACTGCAGCGCCTGCTGGAAAGCGGCGATCGCGAGATCGAGCTGGAAGTCGGCCGCAGCCACGTTCGCGTCAAGCGCGACGATGTCACCTTCACCTCGAAGCTGATCGATGGTCGCTTCCCGGATTACGAGGCAGTGATTCCGATCGGCGCCGACCGCGAAGTGAAGGTCGACCGCGAAGCACTGCGTGCCTCGCTGCAGCGTGCCGCGATCCTGTCCAACGAGAAGTACCGCGGCATCCGCGTCGAAGTCTCGCCGGGCAACCTGAAGATCAGCGCGCACAACCCGGAGCAGGAAGAGGCCCAGGAAGAAATCGAAGCCGACACCACGGTCAGCGACCTGGCCATCGGCTTCAACGTGAACTACCTGCTGGATGCCCTCTCTGCGCTGCGCGACGAAGAAGTGATCATCCAGCTCCGCGACTCCAACTCCTCGGCGCTGGTGCGCGAATCGAGTAGTGAGAAGTCGCGTCATGTGGTGATGCCGCTGCGTCTCTGACAGCTGCGCCGTTCCACGTGGAACACATGGACGCCCGGGAATCCCCGGGCGTTTTTTTTTGTTCCACGTGGAGCATCGGTGCCGAATGCTTCTTGCACCTTCGGGCTTGCGGCTGACGAGACGTTGCAGACGTCCCCGCTCCTGCATGGGATCGTCGCTGTCGGAAGCCAGCCGAGGAGTTCCAGCCTTGCAGGAATGCTGAGACGGCTCGAATGCAAGTAGAGCGCGGTCTTGGATCGAGCGACTTCGCCTGCGTGCTGACTTCTCTGTCCACAGGCCTCATTCGCGGAAATTCGGGGCGTCCCTAGCTTCTAAATCTGGGTATAAATCAAAAGCTTGGTGGTGATGGTAGGACCAGATTTCATGTAGAAGTAGGCTATGTTTTTGATTTAAAACAACTTTATAGGGCTGAAACCCCTTGTATATAGGCCATCAAGCCTGGGGGGGAACCTGTGGACAGTTTTGACGCGAGATAAAAGTGCCTTTTTTATCCACAACTCGCCCACACCTTGTGTATAAGTCATACAGTCCCGCTGTGGATGGCGTGGAACGGATGCATCGAATTTCTTGAAATCTGTGGAACCTGGCAGGGCCGCTGTCAGCAGATTTCAAAGAATTTTCGGAGTACTGACGGTCACCGCGGCGCACCGTCAGGCCTGGTGCGCGTGCAACGGCCGTCGGATTGTTGAAATCTGGGCTCCTTGAGACTTGGCGGGCTGCTGGATTTGAACGATTTCGGCCGCTGTCCGGTCGCCTGTCGCTGGCAGTCACGCCCTCGATCACGTGAAACATGTGTTCTCCGGCACCGCCAGGGCTCACCGATCGCGGGCCGCGTCCAGCCAAGACGGCTGGCTTGACCAATGCAGTAAGCTGGGGGATTCCCCACCCCTCTACCGCCATGTGCGGATGGTCCGTCGCATCCCATGCAGATTCGTCGTCTTGCCCTCCACCAGTTGCGTCGTTTCGATGCGGTGGAGCTGTCGCCCCAGCCAGGGGTGAATCTGCTGACCGGTGACAACGGCGCTGGCAAGACCAGCGTCCTTGAAGCGTTGCATCTGATGGCCTATGGGCGGAGTTTCCGCGGGCGGGTCCGCGATGGATTGGTGCGTCAGGGACATGAAGCCCTGGAAGTCTTCGTGGAATGGGACGAACAACGCGGTGATCTGCCCGCGCAGCGGCGAAAAGCAGGGTTGCGGCATAGTGGGCAGGAGTGGAAGGGCCGTCTGGACGGCGAAGACGTCGCCCAGCTCGGAAACCTGTGCGCCGCCCTGGCGGTGGTCACCTTTGAACCAGGCAGCCATGCCTTGGTGAGTGGTGGTGGTGAACCGCGCCGGCGTTTCCTTGATTGGGGCCTGTTCCACGTGGAACCAGACTTCCTTTCCCTGTGGCGGCGCTACTCGCGGGCCTTGAAGCAGCGCAATGCGCTGCTCAAGCAAGGCGGGCCGTCGCGGATGCTCGATGCCTGGGATCACGAGCTGGCCGAGGCCGGAGAGCCGCTGACCAGTCGTCGGCAGCACTACCTAGAGCGGCTGCAGTCCCGCACGATCGCGTTGGCCGAGGCATTGGCTCCTCAGCTGGGCATTGTGGCCCTGAATCTAAGCCCGGGCTGGCGCCGAAGCGAGATTCCGCTGGCAGATGCACTGCTGCTGGCACGCGAACGCGACCGTCAGGCGGGTTATACCTCGCTGGGCCCGCACCGCGCAGACTGGAGCGTGGCGTTTCACAGCATTCCAGGTCGCGATGCGCTCTCGCGCGGCCAGGCCAAGCTCACCGCCCTCGCCTGTCTGCTGGCTCAGGCAGAGGATTACGCCGAGCAGCGTGGCGAGTGGCCCGTCATTGCGCTGGACGATCTGGCCTCGGAGCTGGATCGCACCCACCAGGCCCGGGTACTGCACCGCCTGTTGGCAGCGCCGGCACAGATCTTCATCACCGCAACGGAAACGCCTGCGGCACTGGAGACTCTGAGCAACGTCACCCGGTTCCACGTGGAACATGCACAGATCGTGGCTGTGCCATAGTGGGCACGGCAAGGCCGCTCAGCCCCGGCTGGTATAATTCAGGCTGCTATCCCTTCATTCTCGGCACATCGCTCAAAGCGGTGTCCGACCTGCGGAGCCTACGGCAAGCGCAATGACCGACGAACAGAACACCCCGGCAAACAACGGCAACTACGACGCCAACAGCATTACGGCCCTGGAAGGCCTGGAGGCTGTCCGCAAGCGCCCAGGCATGTACATCGGCGATGTCCATGACGGCACCGGCCTGCATCACATGGTGTTCGAGGTCGTCGACAACTCGATCGACGAAGCCCTCGCCGGCCATGCCGATCACGTGTCGGTGACGATCCATGCCGATGGCTCGGTAGGCGTGTCCGACAACGGTCGTGGCATCCCGACGGGCAAGCACGAGCAGATGAGCAAAAAGCTCGACCGCGACGTGTCTGCAGCCGAAGTCGTGATGACGGTCCTGCACGCAGGCGGTAAGTTCGACGACAACAGCTACAAGGTTTCCGGCGGCCTGCATGGCGTGGGCGTCAGCGTGGTCAACGCGCTGTCGCAGAAACTGGTCCTGGATATCTACCAGGGCGGTTTCCACTACCAGCAGGAATATGCCGACGGCGCGGCACTGCACCCGCTGAAGCAGGTCGGGCCCAGCACCAAGCGCGGCACCACCCTGCGCTTCTGGCCCTCGGTAAAGGCTTTCCACGACAACGTGGAATTCCACTACGACATCCTGGCCCGTCGCCTGCGCGAACTGTCCTTCCTCAATTCCGGCGTCAAGATCGTGCTGGTTGACGAGCGTGGTGATGGCCGCCGCGACGACTTCCACTACGAGGGCGGCATCCGCAGCTTCGTGGAGCATCTGGCGCAGCTGAAGACGCCGCTGCATCCGAACGTGATCTCGGTAAGCGGCGAATCCAACGGCATCACCGTGGAAGTGGCGTTGCAGTGGACCGACTCCTACCAGGAGACGATGTACTGCTTCACCAACAACATTCCGCAGAAGGATGGCGGTACCCACCTGGCCGGCTTCCGTGGCGCGTTGACCCGCGTGCTCAACAACTACATCGAGCAGAACGGCATCGCCAAGCAGGCCAAGATCAACCTGACCGGCGATGACATGCGCGAAGGCATGATCGCGGTGCTGTCGGTCAAGGTGCCGGATCCGAGCTTCTCCAGCCAGACCAAGGAAAAGCTGGTCAGTTCAGATGTGCGCCCGGCCGTGGAAAGCGCATTCGGCCAGCGCCTGGAAGAGTTCCTGCAGGAAAACCCGAACGAAGCCAAGGCCATCGCCGGCAAGATCGTCGACGCTGCCCGTGCCCGCGAAGCGGCGCGCAAGGCGCGCGACCTGACCCGCCGCAAGGGTGCACTGGATATCGCCGGCCTGCCGGGCAAGCTGGCCGACTGCCAGGAAAAGGATCCGGCGCTGTCCGAACTGTTCATCGTCGAGGGTGACTCGGCAGGTGGTTCGGCCAAGCAGGGCCGCAACCGCAAGAACCAGGCGGTGCTGCCGCTGCGCGGCAAGATCCTCAACGTGGAACGTGCACGCTTCGACCGCATGCTGGCGTCCGACCAGGTGGGTACGCTGATCACTGCGCTGGGCACTGGCATCGGTCGCGACGAGTACAACCCGGACAAGCTGCGTTACCACAAGATCATCATCATGACCGACGCCGACGTCGACGGCGCGCACATCCGCACCCTGCTGCTGACGTTCTTCTACCGTCAGATGCCGGAGCTGATCGAGCGCGGTTATGTCTATATCGGCCTGCCGCCGCTGTACAAGATCAAGCAGGGCAAGCAGGAGCTGTACCTGAAGGACGATCCGGCGCTGGACAGCTATCTGGCCAGCAGCGCGGTGGAGAACGCTGGGCTGGTGCCGGCCGCCGGCGAGCCGCCGATCGATGGAGTGGCGTTGGAAAAGCTGCTGCTCGCCTACGCTGCCGCACAGGACACGATCAACCGCAATACCCACCGCTACGATCGCAACCTGCTCGAAGCACTGGTCGACTTCATGCCGCTGGAGCTGGAAAACCTGCGCAATGCAGGTCCTGGCGAAGGCCTGGAAGCGCTGGCCAAGCACCTCAACCAGGGCAACCTCGGCAGTGCCCGCTTCACCTTGGAACTGCAGGAACCCAACGAGCAGCGTCCGGCTGCAGTGCTGGTCACGCGCAGCCATATGGGCGAACAGCACATCCAGGTCCTGCCGCTGTCCGCGCTGGAGAGCGGCGAACTGCGTGGCATCCACCAGGCAGCGCAGCTGCTGCACGGTCTGGTCCGCGAAGGCGCGGTCATCAGCCGTGGCGCCAAGTCGATCGAGATCGACTCGTTCGCGCAGGCCCGCAACTGGCTGCTGGACGAAGCCAAGCGCGGCCGTCAGATCCAGCGATTCAAGGGTCTGGGTGAAATGAATCCGGAACAGCTGTGGGATACCACTGTGAATCCCGATACCCGTCGCCTGCTGCAGGTGCGTATCGAAGATGCAGTCGCCGCTGACCAGATCTTCAGCACCCTGATGGGTGATGTGGTCGAACCGCGTCGTGACTTCATCGAAGACAACGCGTTGAAGGTCGCCAACCTGGATATCTGACACAATCGGATCGTGGCCGGCGCACGGGGAGGTGCGCCGGCTTTTGTCCCTTGATCGCAGGTAATCGATGTCCGCTTCCGCCCCGGTTTCCGCTCCGCCGCCGGTCCCGCCGGCAACTGCTACCGCCCGCGCCTCCTCGCCGTTGGCGGGTTTCTTCATCGACCTGGGCATTGCGACAGTCGCCTTGTTCGGTCTGAGTGTCATCTGCGGAGCGGTGTGGGGGCTCTACCGCAGCCTGCAGATCAGCGCGGCCAATGCACAAGGTGCTACCGCCGGCGTTACCGCCTCTGTTGGCCAACCCGGTGCGTTGGGGCAGATCCTGATGGCACTGATAGCCACGGGGGGCGCAGCTCTGCTGCTCTACTTCTGGCGACGCCCTGCCAATGCCACCGAACGCCAACTGTCGCGCCAGGCACTGCAGCGACCTTCCACCTGGGGCTGGACCCTGTTGGTCGCCGCACTGATCGTGTTGGGCAGCAATGGCATCGCCTTCTTGGCCAAGCAGATGGGCATCGAGCCGGTACCCACCAACCTGGAATTGATGCAGAACGCAATCGCGCGTTTCCCTGTGTTCCTGGCGCTGTTTGCGATCGTGCTGGCGCCGGCCTACGAAGAACTACTATTCCGTCGCGTCCTGTTCGGGCGCCTCTGGCAGGCTGGGCGGCCCTGGCTTGGCATCGTTCTCAGCAGCCTGGCGTTTGCTCTGGTCCATGAAGTGCCCGGAGTCAGCAAGAACTCCCTGCTCGGCACTGCACAGCTGTGGCTGGTCTATGGCGGCATGGGTGCTGCATTCTGCTGGCTGTACCGCCGCACTGGCACCTTGTGGGCGGCGATCACCGCACATGCACTGAACAATGCCGTGGCGCTTGCAGCCCTGGTGTTTTTCGGGGCAACGTAAGGCTCTGTCCGCTTGACGAAAGATTAAGCAGACCCGTTACACACTGGGCTTCTGAACACGGGGGTGGGTCCATGAAACAACTGCTGTTGGCCATCGTCATCACCACTCTGGTCAGCGCCTGCGCGACCACCACCTCGCCCACCGGCCGTCGGCAGATGGTGGGCGGCGTGTCGCAGGCACAGCTGGACCAGCTGGGTGCGCAGGCATTCGCTGAGACCAAGCAGAAAGAGAAGATCAGCAGCGACGGCCGCCAGAACGGCTACGTGCAATGCGTGGTCAATGCGCTCGTCGCACAGCTGCCGCCTCAGTACCGTGGCGTACGGTGGGAGACGGCGGTGTTCGTCGACAAGGAACCCAACGCCTTTGCTCTGCCCGGCGGCAAGGTCGGGGTCAACACCGGCATCTTCAGTGTCGCCAAGAACCAGGATCAGCTGGCGGCGGTGATCGGCCATGAAATAGGCCACGTGATCGCCCGCCACCACGAAGAGCGCATCACCCGGCAGATGGGCGCGCAGACCGGATTGGCGGTGCTCGGGGCGCTGGCCGGCGCGTATGGCGGCGAAGGCGCGGCCAGCACGGTCAACCAGCTCGGCGGGATGGGGGCGCAGACCGCGTTCCTGTTGCCCGGCTCACGCACGCAGGAGAGCGAGGCTGACGTGATCGGTCAGCGGTTGATGGCCGAGGCCGGATTCAACCCCGCCCAAGCCGTCGATCTGTGGCAGAACATGATGGCCGCCAGTGGAGGTCGCAGCCCGCAATGGCTGTCTACCCATCCTGATCCAGCCAATCGGATCAGGGAGTTGCAACGCGATGTGCCGGCGCTCGGCCCCGTCTACCAGCAGGCCCAGGCGGCTGGACGCCGGCCAAAGTGTGGCTGAGTGCGCAAATTCATGCTGTATTGCAGCACATAAAACGATTTCTCACGCCATCTGTTTCTGATACGTTTGGCGGCTCAGATTTTTCTGACAGTCCGACTTTGCCGCTACCGGCGGTTCGATCGAGGTGAACGATGATTTTCCGTAACCACAAAGCTGTGCTTTCCGTCCTCATCGCCACTGCCCTGACCGGCGCCGTGGTCACTGACGCGTTCGCGCAGTCCTCGCGTTCGTCCGAGCGTGGCAACCGCGGCGGCAAGCAGGCCAAGGCCGAAGTGCTGTTCCCGAACGCGACCCGCCAGGAACCGGCAGCGAAGTCGTCGGCCAAGCTGGGCAGCAAGCTGCAGAAGATGATTGACAGCTACAACAAGGAAAAGTTCCCGGAGACCCGCACGCTGGCCGACGAGATCCTGGCCGCCGAGGGCGCCAACGAGTACGACAAGTCGCTGGCCGCGCAGCTCGCCTCCCAGGCCGCTTACCAGACCGACGACACCGCAGCCGCCATCGCCTACCTGAAGCAGGTGCTGCAGTTCAACGGCCTGGACAACAACGGCCACTTCCAGTCCATGCTGATGCTGGGCCAGCTGCAGATCCAGGAAGACAAGACCGCTGAAGGTCTGGCGACCCTGGACAAGTACTTCGCCGAGAGCAAGTCGACCAAGCCGGAAGAGCTGATCATCAAGGGCCAGGCGCTGTACCAGCTGGAGCGCTACCAGGAAGCGATCCCGGTGCTGAAGCAGGCCATCGCCGGCGCTGCCGAGCCGAAGGACAACTGGAACCAGCTGCTGATGGCCGCCCTGTCCGAAGCCGGCCAGACCGGTGAGGCCGTGCAGGCCGCCGAAGCACTGGCGGCCAAGAACCCGAATGACAAGAAAGCGCAACTGAACCTGGCCAACATGTACATGCAGGCCGACCAGATGCCGAAGGCCGCCGCGGTGATGGACAAGCTGCGCAGCAGCGGTCAGCTCACCGAAGAGCGCGAGTACAAGCAGCTGTACTCGATCTATGCCAACACCGAGAACAAGGAAAAGGACGTCATCGCGGTCATCAACGAGGGGTTGCAGAAGGGCATCCTGAAGCCGGATTACCAGGTCTACCTGGCACTGGCCCAGTCCTACTACTACTCCGACCAGGTGCCGCAGGCGATCGACGCGTGGCAGAAGGCCGCCCCGCTCTCCAAGGACGGTGAGACCTACCTGAATCTGGCACGTGTTTTGCACAGTGAAGGTCGTGTCCCGGAGGCCAAGAAGGCCGCCCAGCAGGCGCTGGAGAAGGGCGTGAAGAACCAGGCTGATGCCAAGAAAATCATCAACCTGAAGTAAGTAGGAATAACGCCTGAACGCCTGCCCAGTTGATGCGCAAGCGCTCAGGATTGGTATAAGCTTGGAGGTTCCTGCGGTGTCATGCACCGCTGATCAGGGATCCCGCCCCCGGGATTCCGGCCCCACTATTGAGCTCTTGGCGCATGACGGAACAACTAGTCGTTCACCGGTACGAACAACCCGATGACTCGGGGCTGAGCTGGCCTCGCATCGTCGGTATCGCGTTTGTAATCGCCCTGCATCTGGCGGCCTTCATGATGCTCCTGATTCCCGCCGTGGCTCCCAAGGCCGTGACGGAGAAGGAGCGCAACGTCATGGTGACCATCGTCGACGCACCGCCGCCGCCGCCGCCACCGCCGCCGCCGCCGCCGCCGCAGGACACTCCGCCGCCGCCGGTGAAGAATCTGTCGCCGCCGAAGCCGTCGCCCGTCCCGCCGCCGCCGCAGGCGCCGGTCGTCGACGTGCCGGAACCGCGCGCGAACGATATCGTCACCCCGCCGTCGCCGCCGTCGCCGCCGGCACCGCCGACCTCGATCGAGGCCAGCGTGGACATCTCGTCGAAGGCCATGAATCCGCCGCGCTATCCGCCGGCCGCCTTCCGCGCTGGTATCCAGGGCGAAGTGATCCTGATCATTGATGTCGATGCCCAGGGCAACGTCACCAATGTCACGGTGGAAAAGTCCAGCCGTAACCGCGATCTGGACCGTGCTGCGATGGAAGCTGCCCGCAAGTGGCGTTTCAACGCCGCCGAAGCTGGCGGTAAGAAGGCTGCTGGCCGCGTCCGCGTCCCGGTCAACTTTGCGCTGAACTGATGCGCCCGGGTGGCCGCTTGGCCACCCTCGCCTCCAGTTCGATTGTTTAGCTTAGCTACACCCTTTATCACCACACACAACAAAGGTAAGCGTCATGCTGCAGGAAATTTTCATCGCCGCTGCTGCCGGGGGCAATCCGTCCAACGCCCTGTCGCAGATGGGCTTCGAGCATCTGATCCACGAAATGACCACCAAGCCGGGTGATTTCGCGGTTTCCTGGGTCGTGCTGCTGACCCTGGTCGTCATGTCCGCCATGTCCTGGTACTGGACCGTCATCAACATCTTCCGTGCTACCCGCCTGAAGAGCGCCGCTGATCGCGTCGTCAGCCTGTTCTGGGATACCCCGAACGCGCAGGACGCCATCCGTGCAATGGAAGAGCAGCCGGCTTCGGAGCCGTTCTCGAAGATCGCTCTGGACGCTGCCCAGGCTGCTGCGCACCACCAGCGTGCTGAAGGCGGCGCTGTCGGCGGCGTGGGTGAGAACCTGAGCCGTTCGGAGTTCGTCGACCGCGCTCTGCGCCAGGCCGTGACCCGCGAAAGCAACAAGCTGCAGTCGGGCATGACCCTGCTGGCTACCGTCGGTGCAACCGCTCCGTTCGTCGGTCTGCTGGGTACCGTGTGGGGCATCTACGGCGCGCTGATCAAGATCGGTGCCACCGGCTCCGCTTCGATCGACGCCGTTGCCGGCCCGGTGGGTGAAGCACTGATCATGACCGCCATCGGTCTGTTCGTCGCGATCCCGGCCGTGTTCGCCTTCAACTTCTTCAGCAAGATCAACAGCGCGACCATCAGCAAGTTCGATACCTTCGCGCACGACCTGCACGACTTCTTCGCCACCGGTTCGCGCGTCCGCTAATTGCGACGCGCTGTACCCGCGAGAACGTAGTCACCAAGATCTAGACGGAGCCCGTTATGGCTTTCAGTAGTGGTAACAGCGGCGGCCCCATGGCCGACATCAACGTTACGCCCCTCGTGGACGTGATGCTGGTGCTGCTGATCATCTTCATCATCACGGCGCCGCTGATGTCCCACAAGGTCAAGGTGGATCTGCCGGAGGCCAACCTGGTCCAGAAGCCGGACGACACCAACGACCGCAAGGGTCCCATCACCCTGGCAGTCAAGGAAGACGGTTCGATCTACTGGAACGACGAAGAGATCAACAAGCAGACTCTCGAGTCGCGCTTGGCGACCGCCGCCCAGCAGACCCCGCAGCCGCCGTTGAACCTGCGTGGTGACCGCACCACCAAGATGCGTGTCATCAACGAGATGACCAAGATCGCGCAGGAACAGGGCATGCTGGACGTCGGCTTCGTGGCGACCAAAGAGAAGGGGCAATAAGCCATGGCATTCAGTAGTGGTGGTGGCAAAGGCCCCATGGCAGACATCAACGTCACGCCCCTCGTGGACGTGATGCTGGTGCTGCTGATCATCTTCATCGTCACCGCGCCGATCATGACGTACCCGATCGCCGTGGACCTGCCGCAGCGCGTGCTCAACCCACCGCCGCAGCTGGTCGAACCGCCGCCGCCGATCGAGTTGAAGATCGACGCCAGCAACCAGGTCTCGTGGAACAACAGCCCGATCAACGCAAGCGAACTGCAGCAGCGGATGGAGCAGGAGGTCCAGCGTGACCCGACCAACCAGCCGGAACTGCGGATCGATGCCAGCCCGGATTCCGAGTACGACGTGATGGCCAAGGTTCTGGCCGCCGCGAAGAATGCTCAGATGAAGAAGATCGGCTTCGTGCAGCAGTAAATCGCTACACCGCAATACATCAGTCATGACGCGACTGCAGACGCCCCTGGAAACAGGGGCGTCTTTTTTTGTGCGCGGTGGTCTGCCGGCCCTACGTCGCCGCTGTTGGTAGGTGTCGACCTTGGTCGACACGTAGATCCACGCCATGCGTGGATGCGTCTTGCCGGGAACGCGTCCGGGAACAAATGCCGCTGACCGGTGCGTGTCCCCGCTATGATCGGCGGATGCTCGCCCTCTTCGATTCCGTGCGCCATTGGCTTGATGGCATCGCCCACCTGGGAACGATCCTGGCAGTGGCCTACCTGCTGTACCTGCTCGCCCTGACCGGCTGGATCATGCTGCAGAAGCGCGAGCCGGTGGCCACGCTGAGCTGGATCCTGTCGCTGGCGCTGCTGCCCTACCTCGGCCTCTTCATCTACTACCTGCTGGGGCCGCAGAAGGTGAAGCGGCAGCGGCTGCGGCGCGGTCGCGCGCGCTCGGGCATGGAGCACTACAGCGATGTCTGCCCGCCCGATGCCGACTGCACCGAGCTGGCCAAGATCGCGCAGGCGACGACGGGTCTGGCGCCAAGCACCGCCACCGAAGTGACCTGGCTGGTCGACGGCGCGGCCACCTACGCCGCGCTGCTTGAGGCGGTGGCGCAGGCGCGTGACCACGTGCACCTGGAGTACTACATCTTCAATCCCGACCACGCCGGCACCGCGTTGCGGGACGCCTTGGTGGAACGGGCCAGCACCGGAGTACAGGTACGGCTGCTGCTGGACGCGGTGGGCTCCTCCACTGTGCACCGGCGCTTCCTGCAGCCGCTGCTGGATGCCGGCGCGGAAGTGGTCTGGTTCCATCCGCGGCAGCTGCTGAAGCCGTTCAAGCGACCTTGGTTGAACCTGCGTACGCACCGCAAGCTGGTGATCGTCGATGGCCGGCTGGCGTTCACTGGCGGCATCAACATCACCGACGACGAAGACGAAAGCCGCAACCCGAATGCCTACCGCGATCTGCACATGCGTCTGCGCGGGCACGTGGTGCGCAGCCTGCAGCTGGTGTTTGCCGAGGACTGGCTGTACGCCAGTGGCCAGGACCACTCGCGGTTCGATATCGCCCGGCTGTGGCCGAGCGACATGGCCCTGCGCGGCGACGGCGCGATCAACGCCCAGGTGCTGGTCTCCGGCCCGGATTCGGGATGGGAGACGATCCACAGACTGCATGTGGCCGCCATCCAGGAAGCACGTGAGCGGGTCTGGCTGGTGACGCCTTACTTCGTACCTGGCGAGGCGGCGCGGATGGCGCTGACGTCGGCGGCGCTAGGTGGGCTGGACGTGCGCTTGCTGGTGCCGAAGATGAGCGACTCCTGGTTCGTCACCCAGGCCGCGCGCTCGTACTTCGACGAACTGCTGCATGCGGGAGTGAAGATCTACGAGTACGGTCCGCGCATGCTGCATACCAAGGCGTTCATCGCCGACGACGATGTCTGCATCGTCGGCAGCGCCAACTTCGACCACCGCAGCTTCCGCCTGAACTTCGAGCTGTCGATGATGGTCAGCGATCGTGGCCGGGTAGCGGAACTGTCCCTGTTGCTGCAGTCCGAGTTCGAGCGTGCCACCCGCGTGCACGACCAGGCAGGACGCTCGCTGTGGCTGCATCGGTTGCCCGAGGCCTTCGCGCGATTGGCCTCGCCGCTGCTGTGAGGCAGCGCTACACTGCGGCGGTGGCCCGGGGAGACTGACAATGTACTGGCTGTACCTGCTGCTGGCGCTGGGCTGCTTCGCCTTTGCCCTGAAAACACCAAACATGGGGCTGATGTCACTGGCCCTGCTGGGCGCCCTCGCCTTCCTGCTGGCGTGGGTGCGCGGTCGCTACGTGGCACGCTTTGGCGACCTTCAGCGTGATCCGGCGACACTGGTGGACAGCGATGAACTGCGGCGTCTGCGCGAACAGGCCAAGGTGACTTCGACCGATGGCAGCGATCCTCCCTCCCACTCCCCGTAGTCCCGTTCCATGACCCAGCTCAGCGTCAACGTCAACAAGATCGCCGTCCTGCGCAACTCGCGTGGCGGTGCCGAACCGGACGTGGTGCGTGCCGCCCAGGCCTGCCTGGACGCGGGCGCGCATGGCATCACCGTGCACCCGCGGCCGGACCGCCGCCACATCACCGCCGAGGACGTGCTGGCACTGTCGGCGCTGACCCGCGCGCGGGGTGTCGAATTCAACATCGAAGGCAACCCGTTCGCGCCGCCGCGTGAGGGCTACCCCGGGCTGCTGCCGCTGTGCGCGCAGACGCGCCCGGCGCAGGCCACGCTGGTTCCCGATGGCGATGGCCAGATCACCTCCGATCATGGTTTCGACTTCGAGCGCGACGCGCAGCGACTGCGCCCGCTGGTGGCCGAGCTGAAGGCGATGGGCTGCCGGGTGAGCCTGTTCGTGGATGCCGGCAACCCGCTGCTGGAACAGGCGGCCGAGGTCGGCGCCGACCGCATCGAGCTGTACACCGGTCCCTATGCCGAGGCCCATGCTGCCGGCGACGCCCGGGCCATGCTGGAACTGTTCGCCACCGCCGCGCGCCGTGCACAGGCCGTCGGCCTGGGTGTGAATGCCGGACACGACCTGTCGCAGGACAACCTGCGTGACTTCCTGGCCGATGTGCCCGACGTGCTGGAGGTCTCGATCGGCCACGCCCTGATCGGCGAAGCCCTGTACGACGGCCTGGATGCCACGGTGAAGGGCTATCTGGCACTGCTGTAGCAGTGCGTGGCGCTGGCCGCGACATCCCCGATCGCCTGACGTGCATGGGACTTCCCCTGCAGATTGAAGCCGGAGGACGTGCGGCAGGTCCCCGTATTCCGGCCTGGCATGTGCCCCTGTAACCGATCTTCCCATCGCAGCTGCTGAGACACCCGTGGCCCATGCTGGCCTGCCGCGGCGATGGCGCGCGCCCGCTCCCAAGCCACGCAACCTTGTGGACAAGTCTGGGGTCAACGTGCGGTCCCATGCGCCTCCGCGCCTACAGCTACGTGAATCCTGGCCGCTTGCGCCGCCTGTGGTTAGCAATAATACTAATATCCCGTAACGGCCGGAGGGCAACATGCAGCATCCCCCTCGCAACGCCCAGGCCGCCATCAAGGGCCGGGGTTCCACGTCCCATCTTGCGGGGCGTTTTGAAAGCACTGTCAGCGAAGCGGTGGACGACGGCTGGGCGATGGACGAGAGCGAAGAATTCCTCGCCCCGCGGCTGCGCACCGAAGTACGCGCCGAGACCGCTCGCAGCATCATCAGCCGCAACAACTCCCCGGACGTCGGCTTCAGCCAGTCGGTGAATCCGTATCGCGGCTGCGAGCACGGCTGCTCGTACTGCTTCGCACGCCCCTCGCATGCCTATCTGAACCTGTCGCCTGGGCTCGACTTCGAGACCAAGCTGTTCGCCAAGACCAACGCACCGCAGCTGCTGCGCAAGGAACTGTCGAAGCCGGGCTACGTGCCGCAACCGATCGCGCTGGGCATCAACACCGACGCGTACCAGCCGATCGAACGCAAGTTCAAGCTGACCCGTCAGCTGATCGAGGTGATGCTGGAGACGAAGCATCCGTTCTCGCTGATCACCAAGAACGCGCTGGTCGAGCGCGACATCGATCTGCTCGCACCGCTGGCAGCGGAGAACCTGGTCAGCGTGCATTTCTCGGTGACATCGTTGGATCCGCACCTGTCGGCAAAACTGGAGCCGCGTGCCTCGGCACCCCATGCGCGCCTGCGTGCGATGAAGCGCCTGCACGAGGCCGGTATCCCGGTCGGTGTGATGGTGGCGCCGGTGATTCCGTGGATCAACGACAGCGAACTGGAAGCCGTGCTGGAGGCTGCGCATGATGCCGGCGCCAGTACCGCCGGTTACGTGCTGCTGCGCTTGCCGCTGGAAGTGGCACCGTTGTTCCGCGATTGGCTCGATACCCATCATCCGGATCGTGCCGCGCACGTGATGAGCACCATCCAGCAGCTGCGCGGCGGCAAGGACTACGACAGCCAGTTCGGCACGCGTATGCGCGGCCAGGGCGTGTATGCGGAGCTGTTGAGCAACCGCTTCAAGCTGGCGCGCAAGCGCCTGGGCTTCAACGCGCAGAACAGCCACTGGCCGAAGCTGGATTGCAGCCGGTTCGAGAAGCCGTTGCCGCCGAAGGTGGATACGCCGCAGGGCAGTCTGTTCTAGGCAGCGGCGATCACAGCGCGGTGCAACTGGTCAGCCGCCACCAAACAACTTCTGCGCACTCTGGAACAGGATCCAGCTGGTCGCGATGAACTTGTCGCCACCCTGTGGCCGATTACCACGATGGGTATGAGTAAACGCCGTCGGCGCGATCAACAGACTGCCGGTGCGCGGCGCGATCCTCCGCCCCTGGAACAGGAACTCGGTTTCGCCTTCGTCGAAGTCGTCGTTGAGGTACAGCGTCCACAGCACATGCCGGTGCAGGGTCTCGGCCTGCGCGTCCTTCGGGTACAGCTCGCAGTGCCAGTACGGGTAACCGCCCTCGCCCGCTGCGTACCACTGCAGGTTGATCGCGCCCGGGCGCAGGCAGGTGCGCGCCAGATCCGCGAGCTGCTCCGGCGCCATGTCGGGAAAATCCTCGGCCGACAGGCGTCGCGGCTGGCCGTTGCTGTCCTGGATCTGCAACATCAGCGGCGCGATCAATGCCTGTGGATAACGGCGTAGATAAGTCTGCAGACCGGCAAAAACTGCCTGCTGCAGCTGCTGGTCCACATCCTGCCATCCGTCCAGGCCGCTGATCCGCAGATCCTTGCTGTGCTTGAGTTCCGGGAACACGCCGCTGCCCACTGCACCGGGTTTCAGGCCCTGGCTTGCACGCATGCGGGCGACGATCGCAGCGCACACGTCGCTGGGGACGGCGTTGTGGATGACCTCGATGAAATCGACAGGGCCCGGCTCGTGCATGCGTGCATTCCTTCGACGGCAAGGGCTTGATGGTGCCGTTTGCAGCCGCTGCTGTCACCCTGCGGTCATGTCATCAATCTGCCATGACCGCTGTAGGGATGGCCGCTGTCAGACGCTCTTCGCGTCATGCTCCTGGTGATAACGCACGGCCTCGGCGACCTCTTCGCGCGAACCGAGGAACACCGGCACACGCTGGTGCAGCTGGTCGGGTTGCAGGTCGGTGATGCGCTCGCGACCGGTCCACGCCGCACCGCCCGCCTGTTCCACCAGCAGCCCCATCGGGTTGGCTTCGTACATCAGGCGCAGCTTGCCGGCCTTGCCCGGTTCCTTCTTGTCCCACGGGTAGATGAAGATGCCGCCGCGGGTCAGGATGCGATGCACGTCGGCGACCATGCTGGCGATCCAGCGCATGTTGAAGTTCTTGCCGCGCGGGCCGTCCTTGCCGGCCAGCAGATCTTCCACATAGGCCTGCATCGGCGCTTCCCAGTGCCGCTTGTTGGACATGTTGATGGCGAACTCCTGGGTGGCCGCCGGAATCTGCATGTTCTCGGTGGTCAGCAGGAACTCGCCGGTTTCGCGGTCGAGGGTGAAGGCGTGGGTACCGTGGCCGACGGTCAGCACCAGCTGCGTGCTGGGCCCGTAGATGCAGTAGCCGGCGGCGATCTGCTTGCTGCCCGGCTGCAGGAAGGCGTCATCGCCAGGCAGTTCGACGTTGGTCGGGCAACGCAGCACCGAGAAGATGGTGCCGACGGAGACGTTGACGTCGATGTTGGAGCTGCCATCGAGGGGATCGAACAGCAGCAGGAAATCGCCGCGCGGGTAGATGTCAGGCACCGGTTGGCTGTGGTCCATTTCCTCCGATGCGCAGGCAGCCAGGTGACCGCCCCAGGCGTTGGCTTCCAGCAGGATCTCGTTGCTGATGACATCCAGCTTCTTCTGCGCTTCGCCCTGCACGTTGCCGGTGCCGGCCTCGCCGAGCACGCCACCGAGGGCGCCCTTGCTGACGGCGATGGAGATGCTGGTGCAGGCGCGGGCGACGACCGCGATCAGCTGGCGCAGGTCGGCGTTGATGCGGCCGGCGTGCTGCTGCTGGATCAGGAAGCGGGTCAACGAGGTACGGGACATGGGCGGGCAGGTCTCGGCAACGGGGAAACGCCTATTGTCGCTGGTCTGACTTGCGCGTGGGTGAGCGGGGAAGGCGTAATCGTTTCCAGATGCGTTGCGCTGTGTGGCGCCTCCTCTTCATGGAGGCGCAGCGAGAGGGGCACCGTGGCCAGGACACGCCGTAAACCCATCCCTAGGGGCTCGATCGGCGCATCCATGCGCCTCACGGTCCTGGCAACGGTGCCCCTCTCACTGCGCTTCAGGGTTGGCTGCGCGCGCGGAGGGTGTGGCAAGCCAGGAGCAAAAACAAAGGCGCCTTGCGGCGCCTTTGTTTTCAAAACCACTGGAGTGTTGCTTCAGCCCTTGGCGACGGTGGCCACGGCCTTGGCGACGTATTCCAAGTTGTTCTGGTTCAGCGCGGCCACGCAGATGCGGCCGGTGCCGACGGCGTAGATGCCGAACTCGTCGCGCAGGCGCTCGACCTGTTCGCGGCTCAGGCCGGAGTACGAGAACATGCCCGCCTGTTCGTTGATGAAGCCGAACTGCGGGGCGCCGGCGGCGGCCAGCTTCTCGACCAGGCCCTGGCGCAGGGCGTGGATGCGCTCGCGCATCTCGGTCAGTTCCTGCTCCCACATCGCGCGCAGTTCCGGGTTGGTCAGCACACCGGCAACCAGTGCAGCACCGTGGGTGGACGGGCTGGAGTAGATCGTGCGGATCACGCGCTTGACCTGCGACTGCACGGCCTTGGCGTCAGCGGCGGTCGGCGCCACCATCGACAGCGCACCCACGCGCTCGCCATACAGCGAGAACGACTTGGAGTACGAGTTGGCGACGATGAAGCTGTCGATGCCGGCCTCGGCGATGATGCGCACCGCGGCGCCGTCCTGCTCGATGCCCTTGTCGAAGCCTTGGTAGGCCATGTCGATGAAGGGGAACAGCTGGCGGTCCTTCAGCAGCTGCGCGACCTGCTTCCACTGGCTGACGGTGAGGTCGGCACCGGTGGGGTTGTGGCAGCAGGCGTGCAGCAGCACCACGGTGCCCGCTTCCAGCTTGCCCAGGTCGGCCAGCAGGCCGTCAAAGTTGACGCCATGGGTGGTCGGGTCGAAGTAGGTGTAATCCACCACCTCGAAACCCGCGGCGCTGAACACCGCGCGGTGGTTTTCCCAGCTCGGGTTGCTCAGCGCGACGGTGGCGTGCGGCAGCAGCTTCTTCAGCACGTCGGCGCCGACGCGCAGCGCACCGCTGCCACCGACGGTCTGTGCGGTGGTGACGCGGCCGGCGGCCAGCAGCGGCGAATCCTTGCCGAACACCAGCTCACGGGTAGCCTGGGTGTACGCCGGCAGGCCATCGATCGGCAGGTAGCCGCGCGGTTTGGCTTCGTTGGCGAGCTGCTGCTCGATCTGCTTGACGGCGCGCAGCAGCGGAATGCGGCCGCTCTCGTCGTAGTAGATGCCCACACCCAGGTTGACCTTGGTCGGGCGGCTGTCGGCGTTGTACGCCTCGGTCAGGCCCAGGATCGGGTCGCCTGGGACCAGTTCCACGTTTGCAAAGAAGGACACGGCGGTACTCGTTCGGTAGACGGAAAGGGGGAGGAATTGCGCCACGCGGCTTGCGGCTTTTCGGCCGGAAACAGCCCATCGTAACAAAGCCTGCCGGGGCTGGCCGCCGCCATCGTCATCCGCCTGCCCGTACCATGGCGTGCGTTGCCGCTCGATCCATCAACCTGAATCATGAATTCCGCCGCACGACGTCATTGCCTGCCGCTGTCCGCCCTGCTGCTGTCGCCTTTTTCGGTGGCGGCCGCGCCCTCGCCCACCTCACTGCCGGCGGTGCAGGTGCAGGCCGCGCGGGTGCCGGGCGTGGATCCCTTCGCCCTGCCCGCCAGCCTGGATACGGTGTGGATCGATGCCGACCGTAGCGGCCCCAACGCGCAGCTGTCCGAGGCGCTGGGCGGGGTGCCGGGCCTGCTGGCCAGGGACCGGCAGAACTTCGCACAGGACACCCAGCTGTCGATCCGTGGCTTCGGCGCCCGTTCGACCTTCGGCGTGCGCGGGGTGCGGGTGCTGATTGATGGGGTGCCGGCGACCATGCCCGATGGCCAGGGCCAGCTGTCGCACGCCAGCCTGCTCGGTGCCGAGCGCATCGAGGTGCTGCGTGGGCCGTTCTCGGCCCTGTACGGCAACTCGTCCGGGGGCGTGCTGCAGGTGTGGAGCGCGCAGGGCCAGGCCGGTGACCCCTGGCGGCTGCGGGTGAATGCCGGTGCCGACAACACGCTCAGCGTCGGCGCGCAGCTGCGCGGGGCGGGCAAGGGCATCGACTACAACGTGGCCGCCAACCATTTCAGCACCGATGGTTGGCGTGACCACAGCCGTGCGCGCCGCGAATCGTTGAACGCGCGCCTCGGCACCGAGCTCGCTGGCGGCCGCCTGGAACTGCTGCTCAACGCGCTGCACGCGCCGAACGCGCAGGACCCGCTGGGCCTGACCCGCGCGCAGGTGGCGGCCGACCCGCGTCAGGCGACGGCGGTGGCCCACCAGTACAACACCCGCAAATCGGTGCGCCAGCAGCAGGCCGGCCTGCGTTGGACGCGGGAAGCCGGCGCGCAGCGCTGGCAGCTGATGGGCTATGCCGGGCAGCGCGCGGTGAGCCAGTACCTGCCGATTCCGCCGGGACCGCAGGCCAACCCATTGCACGCCGGTGGCGTGATCGACCTGGATGGCGGCTACGGCGGCCTGGACGCGCGCTGGGGCTGGAACGGCGATCTGTGGGGGCGCCCGCTGGATCTGGTGGTGGGCGTGAATGCCGATCGCCAGCGCCAGCACCGCACTGGCTACGAGAACTTCATCGGCAGCACCGTGGGCGTACGCGGTCGCCTGCGTCGCGACCAGATCGACATCGTGCAGAACGTGGACCAGTTCGCGCAGGCGTGGTGGCAATGGAGCCCGCGCTGGTCGCTGCTGGCCGGAGTCCGCCACAGCACAGTGCGCTTCGAATCGGATGATCGCTACATCGTCGGGTGCAACCCGGACGACAGCGGCCGCCGCCGCTACCAGGCCACCACGCCGGTGGCGGGTGTCAGCTTCGAGGCAAGCCCGCAGTGGCGCCTGCACGCGGCCGTGGGCCGTGGTTTTGAAACCCCGACGTTCAACGAACTGGGCTACCGCGCCGACGGCCAGGCCGGGCTGGCGCTGGATCTGGCGGCCGCCCGCAGCCGCAGCCTGGAAGTGGGCAGCAAGTGGCATGCGCAGGATGGAAGGCAGCTCGATGTGAGCGTGTTCCGTGCAGATACCGACGATGAGCTGGCCGTTTCCAGCAACACCAACGGTCGCAGCACCTACCGCAACATCGGCCACACCCGCCGCCAGGGTGTGGAGCTGCAGTACCGGCAGCCGCTGGCCGAGCAGCTGGAGCTGCAGCTGGCCTGGACCTGGCTGCAGGCGCAGGTGCGCTCGCCCTACCTGGCCTGTGCGGCCAGCAACTGCGCCGTGCCCGACACCGTGGTTGCCGCCGGCAGCCGCCTGCCCGGCGTGCCCCGGCAGCAGGCGCATGCCCGCCTGCAATGGTCGCCGGGGGACTGGCAGTGGGCGCTGGAAGCTGCGGCCAGCAGCGACGTGGTGGTGAACGACATCGCCACCGAGCGCGCGCCGGGATACGCGCTGCTGAACCTGGAAGCCGGCCGCAGCTGGACGCTGCAGTCCGGTGACCTGCGCGCATTCGCGCGTATCGACAACGTGCTGGACCAGCGCTATATCGGCTCGGTGATCGTCAATGACGGCAACGGCCGGTTCTTTGAGCCCGGGCCGGACCGCCGCGCCAGCGTCGGCCTGCAGTGGTCATGGCGCTGAAGCGGTAGTGCCGGCTACTGGCCGGCATCGCTCCGTGCAGGACTTCAGGAGGTTGCCGACCAGCGGCCGGCACTTCCCGTCAATCGGTGGCCTTGGCCGGCGTGGCGATCAATCCGGGGCCTTGGCTGGCACGAACGGTGAGGTCGGGTCGCTGGCCGGGAAGGTCTCTTCCAGCGCCTCGTCCTGGTTGTCGCTGGCGTGCTGCTTGCGCTCGCGCCGCTTCAGCGGGCTTTCTTGGCCACCGCGGTTGCGATCGCCACAGTCCTTGCGGTCCTGTGCGGCCTGCTCAGGCCGGCGGACGACGGGCAATGCACCCTCGTCGGGTGTCGACATGCCGGCGCCGCGGTCCTCGGCATCGGCCAGATCGTGCTTGCCGCGCTGCTCGCCCGGCTCGGGGGTGTGGTTCTCACGCAGGGGGTCACGGGTGGTGGTCATGGGGCGTTCCTCCGGTAGGCCTCCACTACAGCGCGGACGAGGTAAAGCCGCTGCGAACCTGGCGTCATGAACATCTTTGTCACGACTGGATAACGGCACCGCGCGTATTCCTGCCCACCCGCCCTGCTGCAGGAGCCGGCCATGCCCCGTCTTGAACGCCCCGCCCCGTCCGTGTTCAACGCCCTGCTGGATCCGTTGGGCCAGCGCAGCGCGCAGCGCCGGACCCGCCGTGTCGAGGATCCGCAGGCGGTGGCGCAGGATTATCTGCAGTACATGCTGAGCGACTACGAAGAACGCCGCGCACAGGGGCATCGCAACTGGCGCGACCTGTGCCCGGTGTATGCCTTCGCGCTGACCACGCACGCCGCCGAC
The DNA here is from genome assembly GCF_900184195.1 of Stenotrophomonas sp. yr243. Taxonomy (NCBI): domain Bacteria; kingdom Pseudomonadati; phylum Pseudomonadota; class Gammaproteobacteria; order Lysobacterales; family Lysobacteraceae; genus Stenotrophomonas; species Stenotrophomonas sp. yr243. Next base: position 84,672 of record NZ_FXWT01000005.1, read on the forward strand.
TGGCCGCGTGGCGGTGGCGCCGATACCTGTGGCGAACTGGCCGAGCACTGGGACCAGATGCGCGGACAGTCGCGCCTGAACTGGGCCCAGGCGCAGCCGGTGGTGGAAGATGCCTGGCGCGCGCTGGACCACATCCCTGCCGCCGCGGTGAGGCCGCTGCTGCAGTAGTGCCGGCCGCTGGATGATGCGTGGGATGCCGGCAAGCGGCCGGCACTACCCGCACGGCGTGCACGTTGCCGACACGAGCGTTTCACGGTGGCCGGCTGAAGCTGGCTATCCCTGCTGAAACCCAGGTGCGCATCATGGCCCGCCCGATCTGGACCGGTACGCTTTCCTTCGGCCTGCTCAACGTACCGGTCTCGTTGATGTCCGGTGAGCGCAAGGTCGACCTGCACTTCCGCATGCTGGACTCGCGCGACCGCAAACCGATCCGCTTCGAACGGGTCAACGCCGATACCGGCGAAGAAGTGCCGTGGAAGGACATCGTCAAAGCCTTCGAGTACGACAAGGGCAGCTACGTTGTGCTGGAGGAAGACGATATCCGTTCGGCGGCGCCGGAGAGCCATGAAACGGTGGAGGTGGAGACCTTCGTCGACGCCACGCAGATCGATCCACGCTACTACGAAAAACCCTATCTGCTGGTGCCCGGGAAAAAGGCCGAGAAAGGTTACGTGCTGCTGCGGGAAACGCTGCGCAGCACTGGCAAGGTCGGTATCGCACGGGTGGTGGTGCGCACGCGCGAGTACCTGTGCGCGGTGATGCCCAATGACGACGCACTGGTGCTGATGATCCTGCGTTATCCACAGGAACTGGTCGAGCCTGACGACTACAAGCTGCCCAGTGGAAAGCTCGCCGATTACCGCATCACCAGCAAGGAAACGGCGATGGCCGAGCAGCTGATCGAGTCGATGTCCGGCGACTGGGATCCTGCGCAGTACCACGACGAATTCCGCGAGCGCCTGCAGCTGGTGCTGAACAAGCGCATCAAGTCCAAGGGTGGCACCACCAAGGTGGAGGACGAGCCGGCACCGCGCGAGGACGCGAGCACCAACGTGGTGGACTTCATGGCATTGCTGCAGAAGAGCCTGGATGCCAACAAGCGCACGCCGGCAAAGAAGGCAGCAGCGCGCAAGGCACCGGCCAGGAAGACAGCGGCGAAGAAGGCACCGGCAAAAAAGGCCCCTGCGAAGAAGGCTGCAAAGAAGACCGCCGCGCGACGCAAGGCAGGTTGAGCCATGTCGTTGCATCAGTACCGGCGCAAGCGTCGACTGGGCGGAGGCAGCGGGCAGACGCCCGAGCCGGATGAAGCGCCCGCACGGGGTAACCCGAAGCAACGGCCGATCTTCGTGGTTCAACTGCACCACGCCAGCAGCCGACACTACGATTTCCGCCTGGAAATGGATGGCGTGCTGAAGAGCTGGGCGGTGCCGAAGGGGCCGTCGCTGCGGGTGGGTGAGAAGCGCCTGGCGGTGGAGGTGGAAGACCACCCACTGTCCTATGCCGGCTTCGAAGGTGATATTCCGGAAGGACACTACGGCGCCGGGCATGTTGATGTATTCGACCACGGCAGCTGGGCCTGCGAAGGCGATCCGCTGCAGGCACTGGCGGCCGGCAAGATCGACTTCGTGCTGCATGGGCAGCGTCTGGCCGGTGGCTGGAAGCTGGTGCGCACGGCGCTGAAGGGCCGCCAGGTGCAGTGGCTGCTGATCAAGCGCGACGACGAGCAGGCGCGGGATGCCGAAGCGGATGATCTGCTGCACGCGCCGGCAACCAAATCTGCGAAGGCGGCCCGCGCCTCGACGAAGAAGGCGCCTCCAGCGCCGCGTACCGCACACCCACGCAAGGCCGATGCACGCTGGCATGCGCGCGCGCTGAAGCTGGACGGCGCGCGTGACAAGGACTACCCGCGTCAGTTCAAACCACAGCTCACCGATCATCGCGACAGCGCACCGGACGGCGAGCGCTGGCTGCACGAGATCAAGTGGGATGGGTACCGGCTGCTGGCCGATCTGCACGAGGGCGAGGTGAAACTGCGCTCGCGCAATGGCCTGGACTGGACGGCGGATTTTCCCGAGGTGGTGCAGGCCGTACAGGCGCTGCCGGTAAGCGATGCGCGCCTGGATGGGGAACTGGTGGTGCTGGATGACAACGGCCGCAGCGACTTCGCCGCGCTGCAGCGGGTCATCGACGGCAGCTCGAAACAACCATTGCGCTACATCGTGTTCGATCTGCCGGGCGTGGCCGGGGTCGATATCAGCCGCGCGCCGCTGCTGGAACGCAAGGCACTGCTGAAAGAACTGATCGGCGATGCAGTTGGCACGCTGGCCTTCAGCGAACACGTCGTCGACCACGGCCCGGAGGTGTTCGACGCCAGCGGCAAGGCGGGCTTCGAAGGCATCGTCAGCAAGCAGATCGACGCGCCCTATGTGAACACCCGCGCACGCAGTTGGGTGAAGGTGAAGCACGAGGACACCGATGAATTCCTGATCATCGGCCACACCGCACCGAAGGGATCACGGGTGGGATTCGGTTCGCTGCTGCTGGCCACGCCGGACAAGGGCGGCCTGCGCTATGTCGGTCGGGTCGGTACCGGCTTCGACGATGAGAGTCTGCGCGCGCTGTCGGCCACGCTGGCGCCGCTGGCGGCGAAAGCAGCGGTGCTGGAGCTGCCGGCGCACGTGCCGTTCCGTGCGGCCAGCGTGCACTGGGTGAGGCCGGTGACGGTGGCCGAGGTCGCGTTCCGCGGCTGGGGCAAGGAAGGGTTGCTGCGCCAGGCCAGCTTCAAGCGACTGCGCAGTGACAAGAAGAAGGAGGACCTGGCGATGAGCGCAGCACCGGCCGATGATGGCGACGACGTGGCCATCACCCATCCCGAGCGCGTGGTATTTGCGAAGAAGAAGCTCAGCAAGGGTGACGTTGCCGACTACTACCGGCAGATGGCGCGCTGGATCCTGCCGGAAATCAGTGGACGGCCGCTGTCGCTGCTGCGCTGTCCCGATGGCGTGGGCAAGGCCTGTTTCTTCCAGAAGCACCACGGCCAGGGCCTGGGCGACGCCGTGCATGCAGTGCCGCTGCAGCAGAAGAGCGGGCGCGAGGACTACGTCTATATCGATGACGAACGCGGGCTGCTGCAATTGGTGCAGATGAACACCCTGGAGCTGCATCCCTGGGGGGCGACGGTGGCCGACCCCGAGCATCCCGACCGGCTGGTGTTCGATCTTGATCCGGGTGAGGGCGTGAGCTGGGCCGACGTGAAGCGCGGCGCGCGTGATGTGCGCGATCGATTGCAGGAGACCGGGCTGCAGAGCTTCGTGCGGTTGTCGGGCGGCAAGGGCGTGCATGTGGTGGTGCCACTGCAACCTGCGGCCGACTGGGAGGACGCGAAAGCGTTCTGCGAAGCCTTCGCGCAGGCGATGGCCGAACAGGCGCCGGACCGCTATGTGGCGACAATGAGCAAGGCCAAGCGCAGCGGCGTGATCTTCATCGACTGGCTGCGCAATACACGCGGTGCGACAAGCGTGTGTTCGTGGTCGCTGCGTGCGCGCGAGAGCGCGGGCGTGGCGGTGCCGCTGCGCTGGGAGGAACTGGCGCGGGTGAGTGCTGCCGACGCGTTTTCGATGGACAAGGCGTTGGCACGGGCGAAGCGATTGAAAGCGGATCCGTGGCAGGGCATCGAACGGGTGAAGCAGACGCTGCCGACGTTGCAGCGGTAGTGCCGGCCGCTGGCCGGCAACTGCAGGATTGTCGAGGTTGCCGGCCAGCGGCCGGCACTACCGGTATCCGCTCAGCGCGGATCGCGCGATGCGCGACGACCGAACCACCAGCCGACCAGCAACTGCACCGGCAGCGAAACCAGCAGGCCGATGACGAACCACTGTGGGAAATCGCCCCCCATCACCCACAGGCCATAGCCCGCGCCAAGCACCAGCAACGACCAGATCGAAGTGCCATGCGCGCGCGGCCAGCACGGTGCGTAGTAGGTGGCAAAGGCAATGGCGGCGATGCCGCCGAGCACGGTGAATGCCAGGTCCCAGCCGAGCTGCGCCTCGCTTCCCGGCGTCAGGCCCAGCAGCGACGGCAGCCAGCCGGCGCCACTGCTGACCAGGGCCAGCGCGAGCAGCGCGCCGATCAGGGCGAGCAACGAGAGAAAGATGGTCTTGAGCGTGCCGGGCATGCGCGCATTGTACGGCCGCCAGGCTGCCCGGCGCTGCGGGTGGATCGGCATGGCCGCCGTGCCCGTGGGAGAGGGAAACGGACACGGCGGCCATGCACAGGGGGTCAGGCAGCGAAGTCGATCACCACGCGGCCTTCGATGGTGCCCGCGTGCATGCGCGCGAACACATCGTTGACGTTCTCCAGGCGGTCGGTGCTGACCGTGGCGGCGACCTTGCCTTCGGCGGCGAACTGCAGCGATTCCTGCAGGTCCAGGCGGGTGCCGACGATCGAACCGCGCACGGTGACGCCGTTGAGCACCATGCCGAAGATGTCCAGCGGGAAGTTGCCCGGTGGCAGGCCGTTGAGCGAGACCGTGCCGCCGCGCCGCACCATCCCCAGTGCCTGTTCAAACGCCTTGGGCGAAACCGCGGTGACCAGCGCACCATGCGCGCCGCCGATCTCCTTCTTCAGGAACGCGGCCGGATCGGTGGTGCGCGCGTTGACGGTGACCTGCGCGCCCAGGCGCTTGGCCAGCGCCAGCTTGGCGTCGTCCACGTCCACCGCTGCAACGTTCAGGCCCATCGCGCGGGCGTACTGCACGGCCATGTGGCCGAGGCCGCCGATGCCGGAGATCGCCACCCAGTCACCGGGCTTGGTGTCGGTGACCTTCAGGCCCTTGTACACGGTGACGCCCGCGCACAGCACTGGCGCGATCTCCACGAAGCCCACTTCCTTCGGAAGCAGGCCGACATAGTTGGCATCGGCCAGTGCGTACTCGGCGAAGCCGCCGTTGACCGAGTAGCCGGTATTGCGCTGCGTTTCGCACAGCGTTTCCCAGCCGCCCAGGCAGTGTTCGCAATGGCCACACGCCGAGTACAACCAGGGGATGCCGACCCTGTCACCTTCCTTGATGTGCCCTACCCCGCCTCCCACGGCCACGACGTGCCCCACGCCCTCGTGGCCGGGGATGAACGGCGGGTTCGGTCTCACCGGCCAGTCGCCCTCGGCGGCGTGCAGGTCGGTGTGGCAGACGCCACAGGCCTCGATCTTGACCAGCACCTCGCCCGCCCCCGGGCGCGGTACCACGACTTCTTCGATGACCAGCGGCTTGCCGAACTCACGGACAACGGCGGCCTTCATGGTTCTATTCATGCGTGCTTCTCCGTAGTGCGCTTGCAGACAGGATGGCGCCGGCCCCATGCCCGCGCCTTGATCCCGATCAATCCTCAGAAGAAGCCGAGCTTCTTCGGTGCGTAGCTGACCAGCAGGTTCTTGGTCTGCTGGTAGTGGTCGAGCATCATCCGGTGGTTCTCGCGGCCGATACCCGACTGCTTGTAGCCGCCGAACGCGGCGTGTGCCGGGTAGGCGTGATAGCAGTTGGTCCATACCCGCCCGGCCTGGATCGCGCGGCCCACCCGGTACAGGCGCGCGGCATCGCGGCTCCAGACGCCGGCCCCCAGCCCGTACAGCGTGTCGTTGGCGATCTGCAGCGCTTCTTCTTCGGTCTTGAAGGTGGTCACCGACACCACCGGCCCGAAGATTTCCTCCTGGAACACGCGCATGCCGTTGTGGCCCTTGAACACGGTGGGCTGCACATAGAAGCCGCCGGCCAGGTCGCCGCCAAGCGCGGCCTTGTCGCCACCAATCAGCACTTCGGCGCCTTCCTCGCGACCGATGGCGATGTAGGACAGGATCTTCTCCAGCTGCTCGCCCGATGCCTGCGCACCCACCATGGTGTTCGGGTCCAGCGGATTGCCCTGCCGGATCGCCGCCACGCGTTCCAGCACGCGTTCCATGAAGCGTTCGTAGATCGATTCCTGCACCAGCGCGCGCGACGGACAGGTGCAGACCTCGCCCTGGTTGAAGGCGAACATGACGAAGCCTTCAACCGCCTTGTCGAGGAAATCATCGTCCTCGGCCATCACGTCGGCGAAGAACAGGTTCGGCGATTTACCGCCCAGTTCCAGCGTCACCGGAATCAGGTTCTGGCTGGCGTACTGCATGATCAGGCGGCCGGTGGAGGTTTCCCCGGTGAAGGCGATCTTGGCGATGCGCGGGCTGCTGGCCAGCGGCTTGCCCGCCTCCAGGCCGAAGCCGTTGACCACGTTGAGCACGCCCGGCGGCAGCAGGTCGCCGATCACTTCCATCAGCACCAGGATCGATGCCGGGGTCTGCTCGGCCGGCTTGAGCACCACGCAGTTGCCGGCGGCCAGTGCCGGCGCCAGCTTCCAGGCCGCCATCAACAGCGGGAAGTTCCACGGAATGATCTGCCCGACCACGCCCAGCGGTTCGTGGAAATGGTAGGCCACGGTGTCGTCGTCGATCTGCGACAGGCTGCCTTCCTGCGCGCGCAGGCAACCGGCGAAGTAGCGGAAGTGGTCGGCCATCAGCGGCACGTCGGCGTTGAGCGTCTCGCGGATCGGCTTGCCGTTGTCCCAGGTCTCGGCGTGGGCCAGCAGTTCCAGGTTCTGCTCGATGCGATCGGCGATGCGGTTGAGCAGCAGCGCACGGTGTGCGGCTGATGTGCGGCCCCAGGCGTCCTTGGCGGCGTGCGCGGCATCGAGTGCGGCGTCGATGTCCTCGGCGTTGGAGCGGGCCACTTCAGTGAACACCTGGCCGTTCACCGGCGAGATGTTGTCGAAGTACTGGCCGCTGCGCGGGGCGATCCATTCGCCACCGATGTAGTTGCCATAGCGCGGCTTGAACAGGGAGCGCGGATCGGTGGCATGCGGGCGGGCGGACGGTACGGCGTTCATGGCGGCTCCTGTGATGGGCGTGGTGCATGCACAGGCGCAAGGACGATGCCAACCCTGGCCTGCTGCGCTGCATCACGCCTTCATCGCCCGGCCATCGGTCCTCGTGTCGCGCAGGCTGCGGCAGTGCAGCAGGTGCGGCCGTTGCAGGCCGACGCGGGGTGTGCTGTTAATCGGGACAGGTCCCGCAACAACTGTCGCAATGTGCGACACAGGAGGCTGTCGGTGTCCCCGCTTGCTCCCGATCCCCGCCTGGGCAGTGCCCGGCGCAGTTTCTTCGAGCGCGGCGCTGCTCCGGTTGGCGCGGTGCCCGAGGCGATCCTGCATTCCTGGCAGCGCTGCCAGCGGCACGGTCTGCTGGTGGATGCGCAGCCGAGCGCCGAGCCGCTGACCGACCACCGCCTGCGCGAACTGCGCCAGCGCCGCGAGCGCCTGTGGCGACTGGCGCGCCCGGAGCTGGATGGATTGGCGGCGGAAATGACCCACAGCGGCAGCATCGTGCTGCTGACCGATGAGGACGGCTGGATCCTCGACGCCGAAGGCAGCACCGGTTTCCTCGACAAGGCCGGTCGTGTCGCGCTGATGCCGGGCATGCGCTGGGACGAAGGCACGGTCGGCACCAACGCGATCGGCACCGCGCTGGTGGACGGACGCGCGCTGCAGGTGCGTGGCGGCGAACACTACTTCGCGCCGCACGGCATCCTCACCTGTTCAGCGGTGCCGATCCTCGATCCCTATGGGCAGTGCCTGGGTGTGCTCGACGTATCCGGTGATGCGCGGTTGCCGCACCTGCATGCACTGGCACTGGTGCGGCAGGCGGTGGCACAGATCGAGCATCGCGGTTTTGCCGATGGCCTGGCCGACTGCGAGCTGCTGCGCCTGCATCATCAACCCGCGCTGCTCGGCAGTGCGCGCGAAGGCGTGCTCGGCTTCCGCGGCGGACGCTTGATCGCGGCCAATCGTGCCGGGCTGGCGCTGTTCGGGCTCGATCGGCAGGACATCGGCCGCACGCCCTATGAGGCGCTGTTTGAACAACCGCTGTCGCGGCTGGCCGATGACGGCGTGCTGCTTGATCGCCAGGGTCGTCGTTTGTACGGCGTGCGCGAAGCACGTGCGTCGCGACGCAGTGTGGCCACGCCGGTGGCGACCGCGCCGTTGCCGGCCCGCGCGCAGGGGCCGCTGTTCGATAGCGCGCAGCAACAGCAGCTGGCGACAGCCGGGCGTGTGCTGCAGGCCGCGTTGCCCGTGCTGCTGCAGGGCGAGACCGGCACCGGCAAGGAAGTCTTCGCGCGCGAACTGCACGCACGCAGCGTGCGTGCCGGAAAGCCCTTCGTCGCGGTGAACTGCGCGGCGTTGCCGGAAGGCCTGATCGAAGCAGAACTGTTCGGCTACGAGGACGGTGCCTTCACCGGTGCGCGCCGCCAGGGCAGCCCAGGCCTGCTGCGGCAGGCCGAGGGCGGCACGCTGTTCCTCGATGAGATCGGCGACATGCCGCTGGCGCTGCAACCGCGTCTGCTGCGCGTGCTGCAGGAACGCGAGCTGTCACCGCTGGGTGGCGGCAAGCCGGTGAAACTGGATTTCGCGCTGGTCTGCGCCAGCCACTGCGAACTGCCACAGGCGGTGGACGCAGGCCGCTTCCGTGCGGATCTGTATTACCGCATCGCCGACCACGTGGTCACCCTGGCGCCGTTGCGGCAACACCCTGATCGCGGTGCCGTGGTGGATGCCTTGTGGCAGCAACTGGGGCGCGGCCACGAGTTGTCTGCGCCGACGCGCGCGGCACTGTTGGCCCATACCTGGCCCGGCAACCTGCGCCAGCTGAGTGCCTGCCTGCGCACGCTGGCCGCCCTGGCTGAGCCCGGTCAACCGGTGCATCCGCAGCTGCTGCCAGCTGACGTGCGTGCTGGCACGGTGCCCGCGCCAGCACTGCCTGCCAGCGGTGCGCTGGAGGAGATCGCCGAGGCGGCCATGCGCCAGGCGCTGGCCGAGTGCCAGGGCAACGTCAGCGCGGCCGCCAAGCGGCTGGGGATCAACCGCAGCACCCTGTATCGGCGGCTGGGTACGCCACGCGCCTGAGGGGATCTGGTAGCGCCGGGTCTGTGCCCGGCCCCACCAGGGGCGAAGGAATCAGCTGGCCAGCACTGCGGCTTCGCGCGCCAGGCGCTCGACGCTGTCCCAGTCGCGGGTCTGCATCAGCGCGGCGGTGGTCAGCCAGGAGCCGCCCACGCACAGCACGTTGGGCAGGTGCAGGAACTGGCTGGCGGTCTGCGCACTGATGCCGCCGGTCGGACAGAAGCGCACATCAGCGAACGGGCCGTGCCACGCCGACAGCATCGCGGCACCCCCGGCCTGTACCGCGGGGAAGAACTTGAAGGTATCCAGGCCATGTTCCAGGCCGACGATCAGCTCCGAACCGGTGGCCACGCCCGGCAGGTAGGGCAGATCGGCATCGCGTGCGGCGGCGTACAGCCGTGGCGTCGCCCCGGGCGATACCGCGAAGCGGCCGCCGACTTCCTTCACGTCCTGCATCTGTGCAGCATCGAGCACGGTGCCGGCACCGATCACCGCATCCGGTACGGCTTCGACCATTGCCTTGATGGCTTCCAGCGCACGGGGCGTGCGCAGGGTCACCTCGATCACCGGCAGGCCACCACGGAACAGCGCCTGCGCGACCTGCACCGCATCGTCGATGTCATCGGGGGTGAACACCGGAATCACCGGTGCCAGTTTCAGTACCGCACGAACGCGTGGATCAGCGCCGGACATCGAATCGCTCCTCGCCCATCAGGGCCAACACATCAGCTTCGCTGACGGGATTGAAATCGCCGGGAATGGAGTGCTTCAGGCCCCCGGCGGCCAGGCCGAAGCGCACGGTGGCGTCGGCATCGAAGGCGGACAGGATGCCATGCAGGATGCCTGCCGCGAAGGCATCACCGCCGCCGATGCGGTCGACGATGCCCTGCAGCTGGCGCACCGGTGCCTGTGCACGGGTGCCATCGCGGCCCAGCAGCAACGCGCCCAGCGCATGGTGGTCCACGCTCAGCGTCTGCCGCTGGGTGCAGGCCAGCCACTGCAGCTGCGGGAATGCGTCGAATGCCGCTGCTGCTGCTGCTTCCACGCGCGCGACCACGTCGGCCTGTTCGAAGCGCTGGCCGAGGATGACTTCGATATCGCGGTAATCGGCAAAGACGATATCGGCCTGCGCGAACAGTTCGTGCAGGATCACCTGCGCGTCGCCACCCCACCGCTGCCACAGCTTCGGCCGGAAGTTGCCGTCGAAGGACACGCGCACGCCCTGCGCACGGGCGGCGCGCGCTGCGGCCAGCGTGGCCTGCGCCACGTCCGGGCCCAGTGCCGGGCTGACCCCGGACAGGTGCAGCCACTGCGCGCCCTGCAGCAGCGTCGGCCAGTGGTAGTCGGCGGCAGTGCTGTTGGCGAATGCGGAATCGGCACGGTCATAGACCACTTCGCTGGCCCGTTGCACCGCGCCGGTGGTCAGGAAATACAGGCCCATGCGGCCGTCGGCATCTTCGCGCACGCCGCGCGTATCGACGCCATGCCGGCGCAGTTCGGCCAATGCATGCGCGCCCAGCGCGTTGCCGGCGACGGTGCTGACCATGGCCACGTCATGTCCAAAACGGGACAGCGAGACAGCCACGTTCGCCTCGGCACCGCCGACGTGCACCTGCAACTGCGGCGACTGCAGCAGCAGCTCGCGACCGGGCGCACCCAGGCGCAGCAGCAGTTCCCCGAAACACACGATACGACCCATTTCTGCTCCTTCACGCGTGCCGCCCGCATGTGACACTGACGGCGTGGTAGTGGACCACGCGTGGGGCGTGGAATTGGCTAGCGGTGTCATTTCAATCCCGCCCGGCCTTGCCCTAAGCCTACCAAACTGTTGGAAGCATTGTCCTGCAAGCGTCTTGGAGACATTTCAGATCTGTTGCGGTGCAAGATGCCGGATCGGGAACGTGCTGTTAACGTCCGGCCTGACCAGCGGTGTCATAACGCTGAAACAGCCGCGATACCAGACCTTTGGGAGAGGGGAAAGGCATGCATTCTCGGAACCATGAAAAAAAGACACCGGTTACCTTGCTCGCGTTGGCCGTAGCGCTGGCCCTGGCAGGCAACGCCAGCGCGCAGCAGCAGAGCGCCAACCCGAACGCCACCGACCTGGATACGGTCACCGTCACCGGCTACCGCGCCAGCGTGGAGAAGGCGCTGGACATCAAGCGTGGCGAAGCCGGCGTGGTCGATGCCATCGTTGCCGAGGACATCGGCAAGTTCCCCGACCTGAACCTGGCCGAGTCGCTGCAGCGCATCCCGGGCGTGGTCATCACCCGCGAGGCCGGCGAAGGCCGCAACATCTCGGTGCGTGGCCTGGGCCCGGAATTCACCCGCGTGCGCATCAACGGCATGGAAGCACTGACAACTGTCGGTGCCGGTGACCAGAGCGGCGGCACCAACCGTGGCCGTGGCTTCGACTTCAACGTGTTCGCCTCGGACCTGTTCTCGCAGCTGCTGGTGCGCAAGACCGCCTCGGCCGACGTCGAGGAGGGCTCACTGGGCGCCACTGTCGATCTGCGCACCGCGCGTCCGTTCGACTACGACGGCTTCACCTTCGCCGCCAGTGGCCAGGCCAGCTACAACGCGATGGCCGAGAAGGCCGACCCGCGCATCGCCGCGCTGGTCTCCAACACTTTCGCCGATGGCACCTTCGGCGCACTGCTGTCGGTTGCCTATTCCGAGCGCCAGGCGCTGGAGGAAGGTTCCAACACCGGCCGCTGGGCCAACGGCCCGAGCAACGGCAACTTCGCCGCGTCCTCGCCGTTCGCCGCCGCGCGTGGCGCCAACGTGTTCCATCCGCGCTTCCCGCGCTACGTGCAGATGGAACACGAACAGAAGCGACTCGGCGTAACCGGTTCGCTGCAGTGGAAGCCGAACGACGCCACCGAGATCTCGCTGGATGCGCTCTACTCGAAGATCGATGCGACGCGCGACGAGCACTACATCGAAGCGATCTCCTTCAGCCGTGGCGCCAATGCGAGCGCGCGCCTGTCGGGCAAGCCGACCACCATCGTCAAGAATGGTGAGATCCGCGACAGCGCACTGCTCTACGGCGAATTCGACAACGTCGACATCCGCACCGAGAACCGCCACGACGAGTGGAGCACCGAGTTCAAGCAGATCGCGTTGAACGGCCAGCACCGCTTCGGCGATGACTTCACCCTGTCCGGCAAGCTCGGCATCTCGCGCTCCAAGCACGAGAACCCGGTGCAGACCACCGTCATCATGGACAAGTACGACGTCAAGGGTTACAGCTACGACTACCGCGGCAACAGCCGTGCGCCCGTGCTCAACTACGGCATCGACCCGACCAATCCCAACGGCTGGGAACTGGCCGAGATCCGCCTGCGTCCGCAGTATGTGGACAACGACTTCGACACCGGCCAGATCGACTTCAATTGGAACATCAGCCCGGGCTTCCGACTGAAGGGCGGCGTGCTGGCCAAGGACTACACGTTCAAGACCGTCGAACTGCGCCGCGCCAGCGAACTGGCCGTGCCCAACTTCGCCGGCGGCAGCAAGATCGTGCCGGTGAACCTGACCGAGCAGGCTGGACTGAAGGGCATCAGCGGCAGTCCGTCGAACTGGGTCGTGCCGGACCTGGATGCGATCGCCGAACAGCTGGACATCTACAGCAACAGCGGCACCTTCGCCGTCGCCCCGCGTGCCAACAACGTGCGCAGCGTTGAAGAGAAGGACCGTGGCGCCTACCTGATGGGTGAGTTCTCCACCGAACTGGGCTCGCTGCCGCTGTCGGGCAACTTCGGCGTGCGCTACGTGCGCACCAAGCAGTCGTCCACCGGGCAGTCGACGCTGGCCAACGGCACCGTCGAAACCACGGTCAGCCGCACCTACGACGACACCCTGCCCTCGTTCAACCTGGTGGCTGAAGTCACCCCGGACTTCCTGATCCGCCTGGGTGCGGCCAAGGTGATGAGCCGTCCGGGGCTGGGCAGCCTGACGCCGGGCGCGACGGTGGCGGTGGCCGGTGGCGCACGCACCATCTCCAGTGGCAACCCGGTGCTGGATCCGATCCGTGCGACCAATGTCGACCTCGGCTTCGAGTGGTACTTCGCCGAAGGCGCAATGGCGGGCATCGGCCTGTTCTACAAGGACATCGAGAGCTTCGTGCAGACCACCCGCGAAGTGCGTCCGTACAGCGACAGCGGCCTGCCGGCCTCGCTGCTGGTCGGCACCGGCGCCTCGGCCAGCGATGACTTCACCTACAGCAAGCCGGTCAACACCCCGGGCGGCGAACTGCACGGCGCGGAGGCCAACTACACCCAGCCCTTCACCTTCCTGCCAGGCAAGTGGGCGAACCTGGGCGTGCAGTTGAACTACACCTGGGTGGAATCGAAGATCCAGTACATCAACGCGGCCGGGCAACCGGTGATGAAGACCGACCTGACCGGCCTGTCGAAGTCGTCGTGGAATGCCACGCTGTTCTATGAAGGCGAGAAATTCGCGGGGCGCATCTCGGCCACCAACCGCGATGACTACCTGACCCAGGCACCAGGCCAGGAAACCGGCTTCAACCTCGACGGCTACCACGGCATGACCGGTACCACGGTGTTCGATGCGTCCATCCGCTACAAGATCAGCGACCAGCTGGAACTGAGCCTGGAAGGCATCAACCTGACCAACGAGGCGTCCGACGAGTGGGTGTACTCGCCGCTGACCGGTCGCCTGCCGCTGCAGTACACCGAGACCGGCCGCCAGTACCTGCTGGGGCTGCGCTACAAGTTCTGAGCAACGCCGACGGCGTGCCACCCGGCACGCCGTCGTTCGCCATGATCGCTGCTGCGCCGCAAGGTGCCGTCGCGGCGTGGCCTTGCTACGGTCCGGCGGCCCTCGCCGGCCGTCGCCCGTTGAAAGGAAACGCCTGATGCCGCACCGCTCGACCCTGTCCCGCTGCCTGCTGCTCGCAGCGGCCCTGGCTGCCGGCCCCGCGATGGCCGCCACCGATGCGCCCACGCTGCTGTTCCACGTCGATGCCGGCAAGGATCTTGAGGCCGTGGTGGCGCACGGGGAAGCGGTGCCGAACTTCCGCGACAAGGTCGACATCGTCGACGACGGAGCGCGCGGCAAGGCGATCCAGTGGCAGGACGACGGCGTGCTGGCCTGGGATGCGCCCGGCAACATCCTCGCCCAGCGCGGCACCCTCGCCTTCGACTGGCGCGCGCGCTACGCGGTGGGCGAAGCACCGTTCGTGATCTTCCGCGTCGGCTATGCCGACCACAGCAGCTGGGACATGGCCTGGCTGCGCATCGACTGGAACGGGCACGGCTTCGATGCGTTCGTCACCGATGCCAACCTCGCCCGCACGCGCGTGTCGTTCCGCATGGACACGCCGCCACGCGCGGACCAATGGTTGCACCTGGCCTTCGCCTGGGATGAAGACCAGGGCGTGCGCCTGTTCGTCGATGGCCGCGAGGTGGCGCGTGTGCAGGCCAGCGGTGACTACGATGCAGCGCTGGACCAGCTTGGCCTGGCCGGACGGGTGATGGCGCCCTACCAGGTGCAGAGCCGCTACAACTTCCTGCGCGGCAGCGATTTCCAGCACATCCGCGTGTATGACCGCATGCTTGATGCTGCGGCGGTCAGTGCGCTCGCGCGTGGCAAGGCCGTCACCAGCGCCGTTGCCAGCGCCAGCGATGACCGCGCCTGGCGCCATCGCTTCGGCTGGGACGGCGCACCGCCACCGGCATTGACCGCAGCCAGCACGCGTATCCGCAAGATCGAATTTGCCGATACCCGCGATATGAAGGCATGGATGTGGAAGGCCACCGACGGCATCGCCGAAACCACCTGGCCGGGGGTCTACAACCGCTCGCGGCTGCCAGGCCGCAACGACTACTTCCAGTTGCCGGACTGGAACACCTATGTGGAAAGCGGACAGCACCTGGACCTGACCGTGCCGGCCGGCGAGACCGTTAACCGCGTGGAGATCCGCGGTGCGGCGTTCGGCACGCTGGCCCATGGCCGCGATGCGGCGCACGCCACGCAGGTGCTGGCAACGCGTCCCCAGGGCGTGGTGCGCAGCGTCGACGACATACCGGCGCAGACCGGGGGCGTGCTGCGTTTCAGCAACGTTGAACAGGAAACGCCGATCCAGGAAATCTGGGCGTATGACGTGAGCGAAGGCGCCGAGCCTGATGGCACAGTCAAGCAGACCTATGTCATCGACAGCCAGGCGCTACCCGACTACACCAACCTGGACACCTTGCGCCGCTACATCGACGGCCGCTACCCGCTCGCCGAACGCAGCACGGTGATGGCGCTGCCGAAGGGCGCAGGCTCGCGACGTCGCAGCGCCGACACGCTGCCGGCCCAGCCGGAACCGATCGTGCACGTGCTGATTCCCTCCGGCGTGGGCGATGCGCCGGCCAACCAGCCGTTGATCCGCAGCTGGGCCTACAGCTGGGAGAACATGCATGACGGCCTGGACGGCGTGGCCATCGACATCCCCGCGCTGGACCTGCCGACCACGCACGACGGCCTGATCCCGCTGAACATCCGCATCAAGGATCCGATCTGGCCGGCGCGCGACATGATCGATGTTTCCGTCTCGGTGCAACCGGGCAAGAAACGCACGTTGTGGCTGGACCTGCGCGACCGCATCCTCACCGCCGACAGCCTGTGGATGAGCATCGCCTCGGCCGCGTCCGGCTTCGACGCCAAGGCACTCGACGGTGCGCAGGTGCAGCTGGTGTTCAAGCCACGCGCCGAGGCGATCAAGGAGCATGTGGCCGACCGCTTCAACCAGGTGCGCGACAACTGGGGCTTCCTGGTGGAGGAACACACCACCTCCAAGCGCCAGCGCCTGTACGCGCGCGTATACGCGGACCTGAGCGACCTGCTGCGGGTCGACCCGGACCACGAACTGGGCCGGTTGTACTGGAACTACATCAGCTACAACAGCCAGGGCCGACCACCCTACATCGCGCCGGACGTGCCCAAGGGCGTACCGGCGTGGGCGTTCCACCAGGTGCAGGACCTGGCCCAGGTGCGGCGGTTCGTCGACTGGTGGATCGATCAGCGCCAGGCGGCCTACGGCGATTTCGGTGGCGGCATCTCCGACGATTCCGACCTGACCCAGCAATGGCCGGGACTGGCCCTGATGGGCGTGCAGCCGGACCGCTTGAATGCGTCGCTGACCGCGCTGTCGGATGCGGTGTACCGCAATGGCATGTTCAGCAATGGCTTGAGCACCATCGAGACCGACGAGCTGCATGCCTACGAGGAAGGCATCAACACCAACAGCGCGATGCTCTACCTCAACTGGGGCGATCCGCTGACCCTGGAACGACTGATGGAAACGGTGAAGGCGTTCGACGAGCGCATCATCCTGCGCAACCCGCAGGGCCATCTGCTGTTTTCCAGCAACTGGTTCGGTGGCAACATGGTCTATCGCGAACCGAACTGGCAATGGCAGAAGCCATACTCGTTCCCGGTGCTGCATCCGGCCTTCCTGCTGGGCCAGTACAACGCCGACCCGACCGGGCGCCGGCTGGTGATCGGCCTGGCGGACGGCTATCTGGCCCATGCCGGCAGCGACGACAAGGGCCGCTTCACCCTGCCCAACGAGATCAACTGGGCGACGGGTAAAACCCGTGGCGGCGAGCTCAACAACGGCTCCGGCAGCGGCGACACCATGCACACGTTCTGGGCGGCATGGCGCTGGACCGGCGATGCGAAGTACCTGCAGGCGCTGGACTACCGCGTGCAGCGCGGCGGGCCCGGCGCGCTGGCCAACCTCGGCGAGAACTACGTGGAGGCGCTCGGCCGGCAGCAGGACTGGTACCCGCTGCTGACCGCCGAGGCCGATGCCGGGAAGACCGGCTTCGCCAGCCTGATGGCATGGCAGGCCAGCGGGGAACGGAAGTACATCGATGCACTGCATGCGGATGGTCTGCAGGCCAAGGTCCAACGTGCGTACATGAACACCGAAGGCCATTGGTGGTCCGACCGGGTGGAAGCGCCGAGCGAGTTCCTGCAGCGTGCGCGGCTGGGCGGCATCGCCCTGAAGCGCAACCAGAGCTGGCCCGGGCACACCGTCAGCTGGCGCTTCGATCGTGAGGGTGCCGCCGAACAGGTGGCGCTGCTGGTGCATGCGCCCTCGCGCGAGCGCTTCACGGTCACCAGCCATAACCTCGGTTCGCGCGTGATCGCCGCTGACATGACCGGTTGGAACGTGGGCAGCGGTACCTGGCGCGTGCGCAGTGGCGTGGATGCCAACGGCTATGGTCGCATCGACGGTACGCCGCGCGAGCGCGTGGTGCAGCTGGAAACGAGTGCTTCGGTACCGATGCAGTTCCAACCCGGTCGCACCGAAGTATTCGAGTTCGAGCGCGTGTCTGCGGGGACGCCGGTGGAAACGCGCCCGGATCTGGGCGTGGGCCGTGGTGATGTGCGGATGGACGGGGGCCAGGTACACGTGACGGTGCATGGCCTTGGGCACGTGGCCAGTGGCATGGGCGTGGCGGTGCTGGAAGATGCGCGCGGCCGCGAGATCGCACGCACCGAAGTGCCGGCGATGGCTGCACCGACTGACCTGTTGCCGAAGACGACGGCGGTGTCGTTGCCGTTGCCTGCCGGTGATCGAAGTGGCCTGCGCGTGCGTGTTGCACTGGCCGACGGCGGAGAGGAAGTCACGCGGCTCAACAATGTGACCGACGTGCCGCGATGAATTCCGCGTTCCGCCGGGCATGGCCCGGCGCTACCGATGAATCGGTTGCGCACAAGCCCTGGTAGCGCCGGGCCATGCCCGACGGAATGCGATCAGGACGCTTCGGTCTCCATCACCTTCACCCGGCGCTGGTACCAGCCGTCATCCAGCGGATCGAACACCGCGCTGCGCTCCATCACACCCTGGTACACGTGTACCGACACGGCTATGTCCTGATCGCTGGCATTGCGCAGCGTGTGGTACTCGTGCGGCGGGATCAGGCTGCCGGCGCTGCCGCGGTGCCCGTACAGCGTGTCCTGCGCGGCGAAGCGGTGACGCTCGCCACGTTGTTCCAGCAGCGCATACGGGGTCACAATCAACTCGCCCTGCCAGACCCCCTCCACGCACCACATCGCATCGTGGTCGTGCAGTGGCGTGCCCTGCCCCGGGCCCCAGCACATCGCAATGACGCTGTAGCCCAGCGTAGGGCTGCGGTGCAGTTCACGGCGTGCGTAATGGCCATCCACCGGGCGACGTACGCAGGGAGGCAGTTCGATCAGCGGATCGATGATGGCCTCGCGCAGCACCCGCTGCAGTGCATCGGTGATCGCCTTCGGATCAACCAGGCAGACGGCGCCGTCGATCCCTGCAATCAAGCGCTCGCGGCCGGCGAACGGCGGTGGCGTGAACATCGCTTCCATGAACCGACTCTAGCCGAGGCGGGTTAACAGAATGTTTGCATCGCGGTGTCATCACTGCGTGCCGCGCTGCACGAACGGCACTTTTGCATAGAGCGCGCGCTCTCCTGCGCGTGGATCGTCAACCATGCGGCTGTGACGATCGAACACCATCGTCTGCCGATGCGGCAATGAATACGGGGCCCATTCCGACATTCCCGTGTGATTCGGATCACCGGAACGCGCAAACGCAATCAGGGCATCGCTCATCGTCGCCGCCAGTGCAATGGCTTCTTCACCGCCGCCGGTGCGGGCACCGGGCAGGCCGGCGTTGGCGAACACCAGCGGAATATCCAGCGTGTGGAACGCGCGCAGACGTCCCTCTTCCACCGGTGACGGCCAATCGAGCTGGTAGGCCCAGGTCGGTGCGGCACCGGTTGTCTGCCGGGCGCGCGCCTCCAGTTCTTCCACTGCACCACGCCATGAACGACCGGCCGTGGTGGCGGCGAAGAACACCTCTGATGGCGTGTAGTGCGGATACAGGCGTCGATATTCTGCGATCACCACCGAAGGTAAAAGATCGACGAACTGCTGCTTCTCCAGTTGCGCCGGCAGGCTCTCCCAGGTCAGCGTGAAGTTGGCCGGGTCGTTGCCAAGGAACGCGCGCGTCTCGTCGCGGGTGTTGCCGATCACCATCGGAATCGACGCCGACTGCATAGGTGCCTGTGGCCAGAACGGATGCACCGGCAGCACCACCTCATCCAGCACCGGGCCGAAATACAGCGCGCTGCTTTCCACCCGCGAAGGATCGCGTGCGCGGGTGGCGGCCAGCAGGTCGGCCGTCGGCAGGCGCAGCAGTGCCTGCAGGTCGCGCGCGCCCACGGCGTCCATCGCAATCGAAGCGCGTTGCGCCGCCGCACGTGGACCGGCCGCGGTGACCTGCTGCCCGCTCATCGTCCACGCGCGCTGGAACAGGCCCTTTGCCGCGGGCATCGCCATCAGCGTGGCGATCTTGGCGCCGCCACCGGACTGCCCGAACACGGTGATGTTGCCGGCATCGCCACCGAACACCGCTGCGTGCTCACGCACCCATTGCAGCGCCTGCACCAGGTCGAGCTGGCCGACGTTGCCGGAGGCCGCATAGCGCGGGTCGCCCAACGCGCCCAGGTACAGGTAACCGAAGGTGTTCAGGCGATGATTGACGGTGACCACCACCACGTCGCCGCGTCGGCACAACGCGCTGCCGTCGTACAGCGGGTCGCTGCCGGAACCGTTGTTGAAGCCGCCACCATGCAGGTAGACCAGGATCGGCCGCTTGCCGCCGTCGCCGAGCGCTGGTGTCCATACGTTGAGGAACAGGCAATCTTCGCTGCCCGGACCATCCGCCCCCGTCTGTGGTGCAGATGCGGCGTATTCCAGGGCGTCGGCGATACCCCGCCAGCCTGTCTCGCGGCGCGGCGGCTGGAAACGGTAGGCCGCAGTTTCGGAGCCATATCGCAGGCCGCGGAACACGTGAACCCCCTGCTCGCGCTGGCCGCGCACGCGGCCGCCACGGACGCGCGCAACGATCTGTATGTCAGCACGTGGTCCAGGCATCGCGGATACAGGAAGCGCCGCGAGAGTGGCCGTGGCCAGCGCCCAGCGTGCACTGTCGAGCAGGAAACGGCGGCGCTGCAGGTTGGCATCCGCTTGGTTCAATGTGCCGCCTCCGTTGCCTGCAGCCAGCGTTGTGCCAGCAGCGGCCATACGGCCAGCGTTGAATCAGGTGGCATGCGCATGCCGAAGCCATGGCCGCCGTGGGCGAACAGGTGCAGTTCGTGCTCGACGCCTGCCTTGGCCAGCGCCTGCGCCATCACTTCGCTGTTGTGCACGCTGACCACGCGGTCGTCGTTGGCGTGGATCAGCAGCGTCGGCGGCATGTCCGCGCGTACGTGCTGCTGCATCGAATACTGCGCCGCCAGCGCCGCATCGGCCTGCCCGCCCAGCAGACGTCCGCGTGAGCCGCTGTGTGCATGCGGACCCATGTCGATCACCGGATACATCAGCACCGCGCGGGCGGGACGCGCGCTGAGGCGGTCGATGGCATCGCGCGGCGGGTAGGCGGGCGCATCGAAGCTGGTGGCCAGCCGTGCGGCGACGTGGCCACCGGCGGAGAAACCCATCACCGACACGCTGTCGGCACCTAGCTTGCGCCTCACGGCCTGGTCGCGCACCACGCGCAGAGCACGCTGTGCGTCCGCCAGCGCCGCCTGGCGGTCGCGGCCGGCCTGCGGCAGGCGGTAGCGCAGCACGAACAGGGTGTAGCCGGCACGGTCCACCCACTCCGGCACCAGCGCGCTGTCCTCCTTGTCGATCACCACGCGCTGGTAGCCGCCACCGGGAATCACCAGCAGCGCGCGGCCGTTGCCGTGGGCCGGTGTGTGCACCAGCAGGTAGGGCGCATCGACCTGGTCGATGAAGCGATCGGGATGGGCCGGATCAT
This sequence comes from Stenotrophomonas sp. yr243, assembly GCF_900184195.1. Lineage (NCBI taxonomy): Bacteria > Pseudomonadati > Pseudomonadota > Gammaproteobacteria > Lysobacterales > Lysobacteraceae > Stenotrophomonas > Stenotrophomonas sp. yr243. The sequence continues at coordinate 105,477 of NZ_FXWT01000005.1, forward strand.
CGCTGCGCTCGACCACGCGCGCCGGCCGCGCAGTACCGGTCTCGCCGGGCACCTGTCCGGCCGGCCACAGGGGTATCTGTTCACCAGCCAGCTCTTTGCCCAGCCGCTCGCCCGCGCGCAGCGGCGCATCGACGGCGGACGCAGTGATGGCCAACAGCAGGCCGGTCAGCAACAACAGGACACGTGAAAAACGCATGGTGGACAGGGCTCCAACGGGGAGGCAACAGAGTGGCCGAGGTCACCGGCAAGCGCTCGTGATGCGCTGCGGCTTGCACGATGACACCGGTTTACCATATACACCTCCTGCAGACGCTGTCGATGGGCAGTGCAACAACGCCAGAGGGAGACCGTTCTTGAGCAACGAACACGGCATACATGGGCAGACGCCGCCGCCGGACGATACGGCCGCGATCGCCCACGCCTTCACCACCGCGCGCCGCGCCGGCCAGGCCCTGCCCGGCTTCCCGGGCCTTGTCCCGCCTGACCTGGTGGCTGCCTACCAGGTGCAGGATCTGGCCATCGCCAGCTGGGATGACCACGTGGTCGGCTGGAAGGTCGGCTACATCGCCGCCGAGCGCCGCGATGCATCCGGCGACGACCGTCTGCTGGGCCCGGTTTTCTCGCGTCAGCTGAAAAATGCTACCGGTGGAACAGTGAACATCCCGGTGTTCGTCGGCGGCTTCGGCGCGGTCGAGGCGGAGTACGTGCTGGAGCTGTTGGAGGACGCTCCGGCCGCGCAGCTGCACTGGTCACCCGAGCAGGCCGAAGCGCTGCCGGCGCGCCTGTACATCGGCGTGGAAGTGGCCAGCAGCCCGCTGGCGACGATCAACCAACTCGGCCCACGCGTGGTGGTGTCCGACTTCGGCAACAACAATGGCCTGGTGCTGGGGCCGGAGATCGCCGACTGGACCGCCCGCGACGAGACCGACCTGCGCGCCGAAACCCTGATCGAGGGCGAGGTGGTCGGCACCGGCGGAGCGACCCGCCTGCCCGGTGGCCTGCGCGCGGCGTACGCGTTCGCGCTGTCCCGTTCGGCACTGCGCGGCCGGCCGTTGCGGCGCGGCGACCTGATCGCCACCGGCAACGCCACCGGCATCCATGACATCACCGTGGGACAGACGGCGCTGGTGCGGTTTGCCGGCATCGGCGAGATTGCCTGCAGGGCCGTGCCGGCCGGGTAACCGCCGCACGATCCGGTGAACACGCGCGGGAGGGCGCAGATGATCACACGACGACACTTCCTGGCCGGTGGCGCTGCTGCGCTGGCCACCCCGATGCTCGCGGCCTGTGGCCGTGGGCCCGCAGATGCCATCGACGGTGGCCAGCTGCTGACCGCCACCGACGTGCATGTGGCCGACTACCCCACCGTGACCGCGGTGAAGTGGATCGGCGAAACGCTGCAGCGCGAAAGCAACGGTCGCCTGTGCCTGCGGCAATACCATTCCGGCCAGCTGGGTCGCGAATCGGAAGCGATCGACATGGCCCGTTTCGGTGCCATCGACATCACCCGCGTGTATGCCGGTGCGTTGAACAACGCATTTCCGCTGACCCAGGCACTGTGCCTGCCGTACGTGTTCGAGTCGGTGGCGCACCAGCGCGCCGCACTCGATGGCGGCATCGCCGAGGCGGTGCTGCGTGGTTTCGAGAGTCGCGACCTGGTCGGCCTGGCGATCTATGATTCCGGCGCGCGCTGCTTCTACAACACCAAGCATCCCATCGTGCAGCCCAGTGATCTGCACGGGCTGAAACTGCGCGTGGCGTCCTCGGACATCTTCATCCAGCTGATGCGCCTGCTCGGCGCCAACCCGACGCCGATGTCGCTGGGCGACACGTTCTCCGGCATGGAGACGCACATGATCGACGGCGCCGAGAACAACATGCGCAGCTTCCATTCCAGCCGCCACTTCGAAGCCGCGCACTACTGGTCGCAGAGCGATCACTCGTATGCGCCGGACGTGCTGTTGATGTCGCGCGCCAGCTTCGAGCGCCTGCAGCCGGCTGATCGCCAGCTGCTGCTGGAGACCGCACGCGCCTCGGTGAAGGTGATGCGCGCGCAATGGGATGCCTCCGAAGATGCCGCGCGCCGCGCGGTGCTGGCCTCTGGCGTGAAAGCCAACGAGGTGGACCTTCCCGCGTTCCGCGCCGCCGCCCAGCCGCTGCTGCAGCAGTACCTGCAGCAACCCGAGCTGGCCGCGCTGGTCGCCCGCATCCGCGCTGCCGCCTGAGGACACTGCCATGACCGAGACGACGATTGCCGCCGCCGGCCCCGGCCAGCGCCTGCTGGACCGCATCGCCGACATCGCCATCTACTTCGCCGTGGCCGCGCTGCTGGGCCTGGTAGTGGTGCAGGGCTGGCAGGTGTTCGCCCGCTATGTGATCAACGATTCGCCCAGCTGGACCGAGCCGGTGACCCTGCTGCTGCTGGCCACAGCCATGAGCCTGGGCGCGGCCTGCGGCGTGCACACCAATCGCCACTTCGGCTTCTTCCTGCTGCACGCCTACATGGGCGCCGGCCTGCGCCGGGCGGTGGATGTGTTCACCCAGCTGGTGGTGGCCGTGCTGGGTGGCTTCATCGCGTTCTGGTCGGCCGACCTGCTGCTCGATGGCATGGACATCAAGACCGCCGGCGCCAACCTGCCGCAGAGCATCAACTACCTGCCGCTGGCCGTGGGCGGTGCGCTGATGCTGTTGTTCGCACTGAACCGTGCGTGGAAGGCGCTGCAGGTCACGGCAGCCGATGCCGACGCCGTCGACGCTGAAGGAGATCGTTGATCCATGGGCATCACCATCCTGTTCTCTGTTTTCGCCGCGCTGCTGCTGCTGGGCGTGCCGGTGGCCTACGCGTTGGCTGCTGCTGCGCTGGCCACCCTGCTCTACCTGGACATACCCAGCATCGTGCTGGTCCAGCAGATCTCCGCCGGTACCGGTTCGGCCTCGCTGATCGCCATTCCACTGTTCATCTTCGCCGGCGAGATCATGATGCGCGGCGGCATCTCCGAACGCCTCATCGCGCTGGCTTCGTCGCTGGTGGGGCGCATGCGTGGTGGACTCGGCCAGGTGTCGATCCTGTCCTCGCTGTTCTTCGGTGGTGTGTCCGGCTCGGCCATCGCCGATGTTTCGGCCGTGGGTGGCACGATGATTCCGCAGATGGTCAAGCGCGGCTACGACCGCGACTTCGCGGTGAACGTCAGCATCACCGCCGCGCTGGTGGCGCTGCTGGTGCCGCCATCGCACAACCTGATCCTGTTCTCGGCCGCTGCCGGTGGTGGCCTGTCGATCGCTGACCTGTTCGCCGCAGGCATCGTGCCGGCGCTGCTGATGACCCTGGCATTGATGATCACCGGCTATGTGGTCGCGCGTCGCCGTGGCTATGGCGTGGAAGTGTTCCCGGGCTGGCGCGCGGTGCTGCTGCGCATCGTCTCCGCCCTGCCCGGCCTGGGCTTGGTGGCGCTGATCTTTGTGGGTATCCGCGCCGGTATCTTCACCGCGGTGGAGAGCGCGGCCATCGCCGTCGTCTACGCCCTGCTGGTCACCACCGTGCTGTACCGGCAGCTGCGCTGGCGCGAGTTCTTCGACACCGTCATCCATGCCGCGCGCAGCACCGGCGTGATCCTGTTCGTGATCGCCACTGCGGCGGTGTTCGGCTGGCTGCTGGCCTACCTGCAGGTGCCGGCGGCGGCGGTGGACTTCCTGCAGTCGTTCGCGCACAGCCAGTTCATGGTGCTGCTGATGATCGTGGTGATGCTGTTGCTGCTGGGTACCTTCATGGACCTGGCGCCGATGATCCTGATCTGCACGCCGATCTTCCTGCCGGTGGCCAAGGCCTATGGCATCGACCCGATCCACTTCGGCCTGGTACTGGTGCTGACCGGTGGCCTCGGCCTGGTCACCCCGCCGGTGGGCTCGGTGCTGTTCATCGGCACCGCCATCGGCAAGATCAGCGTCGGCCAGAGCATGCGCACGATCTGGCCGTTCTGGTTTGCCGCGCTGGGCGTGCTGCTGGTCGTCACCTTCTTCCCGTCGCTGTCGCTGTGGCTGCCCGCCGCACTGCGCGCCTGATGAGCGGAGGCGCTCCCATGACACAGACGCTGCACAGCGCTGCTGCAGGCGCCCTGCTCGGCCTGCTGCTGGCCGCGTTGCCCGCATTGGCTGCCGATCCCGCGCCCGCGCAGTGGAAGCGCGGCATCGAGCACCAACGCCAGGCTGACCTCGGCAACGGCACCTTCCTCAACCCGGTGCTGGCCGGTGACAGGCCCGATCCGTCGGTACTGAAGGACGGCGAGGATTACTACCTCACGCTCTCTTCGTTCGACGCCTACCCCGGCCTGCCGATCTGGCACTCGCGCGACCTGGTGAACTGGCAGCCGCTCGGCCACGCGATAACGCAGAACGTGGGCGCGATCTGGGCGCCGGACATCGTCAAGCACCAGGGCCGCTACTTCATCTACTTCCCGGCGCGCACCGGTGAGCGCCGCAGCAACTTCGTGGTCTGGGCCGATGACATCACCGGCCCCTGGAGCGCGCCGATCGACATCGGCCTGGGCGGCTACATCGACCCCGGCCACGCGGTGGGTGAAGACGGCAAGCGCTACCTGTTCCTCAGCGGTGGCGACTACGTGCAGCTGGCCGATGACGGCCTGAGCGTGGCGGGCACGCCGAAGCACGTGTACGACGGCTGGCGCTACCCGGAAAGCTGGGACGTGGAGGCCTACGCCCAGGAAGGGCCGAAGATCCACTTCCGCGATGGCTGGTATTACATGACCACCGCGGTGGGCGGCACCGCCGGCCCGCCGACCGGGCACATGGTGATCACCGCGCGCTCGCGCTCGATCCACGGCCCGTGGGTGAATGCGCCGAACAACCCGATCATGCGCACGCAGTCGGCCGCCGAACCGTGGTGGTCGCGGGGTCACGCCACGGTGATCGAAGGCACCGACGGCCGCTGGTGGATGATGTACCACGGCTATGAGAACGGCTTCTGGACGCTGGGTCGGCAGGCGCTGCTGGAGCCGATCGAGTGGACCGCCGATGGCTGGTTCGTGGCCAAGGGCGGTGACCTCGGGCAGCCGCTGCGCAAGCCATCGGGCAGCGCGCTGACGCCGCATGGCATGGCCCTGTCCGATGATTTCAACGGCCGTGCGCTCGGCTCGCAGTGGGCGTTCTTCAACCCGGCCGTGGATGAATACCGGCGCCTGCGCTTCAGTGGCGACGGGCTGGTGCTGCAGGGCAAGGGCAGCACGCCGCGCGATGCCTCGCCGCTGACCACCATCGCCGGCGACCCGGCCTACCAGTTGGAGGTGCAGATGGAGATCGCCCCCGGCGCGGTGGGCGGTGCCCTGCTGTTCTACAGCGACCGCCTGTACGTGGGCGTGGGCAGCAATGGCGAGCAGTTCGTCATGCACCGCTACGGCGAGGAGCGCCCCATCCGGCTGGCGGCCAGTGCCAAGGGCGGCCGGCTCTGGCTGCGGGTGACCAACAACCGCCACATCGTCACTATCCACTCCAGCGCCGATGGCCAGAGCTGGCAGAAGTATCCGGTTCAGATGGAAGTGTCCGGTTACCATCACAATGTGGCCGGCAAGTTCCTGGCACTGAAACCGGCGCTGTATGCGGCCGGCAACGGTGCGGTAACCTTCCGCAGCTTCCGCTATCGCGCGCTGGACTGAGCGCGCGCTGGAATCCCCAGGCTTATCGGGTTCACTACATGTCAGTGCGCAACAAGAACGATGCCGCTACGCCGGCATTGGCAAAGGGCAAGGCAGCCACGATCAATGACATCGCGCGACTGTCGGGTGTATCCAAGAAAACGGTTTCAAGGATCATCAACAACTCGCCGCTGGTGCGCAAGGACACGCGCGACAAGGTGGAAGCGTTGATGCGCGAGGTCGGTTACACCCCCGACCCGCTGGCCCGTGGCCTGGCCTTCCGCCGCTCGTTCCTGATCGGCATGGTCTACGACAACCCCACCGCGCAGTACATCGTGGACATGCAGTACGGCGCGCTGGATGCGCTGCGTGGCTCCAGCTTCGAACTGGTGGTGCACCCCTGCGACAGCCGCAGCCCGGGTTACATCGACGGCGTGCGCCGCTTCGCCCAGCAGCAGAAGCTGCATGGGGTGATCCTGGTGCCGCGTGCGTCCGAAGACCAGGCGCTGGCGGACATGCTGGACGAGATCGGCTGCCGCTTCACCCGCGTGGCGGCGCTGCCGCTGGATGAAACCTCGCAGATGGTGGTCACCCACGACCGCGATGGTGCTGCCGAAGCGGCCGACTACCTGCTTTCGCTTGGCCACCGCGATATCGCCCTGGTGACCGGCCCGAGTGCCTACCGCTCGGCGCACGAGCGCACCGCCGGCTTCATCGAGGCGCTGTCGCAGCGTGGCATCGAGCTGCCGAAGGATCGCATCATCGAGGCCGGCTACACCTTCGAATCGGGTGTGGCCGCCGCCGAGAAACTGCTGCTGGGCAAGCGCCGGCCGACCGCGATCTTCACCGGCAACGATGAAATGGCCGCCGGTGTCTACAAGGTCGCGCTGCGCGCCGGCATCAACATTCCGCGCCAGCTGTCCATCGTCGGCTACGACGACAGCCCGCTGGCCTCGCGCCTGTGGCCGTCGCTGACCTCGGTGCGCCGGCATACCCGCGACACCGGCCGCACTGCCGCGGCGATGCTGATCCAGCCAGATGGCCAGCCTGCGCTGCAGATCGCCAGCGTGCGTCCGCACCTGATCGTGCGCGATTCCTGCCAACCGCCGGAGGACTGATTCCGAAGGAATCAGTCCTGTAGGTCGCCAGCTTGCTTGCGACACCTTTCAAGAGGTCCCACCCCGCCGAAGCCGCCTGACCGGTATCGTGCGGCGCAAAATGACACCGGTTTCCCGTCTGGCTAGAATCGACCGTGAACCGTGCCGGGGCCGAACCATCGGCCCGCCCCCTGCTCTGGAGAAGCCATGTACTGCAAGACCCATTACGCCACCCATCCCGATGCCATCAAGGGCGCCAGCAACGATCAGCTGCGCGAGCTGTACCTGCTCGATGGCCTGTTCAACGCCGATGCGGTGACCCTGAAGTACACCCACTACGAGCGCTTCGTGCTGGGCGGCGCCGCGCCGGTCAACGGCCCGCTGGCCCTGCCCGCGCAGACCGAACCGGCCTCCGCCGCCGGCCATCCGTTCCTGGAGCGCCGAGAGCTGGGCATCATCAACGTCGGCAGCGGCACCGGTACGGTCACCGTCGATGGCACCGTGTACACGCTGGGGCCGAAGGATGGCCTGTACGTGGCGATGGGCAGCAAGGACGTTGTCTTCGCTTCGCAGGATGCCGCCAACCCGGCGCAGTTCTACCTGGCCTCGACCCCGGCCCATGCGCGCTTTGAAACCAAGCAGCTGTCGATCAAGGACGCGGTTGCACTCGATCGCGGCGCGCTGGAAACCAGCAACGAGCGCACCATCTACCAGTACATCGTGCCGGCCACCTGCCAGTCCTCGCAGCTGCTGCTGGGTCTGACCGTGCTCAAGCCGGGCAGCGTGTGGAACACCATGCCGCCGCACCTGCACGACCGCCGCAGCGAGGTCTACTTCTACTTCGACCTGGGCGACAGCGACCGCGTCTACCACTTCATGGGCGAGCCGGACGCACAGCGCCACATCGTCATCCAGAACAACGAAGCGGTGGTGTCGCCGCCGTGGTCGATCCACATGGGTGCCGGCACCAGCAACTACGCCTTCATCTGGGCGATGGGTGGCGAGAACCTGGATTACACCGACATGCACGTGCTGGACATCTGCCAGCTCAAGTAAGCACTGACAGGCCACCGCGCACGCTGTGCGGTGGTCGCTTGCCTGCATCACGCACGCCTCTACCAAGGAACGCATACGCAATGACCAATCCCTTCAGCCTGGAAGGAAAAGTCGCTCTGGTAACCGGTGGCAATACCGGCCTGGGCCAGGGCATCGCGGTGGCATTGGCTGCCGCCGGCGCCGATGTCGCCGTGGCCGGCATCGCTCCGCCCACCGAAACCATCGAGAAGATCACCGCGCTGGGCCGCAGCTGCCTGGCTATCGAAGCCAACCTGATCAGCATCGAGCCGGTTGAGCGCGTGGTGCGCGAAACCATCGAGGGCCTCGGCAGGCTGGACATCCTGGTCAACAACGCCGGCCTGATCCGCCGTGCCGATGCAGTGGACTTCAGCGAGCAGGACTGGGACGACGTGATGAACGTCAATATCAAGTCCGCCTTCTTCATCTCGCAGGCTGCCGGCCGCCACTTCATCGCCCAGGGTAGCGGCAAGATCATCAACATCGCCTCGATGCTGTCGTTCCAGGGCGGCGTCCGCGTGCCGTCGTACACCGCCAGCAAGAGTGGCATCGCCGGCATCACCCGCTTGCTGGCCAACGAGTGGGCCGGCAAGGGCGTGAACATCAACGCGATCGCGCCGGGCTACATGGCTACCGACAACACTGCCGCGCTGCGCGCCGATGCAGACCGCAACAAGGCGATCCTCGAGCGCATTCCGGCTGGCCGCTGGGGCAACCCGGAAGATCTGGCGGGAGCGGCCGTGTTCCTGGCTTCGTCGGCGTCGGATTACATCAACGGTGCGGTGCTGCCGGTTGATGGCGGCTGGCTGGCGCGGTAACGCGCACGGATCTGTAGAGCCGAGCCCATGCTCGGCTGTCGCGCAGCGCGCGACCTCGTGCACTCTGATCGAAAAGCAGCCGAGCATGGCTCGGCACTACCAGGGCCCGGCCATGTGGAAGCTGTTGTGGCTGCTGTTGCTGTCGAGCACCGCCGCGCATGCGGCGCCGGTGCGGGTGTTCATTGCCGGTGATTCCACCGCTGCCGAATACGGGCCCGAACGCGCGCCGCAGGCCGGCTGGGGCCAGATGCTGCAGAGCTATCTGGACCCGGCGCGTTTCGAAGTGCACAACCACGCAAAGGGCGGACGCAGCACGCGCAGCTTCATCGACGAAGGGCGCCTGGATGCGATTGCCGCCGAACTACGTCGTGGCGATGTGTTGCTGATCCAGTTCGGCCACAACGACGCGAAGTTCGAAGATCCCACGCGCTACACCGACCCGGACAGCGACTATCCACAACTGCTGATGCGTTACGTGCAGGTGGCGCGTGACAAGGGCGCCACGCCGGTGCTGGTCACGCCGGTGGCGCGGTTGCTGTACGACTTCGGTTCACTGCTGGATACGCACGCGCGCTACACGCTGGCGATGCAGCGGCTGGCTGCACGCGAACACGTCGCGCTGATCGACCTCAACGACCGCAGCATGCGCTGGATTCGCGCGCTGGGCGAGCAGGGCGCGCGCCCGTACTTCCTGTTCGTGCCGGAGCAATACAAGGCCGATGGCACGCACTTCAGCACGGCCGGCGCCACTGCGGTGGCGTGCCTGGTGCTGCGCGAAGCGGTGCAGGTGTTGCCGACGCTGCAGCCGGCACTGGTGCGTGACATCGACTGCGATGTGACGGGAACAGGGCAGGGCGCCGATCCTGCACTGCCCTCGCAGGTGGTGCACGAAGACACGCTGGCGCGCGCGCAACCGGGCCCGCACGGCGGCGCCGGGCCGACCACGGCGTATCCGTTCTTCGCCGATGCGCGTGGCCTGCCGTTCGTGCTGCGCAAGCGCGTGCTGCACAAGGGCGCGGGCATCGGTCTGCATCCGCAGCACAAAGATGAGATCTATTACATCGTGAGCGGGCAGGGCAGCTATGTGCTGGATGGAAAGCAGCATGATGTGCGAGCCGGCCATGCGCTGCTGACCCGCACGGGCAGCACGCATGCACTGCAACAGGTGGGCGAAGAGGATCTGGTGGTGCTGCTGGTCTATCCGCGGTAGCTGAAAAGCAGCCGAGCGTGGGCTCGGCTCTACACGGGTCTGCGCTGATCTGTAGAGCCGAGCCCATGCTCGGCTTGGCTCTACAACGGCTCCGGGCCGAAATGCTTCAGGCCCAGCCGGGCAAGATCTTCCGGGCGGGCGTAGTAGTCGTCCTCGAACGCCTCCAGCGCCTGCTGCTCGTCTTCGCTCATCGCGCCGTACAGGTCGGTCAGTTCCTTGATCGCCGGGTCGTCTTCCAGACGATCCAGCAGCCCGCGCATGCCCGCCAGGATCGCGTGCGTCTGTGTTGCGCCCATCGCCTGCAATGCGCGCAGCGCAAGCTGGCAGGTGGGGTCGCCCCAGTTGCACAGGAACTGCATGAAGCCACCGTTGTTGATGTCCGCTTCCATCCGCCACAGCGCGACCAGCTGCTGGTCTTTGTCAGACAGCGCATCCAACTTCCAGGCATGCGTTTGCAGGCGGGCGAGGGCGGCCTCATAGCGGTCATCCCACACCTGGTTCGGAACATCGACCACGCCGCGCTCCTGCGCCGGCAGCAGCGCCGGCCAGTTCACGCCCAGGCCATCGGCGGTGGTGACCCACTGCGCACGTTGTTCGGTATTGGCTTCGAACAGGGCTGGCGCCCAGCGCAATGGCTGCCGGGTGTGGCGGCCATCGGCCAGGGTCAACAGGACGAAGTCGTCGTTGAAGGCAACGTCGGTAACCCGCAGGTCGGTAAACACATCGGTCATGGCCTGCAGGATACCGGAGGCCTGAACCAGGCCCCTTAAACTTCAAAAGCTGCAGATGCTTTTGAAGTTTAGCCGGACCTCTGCTGCCTACTCACACATCCCCACCAACAGCCCAGCCTTCGCCCGTACCAGCCTGGAACACGCGGTCCTCAGCCTGCACATCGCCCGCCGGCAGGTGCGCCTGGTCGGCCAGTGCGGCGTAGATCGGGGTGAAGTCCGGTGACGTCGCCTGCATCAGCTGTTCGAAGCTGTCGATGACGAAGTAGGTCTTCTGGAAGGTGTCGATGCGGTAGCGCGTGCGCATGATCCGCTGCAGGTCGAAACCGATGCGGTTCGGTGCCGCCGATTCCAGCGAGTACAGCGATTCGCCCTTCGACGAGACGATGCCGGCACCGTAGATGCGCATGCCTTCGGGCGTGTCGATCAGGCCGAACTCCACCGTGTACCAGTACAGGCGGGTCAGGTTCTGCAGCGCCTCGGGGCCGATCGCGTGTGCTTTGACGCCACCACGGCCGTACGCCTCCATGTAGTTGGCGAACACCGGGTTCATCAGCAGCGGCACGTGGCCGAACAGATCGTGGAACAGATCCGGTTCGGCGATGTAGTCGATCTGGTCGGGACGGCGGATCCACCAGGTGACCGGGAAACGGCGGTTGGCCAGGTGATCGAAGAAATCCAGTTCCGGCAGCAGGCCTTCCACGCCCACCAGGGTCCAGCCGGTGGCCGCACCGAGCACTTCGTTGAGCTGGTCGAAGCGCGGGATCATGTGCGCGCTCATGCCCATCTCGTCCTGCGCATCCAGGAATTCCTGGCAGGCGCGGCCGACCAGCAGTTCGCGCTGGCGCTGGTACAGCGTGCTCCAGGTGGCGTGGTCGTCGGCGGTATAGGTGTCCCACGGCTGCTCGACGAGCGCGGTGGTGTACACCGGCACGTAGCCCTTGTCGGTCTGCTGATGTTCGACGCGGCGGGGCTGGGCGAGATCCATGGAAGACTCCTTGACGGGATACCCACGATGCTAGGGCAGGGGGCGCGCAACAGGGTTGCAAAAGTTGCGCGATTCAGTGCCCTTGGCGCAATATCATTGCGTACTCACCATGTTGCGGGGCAGCAATGGCTGGAGAAGTCCACTTCGATCGCACGGATATACGCCTGCTGGACGAAATCCAGCGGGATGGGCGCGTCACCAACGCCGAACTGGCGGCCCGGGTGAACCTGTCGCCCTCGGCCTGCCTGCGGCGCATGCAGCGGCTGGAAAGCGAGGGCGTGATCACCGGCTATGGCGCACGGCTGGAGCCGCGCCAGCTGGGGCTGGGACTGCAGGCCTTCGTGCGCGTGCAGCTGGAAAAGCATGATCAGGCCGCGATCGCGCATTTCGTCGACAGCGTGAAAGGCTGGGACGAGGTGGTGGCCTGCCACGCCCTGACCGGCGACATGGACTACCTGCTGCACGTCTATGTGCGCGATCTGGAGCACTTCTCGCGCTTCCTGCTGGACAGGCTGCTCAACGCCGGCGGTGTGGCCGATGCCAATTCCAGCTTCGTGCTGCGCACGGTGAAGGGGTTCCAGGCATTGCCGTTGTCGCAGCTTGAATGAGCGCGGCGCCGGGATGTTTGACGGCGCGCGCGCGCTGGCCGAGCATCGTGCCCCGCGGCGGCCGTCCACATGCAGGCCGCGCAGTGATTCCTTCTGGCTCCGGCATGTCTGATACCCCATCCCCGACGTCTTCCCTGGTGTTCCTTCCGCTGCGTGAGCAGAGCCTGCTGCGGCACCTGACCGAAGGCACGCCGCCGGACACCCCGCTGGAGCAGGCCGGCCTGCTGGTGGCCATGCTGTGCCGCCGGCAGAAGCAACCGGCCGCGCAGCTGCAGCGGTTGCTGCACGATGCCTGTGCGTTGTTCGCTGCGGATGATGGCCATGCTGCGCAGGCGCAGCTGGCGGCCAGCGCTGGACAGGATGCGCGCGCGCTGGAAGCGTGGCTGGGCGTGTTGGCCGCGCAGGACGTGCTGCTGGCACCGGACGAAGTGATGGAGACAGTGCTGGCAGCGTCGCCGCACGCGTATCCCGGCGCGGACTTCCAGGCGGCCTGCAGGATCACCCTGGAAGAGCACACCATCCATTTCCCGGCGACATCGCTGGCCGAAGGCGATGACGAAGACGCCGGCGATGATGAACAGACAATGCATGCGACCCAGCACAACGGCCTGTTCACTTCCGAACAGGCACGCGTGCTGCGTGCGATCGCGGCCAATCCCGATGAGCTGATCGACCTGCAGGCCTACGCCGGCACCGGCAAGGGCCATCTGGTGCTGGCGCTGCTGCACGCCCGCCCGGGCCGCTACACCTATGTGGCGCCTACGCGTGGCCAGGTGGAGGCATTCCGCGCGCGGCTGCCGGCCGACGCCGGCACCCGCCTGCTGACCCAGATCGAGTTCGCCAACACGATCGCCCGCCACGCTGCCGCCAACGGCCTGACCGGCGGCTTCGTACCCACCTACCGGCAGAGCACGCTGACCCTGCGCGAAGCGGCTGCCCGCCTCGGCCTGCCAGCCATCGGCGCGCGCCGGCCGGACCAGGTACTGATGATCGCCCTGGACGCCATCAACCGCTGGTGCGCGTCGTCAGCGCCGAACCTGCAGGCCTGGCATTTCCAGCGTTCGCTGGCCGCAGCGCAGCTGGAAGCCACGCCGTTCATCGCGGCGACGGAGTTCGTGTGGCGCTGCATGTTCGATGCGGTCGTTCAGAAGGGCGGCTGCCTGCGGCTGGATGCCGGGCATATCGGCAAATGGCTGGCGCTGCGTGGCGTGCCGCTGCCTGTGTCGCTGGGCATGGTGCTGGTCGATGAGGCGCACGATCTCAGCCCGGCATGGAAACAGCTGCTGGCCAGCCACGCGCCCGGCGTGGTCAGCCTCGGCGATCCGCATCAGCGGTTGAGCGGACGTGTACAGCGCTGGTCATCGGCGAAAACGCTGGAGATGCACCAGTCCGTGCGCCAGGGACGCCAGGTCGATGCGCTGGTCAACCAGTCGCTGGCGCTGGACGACCTCGGCGAGCCGGCACCGTTCATGGGGGCCAGCGACCGCGCCACCGGCCTGCGCCGCTATGACGACTGGTCGGTGGTACCCAGCACTGGCGCCCGCCTGTACGGCAGCCTGTGGCGGATGCTGTTGGAAGCCAACGCGCTGGTTGCACGCGGCGCGCGCGTGCATCTGCACCCGGGGTCGCGGCAGGCCTTGCTGAAGGAGGTGGACGGCCCGATCGATGCATGGCGCAGCGCCGCCGGTGGTGGCCCCGGGCAACGCTGGGAAAGCTTCGTGCAGGTCTGCGCCAAGCGTGGACAGGCGGACATTCCGGCGCTGTTTGCTGGTGGCTTCGATGCTGCGGCGTTGCAGCGCCTGCTCGGGCAGCTGGTCGATGCGGATGAAGCCAGCATCGTGCTGTGCCTGGCCCAGCATGCCAAGAACCTGCAGTTCGCCACCGTGTCCATGGCGCCGTGCTGCTTCGACAGCGGCCATGATGCACGCGCGCTGCACAGCCCGGTGCGCGCCGCCTATGTGGCAATCACCCGTGCCCAGCAGCAGCTGTGGCTGCCTGGGGACGCGATGGAGCAGTTGCAGCTGAGCGCACAGCGGCATGACCGGGCGGTGGATGAGCGGCGCCGGCAGCGACGCCTGGCCAGCGGCTACCCGTCGCCGCGGCGCTGAGCAAGGTCCCTGTTGCCCTCGGCCCATACAGGAGAAACATCACATCAATGGCGCGATGCATCTCATTGAGTGGAGAGCATGAGGGTGATGCGCTGACCACTTTGGGATATTGAGGGTTTTCCCTACAGCCAAAGATCTGGACCCCTGATGTGGAGCGGGTCACCGCTTTCATAGGTTGACCGGACATTCCTGTTCGGAGAAATGCAGTGAAAACTTACGTCGCCCTTGGCGCGCTTCTTACGTTCAGTGTCCTTCCAGTCTCAGTGAACGCGGAGCCCCAGCAGCGGACACAACTCCAGACGAAGGTCATGGCATGCGGCGCCACCGAATTCACTGCCATGACCAGCAATTCCTCCACTCTGGCCAGCAGGCAGTGTGATGGGAGTTATGTGTATGGAATCGGTGTGTCGGTGAATGAAGCGGTTGAGAACCTCAACGGATTCATGGCGGTAAGGCAGGAAGGGGTTGACTGTAGCGCCAACGCCAGCAGCATTGAATCGGGTGCCTACGGTATCGGTGTGTTCGCCCATTTCACCTGCAATGGATGGCCCATCGCGGGAGTTGGCAACAGCCCTACGTCCGCAGCGCGCAATTCACTTGCTATCGCTGAGGAAATGGCGGCCAACGGCACTCACTGTTCGGCTCCTCTGCAAGGATCCTACTATCCGGAAACCTATGGATTCCGCTTTCGCTACGATTGCGGAAATACACAAACGAACAGCAGCTGGTCGATTAGCGGAATTGGATCGAATATCGACGATGCCAACAGCATCGCGATGCGCGTGATGCGTTATACGGCGTCGACCAAGAGCAGCTGTGCCTTCGATGCTGCCGGAATCAATGGGACGATCCTTAGCGTGACATTGCAATGCCCATCTGCCACGGCAACTGGCTATGGAAGCTCCGTTACCGCTGCTGCAAACGACGCACTTGCCCAGATAGGGGTCTGATTCGCAAGCAGCATTCCTCAGCACTACTCACGAGGGCCCGCGATGGCCCTCGTGCCTTGCATGATGCACGTGTGCTTCAGCACTTTTCCTTGCGGCCCATCAGCTTGCCCAGGCGCGAAGGTTCGTCGCACTTCGGCGCAGCCACCGGCGTCGGTGCCAATGCGGCGGCGCGGGCCTTCTGCAGCTGCTGGATCTTGGCGCGGATCTGCGGCATCGCCGCCATCGCGGCCTTCTCGCCTTCCAGGATGGCAGTGCCACGCTGGCTGAAGTCGGCAGCGCCGATGTCCAGCACCTTCGGCCGGATCACGATGTCCGCGCGTGCCAGTTCCTGCTCGCCCAGGCGCTGGCCCATGATCGAGATCGACTGGTTGACGATGCCCAGCATGCCGGTCGGGGCCTTGCCGCTTGCCTTGCTGGAGATGTCCACGGCGATCACGAACTCGGCGCCGAGCTGGCGCGCGGCGTCCACCGGCACCGGGCTGACCACGCCGCCATCGATGTAGTTGCGGCCACCGATCTTCACCGGCTCGAACACCCCGGGGATGCTGCTGGAAGCGCGCACCGCCTGGCCGACGTTGCCGCGCACGAAGATCGAACGCTCGCCGGTTTCCAGCTGGGTGGCGACGGCAGCGAATGGCTTCTTCAGGCGCTCGGCCGGGCGGTTGGCCACCTGTTCGTTGACGTAGTCCTGCAGCTTCTGGCCCTGCACCAGGCCACCGGAGAACAGGCGTACGTCGCGGATGCTGGCTTCATCCAGCGCCACCGCCTTGCTCTGCATCTGGAAGGCGTCCATGCCGCTGGCATACAGGGCGCCGACCACGCTGCCGGCACTGGTGCCGGATACCACCACCGGTTCGAAGCCGTTGGCCTCGAGCATCTTGATCACGCCGATATGCGCAAAGCCCTTGGCCGCGCCGCCGCCCAGGGCGATGCCGATCTTCACCGGCTTGGCCTGCGGCACCAGGGTGGGCTGCGCGGGCGGGGTGGGGCGGACCTCTTCACCACCGCAGCCGGCCAGCAGGCCGAGCAGGGCGACGGACAGCAGCACACGGGGGCGGAACAGGCTCATCGGCAGTGCGCTCGCGGCGCCGGATTCAGGAAAGGGCGCCAGCATACCGAAGGCGTGGCGGAGCGGGCAGGGTGGGTCGGCTCCCCATTCATGAAAAGCGCCCGATAGATGCCGACCTTGGCCGGCGCTTGCACAATCCAGTGCTGACCAAGGTCGGCACCTACCGAGATCCTGCGGTCAGAAACGGCGGCGCCGTCCAGCCTCCGGCCCACTCAGCCCAGCAGCGAACTCTCGCCGCGGCTCTTGCCGCCGCCCTGCGGCGCGGCCATCCACATGCGCCCGGCCAGGCGCGAGAACGGCAGCGACTGCAGCCAGACCTTGCCCGGCCCGGTCAGGGTGGCCAGGAACACGCCCTCGCCACCGAACAGCACGCTTCGGATGCCTTTGACCCGGCGCACGTCCATGTCCACCGTCGGGTGGTAGGCGACGATGCAACCGGTATCGACGTCCAGGCGTTCGCCGGCGGCCAGCTCACGCTCGACCACGCAGCCGCCGGCATGGATGAACACCCAGCCGTCGCCCTCCAGCTTCTGCATGATGAAGCCCTCGCCGCCGAACAGGCCGGTCATGATCTTGCGCTGGAACTGCACACCGATCTGCACGCCGCGCGCGCCCGCCAGGAAGCTGTCCTTCTGGCAGATCAGGCGCCCGCCGTGCTGGTCCAGCTTCATCGCCAGCACGGTGCCGGGATAGGGCGCAGCGAAGGCGACCTTGCCGCGGCCCTGGCCGGTCTGCGTGTAGACGGTGGCAAACAGGCTCTCACCGGTCAGCACGCGCTTGCCGGCGGCCATCACCTTGTCCATGAAACCGCTGCCCTGGCCACCGCGTGCGCCGCCGCCAAAGACGGTATCCATCTGCACCGAAGCGTCCTTGAACATCAGCGCGCCGGCTTCGGCCACCGCACCTTCGCCGGGGTCCAGTTCGATTTCCACGAACTGCATTTCATGGCCGACGATGCGGAAGTCGATGCGGTCGGCACGGCTACCGGTTGACGCAGTTGTCACTGCGGGCGCAACTGCGGGCATCGGCGGCGGCGCTGCCGTGGCGGCGGCGACCTGCTGCAGGGCGACGATTTCGGACACTGGTGTCCACCCTGTCATGCCCTGGCACCAGGCCAGCGCGCGCGGATTGGCCTGGGCGAATCGGCGCGCGGCCTCCTCGTCGAACGGACCGACACGGTCGGCCTGGCCGGGAGCATGGAAGTACCACTGGGTCATTGCAGCAGGTCCGTTGCGGGGGAAAACCCCGAGTCTAGCGGCAGCTTCCGGCGGCGCGCGAGGCGGCCATGAACGATCGGCATTTGCGAGGGAGGTGCTGTATTGCAACAATTATCTGGTAGCGCCGTTTTACCACCCCTCCAAACACAGCCTACCGCCATGTCTCCGACCCGTACTTCCCGTGGCCGCTCTCCGGTCGCGCGCCCGCTCGTTGTCGCTCTTTCCGCCCTGCTGCCGCTGGTAGCAGCCGCCCAGGAAACCCCCGCCGCCAAGGATCCGGTCGCCCTCGATGCGCTGCAGGTGACTGCACAGCGTCGCGTCGAAAACGCCAAGGACGTGCCGGTCGCGATCAGCGCGATCCAGGGCGAAAAGCTCGACGTGCTCGGTTCGGCGGGCGATGACATCCGCTTCCTTGCTGCGCGCGTGCCGAGCCTCAACATCGAGTCTTCCTACGGCCGTGCCTTCCCGCGCTTCTACATCCGCGGCCTGGGCAACACCGATTTCGACCTCAATGCATCGCAGCCGGTCTCGCTGGTGTACGACGATGTGGTGCAGGAAAGCCCGCTGCTGAAGGGCTTCCCGCTGTTCGACCTGGCCGGTGTGGAAGTGCTGCGCGGCCCGCAGGGCACCCTGTTCGGGCGCAACACCCCGGCCGGCGTGGTCAAGTTTGATTCGGCGCGTCCGTCGCAGGATGCCGATGGCTACGTTCGCGTGGGCTATGGCACCTACAACAGCTGGAACGTGCAGGGCGCCTACGGCGGCCCGCTGACCGACCGCTGGTCCGCACGCGTGTCGGCCATCTACCAGCGTCGTGACGACTGGGTCGACAACACCCATGCCGGTGCGCCCAACAGCGGTTTCGAAGGCTATGACGAAGCCGCTGGCCGTGTGCAGTTCCTGTACGAAGGCGATGACTTCGAAGCGCTGTTCAACCTGCACAAGCGCAAGCTCAACGGCACTGCCCGCCTGTTCCGCGCCAACATCATCGAGAAGGGCGGAAATTCGCTGGTCGAAAACTTCGACCGCGACAAGGTCGCCAACGACGGCGTCAATTTCTCCGACCTGGAAACCTGGGGCGGCAGCGCGCGCCTGCAGTGGAACCTCGGTTCGGTGACCCTGCATTCGATCACTGGCTACGAGACCGCCGAATCGCTCAACCGCGGCGACATCGATGGCGGCTACGGCGCCGCGTTCCTGGGTGCAGGCAACTCGGGCCCGGGCCTGATCCCGTTCCCGTCCGAGTCGGCTGACGGCTTGCCGCACCACCGCCAGTGGACCCAGGAATTCCGCGTGGAATCCAACGAATGGGGCCGCTTCGACTGGCAGGCCGGCGTCTTCTATTTCGATGAAGACGTCACCATCAACAACTTCAACTACGACTCGCTGACGCCGGGCAACCCGCAGACCGGCCACGTCGTGCAGCAGCAGCGCAACAAGGCGTGGGCGGTGTTCGCCTCGGGTGATTTCGATGTCACCGACCGCTTCAAGCTGCGTGCCGGTGTGCGCTACACCCAGGACAAGAAGGACTTCAGCGCCAGCGTGCTGCAGCAGACGCCGGGCGGTACGCCGGTCAGCGGCCCGTACCTGGCCAACACCGACGTCAACGACGTCAGCTGGGATGTCAGCGGCGTGTACAAGCTGACCGACAACGTCAATGCCTATGCACGCGTGGCCAAGGGCTTCCGTGCACCGTCGATCCAGGGCCGCCTGGCGTTCGCACCGGGCCTGTCGCAGGCCGATTCGGAGAAGGTGATTTCGTATGAGGCCGGCATCAAGGCCGACCTGTTCGAGCGTCGCGCACGCCTCGGCTTCAGCGTGTTCCGCTACGACGTGGACGGCCAGCAGCTGATCGCCGTCGGCGGCGGCAACAACACCGCTACCCTGCTCAACGCCGACAAGACCATCGGCCAGGGCGTGGAGCTGGACCTGGAGGCCTACCTGGCCGACAACGTCCTGCTGACCTTCGGCAGCAGCTACAACGACACCGAGATCAAGGACAAGAACCTGGCGGTGGCGATCTGCGGCGGCGGCTGCACCATCACCGACCCGACCACCATCATCAATGGTGGCACCTACGCGCTGGTCAACGGCAATCCGCTGCCGCAGGCGCCGAAGTGGATCCACAACGCGACCCTGCGCGTGGGCTTCCCGCTCAGCGATGGCAGCGAGCTGTATGCCTACACCGACTGGGCCTACCGCAGCGCAGTGAACTTCTTCATCTACGAGTCGCCGGAATTCCGCGGCCGCAGTTCGCTGGAAGGTGGCCTGCGCCTGGGTTACAACTGGGATTACGGCCAGTACGACGTGGCCGTGTTCGGCCGCAACCTGACCAACCAGACCCGCGTGGTCGGTGCGATCGACTTCAACAACCTGACCGGCTTCCTCAACGAGCCGCGTACCTGGGGCGTGGAGTTCACCGCGAAGTTCTGATGCGGCTGCAGCAGTGATGCAATGAAGAAGGGCCGGCGCAATGCCGGCCCTTCTGTTTCCTGCTTCCTGTAGAGCCGAGCCTGCGCTCGGCTGCTCTGAGCCGAGCATGGCTCGGCTCTACAGAGGCATGGCTTACAGCGCGCTCTGCGGGCGCACCTTCAGCACCGCGTTCTCGGTGGCGCAGTCGCGGCTGGAGTGCAGGCCGGCCTTGCGCGCGGCCGCGATTTCCTTGCGTGCGGCCAGCAGATCCTTGTTGAACGCGGCGTTGTCATGCAGGCGGGCGACGGCGGCCGCGCCCATGAAGCGGCCTTCGAGGATGTCGCTCTGCCAGTGCACGTTGCACACCAGGCGGCTCTCGCCGTAATTGCGGCCGCGGGCCTGGATGGCATCGGCGCGGTCCGGTGCGATCTCCGAAAGAATCAGTGCCCAGGCCCAGCCGATCGAGGTATGGCCGGACGGGTAGGAGCCGTTCTTGCGCAGGCCTTCCTCATCCTTCGGCGCGCAGGTCGGCTCGCCGTTGACCATGAACGGGCGCGGGCGCTGGTAGTGGTTCTTTGCAGCCTTGGTGGCGGCACTGGCGTCGATCCGGCTGCGCTCCAGCAGGCGATACAGCGCCGGGGTCTTCACGGCGTCGACGTCGATGTCGGCAGCGCAGGAAAAGTGGTTGGCACCTTCCGGGAAACCGAGTTCGGCATCCACACCGGCCTGGGCGAAGCGCGGGCTGCCGCGCAGCGCGCGTGCTTCGCGGCTGACCTGCTCATCCAGTGCGAAGCCGGCCGAGCCGGCGGCCGGTGGTGCCGGTACCAGATCGATGCTGGCCGGCACTGCGGTCTTGTCCAGGTAGCCCACCGCCTTGGTGGTGACGTTGGCTTCGACGGCGGTCGGCCTGCTGGCGGTGGCGGCACAGCCGGCCAGCGACAGCGCGATGGCCAGGCCGAGCAGCGGACGGGCAGGGAGGAGGATCGGCGACATGGGCAGACTCGGGCTGGGAACTCGCCGGCCATGATCGCAGCCTCGATTGCCGGGTGCAGCGTCCATCGGTCATACGGCCAGACCCGGCATGGTCAGCCGCTGGGCGATGAAAACAGTCATCAAGTGTCGGCAATCTCCTGAATCCGGGCGCAGCGCACGGACTTTCACGCGCTGCCGCCATGAGCATCAGGTCACAGCCGGGCCGGGGGGATCCGCTGAAAGGGAGAGAAGCGATGCGCAGCACCGCAACAGGAAGTACCGTCCTGGCCCTGGTCCTGGGGTTGGCGACCGCCCCGGCGCAGGCCGCCGATGTCTACGGCGTGGCCTTCGTGCATGGCACCGGCGCACAGACCAATGCCACGCAGGACTACTGGCAGCCGGCGATCATCGACACCGTCCGCCAGGGCCTGCCAAACAGCAGCAATTACGTGGTCATCAACTGCGACTTCACCCAGTACATGTGGAAGCCGGAAGCGGCCGGTTGCCTGGCCAACCAGCTCACCGGCTTCATCGACAGCCGTGGCATCACCCAGCTGGTGGTGATCACCCACTCCAACGGCGGCAACGTGATGCGCTGGATCCTGTCCAACCCCACCTATGACAGCCGCTACCCGAAGATCATCAACCGGGTGCGCAAGGTCACTGCGCTGGCGCCCTCGTCGGCAGGTACGCCGCTGGCCGACGCCGTACTCAACGGCAACACCTTCGAAACCTCGCTGGGCTGGCTGCTGGGCTACAAGAGCGATGCCGTGCGCATGCAGCAGGTGGGACACATGGCCACCTACAACGCGCAGAACCTGTATGGCACCGCCGGCCGCCCGGCCCTGCCCAAGCCGTTCCGTGCAGTGGTCGGCAGCGATGTCGAATCGGCGGTGTGGGACAGCAACAGCTACTGCGGTGGCTATGCCGCCAACGTCGGCCTGGAATTCACCCAGAACTGGCTGTCGTCGTGCTCGGACGGTTTCCTCGAATGCAGCAGCCAGAAGGCGGCCGGCACCCTTTGGTTCACCGACAAGGCGCGCACCCAGGGCGCCGAGCCGCTCAGCCACAACCAGAGCCGCCGCGAGTGCTTCGGCCTCGGCAGCATCCTGCGCAACGACCTGACCCAGTGAGGGAGATGACCATGACGATCCATTCCACCTTGCTGGCTGCCGCCGTGCTGGCGGTCCTTTCCACCGCATCGGCGCAGGCCGCGCAGCCGCTGCGCGTCGCCGCTGGCGACCAGATTCCCGCTGGCCTGGTTGCCGCGCCGCTGCCTGCCGATGAAAGCGAGCACGCGCCGCTGGCCTTCGCCTGGGCGCTGGACCCGGCGCAGCCACTGCAGGCCCCCGGCCCCCAGGCCGCGATCAGCCGCAGCTACTGGCAGCAGGTCGACGGTGCCGAGCTGCAGCGCGGCCTGGAACTGCCGCTGAGCGCAGCGGATGCGGTGATCCAGCTCAGCCCGGCGCCGGGTGCCCGCGCGCTGCCGGCCAGCGCGCTGCAGGTACGTGATCCGGCGGGGCGCAGCAGCGTTGCGCGCAGTGTCGATGCACGCCAGCTGCAGGATGCGGGCATGCCGGTCGGCGATGGCAGCAGCATGCTGCGCACCGGTACCACCAGCGCAGCTGGCGCTTACCGGCTGCAGAGCGCACAGGCGCAGGGCCGCTACGTGGTGCAGGTGCTGGAGCCCAACAGCCCGCTGCGGTTGGAAGTGCAGGCCAGCCAGGCGCAGGTGCTGGCCGGTGGCAACGTGCAGCTGCAAGCGCGTCTGCTGGAAGACGGTGCCAGCGCGGCGGCGTTGCGTGCACGGCGCGGCAGCCTCGGCGGTGAAGCACTGCTGGTCGCACCCGATGGCCGCAGCTGGCCGCAGCGGCTGCTGCGCACCACCGATGGCAGCCTGCGTGCACAGGTGAGGATTCCAGCCGAGGCCAGCAACGCACAGGGCCTGTGGGAACTGCAGGTGTTCGCCCAGGCCGACGGCGTGCTGCGCGATGGCAAGGTTGCCTTCGCGGTGGCCAGGCCGACCGCCCGCTTCGTCGGCCAGGCCATGCCCGATCCGGCCAGCCGCCAGGTCAGCCTGCCGCTGCAGGTGGCCGCTGCTGGCCGCTACGAGGCGCGCGGCACCCTGTATGCCACCGCGGCCAACGGCCAGTTGCAGCCGGTGGCGCAGGCCCATGCCGCAGCGTGGTTCGATGGCCCGGGTCGCGGCGCGCTGGTGCTGCCCTTCGACCAGGCCGCGTTGCCTGCCGGCTTCGGTGCCCCCTATGAACTGCGCGACCTGCAGCTGCAGGACCAGAGCCGGATGGCACCGATCGAGTCGCGCGCGCTGGCGTTGCGGTTCTGAAGCAAGGCGTGGCGGGCCGGACATCCGGCCCGCCGCACCGTCTTCTGTAGAGCCGAGCCTATGCTCGGCTGCCGTCCCCGCGGCCAAGAGCAGCCGAGCATAGGCTCGGCTCTACAGTGGCATGTCGATCATCCCGCGTACGCGGTCAACCGTCCTTCCTGTTCCACCACCGTGATCGCGCCGCCGAACACGGCCGACAGCGGTTCGTCGCGCAGCAGCTCGGCGCGCGCGCCATCGGCCAGCACGCGGCCGTCGCGCAGCAGCACCACCCGCTCGATCTCGGGAATCACTTCCTCGATGTGGTGGGTGACCAGCACCAGGGTGATGCCCTGCTGCGCAAGCACGCGCATGGTGGCGATCAACTGCTGGCGGGCCACCAGGTCCAGCCCGGTGGAGGGTTCATCCAGCAGCAGCGCCTGTGGCCGGTTGACCAGCGCACGGGCGATCAGCACGCGGCGGGTCTCGCCGGCCGACAGTTCGGCGTAGGCACGCTCACGCAGGCCCGACGCACCGGTCATCGCCAGGGTCTCGCCCACCCGCGTGCGCATGTCGGCAGTGACCTCGCGGAAGGCCGGCACCATGTAGCTGGCGAAGAACCCCGACAGTACCGCCTGCTCCACCGTCAGCCCCGGCATGTCGGACAGGTTGCTGCTGAGGTCGCCGGTGACGATGCCCAGCTGCGAACGCAGCCGGTCGACCTGCCAGCGATTCTGCCCCAGCACCTTCACCGCCACCGTGCCGTCGGCCTGCGCCAGCGGATACAGCTCGCGCGTGATCAGCTTGATGAAGGTGGACTTGCCACAGCCATTGGGGCCGAGCAGGGCGGTGTGCTGGCCCTGCGCGATGCGCAGGCTCAGCCCGTGCAGGACCTTCACCTGGCCGCGCATCACGCTGGCGCGGTCCAGTTCGATCAAGGGCGGCAGGTCCCCGGCGGATGGGGCAGGGTCTACGGCGCGGATGCGCGGATCAAGGCTCGACAACACGGGTCCCCAACTGTGAACGAAGCCACGGAATGGCGCTGCCAATCCAGCGGTGCAAGGTGCAGTTTGCAACGCAAGCGCCCATGATGTCTTCCATACCTGTGTCGCTCTGGAGAGCCGCCATGCCTGATGCCCTGATGTCCCTGCTGACCGGTGGCGTGCTGGGCCTGGGCTGGTGGCAGCTGGCCCTGGTGCTGCTGGTCTTCACCCAGCTCACGATCTTCTCGGTCACCCTCTACCTGCACCGCAGCCAGGCGCACCGGGGCGTGGATTTCCATCCGGTGGTCGCGCACTTCTTCCGCTTCTGGACCTGGCTGAGCACCTCGATGATCACCAAGGAGTGGGTGGCGATCCATCGAAAGCACCACGCCAAGGTGGAAACCGAGGACGACCCGCACAGCCCGGTCACCCGTGGCATCGGCCAGGTGTTCTGGCGCGGCGTGGAGCTGTACCGCGAAGCACGCGGCATGCGTGAAGACATCGAACAGTATGGTCGCGGCACGCCGGATGACGCGATCGAGCGCCGTCTGTACACCCCCTATGCCACGTTCGGCCCGGTACTGCTGTTTGCGATCAACACGGTGCTGTTCGGCCTGCCGGGCGTCGCCCTGTGGGCGATCCAGATGGCGTGGATTCCGTTCTGGGCCGCCGGCGTGGTCAATGGCCTGGGCCACTGGTGGGGCTACCGCAACTACGAGTCGGCCGACACCTCCACCAACCTCACGCCATGGGCGTTCTGGATTGGTGGCGAGGAGCTGCACAACAACCACCATGCGTTCCCCAGCTCGGCGCGCTTTGCGATGCGGCGCTGGGAGTTCGACATCGGCTGGAGCGCGATCCGCCTGCTGCAGGCTCTGCGCCTGGCCAAGGTACTGCGGGTGGCGCAGGCCATGGACGTGCGCCCGAACATCGCCGTGCCCGACGCCGATACCCTGAAAGCCCTGTTGTCGCATCGCTTCCAGGCGATGACCGACTACCAGCGCAACGTGTTCATGCCGGCATTGCGCGAGGAAGCACGGCACGCCGGTGCCAAGCTGCGCCGCTTGCTGCCGCGCCGGCTGCGCCGTGGGCTGGTCAACGACGGCCGCTGGCTGAAGCCGGACAGCCGCGCGCAGCTCAGCGAATGGGTCGCCCAGCGCCCACGTATCCGTACCCTGGTGGAATATCGCGCGCGCCTGGCAACGCTGCTGGAAGCGCGTGGCCATGATGCCGCCGAGCGTCTGCGCCAATTGCAGGCCTGGTGCCGCGAGGCCGAGGAAAGCGGCATTGCCGCGCTGCAGGCCTATGCCGCGCGACTGAAGGGTTACACGCTGGTGGGCGGATGAGGGCTGCGCTGACGGTGTTGTTGCTGGTCGCAGTGTGGGCGCCTTCTTTGCAGGCCCAGGTCAGCGACACCGCCAGCTACCTGCAGCGCATGGACAGCGACGGCGATGGCAAGGTCAGTGAAGCCGAGTACCTGCAGTGGATGCTGTACGCCTTCGATCGCATGGATCGCAACGGCGATGGCGTGCTGAGCGCCGATGAGCTGCCCGGTGGCAAGGGCATGGCCATCACCCGCGAACAGCAGCGGCAGACGATCGTGCAGCGTTTCCACAAGCAGGACGCCAACGGCGATGGGCTCCTGGATGCGCGCGAACTTTCGGCGCCGCCGCGCTGACCATGGATGACCGGATGGACGACGAACTCCTCGCCGAATGGCTCGATTTCTGCGCTGGGCGCAGCGAGCAGGAAGACTGGTATTTCTCCGGCCTGCTGCAGGGCGTGACCGACGGGGACACACTGGCGGCCGTGTTCGCCGCTTTCCCGCATGCCGACGAACTGCGGTCGCGCGCGCTGGACCTGCTCGCCGCCGGCCACTGGGGCGACCACCTGTACCTGCAACCGGCCATCGCCGGTAATGCACAGGCACGGGCGGCTGCCGCGCGCGCCTGGCTGGACGAGCTGGCGCGCGTGGCCGGCGCTGCTGGTGAACCCGGCCTGCAGGCCACGCTGCGCGAGGTGCCCGTGGTGGCTGCTCCGGCCGAGCGCCTGGAAGCGGCGTTACGCGGGTCGGGCCCGGCCGACTACCTGCACGATGTCATCTGCGATGCGGTGCATAAGGCGCGCACGCTGGACAGCCCACAGATGGCCGCGCTCGACGAGGCGCTGTATCACATCGCCTCCGATCTCTATCTGGGCTGGTACATCACCCAGCCCTTGGCCCCGATGGCGATCGACTTCGCCCCCTACCTGGCGTTCTGGCGGCTGGGCGGACGTGGCGCGCTGGTCGAGGGCGCCTTCCTGGTCGAAGCGAACGACCTGGAATCGTAGCCGGTGCCGGGCTTCGCATGGCCCGGCGTAGAATCGTCCCATGCCCGAACTGCCCGAAGTAGAAACCACCCGCCGCGGCCTGGCGCCGCACCTGCAGGGCCGCCGCGTGCATGGGGTGATCCTGCGCCGCGCCGACCTGCGTTGGCCGATTCCACCGGAAGTGGCCGAGCTGCTGCCCGGCCAGCGCATCGAAGACGTGCGCCGCCGCGCCAAGTACCTGCTGCTGGACACGGCCATCGGCAGCGCCGTGCTGCACCTGGGCATGTCCGGCAGCCTGCGCGTGCTGCCCGGCGACACCCCGCTACGCGCCCACGACCATGTGGATATCAGTCTGGACAACGGCCGCCTGTTGCGTTTCAACGATCCGCGCCGCTTCGGCAGCCTGCTCTGGCA
Source organism: Stenotrophomonas sp. yr243 (assembly GCF_900184195.1). Lineage (NCBI taxonomy): Bacteria > Pseudomonadati > Pseudomonadota > Gammaproteobacteria > Lysobacterales > Lysobacteraceae > Stenotrophomonas > Stenotrophomonas sp. yr243. The sequence goes on from NZ_FXWT01000005.1 coordinate 132,397, forward strand.
GCCGGCTGGCGAGATCCATCCGTTGCTGCAGGGGCTGGGCCCGGAACCGCTGGACGACGCCTTCGACGGCGACTACCTGTTTGCCCGCAGCCGGGGCCGCAGCGCGCCGGTGAAGACCTTCCTGATGGACCAGGCGGTGGTGGTCGGCGTGGGCAACATCTACGCGGCCGAAAGCCTGTTCAAGGCCGGCATCAGCCCGCTGCGCGAGGCCGGCAAGGTCACCCGCGAGCGCTATCGGCGGCTGGCCACGGCAGTGAAGGAAACGCTGGACTACGCAATCACCCGCGGCGGCACCACCCTGCGCGATTTCATCAGCCCCGACGGCGCGCCGGGCTACTTCGAGCAGGAGCTGCTGGTGTATGGCCGCGATGGTCTGCCGTGCCCCAGCTGCGGCCGCCCGCTCAAGCACGCCATGATCGGCCAGCGGGCAAGCGTGTGGTGCAGTCGCTGCCAGCGCTGAACGTCTTCATGCGCTGCACACGTGCAGCGCTATAGTCCAGCCGACATCCGCTGCGGGGGAGCGTTGGCGATGGACGAAGGCTCGGATATCACCGTATGGCTGGATGCTGCACGCGGTGGCGACCGCGCCGCGCTCGACCGCGTGCTGACCACCCTGTACCAGGAACTGCACAGCATGGCCCGGCGGCAGCTGGCCGGGCAGCAGGGACGCACCCTGGATGCGACCTCGCTGGTCCACGAGTCCTACCTGAAACTGCTGGGCAGCCGCGGTGCGGCGCGCTTCGAGGACCGTGCCCACTTCTTCGCCTATGCGGCGTCGGCGATGCGCAGCGTGGTCGTCGATTACGCGCGCAACCGGCTGGCGCGCAAGCGCGGTGGCGACCTCAAGCGGGTGGCCGAGATTCCCGAGAACAGCAGCAGCGGCGTGCGCCTGGACGAGGATCTGCTGGCCCTCGATGTTGCATTGGAACGCCTGCAGGCCGTCGATGCGCACCTGGCCAAGGTGGTGGAGCTGCGCTACTTTGCCGGCTTGTCCGAACTGGAGATCGCCGAACTGAGCCAGCGCTCGGAACGCAGCATCCGCCGCGACTGGCAGAAAGCGCGGCTGTTCCTGCTGGCCGCGATGCGCAGCGACTGACACCAGGCCGAACACGCCGATGGACGCCGCCCGCTGGCAGCAATTGTCGTCCTGGCTGGACCAGCTGCTGGAGCTGGCACCCGCCGCCCGCCAGCTGCGCCTGCAGCGCTTGAGTGCGCAGGACCCGACGCTGGGCCGCGAGCTGGAACACCTGCTGCAGCAGGAAGCCGACAGCCACGAGTTCATGGCCCAACCGCTGTGGACCGCCACACCGCCGGGCCGCGCCGGGAGCGAGGTCGGTCCCTATCGGCTGTTGCACCCGCTGGGCGAAGGTGGCATGGGCGAAGTCTGGTTGGCCGAGCGCTGCGATGGCCTGTACCAGCGTCAGGTTGCGCTGAAGCTGTTGCGCAGCGGCGTCGCCGACCCCGGCCTGCGCCAGCGTTTCGGCCGCGAGCGGCAGATCCTGGCCCGCCTGCAGCACCCGCATCTGGCACAACTGCTGGACGCCGGGGTGGACCAGCATGGGCAGCCCTACCTGGCGCTGGATTACGTCGAAGGCGAGCCGATCAGCGACTACTGCCGGCGCCTGCAGCCCCCGCTGGAAACGCGGTTGCAGCTGATGCTGCAGGTCTGCGCGGTGGTCAGCCACGCGCATGCGAACCTGGTGGTGCACCGCGACCTGAAGCCCTCCAACATCCTGGTACGCGCCGATGGCACGGTGAAACTGCTCGACTTCGGCATCGCCAAGCTGCTCGACCACGACGACCCGAACGCGGCCCATCCGGCCACCGAAATCCGCGCTTTCACCCTGCATTACGCCGCGCCGGAACAGGTGCGGGGCGAGGCGGTGACGACCTTGACCGACGTCTATTCGCTGGGCGTGGTGCTGTTCGAGGTGGTCACCGGGCACAAGCCCTATCGCCTGCGCCGGCACAGCGACGCGGAATGGGAGCGCTCGATCCTGGATGTGCAGGCACCGCGCGCGTCGGCGCTGCTGCAACGGCTGGCCGCCGAGCCGGGAGCGCCGAAACGGGCCCTGCAGCGGCAGGCGAGGCGATTGCGCGGCGATCTGGACGTGCTGTTGGAAAAAGCCCTGCAGAAGGACCCGCAGCAGCGCTACAGCTCGGCCGAAGCGCTGGCCGGCGACCTGCGCCGCTACCTGCAGGGGCAGCCGATCCAGGCGCGACCACCGGGCGTGGGTTACCGGGTGCGCAAGTACATTGGCCGCCATCGCTGGGGCGTGGTCTTGGCGACGCTGTCGGTGTTGGCGCTGCTGCTGACCACGTCCATCGCCCTGTGGCAGGCGCGCCAGGCGCGGGTGGAAATGGCGCGTGCGCAGGCCATGCAGGATTTCACCGTGGGCCTGTTCGACAAGGCGGCCAGCCAGCGTCACGGCCATTTCGACGTGCCGCAGCTGCTGGCCACCGGCCAGCAACGGGGCGAAGCCGAACTGGCTGACCAGCCGCTGGCGTTGGCCGAGCTGCAAGGGGTGATCGGCCGCTTGCGCATCGGCCTCGGCGATTACCAGCTGGCGCTGCAGACCCTGGACCAGCAGCGCCGGCTGCTGCAGGAAGTGGGCGAGGTGCCGCCTGCACTGCAGATCGAGGCGGTGACCCAGCGTGGGCGCGCGCTGCGCATGCTCGGCCGCGGGCGCGAGTGCCTGGCGCACCTGCAGCCGCTGCAACCGCTGGCGGCCAGCGAGGCGGCGGCCCTGCCGGCGGCCGTTGCCGAATTCCACAGCCAGCTCGGGCGGTGCCAGGCCCAGCTGGGTGATGCCGATGCAGCGCGCCGGTCGTTCCAGCAGGCGCTGGCGCTGCGCCACCAAGGGCTTGTCGAGCGCTTCGGGCGTGCTGAGTCACTGGCCGACCTGGCCGCGCTGGATGCCACCGCCGGACGCCTGCCGGCCGCGCTGGCCGGGTACCGGCAGGCGCTGGCGCTGCTTGGCCAGCGCGCCGACGCCAGCAGCCCGCAGGTGATCAGCCTGCACCGGCAACTGGGCGATGTGCTGGCCCGCCAGGGCGACACGAAGGCGGCAGCGGCCGAGCTGGAGCAGGCCTGGCAGGCAGCACAGGATGCATGGGGCCCGCGCCACCCGGAGGCGCTGGTGGTACGCCGCGCACGCGCGCTGCTGGCCCTGCAGCGTGGCCAGCACGCGCTGGCCGGCCAGGAACTGCGGCAGGTGCAGGCACAGCTGCTCGGCGCCTTGGGTCCGGATCATCGTGAGATCGGCTACGGCGAGTTCGCCCTGGGGAAATGGGCCAGCGCCAGCGACGACCCCTCGGCAGCGGCGGCGCACTATGCCCGCGCGGTGGCGATCTGGCGCCAGCCCGACCACATCGCATTGCTGCCGCAGGCGCTGCTGGCACAGGGTCAGGCCCTGCAGGAGGCCGGCCAGACCGCACAGGCCCGCAGCGTGCTGGCCGAGGCGCGGCAGCTGCTGTTGGCCCAGCGCGGGCCACAGGCGCCGGCCCTGCAGGAGCTCAACGCACGCATCGCGGCATTGGCGCAGGCTGAACAGCGCATCGATTCCACCGCTGCCCGTTAACGTTTGTCTGCCTATGATGGCCGACCTTCCCTTTGCTCCCGCGCCTGCATGCAACGACGCGACTTCATCCGCAATGCCTCCCTGGCCCTGGCCGCCTTCGGCCTGCCGTCACTGCCGGCCTGTGCGACCAGCAAGAGTGGCCAGCTTGGGCTGCGCCGGCTTGGCCAGCCGCAGCCGTTCGATTTCGCCACCCTGAAGGGTCAGGCGCGCGCGCTGGCACAGGCGCCGTACCAGAGCCACAAGCGGGTGCTGCCGGGCAAGCTGGAAGCGTTGGACTGGGATCAGTACCAGTCGATCGGCTACCGCCAGGACCATGCTTTGTGGGCCGACCAGCCGGGAAAATTCCAGGCCAAGTTCTTCCATCTGGGCCTGTACTTCCATTCGCCCGTGCGCATGTACGACGTGGTCGACGGCAAGGCGCAGGAACTGGCCTATGACGGCGCCGCGTTCAACTACGGCAAGAGCGGGTTGAAGAACGGTGAGCTGCCGGCCGACCTCGGCTTTGCCGGGTTCCGGTTGAACACGCGCAAGGATACCGACCGCGATTTCGCTGCGTTCCTCGGTGCGAGCTATTTCCGCGCAGTGGGCAAGGAAGGCCAGTACGGCCAGTCCGCGCGCGGCCTGGCCATCGACACCGGCATGGGCAAGCCCGAGGAATTCCCGGACTTCATCGCCTATTACCTGGAACAGCCTGCGGCCGACTCGGACACGATCATCGTCTACGCGCTGCTGGATTCGCCCAGCGTGGCCGGTGCCTACCGTTTCGCCGTCACCAACGGCGATGTGCTGCTGATGGACATCGACAGCGCGCTGTACCCGCGCAAGACCATCGAGCGGCTGGGCATCGCGCCCTGCACCAGCATGTACCAGGTGGGCGAGAACGACCGCCGCATGGGCTGGGACTGGCGCCCGGAGATCCACGATACCGATGGCCTGTCGCTGTGGACCGGCGCTGGCGAATGGATCTGGCGGCCGCTGCTGAACCCGCGCAACCTGCGCTTCAACATGTTCGTCGACCGCAATCCGCGTGGCTTCGGCCTGCTGCAGCGTGACCGCAACTTCGATCACTACCAGGACGATGGCGTGTTCTACGAGAAGCGTCCGTGCCTGTGGGTGGAGCCGAAGGGTGACTGGGGCGAGGGCTCGGTGCAGCTGGTGGAGATTCCCACCGTCGATGAAACCTTCGACAACATCGTGGCCTTCTGGAACCCGAAGGAAAAACCGCAGCCGGGCCAGGAACTGCTGGTCGGCTACCGGCTGTACTGGGGCGCGCAGCCGCCGGCGCATACGCCACTGGCCCACTGCGTGGCCAGCCGCACCGGCCTGGGCGGGGTGATCGGCAAGAAGCGGGAGTATTTCTCGTGGCGTTTCGCGGTGGACTTCGAAGGCGGCGAACTGGCCAGCCTGATCGACAAGGCCGACGTCGAAGCGGTTGTCGAAACCAGCCGTGGCCGGGTGGAGATCGTCTCGGCGCGGCCGTTGCGCGAGATCAAGGGCTACCGCGCGATGTTCGACCTGGTGCCGCCGGAGGGCAGCACCGAGCAGATCGACATCCGCCTGTACCTGCGCAGTGGCGGCAAGACCCTCACCGAAACCTGGCTGTACCAGTACAGCCCGCCGCCGGCCGGTGCGCCGGAGCGCACGCTGTACTGAAGCGTAGCGGTGCCGGCCAAGCGCCGGCACCCTTGATTCAGGGCTTGGCGTCGGTGGCGTGCGATTGCGTAGGCACACCCACTTCCACCGTGCCACGGCGGATCTTCATCCAGGTTTCGTCCTGCCAGCGCTCGTACTGCTTCGGATCCCAGTACTTGGGGTCATACAGGCGGTCGGCCTTGATCGTGCGTGAGATGCCGCCGTCCATGTACACGATGTCGACATTGTTGGACATCGAGCCTACGCGGCTGCCGGTCATCTCGCGTCGTCCCTTCCTCAGCACTTCGGCCATGCGCGGGCGCGCGACCTCGTCGCCATACTCGGCGCGCAGCGCGCTTGCCTGCGCCCGCGCGGCGTCGTGCTGTTCCAGCGGCAGGGTCGCCCAGTACTCGTTGCGCAGGTCCACGAACAGCGGATAGCCGCGTTCGGCGGCGACTTCCATCCACGCATAGGCCATGACCGGATTGCGCGGCTGTTCGACGCCATACCAGTACATCTCGCCCAGGTAGCCCTGCGCGGGCTTGTCGGCATAGCGTGCGGCCAGCCGGAAGTTGTCCATCGCGCCGTTGATGTCGTTGCGCCGCAGGGCGTTGACGCCCCACTGCCGATACATCATGTCCGGATGGCTGTCCATGAAACCAGCACCGATCACGGCCGCGTCCTCTTCGCCGGACGGACGCTCGGCCGCAGTGGCGAACAGGGGCAGGAACAACACGGGAAGCAACAGCAGGGCGGGGCGCATGACGGACATCCAGTTCGGCAGCAGGTAGTGCCGCAGCCTAGGCCCGACCACGCAGCCTTGTAAACCGCAGGACGTCATGGCCGGTGAAGGGCCATGCACTACAACGGCAGCGGTGCCTGCGCCGGATCAATACGGCCCTCGCCCCGGGTGATCTTCTTGAACTCGGCACGGCTGACCGAGACGTAGCGCTCGTTGCCGCCGATCTCCACCTGCGGGCCGTCCTGCACGGCATGGCCGTGCTCGTCCACGCGTACGGTCATGGTCGCCTTCTTGCCGCTGTGGCAGATCGTCTTGATCTCCTGCATCTCGTCGGCCCAGGCCAGCAGGTACTGGCTGCCCTCGAACAACTCGCCGCGGAAATCGGTGCGCAGGCCATAGCACAGCACCGGGATGCGCAGCTGGTCGACCACCTCGCTGAGCTGCCAGACCTGGCTGCGGCTGAGGAACTGCGCCTCGTCCACCAGCACGCAACCCAGCGGCCCGTTGGCCTGCAGATCCTGCGTGACCCACTGCTGCAGGTCGGTGTCGCGGTCGAAGGCCATGCCGTCGGCGCGCAGGCCGATCCGCGAGGCGACCACGCCCGCGCCGGCACGGTCGTCCAGGCGCGGGGTCAGGATCGCCACGCGCATGCCGCGCTCGCGGTAGTTGTGCGCGCTCTGCAGCAGGGTGGTGGTCTTGCCGGCGTTCATCGCCGAATAGTAGAAATAGAGCTTGGCCATCGGCCGATTGTACGACGCCGCCCGGCGCCGGCCGAAGCCGTTCAGCAAGCCCACCGGCCGGCGGCTGTGGCCGCCACCAACGCCCGCTACAATCCCACCCCAATGCACGGTCTCAATCCCCCCCAAGCTGCCGCCGTCCTCCACATCGAAGGACCGCTGCTGGTGCTCGCCGGCGCCGGCAGTGGCAAGACACGCGTGATCGTGGAAAAGATCGCCCATCTGATCGGTTGTGGCCGCTACCCGGCCAAGCGCATCGCCGCGATCACCTTCACCAACAAGTCGGCCAAGGAAATGCGCGAGCGCGTGGCCAAGCGCCTGCGCGAGCAGGATGCCGATGAAGTGACCATCTGCACCTTCCATGCGCTGGGCCTGAAGTTCCTGCAGATCGAGCATGTCGCCGTCGGGCTCAAGCGTGGTTTCTCGATCTTCGATGCCGATGACGCGGCCGCGCAGATCAAGGACCTGATGCATGGCGCCAAGCCGGACGACATCGAGGACATGAAGAACCTGGTGTCGCGCGCCAAGAACGCCGGCCTGTCGCCGGAGCAGGCGATGGCCGCTGCGCGCAGCAACCGCGAGAAGGAAGCGGCCGGCATCTACGCGCGCTACCAGTTGCGTCTGAGCGCGTTCAACGCCGTCGATTTCGACGATCTGATCCGGTTGCCGGTGCAGATCCTGGAAGAGAACCCGGAGATCGCGGTGGCCTGGCGCGAGCGTATCGGCTACCTGCTGGTCGACGAATGCCAGGACACCAACGACGCCCAGTACCGCCTGCTCAGGCAGCTGGCCGGCGACAAGGGCAACTTCACCTGCGTGGGCGATGACGACCAGTCGATCTACGCCTGGCGCGGTGCCAACCCGGAAAACCTGCAGCAGATGGGGCGCGATTACCCGGCGCTGGAAATCATCAAGCTGGAACAGAACTACCGCTGTTCCAACCGCGTGCTGCGCGCAGCCAACGCGTTGATCGCCAACAACCCGCATGAGCATCTGAAGAAGCTGTGGAGCGACCAGGCTGACGGCGAGCGTATCCGTGTGTGGGAGTGCCGCAACAGCGAGCACGAGGCGGAGAAGGTCGCTGCCGAGATCGCGTTCGTGGCACAGACCCGCAACGTACCGTGGAGCGATTTCTGCATCCTGTTCCGTGGCAATTTCCAGTCGCGCCCGCTGGAAAAGGCGATGCAGCTGCTGCGTATTCCCTACCACCTGAGCGGCGGTACCATGTTCCTGGAGCGCCAGGAAGTGAAGGACACGCTGGCGTGGCTGCGGTTGCTGGTGAACCCGGACGACGACACCGCGTTCCTGCGTGCGGTGCAATCGCCCAAACGTGAAGTCGGTGCCGGCACCCTCGCCAAACTGGCTGAACTGGCCTCGGAAAAGGATATGCCCATGGCACAGGCGGCCGAGGCGATCGGCGCGCTGCAACAGTTGCCACCGCGCGCGGCCAACAGCCTGGCGCGCTTCACCGACATCCTGCGTGACCTGCGCGCGCAGACGCGGCAGATCAGCTCCGGCGACATGATCCGCAAGGTCGCCAAGGAATCGGGCCTGCTCAGCGAACTGCGGCAGCAGGCCAAGGAAGAAGCCAGCTACCAGCGCCGCGCCAACAACATCGAGGAGCTGGCGCAGTGGTTCGAGGGTGGCCCGCGCGGCGCCACGGCCGCCGATCTCGCTGGCCAGCTGGCGCTGCTGTCGCGTAGCGACAAGGATGAGGGCGGCAACCAGGTGCGGATGATGACCATGCATGGTTCCAAGGGTCTGGAATTCCCCTACGTGTTCATCGTCGGCTGCGAGGATGGCGTGCTGCCGCACCAGGTCAGCCTGGACGAGGGCAATCTGCAGGAGGAGCGGCGCCTGCTGTACGTGGGCATCACCCGCGCCAAGATCCAGCTGTGGATGAGCTACAGCAAGCTGACCCGCAAGTTCGGTGAGCACGTGCGGTTGAAGCCGAGCCGTTTCTTCGAGGAGATCCCGGCCGAGGAGATCCAGCGCGATGGCGCTGATCCGGTGGCGGATGCGGTGCGGAAGAAGGAGCGGGCGACGGCGGGGTTGGCGGCGATCGAGGCGTTGTTCGATTGACCGGCGAACGGCGCGGCCCCTCGTGGCTGACGCCGTTCGCAGTGCATTTGTGCTTGGCCGGGTAGATGGGCTGCGCAGGGGACGCTGCAAGTACGTCCCTGTAAGCTCGGTCGCCGCATCCATGCGGCTCACGCCCCTGCGCAACCCATCTACCCGGCCTTGGACAGGTTCCGTGCGCGCCAGCCACTGAAAAGAAAAAGAAAATCAAAGGCAACGGCAACAGCCCGGTGGCTGAGGCACAATCGGGGCTTCCGTCTGGAGGTTTGTCCGTGCAACCGATTGAAAGCGAACGCCTGCGTCTGCGGGCCATTGAACCGGACCGTGATGCGGCACCGATGCTGGCCCTGCTCAATGATCCGGGCTTCGTGCGTTTCATCGGTGACCGCAACGTGCGCGACGAAGAACAGGCGCGCGAGTACATCGCCCTGCGGGTGCTGCACAGTTATGCGTTGAATGGCTTCGGCATGTATGCGATCGAGCGGCTGTCCGATGGCGCGTGGCTCGGCAACGCCGGGCTGGTGCGCCGTGAGGGGTTGCCGGGACCGGACGTCGGTTATGCGGTGCTGTCGGAATTCGCCGGGCAGGGCTATGCCGGCGAGGCGGCGCGGGCGGTGTTCAATCACGCGCGCACGGTGCTGGGCCTGCAGGACCTGTACGGCATCACCGATCTGGACCACGTGGTGTCCGGGAAGATCCTGCTGGGCCTGGGCATGCAGGAACGCGGGGTGATCCAGCTGCCGGGCGTCGACAGCCCCAGCCGCCTATACGCCACGCTCGGCGCGGCCGAGGTTTGATCGTGGTGGGTGCCGACCGTTGGTCGGCACGACAGAGTGCCACCGTGCCGACCAACGGTCGGCACCCACCGCCTCAGCCGCCGCGCAGCTCTGCCAGCTGCGCCTGCAGTTCGGCCACGGCCGCTTCCAGCTGGGCCACGCGCTCGGCCAGGCCGGGGTCGGCCGCTTCGCTGCTGCCACCGCCGCTGCTGGCGTACTTCGCCGCCAACGCCGCGCCGTCCACTTCACCGCACAGCAGGTGCATGTAGCGGTCTTCGCGCTGGCCGCTGGCGCGCGGCAGCACCACCAGCAACCCGCGCTGCTGCAGCCGCTCGATGGCGTGGCGGGCTTCGTCGGCATCGGCGAAGCGGTGCAGGCGCTCGGCACGGGTGACCAGTTCGCCAAGCGTCTGCGGCCCGCGCAGCAGCAGCAGGGCCAGCAGAACGGTCTGCTGCCGGGTCAGGTCCAGCGCGCTCTGCAGGCGGTGCTCGTAGCGGTCGGCGCGCGAGGAGAAGTGCTGGCGCGCCAGGCCCAGCGTCTCCAGCTGGCGCAGCGCATGCTCCACGCTGCCGGCAGACACGTTCATCACCGGCTCGCGGGCGGTCTTCTGGTTGGCGGCCGATTGCGCGGCGTTGACCGTCAGCGGGTAGGTGTCCGGGGTGGTGGCTTCCTTCTCCACCAGGCAGCCCAGCAGGCGCGCCTGTACGGCATCCAGCAGCGGAACGTCGGGGGTCTGGGCAGGGTCGGTCATGGCGGCTTCCGGAAGACAACAGGTCAACCACCAAGCATAGCCGTCCCGGCGGCGCCTTTGCCGGTAAAATGGGCCGGTATATCTGATTGCCGGTGAATCCATGCGTCGTCCCGTTTCCTTGTCCCTGACCCTGCTCGCCACCGCGGCGCTGGGCCTGTCCGCCTGCAAGCGCGTGGAAGCGCCTGCCGAAGCCGCCACCCCGCAAGCGCCGGCCGCTGCCGCCAAGGCAGACGGTGCGCTCGACGCGACCGCCAACGACAACCTCAATGCCGTGCTGTGGATGCAGCGCGCGCAGGAATACAAGGCGATCACCGAGCAGACCTACCGTGCCGCCGCAGACCACCTGGACGTCGCGCTGAAGGAAGCCCACTGGGATGCGCTGGTGCCGGAAGAGCGCGGCAACGAGGCCAAGGGCCTGAAGCCGGCCGTGGTGCTGGACGTGGATGAGACCGTGCTGGACAACTCGCCCTACCAGGCGCGCCTGGTGCGTGACGGCAAGGAATACGACGAACTCAGCTGGGACCAGTGGGTCGCCGAAAAGAAGGCCAAGGCCATTCCCGGCGTGGTCGATTTCGCCAAGGCTGCCAACGCCAAGGGCGTGACCCTGCTGTACATCTCCAACCGCGCCGTGCACCTGAAGGACGCGACGCTGGCCAACCTGCGCGAGCAGGGCCTGCCGGTGGCCGATGACAGCGTGTTCCTCGGCCTGGGCACGGTGGTCGAAGGCTGCGAGCAGGCCGGCAGCGAGAAGAACTGCCGCCGCCGCCTGGCCGGGCAGAAGTACCGCGTGCTGATGCAGTTCGGCGACCAGCTGGGTGACTTCGTGGAAGTGACCGCCAACACCAATGATGGCCGCGACGCGCTGCTGCAGCAGTACCACGACTGGTTCGGCGAGCGCTGGTGGATGCTGCCGAACCCGACCTACGGCGGCTTCGAACCGGCGCAGTTCAACAACGATTACGCGCAGTCGCGCCAGGCCCGCCATGACGCCAAGCGTGCCGCGCTGGACTACGCGCCGTGAGCCGCGCCCCGCTGCCGCTGCGCGACGACGAGCGTCTGATCTTCGCGCTGGACGTGCCTGACCGCGTGCAGGCGCTGGAGTGGGTCGACCGCCTTGGCGACAGCGTGGCGTTCTACAAGATCGGCATGGAACTGCTCGCCTCCGGCGAGTACTTCCAGGTGCTGGACGAACTGGCACGTCGCGACAAGCGCGTGTTCGTCGACCTCAAGTTCTTCGACATTCCGGCCACCGCCGCAGCGGTGATCAAGCGCTTGGCGCAGTGGCCGGTCAGCTACGCCACCATCCACGGCTGGCACCCGGCGATGATGGAAGCCTGCGCCGCCGCCAACAGCGGCGACATGCGCGTGCTGGCAGTGACCGTGCTGACCTCGATGGGCCGCCCGGACCTGGCACAGATGGGCATCGACCGCGAGCCGGTGGAGGTTGTGGTCGAACGCGCGCTGGCCGCACAGGCTGCGGGCATCGACGGTGTGATCGCTTCCGGCCAGGAAGCGGGTCCGATCCGTGCCGCGACCGGCGCCGGTTTCTCGATCGTCTGCCCGGGCATCCGCCCCGGTGGCCCGGTCGGCGATGACCAGAAGCGCACCGTGGGGGTGGCGCAGGCGTTTGCCGATGGTGCCGATGCCATCGTGGTCGGTCGTCCGATCCGCCTGGCGACCGATCCGCAGGCCGCAGCCCGGGCGATCCAGCAGGAAATCGCGACGGCTCTGGCCGCGCGCTGAGCCCCGCTCCGACGGCGGTCACGCCGGCACCACGAACGCCATCCCGCCGAATGCGGGGTGGCGTTCGCATTTGTGCCTGTTGCCCTGACGCACCCGACCCCAGCCGGGGAAACTGTGCGCCACATCGCGCTGCGCGGGTGGAGCGACCTCTATCAATCGATGCACCAGCACGGACCGCGGCCGTGCCGGTTCCAACCTTCGACAGAGGAATACACGGATATGTATCGCAGCACCTCTTTGCTGTTCGGCAGCCTGTTGGCCGCCGCCATCGTCTTTCCCGCTGCGGCGGCACCCCAGCCACGCGAAGCACCGCGCATCATCGGCGGCGAGGCCGCCAGGCCCGGCGACTACCCCTTCATGGTCAGCATCCAGCGCCTGTCGTACGGCGACAGTGACCACGGTCGCCACTGGTGTGGCGCCACGCTGATTTCCCCCTCATGGGTGCTGACGGCCTCGCACTGCGTGGAGGGCGATCGCCCCGGTGATCTCGCCGTGCTCGGCGGCGTCACCGCACTGTCCACCGAACCGTCGGCACGCGCATCCAACGTCACGGCCATCCACGTGCATCCGGCGTTCAACAGCGGCAATTCGCTGGAACATGATGTCGCCTTGATCCACCTGAGTGCGCCGTTGGCCGATGCGCAGCCGGTGGCGCTGCGGTTGCGGCCCGATGCCAGCTATCTCAAGCCAGGCAGGCAGTTCACGGTGATCGGTTGGGGCGACACCGATATCACCGACGGGCGGCTCTATCCCACCCAGCTGCAGACGGTGCAGACCCCGTTCGTGCCCTTCGCCGAGTGCCAGCAGGCGTACGCGGGTGAGCTGGCACGCGGCAAGGTCATCTGCGCCGGCCGCGAGGGGATCGACAGCTGCCAGGGCGATTCCGGTGGTCCGCTGCTGCTGCGCCTGCGCGAGGGCTGGACCCAGTTCGGTGTCGTCAGCTGGGGCGAAGGCTGCGCGCTGGCCGGCTACCCCGGCGTTTATGCCCGAATCGCCGAAAAACATGCCGTAGATTTCATAGAAGCGGTCTGGCAACGCGATTGATTCAATAAAATCAATGAGTTGAATGATGTTTTGTCATGTGTTGCATTAACTTTGCGGGCAGCGTAGGATCGCCGCCATCCGGTCTTCGGGCCGGACATGCGCCACAACACTGTCCACCGGCCTTGCGCCGGTTTGAAGAGTCTGCGATCCCTGTGATCCGGGCTCTTTTTTTTGTCCGCCCGGTACGGGGAGGCCCGTCGGCGCGTGGCATGGAGCCACCGCGCAGTACGGGCCATGGCGGAAACAGTGACGCCCCGGCTTGCCGCTGTCACGTCGCAGGCCGCAAGATGCGGACCGGTCCGGGGAGTCCGATTGCATGAGCGTTGTAGTGCGAGGAAGGTCTGCGCGGGGATGGGGGCTGGCGGCCATGCTGCTGCTGGCCATCGCCGCGTGCCGTGAATCCGGCAGCGATCCGGCCGCCACGCCGGCCGAGCCTGTCGCCGCGGTACAGGCGATGGCGCAACGGCTGGCCGAGGACGATCTGATCGGCTACGCAAAGCTGTCGGTGCCGCCCAGCCAGTATCAGCGCCTGCAGCAGGCCTGGGCCGATGGCCACAGCCAGTGGCCGCTGACGGGACTGCCGCTCGGCGACCAGTTGCTGCCGATGCTGGCGGCGCTGCGTGAGCCCGGCGCCAGCGTGCAGCTGCAGCGCAGTTTCGACCGCCAGCTGGCCGGACAGGCCCGCGCCGTACGCCAGGCTGCACAGTCGATGGGCAACTTCGGCGTGCAGTACCTGCGGCACCAGAAGGGCTACACGCCTGGCCAGCAGGCGCACTACATCCAGCTGGTGCAGACCCTGGCGGCCTGGGCCCAGGACGCGCCCATCAGCGACCGTGCCAGAGCCCGCAGCAGCATCGCCGCTCTCGTCGGTGCCGCCGCCAGGGTCGGTTTCCAGGACGACGCCGGCCTGCAGGCCGCGGGCATGGAAGGCAGCCTGCAGCAGCTGGCGCCGTTCATCCACACCGTCAAGGCGGTGCTGGCCAGCTATGGCCTGGGCGTGGACGAGGCGCTGCGCAGCGTGCGTGGTGAGCTGCTGTCGGTGGAGGGCGACAACGCTTTGGTGCGCCTGCAGTACGAGCTTGCCGGCCGCGCGATGACCGTGCAGGTGCCGCTGAGCCGGCGCGAGGGCCACTGGTACCTGACCCGCACCCTGGCCGATACCGACGCCCTGTTGCGCCAGGCCGATGCCGCCCGCGCCGCCGCCGCGCCAGAGCCTGTGCCCGCCCCCGCAACCGATGGGGAAGCGGCAACGCCATCGGCTAAGCCATAATGACGTCGATGTCGAAACAGAACCCGCTGCCGTTCCCCGGCGAAGAATCCCAGCCGACGCCCGCCGACACGGCGCCGGCGTCCCCCTCGACCGACGCCGGCACGCCGCCAGCGGCGACGCCCGTGCACGCGCGTCCTGCCGGCCGCCGCCCACTGTGGGCACGCCTGCTCGGGCGCCTGGTGGAGCCATGGCTGTCGCTGAAGATCGAGCCGGAAGACCCGGGCCAGTACAACGATGGCCGCCCGGTCATGTACGTACTGGAAGACTACGGCCTGTCCAACGCGCTGATTCTCGACAAGGCCTGTCGCCAGGCCGGCCTGCCGTCGCCGCTGGTGCCGCTGGCCGGTGACCCCACCGGCCGCAAGCGCGCCTACCTGGCCCTGTCGCGCCGCAGCTCCAGCAACTCGCTGATTCCCGAGCAGCGCGGCGCCAAGACCCATTCCGATTCGCTGGCCAAGGTCCTGCAGGCCCATCGCGTGCGCGACGACCTGGATGTGCACCTGGTGCCGGTATCGATCTTCGTCGGTCGCGCCCCGGACAAGCAGAGCGGCTGGTTCGCCGTGCTGTTCTCGGAAAACTGGGCGCTGGTCGGCCGCTTCCGCCGCCTGCTCGGCCTGCTGCTGAACGGCCGCAACACCATCGTCCGCTTCGCACCGCCGATCTCGCTGCGCTCGACCATCGACGAGGGCCTGGAGCCCGAGCGTACGGTGCGCAAGCTGCAGCGCGTGCTGCGTACCCATTTCCGCCGCATCCGCGAGTCGGTGATCGGTCCTGACCTGTCGACCCGGCGCCTGCTGGTGGACCAGGTGCTGGCCGCCGAGACGGTGCGCGAAGCGATCGCCTCCCAGGCCAAGCGCGACAACAGCAAAACCAGCGATGCCTGGAAGAAGGCGCACGCCTACGCCTGGGAAATCGCCGCGGACTATTCCAGCCCGGTGGTGCGCTCGGCCAGCTTCATGCTCAGCCACGTGTGGAACCGCATCTACGCCGGCGTGCTGGTGCACCATCTGGACAAGTTCAAGGCTGCTGCACCAGGCCACGAAGTGGTCTACGTGCCCAGCCACCGCAGCCACATGGATTACCTGCTGCTGTCCTACCTGCTGTACGACCGCGGCATCGTGCCGCCGCACATCGTGGCCGGCATCAACCTGAACCTGCCGGTGGTCGGCACCCTGCTGCGCAAGGGCGGTGCGTTCTTCATCCGCCGCTCGATCCGTGGCAACGCGCTGTACTCGGCGGTGCTCAGCGAGTACGTCGCGCAGCTGGTCGCAGGCGGCTACTCCATCGAATACTTCGTCGAAGGTGGGCGCTCGCGTACCGGTCGCCTGCTGCAGCCCAAGGGCGGCATGATCTCGATGACCCTGCGCGCGTTCCTGCGCCAGCCGCGCAAGCCGGTGCTGTTCCAGCCCATCTACATCGGCTACGAGAAGCTAATGGAGGGCGGCAGCTATCTGGATGAACTGTCCGGGCGGCCGAAGGAAAAGGAGTCGATCTGGCAGCTGCTGTGGGGCATCCCCAAGGTGCTCAAGCAGAATTACGGCCAGGTGGTGGTGAACTTCGGCGAACCGATCGCGCTGAACGATGTGCTGGCCGAGAAGGCCCCGGAGTGGGGCGGCGAGGCGGTGTCCGAGGACGAGAAGCCCTCGTGGCTGTCGACCACCGTCGACACCCTTGCCGAACGCATCCAGGTGCGCATCAACGGCGCCGCCGACGTCAATCCGATCAACCTGCTGGCGCTGGCCCTGCTGTCCACGCCCAAGCATGCAATGGGCGAGGCCGACCTGATCGCGCAGATCGAGCTGTGCAAGACCCTGCTGGTGGAGATGCCGTATTCGGGCCGGGTGACGGTGACCCCGCACTCGCCGGAGCGGATCATCGCCCACGCCGAAGAGATCAACGTCCTTACCCGCATCAAGCACCCGCTGGGCGACGTGCTCAGCGTCAGCGGCGATACCGCGGTGCTGCTGAGCTACTTCCGCAACAACGTGGTGCACCTGTTCACCGCGTCGTCGTGGGTGGCCTGCTGCTTCCAGAACAACCGCCGCATGAGCCGCACCGGCCTGGTACAGCTGGGCCGCACGGTGTACCCGTTCCTGCAGGCCGAGCTGTTCCTGCCGTGGACCGAGGACGAGTTCGCCCAGCGTATCGACCAGACCATCGACGTGTTCGTGCGTGAGGGCCTGCTGCAGAACGTCAACGAAGACGACGGCGGCATCCTTGCACGCAACACCGGGCAGACCGACGAAGTGTTCCGCCTGCGCGCGATCGGCCATTCGCTGCAGCAGGCGTTCGAGCGTTACTACATCGCCATTTCGGTGCTGGTGAAGAATGGCCCGGGCACGCTCGGTGCCGCCGAGCTGGAAAGCCTGTGCCAGCAGGCCGCGCAGCGCCTGAGCCTGCTCTACGCGCCGGCCGCGCCGGAGTTCTTCGACAAGTCGCTGTTCCGCGGGTTCATCCAGAAGCTGCGCGAGCTGCGCCTGGTGTGGCCGGACGAGAACAGCAAACTGTTGTTCGATGATCGCCTGGACGCCTGGGCCAAGGATGCCAAGTTCATCCTCGGCCGCGAACTGCGCCACACCATCGAACGGGTCAGCCCGGAAGCGGCGCGCCCGGACGAACCGGCACCGCAGGATTGAACCTGCGGCGCCTGTCGGGCCTGGCCGCGGTGGTCGCGGCCGCAGGCCTCGCGGCTGCTTCGGTGCAGGCTGCAGAGGTCTGCGTGGACGATAACCTGCCCGGGCGGCTGGCCGATGCGCCGGTGCGCTTGTGTCTGGAGGCGAAGGCCGGGCAACCGGTGCACTACCGTCTTTGGCTGGCCGGCGAGGTGCGCATCAACGGTGATGAATCCGCCGCTCGACGGGGTCTTGCCGGTGACTGGTTCGGTCATCCGCTGGGGCTGCGCTGCACCGGTGCCGGCAACGTGCGCCGCTGTGACCTGACCGTGGACGGTGAGGCGGCCTGGAGTGCGGAGCTGGGGCTGCCGCGTTGATGCAGGCCCCATCCACGCATGGCGTGGATCTACCGGGATGTCCCGGCATGGCGTGGATCCATGTGTCGCCGGATCGTGTCATCCACGCATGGCGTGGATCTACTGGATGTCCCGGCATGGCGTGGATCCATGGGTTGTCGGGTCGTTACCGGACTTCGGGCCGGGCACGGGCCTGCAGTAGATCCACGCCATGCGTGGATGGGCCACCGGTTACGCCGGTTCGTCCGGAATCTGCAGGCTTTCCAGCTTGGTGATGCAGTCCTTCAACTGCAGCTTGCGCCGCTTCAGGCGTTTGAACTCCAGCTCATCTTCGCCGTTTGCGGCCATGCGCGCGATCTGTTCATCCAGCGACCGGTGCTCGGCACGCAGGGCGACGAGGTGTTCGACGATTTCGGCGGGGTTGTAGGTGTCCACGGTCTCCGAGCATACACAGCGACGATGACTGCCGGGAGAGGGGAATCCCGACCCCGGGTCCGGGCTGCCGCAAGCCGGTAGAATGGAGCCATGTCCGCCGTGATCTCCCTGCCCGATCCCCCGCAGCGCGTTTCGCGCGATCCGCGCGTGGCCGGGCACGGGGCGGACAAGCTGGGCAAGCGCCTGCGCCGCCAGGTCGGCCAGGCCATCGCCGACTTCGGCATGATCGAAGCGGGCGACAAGGTCATGGTCTGCCTGTCCGGCGGCAAGGACAGCTACACCCTGCTGGACCTGCTGCTGCAGCTGCAGAAAAAGGCGCCGGTGCCGTTCGAACTGGTAGCGGTGAACCTGGACCAGAAACAGCCCGGTTTCCCCGAGCACGTCCTGCCGGAGTACCTGGCCGGGCTGGGCGTGCCGTACCAGATCATCGAGCAGGACACGTATTCGGTGGTCAGCCGGGTCATCCCGGAGGGCCGGACGATGTGTTCGCTGTGCTCGCGCCTGCGCCGTGGCGCGCTGTACAACCACGCCAAGGTGCACGGCTTCAGCAAGATCGCGCTGGGCCATCATTGCGATGACGTGGTGGCTACGTTTTTCCTGAACCTGTTCCACCATGCCAAGCTGGCCGCCATGCCACCGAAGCTGCTCAGCGACGATGGACAGCACGTGGTGATCCGCCCGCTGGCGTACGTGCGCGAGCACGACATCGCGCAGTACGCGCAGGCCCGCCGCTTCCCGATCATTCCCTGCACCCTGTGCGGCAGCCAGGAAAACCTGCAGCGTCGGCAGGTTGGCCTGATGCTCAAGCAGTGGGACCAGGACCATCCCGGGCGCATCGAACAGATCGCACGTGCGATGGCCGACGTGCGACCTGCGCAGCTGGCCGATCCCGCCCTGTTCGATTTCATGGCCCTGGGCCGCCGTGGCGATGCGGCGCATGCCGATGCCTGGCTGGCCGACGCAGTTCCCGAGACGCCTGCCGCTTAAGGTCGGGCGCCCTTCTTCTTCAGACACCGGAATTCCATGTTCTTTCGCAACCTGACGTTCTTCCGCTTCCCGACCTCCACTGATTTTTCCGAAGTCGATACCCTGCTGCCGCACGCCCTGCTCAAGCCGGTCGGCGCGCTGGAAATGAACTCGCGTGGCTTCATCTCGCCGTTCGGCCGCGAAGAGAAGGAAGCCCTCTCGCACCGCATTGCCGAACACCTGTGGCTGACCGTCGGTGGCGAGGACAAGATCCTGCCCGGCGCGGTGGTCAACGACCTGCTCGAGCGCAAGCTGGAAGAGATCGAAGAGAAGGAAGGCCGCCGCCCCGGTGGCCGCGAGCGCAAGCGCATGAAGGACGACCTGCTGCATGAACTGCTGCCGCGCGCCTTCGTGAAGTCCTCGCGCAACGATGCCTTCATCGACCAGCTGCACGGCTACGTGGTGGTGGACACCTCCAGCCGCAAGACCGGCGAATACTTCATGTCCGACATCCGTGGCCTGCTCGGCAGCTTCCCGGCAATGCCGCTGAACGCCGAAGTCGCGCCGCGCTCGATCCTGACCGGCTGGATCGCCGGCGAGCCCCTGCCCACCGGCTTCAGCCTGGGTGAGGAGTGCGAGATGAAGGATCCGGTGGAAGGTGGCGCGGTGGTCAAGTGCCAGCACCAGGAACTGCGCTGCGACGAGATCGACAAGCACCTGGACGCCGGCAAGCAGGTGACCAAGCTGGCCCTGGTGTTCGAGGACAACCTGTCCTTCGTACTGGGTGACGACCTGATCGTGCGCAAGCTGAAGTTCCTGGACGGCGCGCTGGACCAGCTGGAGCACGCGGACGAAGACGGCCGCCGCGCCGAATTCGACGCCCGCTTCGCCCTGCAGAGCGCGGAGATCCGTCGCCTGTTCCTGCTGCTTGAAGAAGCCTTCAAGCTGAGCAAGGCTGACTGAACAGGCAGGCCGTCGGCCGCCGGTCATCCGGCGGCCCCGCACGGCGCTATGCTGGGAGCATGAGCCGTCTGCTGCGCCGCCTGATCTCGCCGGTCCCTGCCGCCACCGTACAGCGCGACACCGTTCGCCTGCGGCTGGAGGATGTCGAGATCGAGGTACTGCGCGTGCGTGATCCGCGCGCGCGTCGGATCAAGCTCAGCGTCGATGAGCGCGGTGCACGACTGACACTGCCGCCGCGCGCCAGCCTGGTGATGGGCGAGCGCTTCCTCGAACAGCATCGCGACTGGCTGGGCCTGCAGCTGCGCGTTTACCAAGGACACGGCCTGCCCGCCGCGTTGCAGCCCGGCTTTGAAGGTGTGCTGCCGCTGCGCGGCGAACTGTTGCCGCTGCGCTGGCAGGAAGGCCGCTATGCACGATTGGAAATCGACGAACACGGTGCCTGCGTGCAATGGCCGAGCCGTGGCGGCGACGCGACCCTGCGCCGCCTGCTGCGCGAGTTCTACGAAGCACAGACCCGCGCCGATGTCGGTCGCTGGCTGCCGAAGTACCTGCCCGGCCTGCCGCGCGCACCCAGCCGCCTGCGCTTGAAGGTGATGTCCTCGCAATGGGGCTCGCTGGCCCCCGACGGCAGCATGGCGCTGGATCTGGCCCTGGTACTGGGCAGCCCCGCCGCGTTCGAGTACGTGCTGGTGCACGAACTCTGCCACCTGATCCAGGCCAACCACTCGCCCGCGTTCTGGCACGAAGTGGAACAACGCTTCCCCGACTGGCGAGCGCAGCGCGACTATTTCCAGCTGGAAGGGCGCAGATTGAAAGCAATGCTTCGGCAGCTGCTGTAGCGCTGTGCCTTTGTAGAGCCGAGCCATGCTCGGCTATCGCGCGCGGCGTGGATATTCAGCCACCACGACCAAGAGCAGCCGAGCATGGCTATGCCGGTCGTCCTGACCGGCACCCTCCGGGCCGTCGCAAGCGACGTTGGCAGCGGCTCCTGCCGCTACCTTCGGCACTACAAAAGCGCGCGCAGCGCGCGGCCCGCTTTGCTCCTGCTCTTCTTCTTTCTCTCCCGTGGTGAGCACGGAAACCCTCCGTGGCCGGGCGGGGTGGGTTGCGCAGGGGCGTGAGCCGCATGGATGCGGCGACCGAGCTTACATGGACGTACTTGCAGCGACCCCTGCGCAATCCACCTCGCCCGGCCAAACCCTGGCAATCCAGCTCTACGCCCCCCACCACGAGGGGCTCAGCCGTTGGCCGAAAACCTCATCGACCCATGCGCAATGCCGCCGCCTCCGCCCACCGCGCCGCCGCCCGCGGCGCCGTAATGCACACCGCCTGATCGGTCACCGTGGTCACCGCCCGCTCCAGCAGCTGGATGTCCGCCTCGTGCTGGCGCGCCACATGCGGATCCTCGAAGAAGATCGCACGCTGGCAACGACCTTCCAGCACGCGGTCGGCAATCTGCGCATCGCCCCCCATCGGACCGCTCTGGTAGCGCGTCACCCATGCCGTATCCGCGGGCCAGCCGCGGCTCCAGGCCAGCTCGTTCAAGCGCTGGCCGGTGGTGCCGGTGGCTACACGTTCGCCGAAGCGCGCCAGCACGTCGAAGTGTTCATCGGCGAACGCCAGCATCGCCGGCTTCATCGCATCGTGCGCGATCAACGCCAGCGTCTGCCCTTCGAAGGCATGCAGCTCGTCGGCGCCGGTATCGGCAGCCAGGCCAGCATGGACGCGCTCCACCTCGATCCAGTCGCGGGCGGTGGCCACGGTGGAAATGAAAGGCTTGCCGTGGATCACGCACTGGCGCTTGAGCGCGGTCGCCTCGGGGAACACCGAGGAGGGGTCTACCGGATCCATCAGATAGACCGCACCGTCCAGCGTACGCTCGGCGCCCATGCCCACCACTTCGGCCACCAGCTTCATCAACCCGCCTTCGCGACCGTACGGATAGCGCTGCAGGCCGTCGTAACCCGCAAGGAAGCCGTTGCGCTGGATCGCATCGTGGGTACGGCCGACCGCACACAGTGTCACGCCCAGTTCGCGCAGCCCGGGTTCGCTGGCGCGCAGCCAGCGGAACAGTGCCGCGCGCGCGTCGTTGTGATGGAGACGGTTGGCGGCCAGGCCGATGCGCATCGAAAGCTCCGGGATCGGTAGAAGCGGCAGTGTATGTCGCTATTGACGGTTCCGGAGGGTTTTACACATTTCCTCATTGTTGCTGGGAAATGCTTCGCTAGCGTGGCAGAAGGTCGCACCGCGAGGCGGCCATGCCCTGCCTGCGACATGAGGATGTCCACCGTGAATGTCGCTGGCCCTTTGGTCTGCATCGCCGCCCTGTCGCTGTTGTCGGCGCAGGCCTGGGCCGGACAGTGCGAAGCCCCCATCCTGCTTGCCTACCCCGCCGATCGTGCACCGTTGTCATCCCGTCTGGACGACACGCCACAGGGCCTGGTGGCCGTCTACCTGGCGCTGCTGCAGGAGCAGTACCCCACGCTGCGCGCCACACCGGTCGCGGCGACGGCGCTGGCCGCCGGCGCGCTGCCTGCCGGAACCCAGGCCGTGCTCGGCTGGCCGCGTGCGCAGAAGCCGAAAGGCTGGGTGGCCAGCGTGCCCTACCTGCAGGTGCCGCAGGTGATCGTGCGACGCCCCGACGCGCTGCCGATCATCGGCCTGGATGGACTGCACGGCCGCGGCGTGGCCAGCCTCGACATCGTGCCGCTTGCCAGGATGCTGGAGGAGTCGGGCGCGGCCGTGCCGCTGCTGCAGGTGGCGACATTGGACACGGCACTGCGGCTGCTGATCAACGGCCAGGTCGATGCGGTGGTGGGCAACCTGGTGGACGTGGAAGCCACGCTGCGCAATCAGCCGGGCGACGCGCTGGACGTGGCAGCGCCGGCCGGCTTCAGCGACGCACTGGTATTGGCCACGCTGCCGGCGTGCGCGCATCTGGTGGCCCGCTTCAACCAGCTGCAGGCAGGCATGCCACAGGAGCAGCGCGAGGCATTGCGGGCACACTGGATCTCGACGCCCCCTCGCCGCGGCCACGCGCCGGTGTCGCCCCTGCGCGGGTCGATCGCTGTGCTGCTGGTGCTGCTGACGATGGGTCTGGTGTATGCGTTCGGCTATTGGCGGCTGCACCGCGAAGGCCTGCGCAGGCAGGCGCTTGAACAGCGCCTGCAGGACGTCACCGCCAACCTGCCGGCGGTGGTGTACCGGGCGCGGCGCAGCAACACCGGCGAGTACAGCGTTCCCCACATTGCCGGCGACGTGCATGCCCTGTTCGGGATCAGCGTGGATACCGCGCGGGTCGACCATGGCAGTCTGCTGGCCGCAGTCCATCCGCAGGACCGCCGCTCGGTGCTGGCCTGCGTCGATGCCGCCGCACTGGCGCGCGGGCCGATCGACATCACCTTCCGCACGCGCGGTCCCAACGGCTGGCGCTGGGTACGTTCACACGGGCGACCCATCGCCTGCAGCGACAGCGGCGTGGAATGGAGCGGGTACTGGATGGACGTCACTGAGGCGCGTGCACGTACGCAGGCATTGAACGATGCCCGGCGTGATGCGGAGCAGGGTGCCGCCGCGAAGACCCATTTCCTGGCCACCATGAGTCACGAGATCCGCACGCCGATGAGCACCCTGCTGGGGATGCTGGAGCGCTTCGGCGGCGGCGCACTGGATGCGCGCCAGCGCCAGGTACTGGCGACCATCGATGATGCCGCGCAGATGCTGCGACAGATCCTCAATGACGTGCTGCACAGCCAACGCCTGCAGTCCGGCCCACAGCCGCCGCTGTGCCTGCCCACCGACCTGGCCGAGCTGCTGCGGGCGGTGCAGCGTCTGCTGGTACCGGTGGCGGCAAGCAAGGGGCTGCATCTGCGCTGCGAGGTGGATCCCGCGCTGCAGCTTGGGTCGTTGGCCGATGCGCTGCGCCTGCGCCAGATCCTGTTCAACCTGGCGGGCAATGCGCTGAAATTCACCCTGCAGGGCGGAGTGGACCTGCAGGTGCGGGTGCTGCAGCAGCGCGAGCACGGCCAACAGCTGCGGCTGCAGGTGACCGATACCGGAGTGGGCATCAGCCGCGAGCGCCAGCGGGCGGTGTTCGCAGCGTTTACCCAGGCCGATGCTTCCACCACCCGGCGCTTCGGTGGCAGCGGCCTGGGCCTGGCGATCTGCCGCGAGCTGGCGGCGTCGATGGGCGGACAACTGCACCTCTGCAGCACGCCGGGCGCGGGCACCACGGTGTGGCTGGACCTGTACCTGCCGGCCTGCGAGGCGCCATCGGCGGGGCCTCGTGATGACGCGGCTGGCCTGCAGGTGTTGCCGCCGGTGCGGGTACTGGTTGCCGAAGACCATCCCACCAACCTGCAGCTGCTGGTCCAGCGCCTGCAGGAGCTGGGCCTGCAGGTGCATGCCACCGCCAGTGGCGAGCAGGCCTGGCAGGCGTGGCAGACGCAACGGTTCGCGCTGGTCATCACCGACTGCCACATGCCGGGCATGGACGGGTTTGCCCTGGCCCGCGCGATCCGCGCCGATCCGCGTGCCGATGCGGCAAGGGTGCCGATCATCGCGTTGACCGCCAGCGTGCTCGACAGTACCCGTCAGGCCTGCCTCGACGCTGGCATCGATCGTTTCATCGCCAAGCCGGTCGACCGCCAGACACTGCATGCCATCCTGGCCGCAGCGCTGATGCCGCTCGGTCTGTCAGTGCGCCAGTAGCCGCGCGATGCTGGCGGCGGCGTCGCGACCTTCGGCTACTGCGGTCACTACCAGATCGGCACCACGCACTGCGTCACCACCGGCGAACAGACGCGGATGGGCGGTCTGGAAGGGCAGCTTGCCCTTGCCCCCGGCGAGGATGCGGCCATTGGCCTGGCCCTCCACGCCGTGCTCGGCCAGCCACGACGGCACGCTGGGCGAGAAGCCGAACGCGATGATCACTACGTCCGCTTCCAGCAGCGACTCGCTGCCCTCGATCTGCACCGCGTTCTGGCGGCCGTTGGCATCGGGTTCGCCCAGCCGCGTCTCGATGACGGTGACTCCGATCACTTCGTCATCGGCGCCGGCTTCGATCGACAGCGGCTGGCGGTTGAACAGGAAGCGCACGCCTTCCTCGCGTGCATTGGCCACTTCGCGCGCGCTGCCCGGCATGTTGGCTTCGTCGCGGCGGTAGGCGCAGGTGACCTTGGCGGCACCCAGCCGCACCGCACTGCGCACGCAGTCCATGCCGGTGTCGCCACCGCCAAGGACCACCACGCGCTTGCCATTGAGGTCGGGCAGGGCGATCTGGTCCTCCCAGCCGGCGATCGGCCGGCCCTGAGGGTCATCGCCGCCGACGATGCGGCTGTTCTGCACCAGGAACGGCAACGCTGGCAGCACGCCCTTCAGGTCCTGGCCGTCCAGGCCACCATCGGTGTAGCGGTAGGCGCCGGTACCGACGAATACCGCATCATGGGTGTCCAGCAGCTGCTGCAGGCTGATGTCGCGGCCGATCTCCACGCCGAGGCGGAACTGCACGCCCATGCCCTCGAGCACGTCGCGACGACGGCGGATCACATCCTTGTCCAGCTTGAAGCTGGGAATACCGAACTGCAGCAGGCCACCGACCTGCTCGTAGCGGTCGTAGACCACCGCGGTGATGCCCGCATGCGCCAGGCGGTCGGCACAGGCCAGGCCCGCCGGCCCGGCACCGACCACCGCCACCGTGTGGCCGGTGGGCTGCACCGCCGTCATGTCCGGCCGCCAGCCGGTAGCCAGTGCAGTGTCGACGATGTACTTCTCCACCGCGCCGATGGTGACCGCGCCAAACTCCTCCAGCGTGCAGCTGCCTTCGCACAGACGGTCCTGCGGGCACACCCGGCCGCACACTTCCGGCAGCGGGTTGGTGCTGTGGCACAGCGTGGCCGCTTCATGGATGCGGTTTTCCTGCACCAGCTGCAGCCATTGCGGAATGGCGTTGTGCACCGGGCACTTCCAGCTGCAGTACGGGTTGCCGCAGTCCAGGCAGCGGCCGGCCTGGTACTGCGCATCTTCCTTGCCGAACTTTCCGTACAGCTCACCCCAGTCGCCGGAGGTGCGCAGTTCGACCGGGATGCGCTGTGGCATGGTCCGGGGCAGGTCGAGGAACTGGAAGGCGTGCTTGCGGCTCATGGCGGGCTCTGTGGTGTTTTCCGGATGCCGGCCAGCGGCCGGCACTACGTGATCCTGGGTTGCCGGCCAGCGACCGGCACTACCGTTATGCAGCGCGGCGCAGGGTTTCGGTCAGCGACTCGATGCTGGCGGCCTTGGGTTTGACCAGCCAGAACTTGCCGATGTAATCGCGGAATTCGTCCATGATCTGCTGCGCCCAGATGCTGCCGGTCAGCTCGCGATGACGGCCGATCAGGCGGTGCAGGTGCTGGCGGTAGTTCTCGAAACCTTCGGCGGACACGCGATGGATGTCGATCAGCTCGTGGTTGTAGCGGTCGACGAAATCGCGGTCCACATCCAGCACGTAGGCCAGGCCGCCGGTGAAACCGGCACCGAAGTTGAGGCCGACCTTGCCCAGCACCAGCACCACGCCGTCGGTCATGTACTCGCAGCAGTGATCGCCTGCGCCTTCCACCACCGCCAGTGCGCCGGAGTTGCGCACGGCGAAACGTTCACCGGCGCGGCCAGCGGCGAACAGCTCGCCACCGGTTGCACCGTACAGGCAGGTGTTGCCGATGATCGCGGTGCTGCGTGCCTCAAAGCGTGCGCCACGCGGCGGACGCACCACCAGTCGGCCACCGGCCATGCCCTTGCCGACGTAGTCGTTGGCTTCACCTTCCACTTCCAGGTGCAGGCCGCCGACGTTGAAAGCACCGAAGCTCTGCCCGGCGCTGCCACGGAAGCGCAGTTCCAGCGGCGATTCGGCCATGCCCTGGTTGCCATGCGCGCGCGCCACGGCGCCGGCCAGGCGGGTGCCGATGCTGCGGTCGGTGTTGTGGATCAGGAAGCGGTGTTCGCCGCCGCGCTTGTGCTCGATGGCTTCGGCCAGCAGGCCGTCCATCTGCGTGGCCAGGCTGTCGGGTGATTCGTAGAGGCGCTGTGCGGCGCAGTGGCTGCCCGGGTAACTGGCGTCGGCCAGCAGCCGCGACAGATCCACGCGCACGTCTTCGCGTGGCGAGACCTCAAGCTGGCGCAGCAGGTCGGTACGGCCGACGATCTCCTGCAGCGAGCGTGCGCCCAGCACCGACAGCCAGCCGCGCACTTCCTCGGCCAGCAGGCGGAAGAAGTTCTCCACGCGCTCGGGTTGGCCGGTGAAGTGGTTCTCGCGCAGGCGTTCGTCCTGGGTGGCCACGCCGGTGGCGCAGTTGTTGAGGTGGCAGATGCGCAGGTACTTGCAGCCCAGCACGATCATCGGCGCGGTGCCGAAGCCGAAGCTGTCCGCACCCAGCAGCGCCGCCTTGACCACATCCAGGCCGGTCTTCAGGCCGCCGTCGGTCTGCAGCAGGGTGCGCCCACGCAGGTCATTGGCCACCAGCGCCTGGTGCGCCTCGGCGATGCCCAGTTCCCACGGCACGCCGGCATAGCGGATCGAACTGACCGGCGACGCACCGGTGCCGCCGTCGTGGCCGGAAATGGTGATGAGGTCAGCGCCGGCCTTGACCACGCCGGCAGCGATCGTACCGACGCCTGCATGGCTGACCAGCTTCACCGACACCAGCGCGGTCGGGTTGACCTGCTTGAGGTCGTAGATCAGCTGCGCCAGGTCTTCGATGGAGTAGATGTCGTGGTGCGGCGGCGGCGAGATCAGGCCGATGCCGGGCTTGGCATAGCGCAGCCGTGCGATCAGTTCATTGACCTTGTGCCCGGGCAGCTGGCCGCCTTCGCCGGGCTTGGCGCCCTGCGCGACCTTGATCTGCAGCACTTCGGCATTGACCAGGTATTCGGCGGTGACGCCGAAGCGGCCGGAGGCCACCTGCTTGATCTTGCTGCGCTTGTCGGTGCCATAGCGCGCCGGGTCTTCGCCACCTTCGCCGGAATTGCTGCGGCCGCCCAGGCGGTTCATCGCAATCGCCAGCGCTTCATGCGCCTCGGGTGAGAGCGCACCGAGGCTGATCGCTGCGGTATCGAAGCGCGGGAACAGCTCGCTGGCCGGTGCGACGTCGTCCAAGGGTGTCGGCGTGGCCGCCGGCACCAGCTGCAGCAGGTCGCGCAGCGCTGAGGGCGGGCGCGCATGCACGGCATCGCAGTACTGCTGCCACGCACGCGCGTCACCGCTGCGCGCCGCACGCTGCAGGGTGGTCACCACGTCCGGGTTGTACATGTGGTATTCGCCGCCGTGCACATACTTCAGCAGGCCGCCGACATCCACGCCCTGCTGCGCATCCCAGGCCTGCGCGCACAGTTCGCGTGCATCGGCATCCAGGCGTGCGAAACCGGCGCCACCGATGCGCGAGGCGGTATCGGGGAAGCACAGGTCGACGACCTCCAGCTCCAGGCCGATGATCTCGAACAGCTGCGCACCGCGATAGCTGGCCACGGTGCAGATGCCCATCTTCGAGATGATCTTCGACAGGCCCTTGTAGATGCCCTTGCGGTAGCGGCGGCCGATCTGCGACTGCTCGCCGCCCTTGCTGAGCTTGAGGATGCCGCGACGCCCCAGGTCGAACAGGGTCTGGTAGGCCAGGTACGGATACACCGCCGTGGCACCGAAGCCGAGCAGGCAGGCCATGTGGTGCGCGTCGCGCGCGGTGCCGGTCTCGACGATCAGGTTGACGTCGCAGCGCAGGCCCAGGCGCGACAGGTGGTGGTGGACCGCACTGGTGGCTAGCAGCGCATGCACCATCGGCCGCCCGGCCACCGGGTAGCGGTCGGACAGGAGCAGCATCACCATGCCATCGCGCGCGGCCTGTTCGGCTTCGGCGCAGATGCGTTCGATGCCCGCACGCAGGCCTTCGTCGTCGCTGTAGGACAGGTCGAGCAGGCGGTTGGCCTGCACGTACTGGTCCATCTTCAGCAGCTGGCGCAGCTTGCGCTGGCTCAGCACCGGCGAGTTGAGGATGACGTGGTTCACCGTCTCCGGGCCGGCATGGAAGATGTTGGTCTCCTTGCCGAGTTGGGTGGACAGGGACATCGCGCAGTCTTCGCGCAGCGGGTCGATCGGCGGGTTGGTGACCTGCGCGAAGGCCTGGCGGAAGTAGTCGTACAGCGGACGGCTGCGCTGGCTGAGCACGGCCATCGGCGTGTCATCGCCCATCGAGCCGGTGGCTTCCTGCTCGGTCTCGGCCAGCGGCCGCAGCACCTGTTCCACTTCCTCGCTGCTGAGCTGGTACAGCTTGTGGTAACTGCGCAGGGTGCTTTCGTCGAACGGTTCTTCCACCAGCGACGGGTCGATCAGTTCGGTCTGCAGGTAGGTGACGCCCTGCTGCAGCCACTGCTTGTACGGCGCACGGCCGCGGTTGATGCGGTCGATGGCCTCCGAATCGAGCAGGTCACCGCGCTTGAGGTCGATGGCGATCATCTCGCCCGGGCCGAGCTTGCCCTTGCGCACTACGCGCTCGGTCGGTACTTCCCACACACCTGCTTCGGAGGCGACCAGGAAGTGCCGATCGGCGGTCAGCATCCAGCGCGCCGGGCGCAGGCCGTTGCGGTCGAGGGTGCACACCGCGTAGCGGCTGTCGCAGGCGACGATGCCGGCCGGGCCGTCCCACGGTTCGCTGTTGAGGCCGTGGAATTCGTAGAACGCGGCCAGGTCCGGGTCCTTGAATTCCAGCGACTGCGTGGCCGGCGGTACCAGGATGCGCAGGGCCTGGATCAGCTCCATGCCCGCGGAAACCATCAGTTCCAGCATGTTGTCCAGGCTCTGCGAATCCGAGCCGTGCATGGAGATGACGGGGTCGAATTCGCCGATGTCGAAGCGCGGCGTCTTCCACACCTTGCTGCGTGCCTGCGCCCAGCGGCGGTTGCCTTCAATGGTGTTGATCTCGCCGTTGTGGGCGAGCATCCGGAACGGGTGCGCCAGCGGCCAGCGCGGCAGCGTATTGGTGGAAAAGCGCTGGTGGAACACGATGGCGCTGGAGGCCAGTTCGCGACGCTGCAGGTCCGGGAAGAAGCGGCTGAGCTTGTCCGGCAGCACCATGCCCTTGTAGCTGATGGCGTTGGGGCTGAGCGTGGTGACGTAGTAGTCGGCATGCGCGCGCAGCAGCTGTTCGCTGCGGCGGCGGGCCAGGAACAGGGCCAGGCCGAAGCCGGCGTCATCCAGGCCGACGCCGGCATCGACGAACACCTGTTCGATGCGCGGCAAGGTGTCGCGCGCCAGTTGGCCGCAGACGCTGTCGTCGGTCGGTACCTCGCGCCAGCCGGCTACCTTGCAGCCGACCGCCTCGATCTGCTGTTGCAGCTGTGTGCGGCAGGCCTGCGCGGCGTCGGCTTCGTGCGGCAGGAACACCAGGCCGGCAGTGAAGCGCGCGCCGACGGCGATGCCCGCTTCGCTGGCCAGCAGTTTCAGGAAGGCATCGGGGCGGCGCAGCAGCAGGCCGCAGCCATCACCGGTGAGGCCGTCGGCGGCGACACCGCCACGGTGGGTCATGCGCGAAAGCGCGGCGATGGCGGTATCGACCAGCAGGCGCGAAGGCTGGTCGTCGAGCTGGGCGACCATGCCAAATCCACAGGCATCGCGCTCGGAGCGCGGGTCGTAAAGCCCTTGGCGGTTGCGGGGGGCCATCTCTACCTCGATGCAGATTGAAATGAACGGGGACACTCCTGCCCGCCCAATCCCTGGAGCGCATCGTGAGGCCACCGGATGCCTCGACTAGATCACAGGTTGCTGCAACGCCGCAATACACGGTTGCAGGCGCAACCAAAGCGCCGGCAAACGCTTGCCGGCGCGGGATGGGTCAGCCGCAGCGAACGCCGCTGACCACGTCCTTTGCGTCCACCTCGATGTTCAGGCGGTCGCCCACGAATTCCATCGTGGTGACGTCATTGGGGTGCAGTACGCGCAGCTGGGTCGCGGCGGAATCTTCCTGGGCCTGCTTGCCCAGTGCTTCGGTATAGGCCTGGCCGACCAGGCTCTGCACCTGGCTGGCGTCGCAGTTGCCGACCGGCGGTGCTTCGGTGGCCTTGCCGGCTTCGTCGGCCGGCGCCTTGGCAGCCTCGGCGGCCTGCTGTGCGTGGGCGGTGGCCGAGTCCTGCTCATCCAGCGACGGCGCCTGGCAGGCGGTCAGGGCCAGCACGGCCGGCAGCAGCAGGGCGGAGAGGGAACGGGCGCGGATCGGGAACGACATCATGACTCCGGAATGGAAGGGACGGTGAAAGGCCGAGCATAGCGGCGAACCCACCCTCACGTGTTTGTCTTGCGTTATTGACGTGGCCACGCCGCGCCGATCGGCAGACTGACGGCATGCCCGCCACCCCTACACCCGAACGCCAGGCCGCGCGCGCCGCCGGCCTGCGCTACGTCGATGACACCCAGCCCGGTTTCAGCCGCGTCCGCGCTGGCAAAGGCTTCTCCTATCGCGATGCCGACGGTCATGCCATACGCGATGCCGCCACGCTGCAGCGCATCCGCTCGCTGGCCGTGCCCCCGGCCTATACCGCGGTGTGGATCTGTGCCCATGCCAACGGCCATCTGCAGGCCACCGGCCGCGACGCGCGCGGGCGCAAGCAGTACCGCTACCACGCCGATTGGGCAGCGGTGCGTGATGCCGGCAAGTTCGACCGCATCATCGCCTTCGGCCAAGCGTTGCCGGCGCTGCGACGGCGCCTCGGCCGCGACCTCAAGCGCAGTGGCTTCCCGCGTGAGAAGGTGCTGGCGGTGGTGGTGGCGCTGCTGGCAGACACGCTGGTGCGGGTGGGCAACGAGACCTATGCGCAGGAGAACAAGTCGTACGGCCTGACAACGCTGCGCAACCGTCACCTGGATCTGCTTCGGGGCGGCCGGGTGCGCATGCGCTTCCGCGGCAAGTCCGGCCAGTTGCATGAGGTGACGGTGGGCGACCGTCGGCTGGGCGCGCTGGTACGCGGCGTGCAGCAGCTGCCGGGACAGGCCCTGTTCCAGTACCGCGACGACGCGGGCGAGGTGCAGCCGGTGGATTCCGGCGCGGTGAACGACTACCTGCGCGAGGTGATGGGCGAAGACTTCACCGCCAAGGACTTCCGTACCTGGGGCGGAACGCTGGCCGCCGTGCAGACCTTCGCCGCCACCGAGCTGCCAGAACCGGCCAGCCAGCGCGCGCTGGCCAAGGCGCAGCGCGAAGTGGTGTGCCAGGTGGCGGCACGGCTGGGCAATACCCCTGCGGTATGTCGCAAGGCCTACATCGATCCCTGCGTGTTCGCCGGTTGGGAGCGCGGCGAACTGGCCTCGCTGGCGGGCCTGCGCGGCCCGCGGCAGTGGGAACTGGCGACGCTGAAGGTGCTGCGCCGGGCGCGGCGCCTCAGCCGCAAGACAGGTCAGCCGCAGTAGATCGCGGTGATGTTGTTGGTGCCGCCCTTTTCGATGGTCAGGCGCTCACCGCCTTCGCTGGCCGGCGGCACGCGCGGACCGTCGTGACGCAGCACCTGCACGTGCAGGCTGTCGCTGTCGACGCGGGCGCGCTCGACGGTGGCATCCGATGCTGCCAGGCCGACCGCACCGCGCACCATGTCCGAATGGCACTGGCCGGAAATCACGCCATCGATGGGCTGGATCTGGGCGACGGGGGTGCTGCTGCAGGCGGCGAGAGCGAAGCAGACGGCGGCGGTGGCAATGGCATGTTTCATGGGGGACGTTCCTCGTGTTGTGGCCTGCAGGGTGCGACGACACGCGTGGTGGCGGAATGAATGCCGTGCACGCGATGGACACGGTGCGCTCACTGCCGCCAACAGGTCGCGTGGAGACACTGCACGAGCGGCGCACGCCGCCCCCGGTACTGCGGCGCACGCGCCCCGGTAGTGCCGGCCGCTGGCCGGCAACCCCAATCCCCCCGAGGAGACCTGCAGGGCCACCACCAGGAAGACCCCCGCCCGCCGCAAGGCATCGCCGAAGGTGCGCAAAGGCACCCAGGCCGCGCCAGCCGACGCCGAAGCCACCACGTCCGAGCGCCCGCGCGTGGTGAAGACCGCCACCCGCAAGGCGGCCGCTTCCGATCCCCGCGCAGCGCGTGTCGCAGCGCGACAGCGGCGCCTGCAGGATCAGGAAAAAGCCAAGGATGTACGCGCGGCGAAGAAGGCGACGAAAAAGGCGACCAAGAAGACCGTCACCCAGGCCGGCCCGCGCCGGCAACCGGAGACGATGCCGGCGCAGCAACTGGCCAAGCCCGGCCATGAGCACGCACTGGAACTGGCGCCGCGCTTCCTCGCACCGGACTACGTCGGCAGCGGCAAGCTGCAGGGCATGCGCGCGATCGTCACCGGTGGCGATTCCGGCATCGGCCGCGCGGTGGCGGTACTGTTCGCCCGCGAAGGCGCCGATGTTGCCGTGCTGCATCTGGACGAAGCCAAGGACGCCGAGCTCACTCGTCAGCACGTGGAGAAGGAGGGCGGCCGTTGCGTGGTGATCGCCGGTGACGTGCGTGATCCGCGCTTTTGCAACAAGGCCGTGAAACAGGTGGCCAAGGCCTTCGGCGGCATCGATATCCTGGTCAACAATGCGGCGTTCCAGCTGCACTGCGAACGGTTGGAAGACCTGGAAGACGCGCACCTGCAGGAAACCCTGCAGACCAATATCGGCGGCTACATCCAGATGGCGCGCGCGGTGCTGCCGCATCTGGGCGAGGGTGCCAGCATCATCAACACCGGTTCGGAAACCGGCCTGTTCGGCAGCAAGGCACTGATCGATTACTCGGCCACCAAGGGTGCGATCCATGCGTTCACCAAGGCGCTGGCCAGCCAGCTGTTGCCACGCGGCATCCGGGTCAACTGCGTGGCGCCGGGCCCGGTGTGGACGCCGTTGAATCCCGCCGACAAGCAGGCGAAGGACGTGGCCGAGTTCGGCAAGGACAGCGACATGGGCCGGCCGGCGCAGCCCGAAGAACTGTCGCCGGCCTATGTGTTCCTCGCCTCACCGGCCTGCGCCAGTTACATCAGCGGGGTGATCCTGCCGGTGATGGGCGGGCCGCGCGGTTAGCGCGCGGCGGAATAGAAGCCGGCGATGCGCGGGATGAACTGCTGCGGATTGGCGCCGACCAGATTGGTCAGCACGACAACGGCGAGGCCGCGCTCGGGATAGACGATGAAGGCCGAGCGCGCGCCGCCCATGCCACCCACCTGCAGGTCGGGCGTGGTGTTGAACACCGGCCAGCCTGCGGCCCAGTCGCCGGCGCTGCCATCGTTGAGGCGCTCGGCCGTCCACATCTGCTGCGTCGCGCGCCGCTCCAGCAGGTGTCCATCCTGCAATGCAACCAACCAGCGCGCGGTGTCATCGGCCGTGGTGAGGATGCCGCCCCCGGCCCACAGGCTGGGCGGCATGTCGTAGAACCAGTGCGACAGCCGTGGCGTCGCATCCTTCGCATCGGTTGCGCGTGGCAGGTAGCTGTACATCGTCGCCGCATCCGGGATCAGGTCGTAGCTGTCGCCGAACGTGGTGCGTGCCATGCGCGCAGTGGAGAACTGGCGGGTGGCCAGGAAGCGTTCGTAGGGCATGCCGGATTGCTGCGCGATGATCCGCGCCAGCAGCACGTAGTTGGTCTGGTTGTACTGGAAGCGCTCGCCCGCCGCGGCCTCTGCCGGCAGCGCGCGGACTGCCTGCCATGCGTCCTGTTCAGAACCACCGCCCAGCAGTCCTTCTGCATCGAGGATGTCGGGCAGGCCGGAAGTGTGGGCGAGCAGCTGGCGCACGCGCACCGCCTGCCAGCGCGCGGGCAGGTCGTCGAGATAGCGCGAGGCCGGCGCGTCGAGATCCACCCGCCCGTCCTGTGCCAGCTGCGCCAAAGCGACGCCGGTGAAGGATTTGGTGGCCGAGTTGAGCGGGAACCGCGTGCTGCGGGTGGCGACCACGCCGTTCTCGACGTTGGCCAGCCCGTAGGTTTCCGACAGCACCACCTGGCCATCCTTGACCACGGCGATCTGCAGGCCGGGGATGCGCTGTTCCTGCATGGTCTGGCGGATGAAACGGCGGGTCTGGTCGTTGGCCTGGTCCTGGTTGGCGGAGACGGCGGCGAAGGGCAGCAGGCTGATGATCATGAGCAGGGTTCGTAGCGTCTGGCGAGGCATGCGGGATCCCGGAGGGCAGGAAGATCGGCGGCGATGACGGCTGCCGCAGGAGACAGGCCAGGGATCGGATGCGCGTGCGGCGTAAAAGGTTTAAGCCGGCCGCGCGCCCTACCGTTCGTCGGCCCATGACTTCCGGGGGGTTGACTACAGGTGTCGTCATGGCAACAGTAGCGACACGTGTAGTCAAGGGAGTGTTGTCATGCGTGGCAAGACCATCGGGGACCAGGAACTGGCCCTGCTGCAGTATGTGGATGAGCAGGCGCCGGCCAGCGTCGGCGAGGTCGCCAGCGGCTATGGCGAACCGCGCGGACTGGCTCGATCCACCGTGTTGACGATGATGGAACGCCTGCGCGCCAAGGGTTACCTGCAGCGCCGGCAGCAGCAGGGCGTCTATCGTTACCAGCCCACCCGCGGCCCGGAAAGCGTGCTGCAGGGCGCCGTCGCCCAGTTCGTCGACAACACGCTGCAGGGCTCGGTCTCGCCATTCGTGGCGTACCTGTCGCAGCGGCAGAAGGTCAGCGACAACGAACTGGCCGAACTGGAAGCGCTGGTGGCCGAACTGCAATCGCGTCGCCAGGAGGACTGAGCCATGGATACCTCGATGTTGATTCCGATGCTGGAGCGGCTGGGCTGGACCAGCCTGCAGACCGTGCTGCTGGTGGCGCTGGTGTACCTGCTGTGCCGCACGCTGCCGACGCTGTCGGCGGCCACCCGTTGCCGCTTGTGGTGGCTGGTGTCGCTGCAGGCCGTGGTCGGCCTGTTGTGGAGCCAGCCGCTGCAGCTGGCCTGGCTGCCCGCACCCGATGCGGTGGCAATGACGACCGTGGATCTTGCCGCGGGCGCGATGTATACGATGGCACCGGAGGCATCGGCGC
Source organism: Stenotrophomonas sp. yr243 (assembly GCF_900184195.1). Lineage (NCBI taxonomy): Bacteria > Pseudomonadati > Pseudomonadota > Gammaproteobacteria > Lysobacterales > Lysobacteraceae > Stenotrophomonas > Stenotrophomonas sp. yr243. The sequence goes on from NZ_FXWT01000005.1 coordinate 168,106, forward strand.
ACCTGCTGGCGAACACGCCGATGGGCGATGTCGGCAGCACGCCGGTGGCCTGGTGGGCATTGGCACTGGCCGCGCTGTGGATGTCCGGCGTACTGCTGATGCCGTTGCGGACCTTCGGCGAATGGCGCCGTTGCCGCGCGCTGCTGGCGGCGTCGTATCCGTGCGAGGACCAGGCGCTGGTGCAGGCGCTGCAACTGGCCTCTGATGCGCACGGCCTGCGCAGCGCGCCGCGCCTGTGGATGAGCGACCAGGTCGACGCGCCGCAGCTGGTCGGGCCGTTCCGTCCGGTGCTGCTGCTGCCGGCGGGAATGAACGCGCTGCAGGGCGATGCGCTGGATCTGGCGCTGACCCACGAACTGCAGCACCTGCAGCGTCGTGACCTGCAATGGGGACTGCTGCCGGCCCTGGCCCAGCACTTGTTCTTCTTCCATCCACTGTTGCGCCTGGCCGTGCGCGAATATGCCCAGGCCCGTGAGGAAGCGGTGGATGCGGCCGTGGTCGGCCAGCATGGTGCCAGCCGCCATGCCTATGGCCGCCTGTTGCTGCAGTTGGGTGTGGCGCCGCAGCCGCACCTCGGCGTGGCCAGCGCAGCGCCCAGCACCACCAGCCTCAAGCGCCGCCTGCTCTCGCTGCAGTCGCACCGGGCGTGCCCGCGCCTGCTGGCCGTTGGCTTGACCCTGGTCGTGTTGGCCGTGGGTGTGGCGCCGATGCGCCTGGTTGCCGCTCCGGTCCCGCCCGCGCCGCCGGCACCGCCGCGCGCTGTGCCGGCGCCGCCGCCGCCCGCAGCACCAGCAGCTCCCGCAGCGCCGCCTGCCGCGGCGGTACCTGCAGAGCCGACCGACCGGGCCGAGGCGGCAGACCCCGCCGAGGCCGAGGTGGAGGAACCTGCCGAGCCGGCCGGCCCTGAGGAGACTGCTGACCTCAACGTGGATGTGGACGCGGCAGTGACCATCGTCACCCATGGCCAGCTCGATCTCGGCACGCCACCGCAGCAGGCCTTCGTGCTGGTCGATCATGGTCAAGCGTTCGCCAATGCCGGCATGGACGATGTAATGCAGGCGCGCAGCCGGATTGGCGACGGCCCGGCGCTGTGGTTCCGTCAAGGCGACAAGCGCTACGTCGTGCGCGATCCGATGCTGATCCAGTCGTTGCAGCGTGCCTATGCCGGCGCCGCCGATCTGGGCCGCCAGCAGAGCGAACTGGGGCGCCAGCAGAGTGCGTTGGGTCGCCAGCAGGGCCAGCTCGGCCGCGAGCAGGGCGAGCTGGGCAGGCTGCAGGGTGAAGAGGCACGTGAGATCGCCCTTGCCGCCGCACGGGCTGCACGCAGTGCGATCAACGATCGCGACATCAACCGCGAAGCGGCAGCCGAAGCGGCGCGGGCCACCCGTGGCGCGGTGGACGATGCGAAGATTGCGCGGCAGGCTGCGGCTGAAGCACAGCGGGCGTCACAGGTTGCCCGCAACCAGGCGCTGCAGTCCGAGCGCAGCCGCGAAATGAGCCGTCTCGCCGGTCAGCAGGCTGCGCTGGGAAGCCAGCAGGCCGTGCTGGGCAGCAAGCAGGCGGCATTGGGCGAGCGTCAGGCACGCCTGCAGGTGCAGGCCGCGAAGCAGGCAGAGCAGGTAATCGCGCGCGCGCTGGCCAGCGGCAAGGCCGAGCGGCTCTGATCGTGCGGTAGCGCCGGGCCACGCCCGGCGAGCGCAGCGGTGCAGTTGGCAAGGGAAGTCGCCGGGCATGGCCCGGCGCTACCCGAAGGGCCCGGATCAACCGCAGCTGGCGCGCTCGATGCGGTTCTGCGCGTCCACCTGCACGGTCACGCGGTCCTGGCGGAAGTCCATGGTGACCGCCATGCCCGGCTTGACCACGCGTGCATTGCGCGCGCCGCTGTCGGCCACCAGCTTCTTGATCGTCGCTTCGTCGGCGACCTTGCCGGTGAAGGCTTCCAACGCATCGGGCCTGCATTCCTGCGGGCCATCGGACACCTTGGCTGGCAGGCTGCCGACCTCGGCGGGGGCGTTGCCACCGGCATGGCTGCAGGCCGCCAGCGGCAGGATGGCCGCAAGCAGCAACAGGGAGGATCGACGCATGGGAATACTCCTGGGTGACGTTCGGTAGCGGCAGTGTCGCCGGGACGTGTGTCAGTGGTGTCAACGCGGCCTGAATCCGTACCGCGCAAGCACCGCAACGCACGCCACCGTGCCCACGACCGATCTGATTGAAGCCTGTGCGGGCAGCGGTTAGTGTCTTCCCCCCCAGGAAATCCGAGGTGCAAACCCATGGTTGAGCGTGTCCAGCGATTGGCCGATGTGGTGTCGTCTATTCCTGGCGTGCGCAGCGCGTCGGTGACCAAGCATGATCTGTCGGAGATGGCCGTAGGCGAACTGTCGCAATTGCCCTATGCAGACCTGCCGCTGGCCGTGCTGCGGCGTAGCGAAGGCAGCTTGCCCCATGAGCTGCTGATCGGTATCGAGTTCGACCTGAACGATGGCGCGGAAGGGTGGCTAGCGCTTGAGTTCTTGTCCTGGTGGGTGCGCGATGCTGCGAGGAGTGGTTCGCTGATGCAGCTGCGCAGCCTGGCACTGCCGCCGCTGGAGCAGCAGTTCGGCGAAACGCTGAAGTTCACCATCGACTGGTTCCATGCAGACCCGGAACAGGACATGGAACGGCTGTTGGTTGCCGTGGACGAACTGGCCGCGCACCTGGCGTCGACTCTGGACCACTACGCCATTGCCGAACGGATCACCGCAGCGGCGGGCCAGACGTCCAACCCAGGCACCGCGCCTGCGCAAGGTGGATTTGTTGGACGCCTGCGGAATCTGTTTACAGGCTGAAGCGCCAGGGAAAAGCCGCAGCGGAGCTGCGGTGCGTTGCACTGCACACGATCTACCCGGCAACCAGCGCCAGCGTCTCCCGTTCGCGCTGCTCTTCCCGCACCAGCCGCTGCAGCAGCAGCGCCAGGGTCACCACGTCCTGGTGGTTGTGGTCGGCCACCCGGCGCAGATTCACCGCATCGCCGCCGCGCAGGAAACGCAGCCATGCAGCGGGGGCTTCCGAGCCAGGCAGATCATCCTCGCGCACCACGCGCAGCAGCTGCCGCTCGATGGTGGACAGCTTGCAGTTCTCCCAGGTGCCGCGATAACGGCGGCGGGTGGGATACAGCAGGTCGATGTGGTCCAGCGCGGTGATGGGATCGGCCTGCCGGGCCAGCCGGTAACGCGTCTTCAGCAGAGGTGCGTCGTAGCTGCGGCCGTTGTAGCTGCAGAACACGGTATGCGGCTGCAGCCAGCTGGCGAAGGTGGCCAGCATCGCTTCTTCAGCGGCCATCGTGGAGATCAGCAACTGGCGGATGCGCAGGCCCTCGCCGCGCTGTTGGCACACATGCCAGTCGGCAGCGCCGATCATGAAGGCGCGGGTGCCGGTGCCGCCGGCCAGGCCGGTGGTCTCGGTATCGAAGAACAGCAGGTCGCGCGCAGCCACGTGCTGGTCTTCGCGCTTGGCGAACGCCAGCGACAGCGGCATGGCGGGAATCGGCTGCGGCAGCAGCGACTCGATCAGGAACAGGCCGGGCGCGATCTCTTCGCCGGGCAGCTGCCGGTCCTGCGCGCTGGCGCGTGCCGGCGCAGGTCCGCCACGCGAACGCATGCCGAGCAGGCGATGCAGGCCACCGACCTCGGGCCGTCGCAGTGCTGGCGGCGCAGGCGCGGTGGTGGCCGTGCCGGTTGGCTTGTGGCGGATCTCCTGTTCTACCCAGGCAAACACCGAACGCTCGGCCGGTGGCTGTCGCGCATCGTTGGCGGCAACCAGTGTCGGTGGCGTGTCCTGCGCGGGTGCAGCAGGCGTGGTTGCTTTCGGGTCACCGGCCTGCTTCCGCAGCAGGCGCAGCTTGTCCAGGCTCAGGCTCACGGGGCGATCAGCTCCATCGGGTCGCGCGTGCTCACCACCACGTCGGCGACGTGCTGGCAGGCCTGCGCATCGAACAGGTCGAGCACGCGCAGCGCCAGCGCACGCGGTGAGGTTTCATCCTGTTCCTGCGCGGCCAGCACCGGGCCGACACAGGCAGGGCAACCCGCCTTGCAGTCGCAGCGCTGTACCAGTTCGCGCGCGCGCTGCACCAGCTCGGCCTGACGCTGCCACAGCGGCTCGCTCAGACCGACGCCACCGGGGAAGTTATCGTACAGGTATACGGTCGGCACGAATTCCTGCAGCAGTTCCACCGCGCCCGGCTCGCCATCGCTGCCACGCAGCTGGCCGCGCCCGCTCTGGTCGGCAATCGCGATCCAGGTGCCATCGCCGTTGCCCACCGACTTCTGCAGGTCGCGTGCATCGGCCATCACCGCCACCGTGGCGACAATATGCAGCGCATAGGCGGCGCCAAGGAAACCATCCAGCGCATCCTGCTTGCTGGCGAAGGCGCGCAGCAGCAGCGCCTGTGGCAGCTGCCACCACACCGCGGTGGTGTGCAGTTCCTGGTCGGGCAGGTTGACCGGGCCGTAGCCGATGTTCTCGTGGGTGTAGTAGCGGATCTTCTTGTAGCCGGCCACGCGGCGCACCACATGCACTTCGCCATGGTGCGAATCACCACGGCCGGCCACGCCGCCGTCGAAGCGGTCCAGCACCTTGAGCTTGGTGAAGTCGATGCTGTCGGTGTAGTAGTCCACGTGGGTGCGGGTGACATAGGCCTTGCGGCCTTCCCAGTCCAAGGTTTCCACCTGGTAGGGGGTGGACTGCACCATGTGGATGGCGCCTTCGTACAGGGTGAGCGCGGCAGCCGAATAGTCGACCTCGGCGATGATCTGCTGGCGGCCATCGCTGCGGTCGACCACCACGAAGTTGCCATCGGCCACCGCACGCAGGCTGACCGCGTTGGCCGGATAGCTGTCGGCGATCCATTCCCAGCGCTCGCCTTCGCGGTGGATCACCTCGGTTTCGGCCAGTGCTTCCAGGAACACTTCCGGGTCGATCGGGCCGAAGCCATCGCCCACCCGGAACGGCAGTTCGAATGCCGCGCAGCGGATGTGATCGAACAGGATCAACGGCTGGTCGGGCGCGATGCGCGCGTGTTCGGGTGAGGCCTCGGCGAAGAAGTCCGGATGGCGCACCACGTACTGGTCCAGCGGCTGCGAACTGGCCACCATCACCCCGAGTGCAGGCTGCTGGCGGCGGCCGGCGCGGCCGAAGCGCTGCCAGGTAGCGGCCACGCTGCCCGGATAACCGTTGAGGATCACCACGTCCAGGCTGCCGATGTCCACGCCAAGCTCCAGCGCCGAGGTGCTGACGATGCCATCGATGTTGCCGGCACGCATCGCACGCTCGGTTTCGCGGCGCTCGGTGGGCAGGTAGCCGCCGCGGTACGCGCGGATGCGCGGTGGCTTGCGTGGGTCGTGGTCGAAGATGTCCTTCAGGTACTTGGTCAGCACCTCCACCATCAGCCGGGTCTGCGCGAATACCAGGGTCTTCAGCCCTGACTTGATCGCGATGCGGGCGATGCGGTTGCTCTGCGAACGCGCCGAGGCACGCAGGCCCAGGTCCGGGTTGATCACCGGCGGGTTCCACAGCAGCACCTGCTTCGGCCCACTCGGCGCGCCGGATTCAGTGATGGCGGTGACTGGCGCTTCGATCAGCGCCTCGGCATGCGCCCGCGGGTTGCCGATGGTGGCCGAGCACAGGATGAACTGCGGTTGCACCCCGTAGAACGCGCAGATGCGCTTGAGCCGGCGCAGCACGTTGGTGACATGGCTGCCGAATACACCGCGATAGGTGTGCACTTCGTCGATGACGATGTAGCGCAGGTTCTCGAAGAACTGCGCCCACTTGGTGTGATGCGGCAGGATTGCCTGATGCAGCATGTCCGGGTTGGAGACCACGATGTCGCCATGCAGGCGGATCGCCTGCCGTGCGTCGCCGGGGGTGTCGCCGTCGAAGGTGAAGGCCTTCACCCCGAGGTCGCCGGCGCGGTTGAGCTCCAGCAGTTCGGCCACCTGGTCCTGGGCCAGTGCCTTGGTCGGGAACAGGTAAAGCGCCTTGGCCTTGTCCTGCATGGCGGCGCTGACCACCGGCAGGGTGTAGCACAGCGACTTGCCGCTGGCAGTGGGGGTGACGATGGCCACGTGCTCGCCACGCTGGCTGGCGTCCCATGCCTCGGCCTGGTGGCTGTAGAGCTGCTCGATGCCGCGCGCCTTCAGTGCAGCGGCCAGCGCCGGCGGTACAGAATGCGGAATGGGCGCATAGCGGCCTTCGCGGCCGGGAATGGCGAAACTGCCGGTGATGCGGTCCTGGTAGCGGCGCTGCAGGCGTGCACTGAGCAGGGCGCCATCGCGGGCGGGCAGGCCGTCGCGGGTGGCGAGCTGCTGCTCCGCATCGGCGGTGCGCTTGGCGAGTTCGTAGGCCATGGGAAGAGGATTTTCGGGGGATCACATGGCACCACAGATGGGTCTCAGCATGTGAGACACCGTGACGGGAGGGAGTGAATCATTCAGTGCGGCGCGCTGTGCGCTGAACGCCCGTGCCACCGCCAACGAAATCTGAAGCCCGCATCCGTATCCTTGGTCGCTGGACGCAACCAACAGGGTGGATGGCTGTGGCACGACGTGGAACGCAGGGAGCACTTCTGGCCAGCCTGCTGCTGACCGGCATCGCGCAGGCGCAGCAGGCCGCGCCGGTGACAGTGCCCGACCCTGCGCCTGCTCCCCCTGCGGACGCACCGGCAGCAATCACCGCGCCGGTTTCCAGCACCCTGCCGCAGGACAACGTCACCACCCTCGGTGAAGTGCGTGCGCTCAAGCCCGAAGACGACCAGCCGCTGGACCTGTACCGCTTCAAGAATCCGCTGAAGGCCGAGAACAACCGCTTCAGCCGCAACTGGAGCGAGCCGCCGTCGCCCGAACAGGTCAGCATGGCCGGTGGCTACATCATGATGGGCGTGGTCAAGGGCGTGATGGCGGCCGCGAAAGGAGTGAACAAGCTCACCGGTGGCCCGGACCAGATCCAGTCGGCCATCGCGCGGCCGCCACCGGAACTGAGCGCCGAGCAGCAACGGCGCGCACTGCAGTTCTGCGCGCAGCAGGACGGTTGCGGGGCACCGCCTCAGAAGTAGGCGGTATCCTGCGGACCTTCCCTTCGAGGCTGCCTGGATGCTGCTACGTACCCTGTTCCTGCTTGCGACGCTGAGCCCGCTTGCCGCGTCCGCCAGCGAGCTGACCGATGGTGGCTCCTGCCGCAATGGCGCGTTTCCTTCGGAGCAATCGGGCTTTGCCCTGGCCAAGGTGGTCGGCACGCCGCGCCTGTACCTGCTGGGTGACATGGACGGCTGCCCCGCGAAGGGCGAACCCGCCTGCCGCCAGCGCAGCTACGTGGTGAGCGGCGATACGGTGGTGACCGGACGCGATCTGGGCGGTTACCGCTGCGCATTCTTCCCGAACAAGGTGGGCGGCAGTGCCGGCTGGGTGGACCGCAGCAAGTTGCAGGCGGTGCCGGTTCCCGCCCCTACGCTGCAGGCCTGGTCGGGCGACTGGAAGGACAGCGACAACGGCCTGCGGATCCGCGTGCGCGACGGCCAGCTGCACGTGGAAGGCGATGCTTACTGGCCCTCGGCCAACCCGACGCCGGCCGAACGCCCGGGCGGCCCGAACATCGGCGCGGTGAGTGCACAGGCGGTGCCGCGTGGCGCCCAGGTCGACTTCGTGGAAGACACCTGCACGGTGCACGCGCAGCTGCTGGGGGACGTGCTGATCGTGGCGGACAACAGCGAGTGCGGCGGCATGAACGTGCGCTTCAACGGCGTGTACCGGCGCGCGGGGAAACGTTGAACGGCGCATTCCGTCGATTCACGCATGGAGTCAGTAGATCCACGCCATGCGTGGAGGGTGTTTGCGATCCAATCGGTGGGGTCAGAGCCCTTTCGCACGCGAAAGGGATCCGACCCCGGGATCAGCGCCGTCGCTCAAGCCACCACAGCAGCGATGCGCACAGCACGAACGCCAACCACCACGGCCAGCGCGGCCCCGGTGCGTGCTGGTCCGCCTGCGCGGTAGCCGGTGCGGAAGTAGCCAGCCGCTGCGCGGTGGCATTGATCATCGCTTGCCGGTGCAGCGCTGGGGCCTGCTTCGGATCGAACACGTAGTGCCAGTACGCGCGCTCGCCGTGCTGCAGGTGCTGCCAACCGGCCTGGCGTGGCCACCAGCCTGCGCATCGCGCTGTGCCGGTGCTGCTGTCGACGATCAACTGCACGCCCCTGCCGTGTGCGTCGAAGGCCTGCAGCGGTGCCTGCACGCCACACAGCGACTGGCGTTCGCCGGCCCACGCAAGTGCCTGTGACGACCATGGGCCTTCGGTGCCAGCCTGCGCGCGTGCCAGGGTGGCGAACACTGAGCTCCACAACTCGCCGTGGCGATCCTCGCGGCCGGCCAGCACCCAGCGCCAGCTGTCGGTGATCGGCAGCAGGCCGATGCGACCCTTGCCGACGGCGCGCCAACCGCCGATGGGCTTGCCGTCGCGATCCTGCAGCAGGGCGTGGCTGCCGGCAGCCTGCAGTGCCAGGTACTCCAGCGCCGGCAGCGCTGCTGCGTGGGACGCGCGGTCCGCTGCTTCGCCATCACCGGAGGGCAGGGTGCCGGCGGCAAGGGGCCCGCGACGTGCCTGCAGCATCGTGGCGTCACCCTCGGCGGCCATCGCAGCGATCTGGCTGCCGGCATCGCCCTGCAAGGGCAGGCCAAGATCGCGCAGGCGTTGCCGTGCGCTGGCCGATGGTGCGCCGGTACTGCGTACCAGCAGGCCAAGGCCGTCGCGCACGGCCTGGCGGACGGCCGTCATCTGACCGGCACCGAGTGCGGCCAGGCTGCGTTCGTCGAGCAGCAGCAGGTCGCTGCGTGCCAGCGTGGACGCGTCCAACGCCACGTTGCCGTCGCCCAGGCTGAGGCCTGCGCCGGTCTCGGCCTGCAGCTGTACGCGGATGCCGGCATCGGTGGCCCAGCGACGCAGGTACTTCAGTTCGGCGCCCGGTGCAGCAGAGCGCACCAGCAGGCGCAGCGGAGCGGCGGCCAGCGTCTGCTGCGGTACCGGCACGCTGTCGGCAACATGGCCCTGCGCATCCAGCAGGCGCAGCTGGAACACGCTACGGCCCTCGGCGCGGGCGACGCCGCTGAGCTGCACACGGCCATCGGCGGCCAGTGGTGCACGATCGACCACCGCGCCAGCCGGGTCCAGCAGTTCGGCCTGCGCGCGTTCCACGCCGCGTGCCTGTGCGTGCACATCGAAGCGTGCACCGGGAGCCGCATCCACAGGCGGCTGCAGGGCAATCCATCCGTTGGGTGCAGGCGCTGCTTGCCAGCGCGTATCGGTGGGCAGTGCGGCATCGCGATCACGCGCGGCCAGGCCGGCACCGACCAGGGTCACCGTGGAGGATGGATAACGGCGCAGTGCCGTGGCCAGGTCCGGCACGCGCGCTGCACCGGCCATGGCCGTTGCTTCCGGCAGCAGCACCCGGGTGGCGCCGGCCGGCAGTGCACCCGCCTTGTCGGCCTCGGCGCCGATCACCACCAGGCCGGCCAGGGCAACGCGTTGTGATGGCGGCAGCAGGCAGACGTACAGCAGCGCAGCGGCGGCGGCCTGCAGCGTGAGTACGGCGATCAGATGGCGGCGACCCCGCGTCGGCGAACGCAGCTGGCGCGCACTGGCGACGAGCACGATCAGCCCCAGCGCGAGCGCGATCCACACGTTCACTGCCGATGTGCTCATGGCTGCGCCTCCAGCGCGTCGAGGTAGCGCTGCCCCAGGGCATCGGCGCCGCTGCGCCGCATCACCTGCGGCAGGGGCCGCTGCAGTGCGCGCCACAGCTGCGCACGCAGGCGCTGCCGGCACTCGGTGCAGCCGGGTTCGATGCGCAGTTGCTCGATGGCGGCAGCCAGGTCCAGTGCATCGGGCAGGAAGGCGCTGTTGCGTTGCTGCCAGGCGGCCAGCAAGTCCAGATCGGGCATGCCGCCCTCGTCGCCCAATCGCTGCCAGGCCTCGACCACGGCCGGATCAGGGGGCGTGCGTGCGGTCAGCGGCAGGTCGCGGCTTGCCAGCCCGGCACGGTCGCCGCTCAGGCGTCGGCCCTCGTCGATCGGCGGCAGCTCCGGGCCGACGCGGGCCAGGTAGATGCGCTCGGCCTGCTGCACTTGCTTGATGAACGCCAGCGCTTTGTAGGCAAACGGCAGGGCCTGCTCGGGGCGCCCCTGGCGCAGCTCGCCTTCGGCCGACCACATCTGGTCCAGTGCTGCCTTCAGTGTGGCGCGCGTCTGCGGGTCAAGCAGTGTCGCCGCCTCGGTGTGGTCGTGGGTATGCCCGTACTCGGACAGCACGTCGGTGGCACTGCCGAACACCGGCGGCGTGTCGCTGCCGTTGGCCGCGCCGCCGTGGTCGTGGCCGTGCTCGTCATGTGCGCCTGCCTGCGCCTCGTGATCGTGCTCATGGTCGTCATCGTGCGCGTCGGCCGCGGGTGTATCGCTGGTGGGCAGGTCGCTGGTCGGCGGCGGCTTCGGCGCACCCTCGCTTTCCTCGCCCAGGAACTGGCCGTAGCGCAGGCGCAGGATGCGCTGGTCGACGCCGATGGCATCGCTGCGCTTGATGAAGATATCGGCGGCAACGCCCCGGCGTTCGCGGATCAACGCCTCGGCATCGATGATGATCTGCCGCTGGCTGCGGAAGTACGCAGGCAGGGTCTTCTTGATGCGGCCTTCCAGTTCGGCACCGAGCACGGCTTCGCTGCTGGGCAGGCGCAGGATCACGCTGCTGCTGCGGCCGACCTGTGCTGTCGGCGCGTGATTGTCGCGCACTTCCAGTTGGGCGATCACATCGTTGCCGGGCTGTGCGCCCAGAGCGGCCAGGTCGAGGGTGTGGGCAAAGCGCCGTGCTGTCGCCTCGCCGCTGCCGTTGAGGGTCACGCTGCGCCGGACGAAAGTGATGTTCTCACCGCTGCCTTGGGTGGTGGTGATCGACAGCGTCGCCTGCGGGAGGACGCCATGATCGTCGCTGGCCTCGAAGCGCAGCGTCCACTGCCGCTGCCCGGGGCTGCCCAACACCAGGCTGGCAGCAGGGTCGATCACGCGCACCGTGGGCGCACGGTCGGCGACCACGTCGAGCCGATGCAGGCGGGTGTCGGCCAGCGCCGGTTCGCTGACCACGCGATACAGCACCGGGGTGCGCGCCACGTCCTGAGCGTGCCATTCACCGTCGTACTCGCGCAATGGCAGGCGACGGCCATCGTGAAACTGCAGCCAGGCCTTGCGGGGTGCACGGTCAAAGCGCAGCGACCAGGACAGGCGACTGTCGGCGGCGACCTTCGCGTCGAGTGCGTTCTGCGTACGCGTGGGTTGACCGGTGTAGGCCGGTGCATCGATGCGCAGGCGGGTGGACTGCAGGCGCAGCGGACCGGCCTTGGCGCTGCTTTGCGGCGTCGCAAGGGCGGCGGTGCTTGGTGCGGCGTTGTGCGGCCAGCCCAGCGCCAGCACAGCGACGGCGATGCCACCGATCCAGCACAGCATCACTGCCCTGCGCGGCCAGCGCGGCCGCAGCTCGGGGACGTTGCGTTCAAGCGCCGACAGCACGTGCGTGCGCTGGCGCTGCTGTAGTGGATTGAGCGCGCCAGCGTCGGCGAACAGCAGGTCGGCGCTGTCCTCGCTGGCACCACTGGCATCCAGCCTGCGCTGCAGCCAGCGCCGGTCCAGCTGCCGGGCGCGTGTCGTCGCTGCGGTCGCAATGATGAGCAGGGCCACGGTTGCCACGACGCAGGCGATATCAAAACCCGACAGGCGCAACGCCAGTGCCGCCGCCGCCAACGCCCAGGGCAGACCCAGCAGCACGGTAATCGCCGCGCGGCGCCGGCGTGCGCGTTGCCATGCCTGTTGCAGCGTCTTCATGGTGCAGCCCTGCGTCGCGCGCTGCTCGCCATCCAGCGCTCAAGCGCGAACAGCAGCACGATCATAAGCAGCAGCCAGGAGGTCGGTTCACGCAGGGGCGGCGTTGCCGCTGGCAGCATCGCGCGACGTGGCGCCTGGTCCTGCGCATCACCCAGGTGCGGGGTCGATGGCGGTTGCAGGGCCTGCAGCAGGTCGCGGGGCAGGCGGTCATCGCGGAGTGCACTGTTGCGGGCCACGTTCCATTCGCCGCGCAGATGCAGCAGGCGGCCTTGGCCGATGCGCTGCAGCCATAGCAGCGGCGCATTGTCTGCATCACGCAGCAGGACGGCTGCGCCCGCTGGCGGCTTGGCAGCGGTCAGCACCGTGCCGCCCTGCTGCAGCCAGCTCTGCCAGGTGCCAGGCAGTGTTTCGGTGCCCGTCCATATGCCGATCTCACCGCGGCCCGGCAACGCATCGTCGGCCATGGGAGCTGCAAGCGCTTGCGTGCTCCATGCGCGCTGCAACGCGCCCAGCCATTGCTGCGCTGCCACCGGTGCATCGCTGCGCGTACGCAGGCGTGGCGCTATGGAGGCGTGTGCTGGTGCGGTGGCGGTCAGCGCGTGTGGCTGCCATTGCACCTCGCGCGACAATTGCAGGCGGGCGCCATCAAGGCCGGGCAAGGGATCGGGTACGTGTACGGTCAGCGCGGTGCCGGCCGGCAGCTGCGCATCCAGCTCGCGCAGCAGACTGGGCAGGGAAGCAGCGTCCATCGGCGTGGGCTGGTCGATGGGCGGGAAGCCCGGCGCCAGCCAATGCCAGTTGCGTGCATCGGTGCTGCCGCGCAGTGCGGTCGCGTCGAGGCCCGGCGCCACCACCGTCCACGCCGCTGGCACCGGTGCAGGACCGGTCAGCGCTGGGCGCGCCAGCAGCAGGGCCAATGCGGCCAGCAACAGCAGGCGCACCAGCAACAGTGGCCAATCATCGAAGCGGATGCGCTGGCGCGGTCGCACCTGGGCGCGCAGCCAGCGCAGCGCAGCGAAATCCAGCGGCGTATAGGGATGACGACGGGCGAGGTGGATCAGCAGTGGCAACAGCCATGCAGCCAGCGCCGCCAGCCCCAGCGGGAACAGCAGGCTCATGCGCCGCCCCTGCGGCCGAACAGCGCCTGCAGCGGCTGGTCCAGCGGCTGGTCGAGCCAACCGATGGCGGTGGCGATGCCACTGGACTGCAACCGCGCCCGCAGCGCGGCATGGGCCTCGCCGAAGCGCTGCACGTAGTCGGCGCGGATCGCGGCGCCATCGCCGAGAAGTTCATCGCCCGTTTCCGGGTCGCGGAAGCGGTGACCTGCATCGAAGGGGAAATCGCGTTCGTCGGCGGTCAGCACCTGCAGCAGCATCACCTCGCGGCGTGCGCTGGCCAGCTGCTCCAGCAGCACGATGCCCGCGTCATCGAAGCCATCACCGATGGCCAGCAGCAGATCGCCGGGGCGCACGCGCTCCCACAACGGGCGCAGGCGCTCGGCGGCAGGCCATCCGCCACGCGCCTGCAGGGCATGCAGTTGCAGGTGCACGCGGTCGCGCTGGCGCGCGCCATGTGCGGCCGGCACCAGTTGCAGGCCTTCGCCATCGATGGCCAGCAGGCCGAAGCGATCGCCTTGCTGCAGCGCCAGCTCGACCACGCAGGCTGCCAGTTGCCGCATGTGGTCCAGGCGGCTGCGAGCCGGTGCCGCGCGGTCGGCCTGGCCCGCCGAGGCGGTGGCATCGAGCAGCAACCAGACGGTGATCGGGCTTTCGCGCTCGGATTCGCGCACGAAGAAGCGGTCCGAGCGCGCGTACAACTTCCAGTCGATCTGGCGCAGTTCGTCACCGGGCTCGTAGGCGCGGTACTGGGCGAATTCCAGACCGGCACCGCGGCTGCGGCTGGCATGCTGGCCGATGCCGCTCGCGCCGCTGGCCAGGCGTGGCCACAGCCGCAGCGCACGCAGTCGCGCACGCAGGTCAGGTGGCAGCAGCAGCGGTGTGCCTGCGGTCACCAGTGGATCAACCCGGGAATGGAATGGCCTGCAGCAGTGCGGCGACCACATCGTCCGCCCGCTTCTGCTCGGCCTCGGCGGCGAAGGACAGCAGCAGGCGATGACGCATCACCGGTGCGGCCAGCGCCTGCACATCCTCGCGGGTGGCGGCGAAACGACCCTGCAGCAGTGCGCGCGCCTTGGCGGCCAGCACCAGCGACTGCCCGGCACGCGGGCCCGCACCCCATTTCACCCACTGGTTGATCGCCGCCGGTGCGCCCTCGCCGGGACGGCTGGCGCGCACCAGGCGGGTGATCCAGGCCAGCACGTCGGCGCTGACATGCACCTGGCGCACCGCCGCCTGCAGCGCGATCACCGCTTCGGCATCCATCACCTTCGGCACGCTTCCAGTGGCGTTACCGGTGGTCTGTTCCAGGATCTGCCGCTCTTCTTCTTCGCTGGGGTAATCGACCAGCACGTGCAGCAGGAAGCGGTCCAGCTGTGCTTCGGGTAATGGATAGGTACCGGCCTGTTCGATCGGATTCTGCGTGGCCAGCACGAAGAACGGCGCCGGCAACGTGTAGGTGGTGCCGGCGTAGCTGACCGTGCGTTCCTGCATGGCTTCCAGCAGCGCGGCCTGGGTCTTGGGCGGGGTGCGGTTGAGCTCGTCGGCCAGCAGCAGGTTGGTGAAGATCGGGCCCTGCTGGAAGCGGAAATGGCGATGGCCGGTACCGTGATCCTCTTCCAGCAGTTCGGTGCCGAGGATGTCGCTGGGCATCAGGTCCGGGGTGAACTGCACACGCCGGAACTGCAGTTCCAGTGCCTGCCCCAGCGAGCGCACCAGCAGGGTCTTGCCCAGCCCCGGCGCGCCTTCCAGCAGGCAGTGGCCACCGGCCAGCAGGCCGATCAGCAGCTGCTCGACCACCGTGTGCTGGCCGACCACGGCGTGGGCGAGCGCAGCGCGCAGATCGTGCAGGCGCGGCAGCAGGGAATCGAGGTCGGGGGAGGTCATGGGCGTGGTCCGTTCAATTGTTCAATGCGTACATCACGATGTTGACGCCGAAACGGGTGTTGTCTTCGGCCAGGAAACGCTTGTTGCGCCAGTCGTAGTCCCACTCGCAGCCGTAGTCCTTGTTGCTGTAGAGCAGACCCAGCCGGCCGTCGACCTCGATGCCTTTCAGATAGTCGTGCACCAGGTCATCGCCCCAGCCATTGAGCTCGAAGGTGGTCGCGGGTGGGCCGTCGGGGAAGCGGAAGAAGCTGCGGTACAGCGCGTGGCTGTTGGGCAGCTTCTGCAGCGCCTTCGGCCCGAACAGCCGGCCCATCTGCGCTTCGAACGAGGTGGCGAACAGGCCGTCGATATCGTGGTTGCAGTCGTCGACGAAAACAAAGCCACCATTGCGCACGTAGCGCACGAAGTTCTGCCGTTCGGCGGCGTTGAACTCGACCAGTGTGTGCCCGGCCAGGTAGCAGAACGGCGCCTCCAGCATGCGTGGGTCGGCCAAGGCCACCACGCGTTCCTGCGGGTCCACACGCAAAGAGGTGTAGTCGATCAGCGAGGTGATCAGGTTGGACGGCATGCGCGCGTCCACGTCCCAGTCGCCGGAGTCGTACTGCAGGCGGGTGAACCAGAAGTCGTAGCGCGAACTGCGCGGGCCTGCCTGCGCCCATGCCGGCAGCGCCGCCGCCGAAGCGGCAGCGGCCAACCAGCGCAGGCAGGCCCGGCGATCCATCAGACCGCGTCGGACAACGACGTAAAGGTGAAATCGCGCAGCTTCATCGGCGGAATCATCATCACGAAGCTGGATTCGTCACCGGCCACGCGCACCGGCTTGCCCAGCTCTTCGATGTTGTTGAGCATGATCACCGGCGACTCGTTGAAGCGGAAATTCTTCACCGGGTGCTTGATCTGTCCGTTCTCGATGTAGAAGGTGCCATCGCGGGTCAGGCCGGTCAGCAGCACGGTCTGCGGATCGACCATGCGGATGTACCAGGTGCGGGTGACCAGGATGCCCTTCTGGGTGCCGCGCACCAGCTCGGCGGTGTTCTTCTCGCCACCACTCATCAGCAGGTTGCCGGGCGTGGCCTTGGCGGTCTTGCCCTGCTTCTGTGCCCAGAAGCGCGAATAGTCGAGGTTGGCGATCTTGCCGTTCTCGATGATGGCGATGCGCTCGCGCGGCATGCCTTCGCCATCCCACGGCAGCACCGGTGCGTCGGCATGCCACGGGTCGGCATGCATGTTCACGCGCGGATCGTAGACCTGCTCGCCCAGCTTGTTGCCGCCGCCCTTCTTGGACAGGAAACTGCGGCCTTCATCGGCCGAGCGCGCGCTGAAGAAGTTCATCATGAAGCTGATCAGGCCCGCAGCCGCTGCCGGCTCCAGGATCACCGTGTACTTGCCGGGCTCCAGCGCCTTGGCTTCCTGCGACTCGGTCGCCTTGCGCATCGCGATGCGGATGTCCTGGTCGGCCTTGAAGTCGGCCGCATCCTTCAGGTTGCGACCCACCCAGCCCGAGCCACGGCCGTCTTCGGTGCGTACGGTGCAGGTGTAGTCGAAGTTGGTGCTGCGCTGGTAGCCGAAGTTGCCATTGCTGTTGGCCGTGGCGTAGAAGCCCTGGCCGTCTTCCAGGAAGCCGGCGGCGATCAGCCCGTTGCCACGGCACGGCGCGATCGAATCGGCGGCGACCTTGGCACGGAAGGCCGGATCGATGGCGGCAGTGGATTCGCTGAAGGTCGGGCTGGCGCGGTAGCTCTGCTTGCCGATGGCCGGCATGAACTCCGGGTTCTCCGGGGCCAGGCGGGCCAGGTCTTCGGCGCGGCGGACCACGCGCTGCAGCGCGGCGTCGTCGAACTCGTTGATCGAAGCGGTACCCACGCGCTTGCCGAAGGCCACGGTGACGGCCAGTTCGGTGTTGTCGACGATGCCGCTGGTGGACACGTTGTTCAGGGCGAAACGGATGTTGCCGTTGATCGACCCGGCCAGTACGGCGGTGCACTCATCGGCCTTGGACAGGGCGATGACCTTGTCGAGGATGGCCTTGGCCTGGGCTTCGGTGAAGATACTCATGGTGTAAGGGCTCCTGACCGGTCAGCCGAGGCTGCGTGCGGTGTTGATGACGTTGATGCCGTTGAAGCGCGCGGTCGACGACCCGTGCGAGACCGCCGAGACCTGGCCGGGCTGGCCCTTGCCGTCGAAGAACGAACCGCCCAGGCGGTAATCGCGCTCGTCGGCGACGGCGCTGCAGGCGTTCCAGAACTCCGGCGTGCGGATCTGGTAGGCCACGTCTTCAAGCATGCGGGTGATCTTTCCGTTCTTGATCTCGTAGAACAGCTGGCCGCCGAACTGCGCGTTGTAGCGCTGCTGGTCGATCGAGAACGAACCGTCACCGATGATGTAGATGCCGTTCTCCACGTCCTTGATCATGTCCGACACGCTCAGCGGCGACTTGCCCGGCGCCATCGACACGTTGGCCATGCGCTGGAACTGCACGCTGGACCACGAGTCGGCGTAGCAGCAGCCATCGGATTCGGTCTTGCCGAGAATGTGAGCCTGGTCGCGGATGGTCTGGTAGTCCACCAGCTTGCCGTTGCTGATCAGGTCCCAGCGCTTGCACTTCACGCCTTCATCGTCGTACGCCACCGCGCCGAGGCTGCCCGGTTGGGTCTTGTCGGCGAAGATGTTCACCTGCTCGCTGCCGTACTGGAAATGCTGCTCGCGCTTGTCCAGGGTGGCGAAGCTGGTGCCGGCGTAGTTGGCTTCGTAGCCGAGCACGCGGTCCAGTTCCAGCGGGTGGCCGATCGACTCGTGGATGGTCAGCCAGGTATGCGACGGATCCAGGATCAGGTCGTACTTGCCAGGCTTCACCGACGGCGCCTTCAGCTTCTCCTGCGCCTGCTTGGCCGCCGCGATGGCATCTTCCTTCATGTCGTAGGAGGAGCCGTAGTTGACCACGCCATTGGGCGTCAGCACCTTGCCGGCAGCGGCGCCATCCAGGTACTCGTAGCCCAGGCCCATCGGTGCGGACAGGCCTTCGCGGGTGCGGAACTTGCCGCTGGCCTTGTCGATGGCGGTGATCGTCATCGGCGCCCAGATGCGGTGCACATCCTGATCGATGTAGGAGCCGTCGGTGGAGGCGAAGTACTTCTGCTCGTTCACCAGGAACAGCATCGAATTGACGAAGCTGGCGCCGGCGCCCATCGCCGCGGCGTTGACGTCCAGCAGCAGGTCGACCTTCTCCTTGATCGGCACCTCCATCGCATTCTTGCGGATCGGCGTCTTCCAGCTGACCTCGCCCACGCCCGGCGCCTTGGCCAGCTGCACCGGCGCGGTCTGCACGCCCGCGTTGGCCTTGGCGATCGCCGCCGCCTGCTGCGCGGCACGGGCCACGTCGGCGGTGCTGAGCGCATTGGTGGCGGCAAAGCCCCAGGCGCCGTTGACGATCACGCGGATGCCCACACCGGTGGACTCGGTGTTGACCACGTTCTGCACCTTGTCTTCGCGGGTGATCACGAACTGCCGCAGGTAGCGGCCGATGCGCACGTCGCAGTAGGTGGCGCCGGCGCTGCGTGCGGCCTGCAGGGCGGCATCGGCCAGGCGCTTTTTCAGCGCAGGGTCGAGGCTGGACTGCAGTTGCTCGGCGGCGATCGCCTTGCCGAAGAACGACGGCACGATCAGGCCGCCAGCGGTAAGCCCGGTCAGGGCCAGGAAGTCACGTCTGTGCAAGGCTGCTCTCCATGAAGGACGGGTGGCTCAAGCGCCGAGACTGCGCGCGGTGTTGATGATGTTGATGCCGTTGAAACGGGTGGTGGACGAACCGTGCGAGACCGCCGAGACCTGGCCGGGCTGGCCCTTGCCGTCGAAGAACGAACCGCCGAGGCGGAAGTCGCGTTCATCGCAGATGGCGGTGCAGGCGTTCCAGAACTCCGGCGTGCGGATCTGGTAGGCCGCATCCTCGACCATGCCGGTGATCTTTCCGTTCTTGATCTGGTAGTACAGCTGGCCGCCGAACTGCGCGTTGTAGCGCTGCTGGTCGATGGAATAGGAGCCACGGCCGTGGATGTAGATGCCGTTCTCCACGTCCTTGACCATGTCTTCGACGCTGAGCGGTGCCTTGCCCGGTGCCAGCGAGACATTGGCCATGCGCTGGAACTGCACGCTGGACCACGAGTCGGCATAGCTGCAGCCATGCGATGCGTCGCGGCCGAGGATGTGCGCCTCATCGCGGGTGGCCTGGTAGTCGACCAGGATGCCGTCGCGCACCAGGTCCCAGCGCTGGGTCTTCACCCCTTCGTCGTCGTAGCAGACCGCACCGAGGCTGCCCGGCTGGGTCTTGTCGGCGAAGAAGGTGACGATGTCGCTGCCCCAGCGGAAACCGGCATCGCGCTTGTCCAGGGTGGCGAAGCTGGTGCCGGCGTAGTTGGCTTCGTAGCCGAGCACGCGGTCCAGCTCCAGCGGATGGCCGACGTTCTCGTGGATGGTCAGGAACAGGTTGGACGGGTCCAGCACCAGGTCGTACTTGCCGGGCTTCACCGAGGGTGCCTTCAGTTTCTCGCGCGCCTGGCGGGCGGCGGCGATGGCGTCCTCGACCGGGTCGTAGGAATCGCGGTACGCGGTGATGCCACCGGGCAGCTGCACCTTGCCACGTGCCTCGCCATCGAGGAATTCGTAGCCCATTCCCATCGGCGAGGACAGGCCGGCGCGGGTGCGGAACTTGCCGCTGGCCTTGTCGATGGCGGTGGCGGTGAACGGCAGCCAGATGCGGTGGATGTCCTGGTCGATGAACGAGCCGTCGCTGGAAGCGAAGTACTTCTGCTCGTTGACCAGGAACAGGGTGGAATTGATGTAGTCGGCGCCCGCATTCAGCGCGGCGGCATTGAGCGACAGCAGCAGCTCGACCTTGTCCTGGATCGGCACTTCCATCGCATTGCGGCGGATGGGCGTCTGCCAACGCACCTCGCCTACCGACGGAGTGGGTGCCAGCTGCACCGGCCGGGTCTGGATGCTGGCATTGGCGCGGGCGATGGCCGTGGCCTGCTCGACGGCGGTGCGCACCGCCGCTTCGGTCTGCTGGTGGGTGGCGGCGAACCCCCAGGCGCCGTTGACGATCACCCGCACGCCCACACCGGACGATTCGCGGTTGGTCACGTTGCCGACCTGGTGTTCGCGGGTGATCACCGACTGGTTGAGGTAGCGACCGATGCGCACGTCGCAGTAGCTGGCCTTGGCCGAGCGCGCGGCGGCAAGAGCGACCTCGGCCAGGCGTCGGCGCTTGGCCGGGTCGACCGGGGCCAGCAACTGCTCGGCGGCGATCAGCCGCGAATGCGGCAGGACCAGGCCCGCCAGGCCCAGACCGGAAAATGCCAGGAACTCACGTCGTTGCACTGCGTCTCTCTCTCACTTCCGTGCGGCCGGCAAAGGACCGATCCGATCACGTCAACTCCTCGACTTTCGCCAGCAGCGGGCATTCGGGCAAGTGACTGCAGTCATGGTAGGGGTGGGTTTCGGCAGGGCTGCGCCCTGCACCTGCAGAGGCCAGGGCCAGAGCAACGTCAAAAGCTGGCATTCCGTGGGATGGCAGGGCGGTGTCGGATTGCGGGGACGCCGTAAACCCATCCCTGGGGGCTTGGCCGCGGCATCCATGCCGCGGACACCCCGCAATCCGACACCGCCCCGCCTCTGACAGATTCCTGTGGCTGTTGGTAGGTGTCGACCTTGGTCGACACATCTGTCAGATATCGAAATGAATCCGGGGTCAGATCCCGTTGCGTAGCAACGGGATCTGACCCCGTGCCGTTCCAACAGATCGCGGAAATCTGTCGAAGGCGGGGTGGGTCCGGTTGCGGGGGCGTGAGCCGCATGGATGCGGCGACCGAGCTTACAGGGACGTACTTGCAGCGTCCCCCTCAACCGGACCCACCCCGCCAACCCACAGGAAACCAGCTCTTGCTGTTGACGTTGCCGGCCAGCGGCCGGCACTACCGCTTCGGCGGGTGCAGGGCGCAGCCCTGCTCAGTAACCCCCTCGTGCACAATGAGCCCGAACCCGCCTGGACGCCGTCTCGATGTCGAGCAAGCCGTATTCAGAAGCCTGCGAGCGCAATCGCGAACCCATCGCCGCTGCGCTCGACCCGTGGATGGGCGACCGCCACCGGGTGCTGGAGATCGGCAGCGGCACCGGCCAGCATGCGGCCTTCTTCGCCGAGCGCTGGCCCTGGCTGCGCTGGCAGCCCAGCGACCATCCGGACCATCTGCCTGGCATCGAGGCCTGGCGCGCGGAGGCGGCGCTGTTGAACCTGCTGCCGCCGGTGGCGCTGCAGGTCGAGCTGCCGCCGGCGACCGGCCTGAGACTGCCGGAAGGCAGCACGTTCGATGCTGCATTCACTGCCAACACCCTGCACATCATGAGCTGGGAGCACGTGCAGGCCCTGTTTGCCGCACTTCCACCCCTGCTGCGCCATGGCGCGCTGCTGGCGGTGTATGGCCCCTTCAATTACGGCGGTCGTTACAGCAGCGATAGCAACGCGCAATTCGATGGCTGGCTGAAAGCGCGTGATCCGCGTAGCGGCATCCGCGATGCCGAAGCCGTGCAGGCGCTGGCGGCGGACAACGGATTCACCCGGTTGGGTGATCTGGCCATGCCGGCCAACAACCGAGTGTTGCTGTGGCGCCTGGGGTGATCAGGCGTCGGGGGCCATGCTGGAAAGGCGGGTCGCTGCAGCACGCAGTCCCTTGAAAACAGGTTCGGACACGGTCGAAGGGAAGCCGCTTGGAAGCTGGCGTGTGACGTGTTCGATGGCGGGTTCCACGGAAGCGATCAACGCTTCGATCCATGGCTCTGCGCCATCGGCTACGCCACAGGCGCGTGCGGTTTCGTTCCAGTGCCGGCGTCGCACAAGATGCAGTTTTCGATGGCGGTTCTTGCCCTCTACCGCCATGGCAAGCTGCGCGTTGTGCGGATCGAGTTGATTGGGCCCCCGGCCGAGGATGGGATATACCGACAGCACGTCGTAGACAGGGGTCAGACGGAAGCGCCCGCCCGCGTCGATGTGGACGCTGAAGTTCTTTGCGTGGCCGTCGGTCGCGGCAAGCATCCAGAACAGGATCTGCGTCTTGAAGAAGGTTGCTCGATCCTCAGGCTGCTCGGATTGCCGAAGCAGATCCATGATGGCCACGATGCCGGGGCCGCCATCGGATTCGTACTTCCGGGCAGCGGGGAGGCCAAAGACCTGGCACATATCTTCCTGCGGCAAGCGAAGCCACCACGTGCGATCCGCGGCCAGTCGCCGGTCGAAACGTTCGACGATCAGTGCACCCTGATCTTCAAAACGCCCCATCTGCGTATCCGCGACGGGAATTCCAAAGGCTGCCAGCAGGTGCATGCACAGCCACTCGTTCTCCACGGACTGGTGCATGTCCGCACGCATGTTGCCGACGATACCCAACGGCAGCTTGAAGATGTGCGTGGACGGCGTACTTCCGGTAGGAATGCACCATTGACCATCGTGCAGCAGCAGGCCGGTCTTTTCCTGCGCTCCAGCGATGGAAATGCGGAACGCATCGTCGCTGGGAGAAGTGCCAGGCAATGCACTTGTTGTGACCTGGCGCAGGACTTCAGCGACGCCTGAGTCATTCAATGGTTCGAACGTTATCCGCTGGATGGCATCCGGTGTGCGCGAATGTGGCAACAGCTGCACCGCGCCCACACAATCCCGGCCAATGGCTTCAAGCAGATCGAACGTATTGCTGCTGCGCGTGGCGAACCGGTCGCGGATCCGGTTGCGGATGGTGACGTTATCGGGGAGAAGATTGTCGAAGTAGTCGTTGACGACCTGACCTTGATGGCTTTCACCGTCGGGCAGCAGGGGGAGCGAAAGGGACAGCGGTCGCGACTGCGTCGAACCAATCCATTGGCTGAGGTAGGAAAGGCGGGATGCCCGGTTCCGCGCATCATCCCAGAGCGCTACCTCGACACCATTCATCCAGACCCGCAACGTACCCATGGCTTACCACTCCGAAGTCGACGTGTTTTCCCGGGGACTTCGCTGCTGCAGGCTGATTTCCAGGCCCAACACGGCCCAGACCCGCATCAATCGCTCGAAGCTGGCAGACGCTGGATCGCGTTCCAATGCGCCGACTGCCTGGCGGGAGATGCCCAGTCGCTCGGCAAGCTGTGCTTGACTCAGCCCGGCCTGGCGTCGGAACGCGCGCATCAGCGGCGCAAGTTGCTGCGGTGTTCTCACCGTATGTGGCGGCCTGTCCATACCGGCAGTCCTCGGGAAAGATGACCGTACGCCATCACGTACGCAAAGGATAGGTTGCTTTACGACACGCAACCTATCTCTTTCCTGCGCCACAGGCAACCTATTGATTGCATTCTCAAAAGGCAATCAATAGGTTTCTTTTTGTGGTGTGCTACTACGCCACCTGCACGATATGCAGCGCCTTCGGGTTGCGCCACTGCGCCAGCAGCACCGCTTCGCGGGCCTTGGCCTTCTCGAAGTGGGCTTCCTTGACGTGGCCGAAGCCGCGGATGTGCTCGGGCACGCTGGCAATCTCCACCGCCAGCGCCAGGCGGTCATCGTCCAGGCCATCCAGCAGCACTTGCACGGTCGCTTCGTAATCGGTGATCAGCTGGCGCTCCATGCGACGCTCCTCGCTGCGGCCAAACACATCCAGGCGACCACCGCGCAGGAACTTCAGCTTCGCCAGCAGGCCGAACGCCTTGAACATCCACGGGCCGTATTCCTTCTTCTGCAGCCGGCCCTGTTCGTCCTTCTTCGCGAACAGCGGCGGGGCCAGATGGAAGCGCAGCTGGTAATCGCCCTCGAACTGCTGCTGCAGGCGGCGCTGGAAATCGCCGCTGGTGTACAGGCGCGCCACTTCGTACTCGTCCTTGTACGCCATCAGCTTGAACAGGTAGCGGGCCACGGTTTCGGTCAACGCGGTGGACCCACCGATGCGCTCGCCCTCGGTCGCGCGTACACGCTCGACCAGCGTGCGGTAGCGGTTGGCGTAGGCGGCATCCTGGTAGTCGGTCAGGAATGCCGAGCGGCGCTCGATCATCTCGTCCAGCGAGCGCGACAGGCGCGCGTCGTCCAACGGCAGGAAGGCAACATCGCCACCATGCGTCGGCAACCCACGCAGCTCGCGCTCATCACCGGTGTTGCGCGGTGCTGCGGTGGCGCCCCACTCGTTGCCTTCCCATTCGCCCGGCGGCAGTGCATGCAACGGGCCCGGAGTATTTTCGGTGTCGGTATGGCGGTTGCGCACTACGCCTGCCGCCTGCTGTACGGCCTGCGGGTCGACAACTGCCAGCCGCCCCCAGGCGAAGGCCTGCTGGTTCATCGCCACCGCGGCGCCGTTGAGTTCGATGGCACGCATCAGCGACTCGAACGACAGCGGCACCAGGCCTTGCTGCCAGGCGTAGCCGAGGATGAACAGGTTGGCGGCGATCGCATCGCCGAGCAATGCGGTGGCCAGCTGGGTTGCGTCCAGCAGCAGCGGCTCTTCACCACCCAGCGCCACGCGCACGCCGGCGATGATGTCGGCGGCGGGGAACTGCATGTCCGGGCGTGTGGTGAACGTGCCCGGCATCGCTTCATAGGTGTTGAGCACCACCTGCGAACGGCCGGCGCGCACCTTCGACAGCGCCCAGTAGTCGTTGACCACCACCATGTCGCAGCCCACCACCAGGTCGGCTTCGCCGGCGGCAATGCGCACGGCGTGGATATCCTCGGGGCGACGGGCGATGCGGATGTGCGTGGTCACCGCGCCACCCTTCTGCGCCAGGCCGGTCTGGTCGAGCACCGATGCACCCTTGCCTTCAAGGTGACCGGCCATGCCCAGCAGGGCGCCGATGGTCACCACGCCGGTGCCGCCGACGCCGGTGATCAGGATGTTCCAGGGCTGCTCCAGGGTGCCGCGCACCACCGGTGCCGGCAGGTTGTCCAGCAGTGTGGAGGCATCGCGCTTGCTGCCTTTGCGCGGCTGGCCACCGTGCACGGTGACGAAGCTCGGGCAGAAGCCGTTGACGCAGGAATAGTCCTTGTTGCAGTTGGACTGGTCGATGTCGCGCTTGCGCCCGAACTCGGTTTCCTTCGGCAGCACCGACACGCAGAAGCTCTTCTTGCCGCAGTCGCCGCAGCCTTCGCAGACCAGCGAATTGATCATCACCCGCTTGGCCGGATCTTCCAGCTTGCCGCGCTTGCGCCGACGGCGCTTTTCGGTGGCGCAGGTCTGTTCGTAGATCAGGATCGAAACACCCTTCACTTCGCGCAGGCGCTTCTGCACCGCGTCCAGCTCGCTACGGTCGTGGAACTCCACGTCGCTGGGGAAATGCTCGCGCTGGCGCGTCCACTTGGCGATGTTGTCCGACAGCACCATGATGGTGTGGATGCCCTCTGCACGCATCTGCTTTGCGATGTCCGGCACGCTCAATGGACCGTCTACCGGTTGGCCGCCGGTCATCGCCACCGCGTCGTTGTAGAGGATCTTGTAGGTGATGTTGACGCCGGCCGCGATCGCCTGGCGGATCGCCAGCGAACCGCTGTGGAAATAGGTGCCGTCACCCAGGTTCTGGAACACGTGCTGGGTATCGGTGAACGCGGCCTGCCCGGCCCAGGTCACGCCTTCGCCACCCATGTGGGTGAAGGTGTCGGTGCTGCGGTCCATCCAGGTCACCATGTAATGGCAACCGATGCCGGCCAGCGCACGCGAGCCTTCCGGCACGGTGGTGGAGGTGTTGTGCGGGCAGCCGGAGCAGTAGTGCGGAACGCGCGGGAAGCTGGCGCGTGGCAACGCAAGCTCGGCTTCCTTTTCCTGCATCCACTGCAGGCGCTGCTCGATGGATTCGTTGTTGAAGAACTTCTGGATGCGACGACCGATCACGCCGGCGATGGTGGCCGGGGTAAGTTCGCCGGTGGATGGCAGGATCCACTCGCCGGCCTCGTCGTACTTGCCGACGATGGACGGACGCTGGCCCCAGCTGGCCGGCCAGTTGAAGAACTGCTCCTTCATCTGGCGCTCGATGAAGGCACGCTTCTCCTCCACCACGATGATGTCTTCCAGGCCCTGCGCGAAACGGGCGATGCCTTCCGGCTCCAGCGGCCAGGTCATGCCGACCTTGTACACGCGGATGCCGATGTCGGCGCAGGCCTGCTCGTCCAGGCCCAGGTATTCCAGCGCCTGCAGCACGTCCAGGTAGCTCTTGCCGGTGGTGACGATGCCCAGCCGCGCACGCGGTGCGTCCATCACCACCTTGTCGATGCCGTTGGCACGCGCGAAGGCCTGCGCGGCCTTCACCGCGTAGCGGTGCAGGCGCATCTCCTGGTCCAGCGGCGGATCGGGCCAGCGGATGTTGAGGCCGCCGGCGGGCATGTCGAAGTCTTCCGGCAGCACGATGCGCCGGGCCAGCGGATCGACCTCGACCGAGGCCGACGATTCCACCGTCTCGGCGATCGTCTTGAAACCGACCCAGCGCCCGGTGTACCGGCTCATCGCCCAGCCGAGCAGGCCCATGTCGAGGATGTCCTGCACGCCGGCCGGGTTCAGCACCGGCATCATCGCGCTGACGAATTCGTCCTCGCTGCCATGCGGCAGCGTCGAGCTGCGGCAGGCGTGGTCATCGGCGGCCAGTGCCAGCACACCACCATGGCGCGAAGTGCCGGCGGCGTTGGCGTGCTTGAACACGTCGCCGCAGCGGTCCACGCCCGGGCCCTTGCCGTACCACATGCCGAACACGCCCTGCACGTTGGCACCCGGGAACAGGTTGGTCTGCTGGGTGCCCCACACCATGGTCGCGCCCAGGTCCTCGTTGAGGCCCGGGGTGAACTTCACCTTGGCCGCTTCCAGGTGCTTGCGCGCTCGCCACAGCTCCAGGTCGAAGCCGCCCAGCGGGCTGCCGCGATAGCCACTGATGAAACCGGCGCTGTCGATGCCGGTGGCTTCGTCGCGCAGGCGCTGCATCAACGGCAGCCGCACCAGCGCCTGCACGCCACTCAGGTAGATCCGTCCTTCGTTGCGGGTGTACTTGTGGTCGAGCGTGTAATCACGGTCGAGCAGGTCGGCGGAGGCGGGCGAAGTGAGTTGCGCGGTACTGGTCATGGCTGGCCTAGTCAGGATCGGCTGGCACCGGCCGCGCAGGTACACGCGGCGGGAAAGGCGCGAATTGTAACAGTGGGGGGCAAAGGCCCCGGCACTCGCGCCCAGGCCGTGCTGGGGTTAGGATCGGGGAGAGAGAGGGAGGTTGGTGTTTCAACCTGGGGGAATTTGGATGTCAGTTGCAGGACAGTTCCTGGCCGGCGTATTGCTGGTCTCGGGAGCGGCCACTGCGTGGGCCGCGCCGGCATTGCCGGCACCGCAGGAGTTCTATTTCGACAGCGACGCCGCTGCCGCGCCGATCACCGTAGTGCAGGGTGAAGGCGAAGACCTGGTGGCACAGCTGCTGAAGCACCGCGAGCGTGGCCGCAAGGGGCTGGAAGCTACGGCGCAGCTGGCGTCGGTGGCCATTGCGCAGGGGCGCGCGGAACTGGGCGACAAGCTCTATCGCGAGGCAGTGGCCGAAGCGCCGGTGCAGAGCGCGCTGGGCCGCAGCGTACGCTGGAACTATGGCTGGGACCTGTTGCGGCAGGGCCAGGCGCTGGCTGCGCTGGAGCAGTGGCAGGCCGCTGCCGGCACCCTGCGCAGCAATCCCGGCTGGGTGCCGCCGAGCTATGCGCTGGCGCTGTGGCGGGCCGGCCAGCAGCAGGAAGCAGTGAAGTGGTACGCCGCTGCGGTACGGACCGAGCCGGGGCAATGGCGCGATAGCAGTCGTTACGCGCAGCTGTTGCCGGGCTGGCGCGATGACGAACGCGCGACGTTGGCCGAAGTACAGCAGGCCTGGGCGGCCGCGCCTCCAGCCTGGCCCTGAGGGTGGGGGTTCGGCCGGGTTGCACCCGGCACCCGCAGAGGCAACGGCCAAAGCCAAAGCGGGTTTGCTGGGGGATGGCGGGGCACTGTGGGTTTGCGGGGCCGCCGTAAACCCGTCCATGGGGGCTTGGTCGCGGCATCCATGCCGCTCACACCCCGCAAACCCACAGTGCCCCGCCTTCGACAGGTTCCCGTTGCTGTTGGTAGGTGTCGACCTTGGTCGACACGTAGATCCACGCCATGCGTGGATGAATCTGCATCGGAATCGAATGATCGATATCTGATCGAAATGCAGCCGAGCATGGGCTCGGCGCTACAAAGAGCGGCCAGCCAACCGCTTTTGCTTTTGCTCTTCTCTTTTTTCTTTTCCGTGGCTGATCGCCCCCGGAAACTGTCAGAGGTCGGGCGGGGTGGGTTCGCGGGGGTGTCCGCGGCATGGATGCCGCGGCCAAGCCCCCAGGGACGGGTTCACGGCGTCCCCCGCGAATCCACCCCGCCCGGCCAACCACGGCTTTTGATTCTCGCGGCCAACCATCAGCCACGAGGGGCTGCGCCGTTCGCAGGAAACCCTCAGTCGTCCGCGGACACCGTGCGCCCCGACGCCCACTCCCGCAACGCCGCCACCTGCTCGGACATCAACACCGACAACGGCCGCGTCGCCCGTATCTCGCCCATCAGCAGCTCGGTATCCAGCGGCCGGCCTTCGGCATGCGCCGAATACAGCCCCGCCACGATCGCCTGCTCGATTTCCGCACCGGAAAACCCGTTGGCCGCCGCTGCCAGTGCGGGCAGCGCGAGGTCGTCGGCATTGAGCTGGCGCCGCCCCAGATGCAGCCGCAGCAGTTCCACGCGCACATCGGCCGAGGGCAGGTCGACGAAGAAGATCTCGTCGAAGCGGCCCTTGCGCAGCAGCTCGGCCGGCAGCTCGTGTACCTGGTTGGCGGTGGCCACGATGAACACCG
Source organism: Stenotrophomonas sp. yr243 (assembly GCF_900184195.1). NCBI lineage: Bacteria > Pseudomonadati > Pseudomonadota > Gammaproteobacteria > Lysobacterales > Lysobacteraceae > Stenotrophomonas > Stenotrophomonas sp. yr243. Next base: position 196,854 of record NZ_FXWT01000005.1, read on the forward strand.
GCGCCTTGCGCTCGGCCATCCAGGTCAACAGGTAGCCGAGCACGCGGCGCGACACGCCGCCATCCTCGCTGCCGGTGGCCAGGCCCTTTTCGATCTCATCCATCCACAGCACGCATGGCGCCAGCTGCTCGGCCGAGGCCAGCGCCTGGCGCAGGTTGGCTTCGGTCTCGCCGTGGTACTTGTTGTACAGCGCGCCCACGTCCAGGCGCAGCAATGGCACGCCAAAGCCGGCGGCGGTGGCCTTGGCCAGCATCGATTTGCCGCAGCCCTGCACGCCCAGCAGCAGCATGCCGCGCGGCGGGTCCAGCCCGGCCGGTGCCGAGCCGGCGATGAAGGCGACGCGACGCTGGTTGATCCAGCGCTTCAGCCGGTTGGCCCCGGCCACGTCGCCGAAGCGCGCGCTGTCATGCTCGAAGAACAGGTGGCCGCTGCGGTTGAGCAGCTCGAACTTCAGCCGCGCCAACTGTGGCAGGTCGTCGTCGCGCAGCGCGCCATCGGCATAGATCAGCTGCCGCGCGATGCGCCGCGCATCGACCAGGCTCAGGCCCTGCAGGTTCTTCAGGATCTTCTTGACCGCCTCGCTGTCCACTTCCACCCGGCGCCCGCCGTGTTCGCGTGCATAGGCATCGGCTTCTTCGCGCAGCATCTTCAGCAGTGCATTGGCGTCGGGCAGGCGCGGGTTGAAGCGCACCGCCAGCGCTTCCAGTTCGGCCGGCAGTTCGACCTTGGCGCCGATCAGCACCAGCACGTGCGGTTCGCTGTGGCGGCGCTGGATCAGGTCACGCAGCGCGCGCTGGTGGCTGGCATAGCCCAGGTAGGGGTGGAAATCGAGCAGCAGGTACACGCCGCGCTGGTCGGCCTGGCGGATCATCTGCAGTGCGGCGCTGGCGTCGGGCGGGCCGACCGGCTCGTCCTCGCGCTCCAGGTCGATGCGGCGCAGGCCCTCGGTGATCGACCAGCGGTGCAGGGCCCGCCATACATGCATCAGCGTCTGCCGGAACAGCTCGACGATGCGACCCTCATCCTGGGTCTCGACCACGATCAACGGCGTGTTGGCGCGGATCAGTGCGCTCAGGTCCTGCAGTTCGCTCATGGCGGTTCGGTCCTTCGGGGGCGCCACGATAGCAAAGGCCGGGGGCGCTGGTTCAGCACGGCTCTACCTTCCGTCACCATCGGCGGTGTACGCTCGGGGCACGTACCCGGAAGCGAGGCTGGCATGAAGACGATCCTGGTGGCCGGTTCCAAAGGCGGGGTGGGCAAGTCCACCATCGCCACCCACCTGGCCGCGTACGCGGCATTGCAAGGCAAGGCCACGGTGATCGCCGATGCCGACCCGCAGGGCTCCAGCACCCGTTGGGCACAGCGCCGGGCCGGGCTGGAAAGCGCGGTGCTGCCGATCGACGTGTACCGCAAGAAGCAATGGGCGCAGAAGCTGCCCGACGGTACCGAGACCGTGGTGATCGATGCACCCGCCGGCGCACTGGCCGACGATATCCCGCATTTCCTCGACGCTGCCGATGCCGTGGTGGTGCCGGTGCTGCCCTCGGCACTGGACATCGAAGCCATCGTCGGCTTCCTCAACAGCCTGGCCCAGGTACCGCGCGTGCACAGCCGCAAGCTGCCGGTCGGGCTGGTGCTGAACCGCACCAAGCCCTGGACCCAGACCTCGCAGCAGGCCCTGCAGATGCTGGGTGACTGGCCCTATCCGGTGGTCGCCCAGCTGCGCGACAGCCAGAGCTATGTGGTCATGACCGGTCTGGGTCGCAGTCTTTTCGATTACCGCTCCGCCCAGGTGCGCGAGCACCAGGCCGACTGGGAACCCCTGTTGTCCTGGCTGAAGCTGTAAGAGCCGTAGGTCTCCATCCCTTTATTGGAATCCCGCAATGCGCGAACTGATCCTGCTCCGCCACGCCCACGCCGAACCGGCCACCACCGGCCAGGCCGACCTTGACCGGCCGTTGTCGCCGGTGGGTCTCGCCGAAGCCGAAGCCGCCGGCAAGTGGCTGAAGGAAAACAACCTGCTGCCGGACTGCGTGCTGTGTTCCCCCTCGCGGCGGACCCGCGAAACCCTGGAAGCGGTGATGGCGGCCATCGGCTATGTCGAAAAGCGCCTGGAAGACCGCATCTACGAGGCCACCCCCGGCACCCTGGCGGCGCTGGTGGACGAACGCCGTGACCTGGACCGGGTGCTGATCGTCGGCCACAACCCCGGGCTGGAGCAGCTGGTGGCGTTGATGACCGATGGCACCAGCAGTGATTACCGCGGCATGCCGCCGGGCGGCGTGGCCGTGCTCGGCTTTGCCCGCGAGGCAACGATCGAGCCGGGCGTGGCCAGCCTGAACGCCTTCTGGTGGCCGTGAGCCGATGAGGTTGGCGTTGCCGGGCCGCTGCCTGCTGCCAGTCGTTCTGGCGATCGGCCCGGCCTGGGCCGCTGCACCGCCACCGACCGCGCTGCCGGCGGTCGTGGCCGAGTCGCCGCGTACGCTGCAGCTGGATGTGGTGCGCTCGCAGATCGGTTTCGAAGTGCGCACCCGGTTCGGCCAGCGCATCGAGGGCGTGTTCCCACGTTTCGAGGGGCGCATCGAGGTGCTGTCCGATGGCCGTCACCAGGTCCACCTGAAGATGTTCACCCGCACCGTGGAGATCCCCGGCAAGGAACGCTATACCGGCTGGATGCGCGGCCCCGAGTTCTTCGACGCCGGCCGTTACCCCTTCGTCGAGTTCGACTCGCTGCCGTACTGGCCGGAGACGGTCGCCGACGGGGGCGGCATCGATGGCCGGTTGACCCTGCGCGGCGTCAGCCATCCGGAGACGCTGAAGGTCGAGAAAGCGGAATGTGCCCGACCCGGCTATGATTGCGACGTCGTCAGCCGCGGTACCGTGCAACGAGGCCGGTACGGCATGGACAGCTGGCAGCTTGCCTTGAGTGACCGAGTGACTTTCGTACTGCGTGCACGTCTCAGCGAGGCGTCGAAACCGTGAATCCATTGCTGCGTGTACTGGTGCTGGCAACCGTGTTGCTGGGCAGCGGCTGCGCGTCGCTGTCGCATGCCCAGCGTGATCGCGCCGAGGCGATCGCCGTACAGGCGCGCTCGACCCAGGTAGATTGCCAGCAGGCCGACCGCTGCGCGCTGGACTCGCCCCTGCGGGCCCTGGCCGGCCGGGCGTTCAGCGAATCAACCCCGGAACAGCCGCGGCACTACGCCACCCTGCTGGACGAGGGCGAAGGCGCGCTGGTCGCGCGCCTGAACCTGCTGCGCAGCGCCACCCGCAGCATCGACCTGCAGACCTACATCTTCGACAAGGACGACAGCGCCCGCCTGGTCATCGACGAGCTGCTGTCGGCGTCGCGGCGCGGGGTGAAGGTGCGGCTGCTGATCGACCAGCTTTCGGCGATCTCCGACCTGCAGATCCTTGGCGCACTGGCCGGCGCCCACGAAAACTTCCAGCTGCGGGTCTACAACCCGACGTTCGGCAAGGCCCGGCTGAACTACTTCGACTATGCCGGCAGCGTGCTGTGCTGCTTCCGCCGCTTCAACCAGCGCATGCACAACAAGCTACTGGTGGTCGATGATGCGATCGGCGTGGTCGGTGGGCGCAACTACCAGGACGACTATTACGACTGGGACCGCGAGTACAACTTCCGCGACCGTGACGTGCTGATCGCCGGCCCCGAAGCACGCGCGATGGCGGCCAACTTCGATGCCTTCTGGCGTGCGCAGCGCAGCGTGCCGGCCGAGCGCCTGAACGATGTCGGCCGTACCCTGCTCAAGCAGGGCGTGCCGGTGTTGCCGCCCGCACAGTTCCGCAGGCCCGAGCGGGTGGAGCGGGTCAGCGAGGAAGCCAACGACGTCGACTTCGTCACCCGCTCGTTCGTGGACACCGCTCTGCCGGTCGCCTCGGTACGCTATGTGGCCGATCTGCCGCGCAAGCATCGCCGCGAACGCGCCGACGCACCATTGGCCGGGCAGCATGTCACCGAGCCGCAGCTGGATGCACTGATCTCCAGTGCGCAGCACGAAGTGATCCTGCAGACGCCCTACCTGGTGTTGTCCAAACCGGCACAGAAGCTGTTCCGCGAGCTGCGCAAGCGCCCGCAGCCGCCCCGCGTGGTGGTGTCCAGCAACAGTCTGGCCGCCACCGACAACCCGATCGTGTATGCGCTGTCGTACAAGTACAAGCGGCGCAACATGCGCGAGCTGGGCTTCAACATTTTTGAATTCAAGCCGTTCCCGCTGGATGCTCCGGTCGATTACCGCAACCTGCTGCCCGACCCGATCGCGGCGCCGGGCAGCGATACCGGCCGCAATCCGCTGATCGGTGGCAGCGCAGCAGGCAGCAATGCCGGTGGTGGTGGTGGTGATGTGGTGGCCACTGCGGAAGCGGGCGACCCGCAGCCGCGGGTGATCCATCCGCGTACCGGCAGTGCGTATGAGAATGCCCGTGCGCGCCGGCGCGCCGCCGGCAGCGAAGTCGAGACCCGCCTGCTGCGTACCGAAACGCGGCCCTCGTTCCTGGGCAGCAAGGCGGTCAACAAGCCGCTGCCGGTCACCCGCAAGGGCGCGCGCATGGGCCTGCATGCCAAGTCGCTGGTGGTCGACCGCCGCATCGGCGTGGTCGGTACCCACAACTTCGATCCGCGCAGCGAGAACTACAACACCGAAGGCGCGGTGATCATCGACGATCCGGCCTTCGCCGAGCAGCTGGCGCAGAGCATCCTGCGCGATACCCATCCGCAGAATTCCTGGACGGTGGCGCCGCGTGCCAAGCCGCCGGTCCTGTCCGGCCTGAACTACAGCGTCGGCAAGGCCTCCGAGGCGCTGCCGATCCTCGACTTCTGGCCGTGGCGCTATGCCACCGACTACGAGTTCAAGCCGGGCCCGGACTGCCCGCAGCCACTGCCGCGGCAGAGCGCTGATTTCCACCGGTGCTATGTCGCGGTGGGTGACTTCCCCGAGGTCAATGTCGGGCCGAAGTGGCTGCTGGTACGCATGCTGACCGCATTCGGCGCCGGCCTCGTTCCCATCCTCTGAAGGTAGCCGCATGACCCAGGTATTCCGCGAAGCCGTTTCCATCGAGCAGCTCAACGCACTCAGCCAGAACACCGCCATCAGCACCCTGGGCATCGTCTTCAGTGCCGCTGGCGAGGACTGGCTGCAGGCAACCATGCCGGTGGACGAGCGCACCCGCCAGCCGTACGGCATCCTGCACGGCGGTGCCTCGGTGGTGCTGGCCGAAACCCTGGGCAGCAGCGCCGGCAACCTCTGCGTGGATACCGCCAAGCAGATCTGCGTGGGCCTGGAGATCAACGCCAACCACGTACGCGCCGTGCGTTCGGGGACGGTCACCGGCACCGCGCGCGCGGTGCACGTGGGTCGCAGCACCCAGCTGTGGGAAATCCGCATCGAGGACGAGCAGGGCCGGCTGGTCTGCATCTCGCGGCTGACCCTGGCCGTGGTGGCGGCCGGGCACGGTTGAGCCCTGGCGACAGCAGTGACGGCGGCGGAACCCAGCGTTCCCCGCCGATGGCCGCCGTCAATGAGACTTATGGCCGAATTCGGCTGGCAGCGATGGCAGCCCTCCGGTATCGTGCGCGGATGACTTCCCCCACTCCGGCCCCCCGCGGCGGCGTGGCGCGTGTGTGCCGTTACCTGTACCGCGTACCGCTGCTGTTGGTCCACATCACCGTGTTCCTGCCGCTGATCCTGATCGGCATGCTTCCGCCATGGGGCGAGCTGCGTGTGGGCGACGATACCTTCGGCGCCAAGGTGGTGAACTGGTGGCAGGGCGGGCTGATGTGGATCTTCGGCTTCCGCCTGTCGCGTGTCGGCCAGCCGCTGCCGGGCGCGGTGCTGTTCGTTGCCAACCATGTCAGCTGGGTCGACATCTCCATCCTGCACAGCCAGCGCATGATGGGCTTTGTCGCCAAGCGCGAGATCGCCAGCTGGCCGGTGGTCGGTTGGCTCGCCGCACGCGGCCAGACCATTTTCCACCAGCGTGGCAACACTGAATCGCTGGGCGGGGTGATGCAGGTGATGGCCGACCGTCTGCGCGCCGGCAAGGCCGTGGGCGTGTTCCCGGAAGGGCGTACCCGCGGTGGCCACGACGTTGGCCCATTCCACGCGCGCATCTTCCAGGCGGCAGTCGAAACCAGCGTACCGGTGCAGCCGGTGGCGCTGGTCTATGGCGTGCGCGGCGATGCACAGACCATCGTGGCCTTCGGCCCGGGCGAGAGTTTCTTCGCCAATTTCCTGCGCCTGCTCGGTGAGCCGGCGCGGCATACCGAAGTGCATTTCCTGGAGCCGATCGGCACCCAGGACCTGGAAGGCCGTCGGCGCATCGCGGAAACCTCGCGCGCGCGCATCGTGGCGGCCATGAGCGGGGATTGAGGCCATGGTGGCCGTGTTTCCGCCACCGACCCTCGACGCTGATGCGCCGATGCTCACCGCGTCCGACTATCAGCCGCCGCGCTGGCTGCGCAATCCGCACCTGCAGTCGATGCTCAGCTCCAGCCGCATGCGCCTGCAGCGCGGGCTGCTGCTGCTGGCCGCCACCGGCGCGGTCAGCGAGGAGCTGATCCTCGATGGTGGCGAAGGTGTGCGGCTGCAGGGCTGGCACAGCCATGTCGAAGGGCGCGAACCGCGCGGCATCGCCCTGCTGCTGCACGGCTGGGAAGGCAGCGCCGAATCCAGCTACATGCGCATGGCCGCTGCCCGTATGCTCGAGCAGGGGTTCGACGTGGTGCGGCTGAACTTCCGCGACCACGGCAACACCCATCACCTCAATCCCGGCATCTTCCACTCCAACCTCATCGACGAAGTGGTGCATGCCGCAGGCGATGTCGCCCAGCGCTGGCCCGATCTGCCGCTGGTTGCGGCTGGTTATTCGCTGGGTGGCAACTTCGTGCTGCGGCTGGCCCTGCGCGCGCCGGCCGCGGGCGTGCCGCTGCAGCACGTGGCCGCCGTCTGCCCGGTGCTGGACCCGGGGCTGACCATGGAGAACATCGAGAACGGCCCGGCGATGTACGACTGGTATTTCCGCCGCAAGTGGGCCGGCTCGCTGCGTCGCAAGCGCGATCTGTTCCCTGAACTGAGCGATTGCGACGACCGCGTGCTGAACCTGGACATCCGTTCGCTGACCGCCTGGCTGGTCGAACGGCACACCTCGTTTGGTTCGTTGCAGGCCTATTTCGATGGCTACTCCATCGCCGGCAACCGCCTGTCCACGCTGCAGGTGCCTGCTGACATCCTGATGGCGCAGGACGATCCGGTGATCCCCTACGCGACCTTCCGCGATTGGCAGCTGCCGCAGCAGGCGCGGCTGGAAACCGCCTGCTGGGGCGGCCACTGCGGGTTCCTGGAAAACTGGCGCGGCGATGGTTTCTCCGAACGCTGGGTCGCACAGCGTCTGCGGCGTGTCCTGCCGGGCTGAACCGGCACCGGCGCGCGGCCCGCTACAATGCGGGTTTGACCTTGAACCGGACGGCCATGCAAGACCAGATCCTCCAAGCGTTGCGCCAGAACGATGCCGGCCAGGCCGTGCAGCTGGCCCAGGCGTGGACCCGTGACGAACCCGGCAAGGCCGAGGCCCACCGCTGGCTGGCGCTTGCGCTGCAGCAGCAGGGCCAGGCCGAGGCCGCAATGGAGGCGCTGCAGCAGGCGCTGCAGCTGGCTCCCGATGATGCGCAACTGCACCTGCAGCATGCCGGCCTGCTGCTGGCACTGCGCCAGTTCGAGGGCGCCGATGAAGCCCTGCTGCGCACCACCGGGCTGGACCCCAACGCCTTCCCCGCCTACTTGATGCAGGCGCACCTGGCGGTGGGCCGCAACGATTTCGACGAAGCCCAGCGCCTGTCGACCCTGGCATCGCGGCTGGAGCCGGACCATCCGGAACTGCTGACCATCGATGGCATGGTCGCGCTGCGTCGTGGCGACGCCGACCGCGCGCTGGCCCTGCTGTCGGCGGCCAGCCAGGCGCTGCCGGACGATACCCGCGTGCTGTACGCACTGGGCTTTGCCTATATGGGCAAGGACATGCTGGCGTTCGCCGAACAGGCGTTCCGTCGCGTACTCGCGTTGAACCCGAAGATGTCTTCGCTGCACGGCATGGTGGTGCAGCTGGCATTGCGCCAGGGCAACGTCGAGGCCGCCGCCGAGGCAATGCAGCACGCGCTGCAGCAGCCGGAGCTGGACGTGCCGCCGATGCGCCGCCTGGCCGGCGAACTGGCACTGCGCAGTGGCCAGCCGCTGCAAGCGCTGGAGCACCTGCTGCCGCTGCTGGGATCGCTGCAGGGTGACCGCCAGGTGCTGCAGCTGCTGCTGATGTCCTGGCAGCGCCTGGGTCGCGAAGATGAAGCCCGCGCACGCCTGGATGACGCACTGGCAAGCAATGACCAGCTGCATGACCTGTGGCTGGCGCGTTTGGCCGTGGAAGACGTCGGCAGTGCCGGCGCCGTGGCCACCGTGGAGCGCTGGATGGCAGCGATGCCCGGCCACCTGCCGGCGCTGGAAGCGCGCATGCGCCTGCATGACATGGCTGGCGAGCACGAGCAGGGCGAAGCCATCGCCGAGCGCATCACCACCCTGGAACCGGGCCGCGTCAGCGGTGAAAGCCGTCGTGTCGAGGGTCTGCTGCAGCGTGACCCGGCCGCCGCCGTGGAGCGCGTGCAGGCCTTGATCGCACAGGCACCGGAGGGCCCCCGCGCCGACCTGCGGACCTGGCTGGGCGAGATCCAGGATCGCGCCGGGCAGCCGGAAGAAGCGCTGCGTACGTGGATGGCGCTGCAGACCGACCAGGCCTCGCAGCGGCTGCCGCTGCCGCCGCAGGCCAAGGCACCGCCGAGCTGGCCGGAGATGGCCAGCATCGACCAGGCGACGCACGACAGCGGCTCAGCGCCGATCTTCCTGTGGGGCGCCCCGGGTTCGGGCGTGGAGCGGGTGGCAACCGGCCTGGCCGCTGCCAGCCCGGTACTGCGCAGCGACCGTTACACCGCCAATCCACCCGACGATGCCTTCCAGAACTACAACACGCTGCAGGACCTGGCGTCGGGCGTGCTGAGTCCGGAACGACTGGTCGAGCGTTGGCGCGAGAACCTGCCGGCCCGCGGCCTGGAAAGCGACACCGTGATCGACTGGCTGCTGTGGTGGGACAACGCGCTGCTGTGGGCATTGCGCCCGCAGCTGCCGCAGGGCCGCCTGCTGCTGGTGCTGCGTGACCCGCGCGACATGCTGCTGGACTGGGTCGCCTATGGCGCCGCCGCACCGCTGGCGATGACCTCGATGGCCGAAGCCAGCCAGTGGCTGGTGCGTTCGCTGACCCAGATCGCCGCACTGCACGAGGAGGACCTGTATCCACACGTGCTGCTGCGCATCGACGACATCGGCAACGATGCACATGCGATGGCCGACCTGCTGGGCCGCGTGTTCGGACGTCCGATGCCGCCGGCTGCACAGCTGGGCGCGCCGCGCCTGCCTGCCGGCCACTGGCGCAGGTATCGCGACGTGATGGGTGCCGCTTTTGCCCAGCTCACCCCGGTCGCGGTGCGATTGGGCTACCCGGAAGAGTGAGGAGCATCAGATGCAACTGAGCAGTCACAGCCTGGTCAACGGTGCACCGATCGACCGTGAGTTCGCCGCCGGCGATGCCGACGGCTTCGCCCCCGACCGCAACCCACACCTGGCCTGGAGCGGCGTGCCCGACGGCACCCGCTCGTTCCTGCTGGTGTGCGTGGACCCGGACGTACCGACAGTGCCGGAGACGGTCGGCCGCGATGACATGAGCGTGCCGCGCGACCAGCCGCGCGGCGATTTCGTGCACTGGGTGATGGCCGACATCCCGGCCTCGGTGCAGGAAATTGCCGCGGGCAGCTGCAGCGATGGCTTCGTGGTGAAGGGCAAGGCCGCGCCGGCCGGCCCGGCCGGCAGCCGTCAGGGCCTGAACGATTTCACCGGCTGGTTCGCCGGCAACCCGGACATGGCCGGTGACTACCTCGGCTACGACGGCCCGTACCCGCCGTTCAACGACGAACGCGTGCATCGCTACTTCTTCCGCGTGTTCGCGCTGGACGTGGCTTCGTTGCCGCTGCCGGAGCGCTTCACCGCCGCCGATGCGTACCGTGCCATGCATGGCCACGTACTGGCCGAAGCGGCGTTGCACGGCACCTACACGTTGAACCCGGCGTTGGCCTGATACCAGGCTGCGGGTAGTGCCGGCCGCTGGCCGGCATCCGCTGTACGTGGCAACCGGCCAGCGGCCGGCTCTACCCGTAAACGACGAAGGGCGGCCAGTGGCCGCCCTTTTCATTTCACCGGCAGTGGCGCGGGGGTGAATATCGCCGTGTCGCCATGCACGTTGCGCAGGACCAGGCTGCCGTTGTCGTCCAGTGCGAGCGTCGGGGCCGGCCGGCCATTGACCAGTGTGCTGGCACGCCGTTGCTGCTCGGCAACCTCGGCGCGTATGCAGCCGGCAGTGGTAACGACCCCGTTCTCCAGAATCAGCCGGTCGCCCTGCAGCTGATACTGGCTGCTTGCGTAGTTGCACAGGTTCAACTCGCTCATGTAGCCGGGTTGGAAACGCAGGGTGTACGGCTCCCGGCCACTGACGAACAACGCGTCGATGCGCTTGCCCTGCGCGTCGGTGGCGCGTGCGAGCTGCCACAGACGGGCTTCAAGCTGGTCGGTGGTGGGTGTGCTGGCGGCGTATGCCCTGCTGCCACAACCGATGACCAGCAAAGCCAGTGCGATCATGTACGTCCGTTTCATGTCGGTCTCCCTGATGCATGTGGGTAGTGCCGGCCGCTGGCCGGCATGTTCCGTATGTCGCCGGAGCTGTGTGCAGCAGCCGGCCAGCGGCCGGCACTACCCACAACGAAGAAGGGAGACCTCGCGGCCGCCCTTCAAGAGCCAGCCGACCAGCGGTCGGCTCTACATCACTTCTCGATGGCCGACTCGACCACCATGTCCAGCACGTACGCCTGCGACGGCGCATCGGCCGGCGGGTTCTTCACTTCGTAGCGCTTCACGCGCACCACGTTGCGCACGCCGTCTTCGTGGGTGTAGCCCTCGATGCTGCCGTAGAAGTTCTCGAACGCGCCCGGCTCACCCTGCTTCAGGCCCTTGTCGTCGAACTTCACTTCGCGCACCTGCAGGCACTGGTAGTCCGGGATCATCGGGTGCGAGCACTTCTGGGTCTTCGCAGCCACTTCCAGGAACACGGTTTCGCCGGCGCCGCCGTAGCGGGTTTCAGCGGTCGGTTCCGGGTTGAACACCAGCACGTCGCCCTTGGCGGTGGTCAGGGTCAGCACGCCGTTGGCGTCCTGTTCGGCCTTCAGTTCGCCCTGCAGACGGCTGGAGACGGCTTCGTCCAGCGCCATCAGCGCCTTGTCGGTGCAGGCCATCATGGTCGAGGCCATCGCGCTGACGCTCAGCTTGCCGTCGGCCAGGGTGTAGCCGCCGCCCATGCGGTTGCAGGTGTTGCTGACCGACAGGCGGCCATCAGCGAAGTCCAGGGTGACCGGCTTGTCTTCGCGGGCGAACAGCGCATCGATGCGCTTGCCATCGGCCGCGGTGGCCTGCTGCAGCAGCCAGTGCTGGCTCTGCAGGCGCTGCGCATCCAGGTGTGCCAAGGCCTTCTGGTCGCCGGCCTTTGCCGCAGCCGGGGCCAGGTCGTCACCGCCGGTACCGGCCGGGGCGGGGGTCTGGCTGCAGGCGGCCAGCAGGGCCAGCGGGAGGAGCAGGGTGAGCTTGCGGTTCATGGTGATTCTCCTTGGGGAACCGAGGGGGAAACGGATCGGGGCCGGCAACGGGGTTACCGTGCCCCGGCGCTGTTCAGCTGCCGGAGGGCAACCACAGCAGCAACGCAGCGCCCAGGGCGATGCGGTAAAGGGCGAAGGCCGTGAAGCGGTGCGACTTGATGTAGCCCATCAGCCACTTCACTACGACGAAGCCGGTGATGGCGGCGGCAACGAAGGCGACGCCGACGTCGGTCCAGTTCTCGCTGGCCAGGTTTCCTTCCTTGGCCAGTTCCAGGAAGGTGTAGGCGCTGGCGGCGAACATGGTGGGAATGCCGACCAGGAACACGAACTCGGCGGCGGCCGCGCGGCGGCTCAGGCCCAGCAGCATGGCCAGGAAGATCGCCGAGGCCGAGCGCGAGGTACCCGGGAACACACCGGCCACCACCTGCGCCAGGCCGACACCGATGGCCACCGTCCAGGTCACCTGGTCGCGATCAGGCAGGCGCGCGGTATAGGCCTCCACCAGCAGCATCCAGATGCCGCCGATGATCAGCGCCCAGGCCACCGGGCTGACGGTTTCCGGCAGCGACCAGCCGGCCTTGCGCACCACCAGGCCGACCACGGCGGTCACCAGGAAGGCCGCGCCGAGCTTGAACACGTACTCGCGGTTCTCGCGCTGGCCGAAGCCGGTGGCCAGCTGCAGCAGGCGCTGGCGGAACACCAGTACCACGGCCAGGATCGCGCCGGCCTGGATGATGATGTTGAAGAAGTCCGATCGCGCGCCCAGCCAGTGCTGGGCGATCAGCAGGTGGCCGGTGCTGGAGATCGGCAGGAATTCGGTCAAGCCTTCGAGAATGCCCAGCAGCAGGGCGGAGAGCAGGTCGGACATGGACGGTGCGGGCGCTGGCGGCGGAAGAAGCTCGAAAGAATAGACGATCCATGCCGCACCAAACGGGTGCGTGCGGACATCCGCGCACTGCTTTGGTGCGCGCTGGTTCGCACTCTGGCGGTGCGGGATCTTTGAAATCAACGACTTGTGAAAGCCGAAAAGTTGGCACGGTCATTGCTGTACCTCAGCAGGCATTCATTCCCATCCGAGGTCGTACCGATGTCCGTGGAAACCGTAGAGAAGCTGATCAAGGACAACCAGATCGAGTTCGTCGATCTGCGCTTCGTCGACATGCGTGGTGTCGAACAGCACGTGACCTTCCCGGTCAGCATCGTCGAGCCGTCGCTGTTCGAAGAAGGCAAGATGTTCGATGGCAGCTCGATCGCCGGCTGGAAGGGCATCGCCGAATCGGACATGGTGCTGCTGCCGGATACCGCCAGCGCCTACGTCGACCCGTTCTACGCCGATCCGACCATCGTGATCAGCTGCGACATCCTCGATCCGGCCACCATGCAGCCGTATGGCCGTTGCCCGCGCGGCATCGCCAAGCGCGCCGAGTCGTACCTGAAGTCCTCGGGTATCGCCGAAACCGCGTTCTTCGGCCCGGAGCCGGAGTTCTTCATCTTCGATTCGGTGCGCTTCGCCAATGAAATGGGCCACACCTTCTTCCAGGTCGATTCGGAAGAAGCGGCATGGAACAGCGGCGCAAAGTACGACGGCGCCAACAGCGGTTACCGTCCGGGCGTGAAGGGCGGTTATTTCCCCGTTCCGCCGACCGACACCCTGCACGACCTGCGTGCCGAGATGTGCAAGACCCTGGAACAGGTCGGCATCGAAGTGGAAGTGCAGCACCACGAAGTGGCCACTGCCGGCCAGTGCGAGATCGGCACCAAGTTCAGCACCCTGGTGCAGAAGGCCGACGAACTGCTGCGGATGAAGTACGTCATCAAGAACGTCGCCCACCGCAATGGCAAGACCGTCACCTTCATGCCCAAGCCGATCGTCGGCGACAACGGCAGCGGCATGCACGTGCACCAGTCGCTGTCCAAGGGCGGCACCAACCTGTTCTCCGGTGACGGCTACGGCGGCCTGAGCCAGATGGCGCTGTGGTACATCGGCGGCATCTTCAAGCACGCCAAGGCGATCAACGCCTTCGCCAACTCGGGCACCAACAGCTACAAGCGCCTGGTGCCGGGTTACGAAGCCCCGGTGATGCTGGCGTACTCGGCGCGGAACCGTTCGGCCTCGTGCCGCATTCCGTGGGTGTCCAACCCGAAGGCGCGCCGCATTGAAATGCGCTTCCCCGATCCGATCCAGTCGGGCTACCTGACCTTCACCGCGCTGATGATGGCCGGCCTGGACGGCATCAAGAACCAGATCGACCCGGGCGCACCGAGCGACAAGGATCTGTACGACCTGCCGCCGGAAGAAGAGAAGCTGATTCCGCAGGTCTGCTCTTCGCTGGACCAGGCCCTGGAAGCGCTGGACAAGGACCGCGAGTTCCTCAAGGCCGGTGGCGTGATGAGCGATGACTTCATCGACGGCTACATCGCGCTGAAGATGCAGGAAGTGACCAAGTTCCGCGCGGCGACCCACCCGCTGGAATACCAGTTGTACTACGCCAGCTGACCGGTTGCGATGGCGGTGGGTACCCCCTCCCACCCGCCGCCATCGCATCCGTCTTCGCGGCTGGGGAGCCGCGGTCAGATCGGGGTCGTTGCACGGGGTCGGATCCCTTTCATGCATGAAAGGGCTCTGACCCCACGCCAAGGACCCCTGATCCAGGGGCAAGAGAGAGACCGGATACGCGACATGGGCCGCCCTCCCTCCCGCGTCGGCCGTGCAAGGAGAGAGGCACGGCTGTCCCGGCCCGGTTCGTGTCCGGTGCAACAGCCACGGCCATCACCACGATGGCCCGTGGTTGCCTGATGCCATCGCGCGTTGGCGCGCTGGCCCCATCCACCATCGGGACATGCGCATGAAACTGATCTCCGCCATCATCCGACCGTTCAAGCTCGACGAGGTCCGCGAGGCCCTGTCCGATGCCGGCGTGTCGGGCATCACCGTGACCGAAGTGAAAGGCTTCGGGCGCCAGAAGGGCCACACCGAGCTGTATCGCGGTGCCGAGTACGTTGTCGACTTCCTGCCCAAGATCAAGATCGAAACCGTCGTCACCGACGAGCGTGCCGACGCTGTGATCGAAGCGATCCAGTCGTCTGCAGGCACCGGCAAGATCGGCGACGGCAAAATCTTCGTGACCGCTGTCGAGCAGGTCATCCGCATCCGCACCGGCGAAATCGGCGCTGACGCGCTGTAACCCCCCTTCCGGAGACTCCCCCATGAAGATGCGCCTTCTCACCGGGTGGCAAGCCCGGTTCCATCTGGTGTGCCTGCTGATGCTGCTCAGCGCGCTGGCCGCCGGTATCTGGCCAGGCAGTGCACATGCCCAGGCCCAGGTCACGCCGTTGCAGAGCGAGGCCGTGGCCGTCGAGCCCTTGCAGGACCCGACTGCCGCTGCGCCGGCTGCTGCCGAAGCGGTGGCTGCGCCCGCCTATGACCATGGCGACGTCGCCTGGATGCTCACCTCCACCCTGCTGGTGCTGCTGATGGTGGTGCCGGGCCTGGCCCTGTTCTACGGCGGCCTGGTGCGCTCGAAGAATGTGCTGTCGGTGCTCAGCCAGATCCTGGTGGTGTTCTCGCTGGTGCTGCTGCTGTGGGTGGCCTATGGCTACAGCGCAGTGTTCAGCGCCGGCAATCCGTTCTTCGGCTCGTTCACCGAATTCGCCTTCCTCAAGGGCTTCACCCCGGAGTCGGTGGGCAACACGCCGATCAAGGGCTTGCCGGATTACCTGTTCGTCGCCTTCCAGTCGACCTTCGCCGGCATCACCACTGCGCTGATCGTCGGTGCTTTCGCCGAGCGCATCAAGTTCCGTGCGGTGCTGCTGTTCTCGGCGCTGTGGTTCACCCTCAGCTACATTCCGATGGCGCATATCGTCTGGGGTGGTGGCTACCTGGGTGAGATGGGCGCGATCGATTTCGCCGGCGGCACCGTGGTGCACATCAACGCCGGTGTGGCCGGTCTGGTGGCCGCATGGTTCGTCGGCAAGCGCCTGGGCTACGGGCAGACCGCGTTGAAGCCGCACAACGTGCCGTTCACCTATATCGGCGCGATGCTGCTGTGGGTCGGCTGGTTCGGCTTCAATGCCGGTTCCGCCGCCGCCGCCGACACCGTCGCCTCGCTGGCCTTCCTCAACACCGTGCTGGCCACGGCCGCAGCGGTGCTGGGCTGGACGCTGGTTGAAGCCATCAGCAAGGGCAAGCCGTCGGCACTGGGCGCGGCCTCGGGTGCGGTGGCAGGCCTGGTCGGCATCACCCCGGCGTGCGGTACCGTCGGCCCGCTCGGCGCGATCGTCATCGGCCTGGTTGCCGGCGTGGTCTGCGTGTGGGGCGTGACCGGCCTCAAGCGTCTGCTGAAGGTGGACGACACCGCCGACGTGTTCGGTGTGCATGGCGTGGGCGGCATCGTCGGCGCGATCCTCACCGGTGTGTTCAGCGCGCAGTCGCTGGGCGGCACCAAGGCCGATCTGGATATCGGCCACCAGGTGTGGGTGCAGGTGGTCAGCGTCGGCCTTACCGTGGTCTGGTCGGCCGTGGTGACCGCTGCGATCCTGCTGCTGGTCAAGGTGGTGGTCGGCCTGCGTGTGACCGAGGAGGCCGAACGCACCGGCCTGGATGTGACCTCGCATGGTGAATCGGCCTACGAGGCCTGATGTAGTGGTGGGCGGCCCTGCGGGGCCGCTCACCCGCTCTGGTAGCTGCCAAGCTTGCTTGGCACTGCTCCTGCTTTGGTGGGTGCCGACCGTTGGTCGGCACGGTCGGTGGCCCAGCCACGCATGGCGTGGCTCTACTGCATCGGCCGGGCTTATCACGCACAATCAGGCCATGCACCCGATCCGCACTTCCCTGATGCTCTCGGCCTGCCTGCTGCTGGCCGCCTGCGCGTCCACACCGCAGGAAATCCGCAACCCGCTTGCCACCTGGGTGCCGTCGCCGAACCAGAACGCGCGCACGCCGGTGATCATCGTCATCCACCACACCGAGCAGAAATCGGTGCAGCAGAGCCTGCATACGCTGCGTACCGCCAACAGCGGCGGGCGGGTCAGTGCGCACTATCTGATCGGCGCCGATGGCCACCGCTACCAGCTGGTGGCCGATGAGCGTCGCGCCTGGCACGCCGGCTCCGGGCGCTGGGGCACCATCACCGACCTCAACTCCGCGTCCATCGGCATCGAGCTGGACAATGACGGCCGTACGCCCTTCAGCCCCGCGCAGATCGAATCGCTGATCGTGCTGCTGCGCGATCTCACTGAACGGCTGAACATCCCACCGCGGCAGGTGATCGGCCACGCCGACCTGGCGCCGACGCGCAAGGAAGATCCCAGCCGCTTCTTCCCGTGGCAGCAGTTGGCCGAAGCCGGCTTCGGCGTGTGGCCGCGCGCTGCCGACGGTGCTGCGCCGGAAGGCTTCGATGCATGGGCCGCGCTGGCGCGCTTCGGTTATCCGCTGGACAACCGCGAAGCAGCGGTACGGGCGTTCCACCGCCGTTTCCGTGGCAGCGACACCCTGCCGACAACACTCGACGCCGAAGACGCGCGCATCCTGCATTCGCTGTTGCTGCAGACGCCATAACCGGTAGCGCCGGGCCACGCCCGGCGAGCGCGAAGCGCGGCCTCGATTGCGAACCGCCGGGCATGGCCCGGCGCTACCCGCCTTCCATGCCCAACGCTTCGCGCAGCGTGGCCACATGCGCGCGGCCAACAGGCAACTCGCTGCCGTCGCTCAACACCAGCCAGTAGCGGCTGCCTGAGGCCGCATGCAGCGTGTGGATCTGGCGCAGGTTGACCAGGTAGGAACGGTGGCAGCGGACGAAATCCGCAGGCAGTACCGTGGCCAGCGCGGCCAGGGATTTGTCATGCAGTTCACTGCGGCCATCGCGCAGGCGCACTTGGCTGTAGTCGCCGTCGGCGCGTATCCAGAGCACGTCCGCCAGTTCGACGGTCGCTGTGCCCTGCGCGCGCCAGATACCCAGATAACGCGCGCGACCGGAGCGGACACCACCGGTGTCGAGCAGCCGTTCCAGCGCCTGGGCGAGGCGCTCGCGTGAGAAGGGCTTGGGCACGAAGTCGAGTACGCCGTGTTCGAACGCCTGCAATGCGCGCTCGCGGTGCGCCGACACCACCACGCACTGGTAGCGCCCGGCCACCGCGCGGCGCAGCAGCTCGAAGCCATCGTCGCCGCCAAGGTTGAGGTCCAGCAGCAGGCCGTCGTAGACGCTGCGTTGCAACCGGTCGCCGGCTGCTTCGAGATCGGCTACCGCATCGAAACGCGCGCGTGCACCGGCCAACTCGCTGCACATGCGCAGCAGGCGCTGTCGCACCAGCGGTTCGTCCTCTACGATCAGGATGCGCATGTCAGCTCGATCCGGCCACACCAATGGTCACCGTCGACGCCCTGCACGAAGCTCCAGCCGGTGGGGCTGGCCGCCGCCAGGCTAGCCTCGATGTAACGCGTACCCGTGCCACGGCCGCGGTGCGGGGCGGAGCCTCGCGCACTGCGCAGTTCCAGTATCCAGCGCGCGTTGTCGCGCTGCACGTGCAGGCGGAAAGGGTGCAGTGCACAGGCAACAGCGCCGGCATGGGTCAGTGCATTTTCCACCTGTGCGTGCAGGATGCCCGGCGGCAGCGAAATCGCCGCATCCCCGCCATCAACCTCCAGCACCATGCGCTGGTCCAGGGCAAGGCCGACGATATCCAGATGGCTGCGGCACAACGCCAGTTCGTCCTGCAAGGGAACGCTCTGGCGGCTGCTGCTGTCGCGCAGGCGATCAAACTGGTCGGCCAGCGACTCCACCAGGCGGCTGGCGCGCATCGGCGACTGCTCGATCAGTTCCTGCAGGCAGGTCAGCGTGTTCATCAGCCAATGTGGCTGGATGCCCCGTTGCAACAACTGCAACGAAAGCCGTGCGCGCTCTTCGCGCAGCCAGGCGTTGTGCCGGTCCAGCGCCTGCGACTGGGCGGCGTGGCGCAGCAGAAGGAACACCATCAGCACCGCCAGCAGCAGGAAGTAAGGGCCATCAAGGAAGGCACCGCGTGCGACCAGCAGCGCCAGCAGGCCCGCAGACAGCAGCGCCAGGATCGGCCATCGGTCTTCCTGGTCGGCAGGCGCGCGCATCAGCACCCACACCGAGGCGAGCAGGCTCAACAGCAGCACCGCCGCTGAGCGGGTGTCGAAGCCGGGCAGCGCGATGGCCGCTGCCATGATCAGCGCCAGATAGATGAAACAACCAGCTCTCGGTAAGGGAACGTCGAAGCGACGCGCAAGATAGACCGGCAGCAGCAGCGCTGCGGCCACATGCAGGGCCAGCAGCGCGACCAGGCGAACACCATGCCAAGGATAGGTGTAGCCCAGCAATGATCGCCACGCCTCGACCGCGGGCAGTGCCAGACCCACCACACCCAGTGCCAGCAGCAGGCGCGCGCCGGGTGTGCGTGTCTGCCCACGCAGCACCGCCAGGAAATACAGGCATGCGGCTGCCAGCGCACCGGTGGCGAAGGCCGCGATCAGCCATGGCAGGATGATCTGGCCGTACAGCACAGGGGCTGGCGCGATCAGCACCATCGCATCTGCGCCATGCAGGGCGAAACGCTGCTGCTGGCTGGATGCAAGCACCAGCAGTTCATCGGTGGCGTTGCCCGACGGCGGCGGTAGCACGCGCACGACGTCTACGCGCCCCGGCCTCTCTTCTTCCGGCGTGCGACCGACAGCGCCATTGCTGATCCATGGCATCCCGTTCCAGTACAGCTGGCTGGCAGCGCGTAACGACAGCCTCACTGTACGTCCATGATCGGCGCCGCTTTCCGGCGCTGGCACCTGCCAGCGCAGCCAGTACGGGCCATGCCACTCCGCCAGCTGCTGCTGGTCCAGCGGCCGCCAAGCCAGGTTCTGCGGTGGGTGCGTTGGCAGTCCGCCGGATGACCCGACATTCGCAGGTGCCATCTGTGCTCCCTGCACAACCCTCATTTCCGGTGGCGGCGTCGACACGATCAGCCAAGCGGCCACGGCCGCAAGCAGTACAGCAAGGACAGCCAGGGTTCGTGGAATCTGCATGGCGGCCATCGTATCGGTTGCGTGGAGACATTGGACCGGCGTCTGGAGACGTTCGGCAGATGGGCGCGTCCGCAGCGCTGCGAGGGAGCAGATGCTGGCGGCGCACATCCTTCCATCGGAGTCCAACATGACCCGCAGCGCCTCTACGTCTTCCGGCAGTTTCCAGGTTCGTCGCCCCGTCGTGGCCGTCGCCCTCGGCGCGCTCTGCCTGGCCCTCGCCGCCGCCATTCCCGCGCAGGCCGGTCCGGCGGCGCTGGCCTTCGAGCCCTACACACTGCAGACCAAGAACCATGGCGATATTGCTGCCGAGATCTCCACGCTGGAGGTGCCGCGACGGCACAGCGAGCCGGACGGTCCGCGGCTGCACCTGAAGGTGGTGCGCCTGCGTGCAACGGCCGGCACTGGCCGCAACGCACCGGTGGTCTACCTGGCCGGTGGTCCGGGTGGTTCTGGTATCGATACCGCACGTGGTCCGCGCTGGCCGGTGTTCGACCAGGTGCGGCGCGAGACGGACGTGCTGCTGCTCGACCAGCGCGGGGCTGGCCTGTCCGAGCCGCCACCGGAATGTCCGCATGAAACACGTTTCGACGACGCCCAACCGCTGCAGCGCGATACGGCCCTGGCCGCAGTGCAGGCCACGGCGGCGAAGTGTGTAGCGTTCTGGCGTCAGGCCGGTGTCGATCTCGGCGCGTACACCACGGCCGAGAGTGCCGGCGACCTCGACGACCTGCGGCGCGCGCTGGACGTACCGAAGATCAGCCTGTGGGGCATGAGCTATGGCACCCATCTGGCCCTGGCCACGGTGCGCCTGCACGGTGCCGGTCTTGAGCGCGTGGTGCTGATGGGGTCCGAAGGTCCCGACGATACGCTGAAGCTGCCGCTGAGCAGCGACGCGCTGCTGCAGGAGCTGGCGGTGCTTGCCCGCAAGGATGGCTTCGATGACCTCGCCGGATCGGTCACCCGCGTGCTGCAGGCGCTGCGGGAACAGCCGCGACAGGGTCGCAGCCACATGCATGAGGGCAAGCAGGTCACCATCGGCCTGTACGACGCGCAGATCGTCATCGCCAACATGCTGGGGCAACGCATCCCCCAGCAATGGCTGCCGTTGGTGCTGCGTGAGGCCGAGACGGGCAACTACGACCCGCTGGCGGACATGGTGCTGATCGGGCGCGCCCAGTTCGCGAAGTTCCCGGCCATGGGTCTGGCGATGGACATCGCCTCCGGGCAGAGCCCGCAGCGCCGGGCGCTGGCCGAAGCACAGGCGCGCCAGAGCCTGTTCGGCGACGGGCTGAACTTCCCGTTCCCGGCCATCGGTGATGGCCTCGGCCTGGCCGATCTGGGTGCGGGCTTCCGCGGCCCGCTGCACAGCGAGGTGCCGGTGCTGTTCATCAGTGGCACGCTGGATGGGCGTACGCCCCCGGCCAATGCCGAGGCGCTGCGGCCGGGCTTCAGCAACGGCCACTCGCTGCTGGTGCGAAATGCAAGCCATCACAACGAGTTGTGGACCGGCAACCCGGCCATCGCCCGCAGTATCGTCGACTTCCTCGCCGGTCGCGTCGTGCGCGATACCGTGCTGGACGTGCCGCCGCCGGTGTTCGCCACCCGCAGCAGCGAGTTGCTGGGCGGCAAGCGATAGGGGCCACCGTGTGGCACAGGATGCGATCCCGGTCCTGCGCCACGCCCGATTGCACTACATTGAGGCAATGACTGACCTCATCGCCCCCTTCAACCGTACGTGCTGGAGCCTTCTTGCGCTTGCCGTGCTTGCTGGCTGTTCCACCACCGGCACCCGTTCCGAAGCGCCTGCCGCAGTGAAGCCTGCCGCTACCTACGCCAAGGTCGACTGGACGACGTTGCCGGCCGTATCCGATGCCGACCTGCAGGCAGGCTTCGTCGCCTGGCGCAGCAGCTGCACCCGGCTGAAGAGCGATGCGACCTGGGCCAAGCCCTGCGCGACCGCCAGCACCGTATCCGACAAGGACGCCAGCGCGATCCGCGCATTCCTGCAGCGCAATCTCGATGTCTATTCCCTTCGCGCCGGCGGCCATCGCGCCGACGGCCTGATCACCGGCTACTACGAACCCATCTATCCGGGCAGCCTCACCCGCACCGACAAGGCCACGGTGCCGGTGTACGGCACACCCGATGATCTGGTGGTGGTGCAGTTGGAGAGTCTCTACCCCGAATTGAAGGGCAAGCGCCTGCGCGGTCGCGTGGAGGGCAAGGTGCTCAAGCCCTACGACGACGCCGGCAGCATCGCCAGCAAGGGGGCCAAGGCGCCGGTGCTGGCCTGGCTGACCGATCCGATGGACCTGCAGCTGCTGCAGATCCAGGGCTCGGGACGGGTGCGCCTGGCCGATGGCAAGCAGGTGCGGCTGGCCTACGCCGAGCAGAACGGCCATCCCTATCGCGCGATCGGCCGCTGGCTGGTGGAGCAGGGCGAGCTGAAGAAGGAAGACGTCACCATGGACGCGATCCGCGCATGGGCGAAGGCACATCCGGCACGCGTACCGGAGCTGCTGCGCAGCAATCCCAGCTACGTGTTCTTCGTGCGCAGCGCGGACAGCCCGGAAGGCCCGCGTGGTTCATTGAACGTGCCGCTGACCGCCGGCTACAGCGTGGCGGTGGATCGCACCGTGGTGCCGCTGGGCAGCCTGCTGTGGCTGTCGACCACGCGTCCGGACGGCACGCCGGTGGTGCGCCCGGTGGCCGCGCAGGATACCGGTGGCGCCATTGCCGGCGAGGTACGTGCCGACCTGTACTGGGGCAGCGGCGATGCCGCCGGCAAGCTGGCCGGCGACATGAAGCAGCAGGGCAACCTGTGGATGCTGTGGCCGAAGGGCGTGGCGTTGCCGCAGTAGGTCAGCAGGGGTCAGATCCCCTTCCGCAGGAAAGGGATCTGACCCCATATGCCTGATAATGGCGCCCTTCCGATCTCTCCGGCCGCACCTGCGGCCAGGACAAATGCAATGAAATACGCAAAGAACAACGCAAAATCCAACACGAAGAAGTACTACAAGCACTGGGCCGAATCGGGCCTGGGCAAGGGCAACGTGCTGATGGAAGCCCGTGGCGAGAAGATCGTGCGCCAGGTGGAGATCTACGGCACCAAGATGGTCTGGGCCGATGAGCATGCCCACAGCGATGATCGTTTCCTGCTGGCTGACCAGCCGGTGTCGTTCATGGATTTCGACGAAGACGACGAGATCAGCGCGCGCGAGTTTGAGATTGCCTGGAAGAAGGCCCGGGAAGCCACCGGCTACCCTGTCTAAGGTCGAGGGGCCTGCAATCATCGGATGGCTGGCGAAATCGAAATGTTATAAAGTTTCATTTCTCGCCTTCCGCCCGCCTCCCAATGAAGACTCCCACGCTGGTGGCCGCGCTCGCGGCCGCCCCGTTCGCTCCTGAAGCATTCGCCCAGTCCGCCGACGCTGCGCTCACCCTGGGCAAGGTCGATGTGCACCAGCACAGCGAGGGACAACTGAGCGCGCACCAGGTGCTGACCTCGGTGGATGTGCTGGGCGCGGACCAGATCGAAAGCCGCAACGTGTCGCACAGCTGGGAACTGCTTGGGCAGATGCCCGGCATCCAGCTGACCGAAACCCGGCAGGGTGCCGAGTCGGGCAAGGTCAGCTTCCGCGCCTTCAACGGCGAGGGCTACCTCAATGCCATCAAGACGTTGATCGACGGCATCCCCAGCAACGTCAACAGCGGCAACCAGCGTTTCATCGACATGCTGTTTCCGCTGGAAATCAGCTACATCGAAGTCGTGCGCGGTACCAACGACCCGCGCTACGGCCTGCACAACATCGGCGGCAACGTGAACTTCGGTACGCGCCAGGGCGGCACCTACACCGACGCGCGCCTGGCCTATGGCAGCTACAACACCCGCGATGCGCAACTGGCAGTGGGCCGCGAAGCCGACGGCTTCGCGCAGAACTACTTCGTCGGTACCCAGGCCAGCGACGGCTACCGCGACCACGACAGCTCGAAGAAATACTCGCTGGGCGGAAAGTGGTTCTTCGGTTCGCTGGAGGACGGGCTGCGCATCGGCCTGACCGCGCGCGCCTACCACCATGAGGCCGACGAACCCGGTTTCATGACGGCGGAAGAGCTGCATGCGGGCCGTCGCCGCAGCGACCTGCGCAATGCCAATGACGGCGATGACCGCGACATGCGCCAGTTCGCTGCGCACCTGGACATGAAGCTGACCGACGCGGTGACCTTCGGCACGCGGCTGTACTACAACCGCTATGAAGACGACCGCCGGGTGACCTTCAGCGATCTGCCCACCGGCAATCTGCCGCGCCAGCGCAGGCTGTGGGACGAGCGCCAGACCGGCCTGCTCGGCACGCTCACCTGGCAGGCCAGTGCCATGCTCACCGTGGAAGGCGGGGTGAACTACGAGCAGCAGGACAACGGCTACGTCCGCGAGCGCTACGCCTACGCCGAGCCCACCGATTTCAGCCGTCCACCGGCACGCGTGCAGAACAACGACCGCCACAGCTTCGACAACTGGGGCGCGTACGTGCAGGCGATCTACCAGCCAGCCGACGCATGGAAGATCGTGCCGGCCTACCGCGTGGACCGTTTCAGCGGACACACCCGGCTGATGAACGGCTCCACCGGCCGCCTGCAGGATTACGGCAGCATCGGCCAGCCCAAGCTGAGCGTCATCCACAGCCTGGGCGAACACACCCACGTCTATGCCAACTGGGGGCGCACGTTCCAGGTGCTGACCGGTTCCACCGCGCCGGCCTACCTCACCCCCGGGCAGGCACCGATGCAGCCCTCCACCAACACTGGCATGGAGCTGGGCCTGAAATTCCAGCCCTTTGCCGGCAGCCAGGCCCGCCTGGCGGTATGGCAGCAGGATGCGGAAAACGAAGTGTCCAACATGCCGGCCACCGGCACCACGGTCACGCTGGGCAAGACCCGCCGCCGCGGTGTGGATGCGCAGATCAGCGCGCAGCTGGGAGACGCGTGGACCCTGTGGGCTTCGCATGCCTACCAGGAGGCCAAGATCACCCGCGACGACCGCGCCCCCGGCGTGTCCCTGCAGGGCCGCGAAGTGGCGGCCACGCCGCGCCACATCAGCAACCTCGGTCTGGACTACCAGGCCAGCGATGCCCTGCAGTTGGGCCTGCAGGCGCGTGCGCAGGGCGATTACTATCTGGAAGAGCGCAACGTCACGGGCAAGTTCGGTGGCTTCGCCGTGCTCGATCTCAGCGCCAAGTACCAGATCACTCCGGCCTGGAGCGTCGACCTGCAGCTGAAGAACGTCACCGGCCGCGAATACGCCTACGCGTGGTACGACAGTTTCTTCTGGGACAGCGCCCGGCCGATGTTCTCGCCTGCCCCGGGGCGCGCGGTCTTCGTCGGCCTCAACATGAAGCTGTAATCCGCAACGCTGGTGCAAGGGGTCGGATCCCTTTCTTCAAAGAAAGGGCTCTGACCCCGGAACAACCTCACGTCGCTGCTTTGCTCGTCACCGCATCGAAATCGGCCTGCAGGCCGTTCCAGAACATGTCGGACACACCGAAGTGGCGGGACAGGCGCAGCCCGGTGTCCGCCGTCACGGCGCGATGGCCAGTGACGATCTCGCCGATCCGGCGCTGCGACACGCCGATCGCCTTGGCCAGGCGGTGCTGGGTGATGCCCAGCGGCTCCAGGAATTCGTGCAGCAGGATCTCGCCGGGAGTGGGGTAGGGAACGGTTCGCATGGGAGGGCTGCTCGAAAACTGATGCAGAGGGCAGTGTGTCGACGGCGTGTTGCTGTGGGAATCGGGTAATCAGACCACGCTCGACGCATTCGGCTTGATGGGGTCAGAGCCCTTTCCTTGTGGAAAGGGATCCGACCCCGGACCCCATGCCCCTGTTTTGCACTACATTGGTGCAATGTCCGACCCTGCACCCCCGCCGTCCCTCGACGCCCTCGGCACACCGCTGGCCTGGTCCGGGCCCGATGGCCGCATCGCCGGCTGCAACCCGGCCTTCGCGCGCTGGCTGGGCGTCAGCGGCCGGCGCCTGCTCGGCCAGCCGTTGGCCGCGCTGGAAGTGCAGGGTGAGGCGCTGGCCCATTTCCTGGCCCGCGACGAGCGCGACAGCCTGCGCCTGAACCGGCTGGCGCTGGCCTTGCCCGGTGAGGCGGCGCGTTTCGCCGAAGGCTGGATGAGCCGCCGCGACGATGGCGGCTGGCTGCTGGAGGCGCATCCGGTCGATGAGTTTCCCGGACTCGACCCGACCCAGGCCCTGCCCAGCGCGCTCAGTGCGGCGCTGAAGGGCCTGGCGCATGAGCTGCGCAATCCGCTGGCCGGTTTGAAGGGCGCCGCGCAGCTGCTGGCACGCCGCGCCGTGCAGCGCGATGCCAGCGAACGCGAGCTGATCGATCTGATCGGCTCGGAGATCGAGCGGCTCAATGGCCTGCTGGAGCAGCTGCTGTCACCGGCGCCGGCCGCGCCGCATGCGCCGCTGAACATCCATGCCGCGTTGGAGCGCGTGCTGCGCCTGGCCGAGAACGAGGCCGGTTGGGCGGTGCGCCTGCAGCGCGATTACGATCCCAGCATTCCCGAATTTGACGGCGACGCCGATCGCCTGACCCAGGCGGTCTGGAACCTGGTGCGCAATGCCATCCAGGCCGGCGCCGGCAACATCACCCTGCGCACCCGCGTTGAACACGGTGTGCGCATCGCCGAACAGCTGCACACCCTGGCGTTGCGGCTGGAAATCGCCGACGACGGCCGTGGCGTGCCTGAAGAGCTGGCCGAACACCTGTTCCTGCCGTTGGTCAGTGGTCGCGCCGAAGGCACTGGCCTGGGCCTGGCGCTTGCCCAGCAGGTCGCGCGCGAACATCGCGGCACGCTGACCTACCGGTCGCGCCCGGGCCATACCGTATTCACCCTGCTGCTGCCGATCGGCAACGGCACTGCCACCGCCGAGGAGGCCCCGCGCGATGTCTGAGTCTTCCTCGTCCGCGCCGTGCATCTGGGTGGTCGACGATGACCGCGCCGTGCGCTTCGTGCTGTGCACCGCGCTGCGCGAGGCCGGCTACCAGGTGCTTGACTTCGACAGCACTGCACCCGCATTGCAGGCGCTGGCCGAAAGCCCGCCGCCGGCGCTGCTGTTCACCGACGTGCGCATGCCCGGCGACGATGGCCTGGTGCTGCTGGACAAGCTGAAGGCCGCGCTGCCGCAGTTGCCGGTGGTGGTGATGTCGGCCTACACCGATGTCGCCAGTACCGCCGGTGCGTTCCGCGGCGGTGCGCACGAGTTCCTGTCCAAACCATTCGACCTGGATGATGCAGTGGCGCTGGCCCAGCGCGTGCTGCCTGCAGTGGCGCCGGCCTTGGCTGCGCCCACTCCCGCCGCAGACGCGCCCAGCGACCAGCCGCCGCAGCTGGTGGGCGACACGCCACCGATGCGCGCGCTGTTCCGCGCCATTGGTCGCCTCGCGCAGGCGCCGCTGGCGGTGTTGATCATCGGCGAGACCGGCACCGGCAAGGAACTGGTGGCCAATGCGCTGCACCGCGAATCACCGCGTGCGCAGCATCCGTTCGTTGCCCTGAACACCGCCGCGATTCCCGCCGAGCTGCTGGAAAGCGAGCTGTTCGGTCATGAGGCGGGTGCGTTCACCGGCGCGCAGCGGCGCCACATCGGCCGCTTCGAGCAGGCCAACGGCGGCACCCTGTTCCTCGATGAAATCGGCGACATGCCGTTGCCGCTGCAGACGCGCCTGCTGCGTGTGCTCGCGCAGGGGGAATTCTTCCGTGTGGGTGGACGCGAACTGATCCGCGTCGATGTACGCGTGGTCGCCGCCACCCATCAGGATCTGGAAGGCCTGGTCGCGCAGGGGAAATTCCGTGCCGACCTGCTGCACCGCCTGGACGTGGTGCGACTGCAGCTGCCGCCGCTGCGCGAGCGCCGCGAGGACATCGCGCAGCTGGCCACCACCTTCCTGGCCGCGGCCGCACGCAAGCTCGATACGCCGCCCAAGCGCTTGACCGCGGCCGCATTGCAGGCGCTGCGCGAGCACGACTGGCCGGGCAACGTCCGCGAACTGGAAAACGTGTGCTGGCGCATGGCTGCACTGGCCGCTGCCGATACCATCGGTGTGGCCGATGTCGATACCGCGCTCAACCGCACCCGCAGCCGGCGCAGCAGCACGGCCGCTGGTGATCCGGGCCATTGGGAAGCGCTGCTGTCAGAATGGGCACGCCGGCAGCTGGCCGAAGGCACCGAGGGCCTGCACGCACAGGTACGCGAACGGGTCGACCACGCCCTGCTGGAGGCCGCGCTGCAGATCACCCATGGCCGGCGCGCCGAAGCCGCTGCGCGGCTGGGCCTCGGCCGCAATACGCTTACCCGCAAGCTGGGCGCCGGTCGCCGCCGCGGCGGCCATTGAACGATGCCTGCACGCGATCCTCGCACCCGCTTGCCGAACTGTTGATCCTCCATGGACGATGCCGTCCGTAGTGTTACCTGCAAGGAGTCCTCGATGCGTTTGTCCTTCGCCCTTCTGCCCTTGTCCGCCGCCGTGCTCCTGTCCGCCTGTGGCAGCGCGCCGAAGAAGCCGCAACCCACACCGCCACCGGCAACGGTGGTCAGCACCGCCAAGCAGGCCGAAGCCAACCTGGCGCCTGCCTCGGCCAGCATCGTCAGTGGCCGCCTGGCGTTGATGGTGGAAGCCGGCGGCGTGCACCTCACCGGTCTGGTGGGAGGCCTGCAGCCGATGCAGCAGGCCGGTTTCCACATCCATGAGCGCGGCGACTGCAGCGCGGTGGACGCCAGCAGCGCCGGCAACCACTTCAATCCCGCCGGTGTCGCGCACGGTCGTGCCGGCAGTGGCAAGCACCACCTGGGCGACATCGACAACCTGCAGGCCGATGCGCAGGGCCGTGCCAACATCGATGTGCATCTGAAGGGCGTTACCCTGGGCGGAGGCGCCGCCACGGATATCGCCGGACGTGCACTGGTGGTGCATGCCAAGGCCGACGACTATCGCAGCCAGCCCGCCGGCAATACCGGCGTCCGCATCGCCTGCGGCGTGATCCGGGTAACCCGCTGATCACGCCACCGGCATTTTCCAAGGAGAGTTTCCATGCGTCTGATCCACACTTCGCTTTTCGCGGCTATCGCTGCATTGGGCCTGGCCGCCTGCAACCAGCAGCCGGCAGCACCGGCCGCCGAAACCCCGGCGGCCACCCCGGCTGAAGGCACTGCGGCCCCGGCTGAGCCGGCCGCAGCCCCGGCAGCAACCACCGAAACCTCGGCCACTGCCGAGCTGGCACCGACCCAGGGCAATGAAACCAAGGGCTCGATCACCTTCAAGCTGGTCGACGGCAAGGTTCACGCGTCCGGCCAGATCACCGGCCTGAAGCCGGGCAGCGAGCACGGCTTCCACATCCACGAGAAGGGTGACTGCAGCGCGCCGGACGGCATGAGCGCCGGCGGCCACTTCAACCCGGGCAAGCAGGACCACGGCAACGTGGCCACCGATCCGCACCACGGCGGCGACATGCCCAACATCAAGGCCGACGACAAGGGCGTAGCCACCATCGACAGCCCGGTGTCGAGCAACGTCAACATCGGCAAGGGTGATGATTTCGACATCATCGGCCGCGGTCTGATCGTCCACGCCGACGCGGACGACTACAAGACCCAGCCGACCGGCAACGCCGGTGCGCGACTGGCGTGCGCGGTGATCAACAAAGCTCCGTAAGGAAACGGAAAACGCCGGCGCAAGCCGGCGTTTTTTCATGGGGTGGTGCCGGCCGCTGGCCGGCAATCGCACATCTGAAGGCTGCCGGCCAGCGGCCGGCACTACCACCAGATCAGCGCGCCAGCAGCTCGCGTGCGTCCTGCCCAGCTTCGCAATGCACGAACAGCACCGGCACACCGTGCGCTTCCAGCACCGCGGCCATCTGCCGCTGGCGCATCAGGAACTGCTCGTAGATGCCCTGCAGGCGTTCGCAGTCACCCTTGCCGTGGTTGTAATGCGCGCACCAGCCGGCCGGGTCGAACAGCGCCATGCGCGCTTCGCCCTGCGTATAGCGCAGCAACGGCTCGGGCGCGTCACTCAGCCACTCGTCCTGGCCCGGAGCCATGATCGCGGTTTCAATCAGCGGCCACAGCGCGGCCAGACCCTGGTTGTCGTACTGCATCGACATCATCGCGGCCAGGTCGTTCACGGTGAAATAGCGCGCATGCTCGACGCGCGCACCGAACGTGTTCTGTGCCATCAGCGCGGTGTCGGCATGGGCCATGCCATTGGCCAGCAGCACCTCTTCCAGTGCATCGGCCACGGCCGCCGTGGTTGCCACCTCGCTGCCGGTCAGCAGGAACGGCACCACCCGCAGGCCACCGCCGACCAGGGTGGCGTCGGCCTGGAATGGCAGCGGTACATCACCGCTGGCATCGGCGCCGAAGGCCAGCACGCGCGGGCCTTGGTTGCGGCCGGGCGCGCGCATCTGCAGTTCTTCCAGGCGGCGATGGATCGGCCAGCCCGGGCGAAGCACTTCGGCCGGATCGAAATGGGCGGCGGCGAACACCAGGTCCAGCTCGGCCACCTGTGGCACCAGCTTGGACAGGTCGCGGCCGACGCGTTCGGCCAGTTCACCGGCCTGTTCAGCGCTGAGCACCGCCTGGCGGGGGATTTCGCCGCCGGCCAGTTCCAGGGCCAGCACGCCAAGGGCATTCATCGCAGGGTCGGGTTTGCTCATGGTTCCACGGTTGGCCCATCACAGGGCGGCAGCTACACTTGGCCCCATTATGCCTGCTCTGTCGTGCAGGCCATGTTGCAGACACCCTCATCCATGCCAGGTATCTCCATGCCCAACGCTCGTCCCGTCGCCATCCTCGGTGGCGTCCGCATTCCGTTCTGCCGCCAGAACACCGCGTATTCGGATGTCGGCAACCTCGGCATGTCGGTGCGCACGCTGGGAGCGCTGGTCGAGCGCTTCGGCCTGCACGGCCAGCAGCTGGGCGAAGTGGCGATGGGTGCGGTCATCAAGCACTCCAGCGACTGGAACCTGGGCCGCGAAGCCACGCTGTCCTCGGGCCTGTCGCCGTTGACCCCCGGCATCACCCTGCAGCGCGCCTGCGGTACCTCGCTGGACAGCATCATCACGGTCGCCAACAAGATTGCGCTGGGCCAGATCGAGTCCGGCATCGGCGGCGGTTCCGATACCACCTCCGACGTGCCGATCGTGTACGGCAAGAAGCTGCGTGCGCGGCTGCTGGCGGCCAACCGTGCCAAGAGCACTGGCGACAAGATCCGCGCGCTGACCTCAGGCTTCAAGTTCGCCGAGCTCAAGCCGGAGTTCCCGGGCGTGGCCGAGCCGCGTACCGGCAAGAGCATGGGCGACCACTGCGAGGACATGGCCAAGGAGTGGAACATCTCGCGCGACTCGCAGGACGAGTGGGCGGTGTCGTCGCACAAGAAACTGGCTGCCGCCTATGAGCGCGGCTTCTTCAACGACCTGATCGCGCCGTTCCGCGGTGTCGAGCGCGACAACATCCTGCGCGCCGACACCTCGCTGGAGAAGCTGGCGACGCTGAAGCCGGCCTTCGACAAGGTGTCCGGCCGCGGCACCCTGACTGCTGCCAACTCCACCCCGTTGACCGATGGCGCCGCTGCCGTGCTGCTGGCCAGCGAAGAGTGGGCGCGCGCACATGGCCACGAGCCGCAGGCCTACCTGCGCGATGCACACGTGTCGGCCGTCGATTTCGTGCACGGCGAAGGCCTGTTGATGGCGCCGACCGTGGCCGTGCCGGAGATGCTCAAGCGCAACGGCCTGACCCTGCAGGACTTCGACATCTACGAGATCCACGAAGCCTTCGCCGCACAGGTGCTGTGCACCCTGCGCGCGTGGGAGAGCGAGGATTACTGCCGCAACCGCTTGGGCCTGGATGCGCCGATGGGGCGTATCGACCCGGACAAGATCAATCTGCTGGGTTCGTCGCTGGCCACCGGCCACCCGTTCGCCGCCACCGGTGCACGCGTGATCGCCACGGCCGCCAAGCAGCTGGCCGAGCGCGGCGGTGGCCGTGCGCTGGTGTCGATCTGCACCGCCGGCGGCATGGGCGTGGTGGCGATCATCGAACGTTGATGCGCTGCTCTGGTAGATGCCAAGCTCGCTTGGCACTGCTCGATGAGCATCCACGCATGGCGTGGATCTACATACAAGAACGCCGCCCGATGGGCGGCGTTCTCGTTATACGGGTGCGGCCGTGCGCCAACCAAGGTTGGCGTCTACCGAAGCCGGTTACGGCATCCGCGGGTTGCCGAATTCGTCGCGTTCCTCGTTGGCGTCATACACCGGCGGCAACGGTGCAATCGACTGTTCTTCAACGGTCGCATGCAGCGGCGTGTCAGTGGCCGCTGCCGATGCCCGCACCAGCGCCAGGCTGTCTTCGCCACGCTGCAGGCGCAGTGCGTTGGTCAGACACTGCGCGGCCAGCACGTGCTCGCCACGCTGTGCGAAGGCTTCGCCCAGCGCCTCCCATGCAGGGGCACCGGCACCCGCGGCGATGGCTTCATGCAGGAACGCGTCGGCGGCGTCCCACTGCTGCTGCGCCAAAGCGATGCGGCCCTGGGCCAGGCGCAGGGCTGCCGAATCGTCGTGCACGTTGCGCCAACGCTGCAGGTTGGCCTGGCGTGTAGCCAGACGCTCGGCCGGCAGACGGCCATACAGCGCCACCAGTTCGTCATCCCAGCGATGATCCAGCGCCTGCTCAAGCGCCAGCAACGCCGGTTCGTCCCAGTCCAGTGCAACCGCACGGGTGGCGTAGGCGGCAACCACGTCCGGGGTCGGTCGCAGCGCCTTCGGCGTTGCTTCCCATTGCGCAGCCAGGGCGTTGACGTCGCCCGCTTCCAGCAGCGCCTGCGCGGCCAGGCGCGCTTCCAGTTCGCTGCTGGCCTCGGCCGGCAGCACCTTGGTCTGGCGCAGTGCGCCCAGCTGGCCATAAGCCTCGTGCGCGCGGCCAGCGCGTGCCAGCGCTTCGGTACGCAGCCACAGACCGCGCGGCGGCAGCGGCTGGATCGCCGCCACGTCCAGTGCGTTGATCGCATCCACCGGCAGATCGTTGGCCAGCAGCTGTTCGGCGCGCAGCAACGCCTGCAACGTCGCATCGCTTTCGCCCAGACGCTGCAGCAGCGCCTCGGCAGCGGGTGCATCGGCGCGCACCTGCGCACTGCGCACGGCATTGGCCAGTGCAACGCCACTCACTTCCGGATCCTTGGCGGCGCCGTCCAGCAGCTTCTCGGCACGCTGCCACTGGCCATGCTCGTACGCCAGCAGGCCATCGATCAGGCGCACCCGGCCCTGCTTGCGGCGGTAGCGGCCCCAGGCACGGAACGGTGCGGCGATCAGGCTCCACAGCAGCCACAGCACCAGCACGCCGATCACCGACAGCAGCGCCACCTTCGGCAGGTTGCTGTGGTAGTCGTAGCCGGCGTAGCGCAGGGTCACTTCGCCGTAGCGGTTCAGGTCATCGGTGCCGAGCCATTGCGCGGCAACTACGCCAATCGCCACTGCCAGCAACAGCACGACCAGTGATTGCAGGGGTTTCATACGGGCTTACCTCCGGTCGGTCTGGGTACGCAGTTGTTGCAGGGTGCTGCCAAGCACGGTGTCATCGGCCTGCAATGGCAGCGTGCGCAGGGCATGGAGTTCAGCACGTTGCGCGCGCAGGTCCGGTGAATCCGGCCAGCGCCGCTGCGCCCAGAGATCGATTCTGTTCAGCGCGGCATCGCGGCCGCTGCCGTCGCCGCGCTCGATCGCGGCGCGGGCCAGGGTCAGTTCCAGCTGCAGCGCCGTGTCAATGGTGGTGCGCTCGGCCGAGGTCAGCGGACCGTTCAGACGGCTCGGGGTGATGTCCACGAAGGGCGCCAGCGCGGCCTGCCACCACGGTTTCGCGGTGTTGTCGGCGGGTGTCTGCGTGATCTGCGAAGGCAGGCCCTGCAGGGCCTTGCCCAGCGCGTCCAGGCGTTGCAGCGACTGCACGCGAGGGCCCACGCCCAACGCATCCAGCGCGTTGCGTTCCTGCACCAGTGCCTGACGCAGGTTCAGGCCGTCGCTGTCGGGAAGATCTGCCAGTGCCGTGGCGGCCAGCGCATACAGCCGGCGCGAACCATCCACGTCATCGGCGAAGGCCAGCCGCTGCGCGGCCTGGGTCAGCAGCAGTTCGGCCTCATCGCGCTGCACCGCCTGGCGGCCCTGGTTGGCGCTGTCGGCCAGCTTGGCCAGGTTTTCTTCCAGCAAGGCACTGCGTTGCGACAGGCCCAGCATTTCGTCGCGCAGCACCCGATTGGTGGTGGCCGCATCCTGCAGGCGCTGGCTGGCAGCGCGCTGGTCGCGGCGCAAGGCCTCGACCGTGGCCTCCAGTCCCTTCAGCTGCACGGCGGTGGTCTGTGCCTGTGCCCGCTGGTCGCTCTGCTGCTTCTGCCAATAGTGGTAACCGGCATAGCCGCCCGCGCCAAGCACCGCCAGCACGGCAAGCGGCAGCAGCCAGCGCACGGGGCGATGGGGCGATGGAGCGGGCGGCAGAGTGTCGTTCATCGGGCTTCCTTGTCGGCGGCAACGCCGGAACAGATCCGGCAGGCAGCGTTGTGCACAGCATCACTGTTGCCAACGACACCGGCAAGCCACTGCCGGGTGCCTGTTCAGGTCGCTGCCGGGCCGGTGAGCGCCGTGTGTGCAGCGGCGATCAACTGAAGATGGGTGGGACCTTCGCTGCGCACTACCCGGGTCAGCCCCAGTGCCTGCGCCTGCGCGCCCAGCCGCTCGCTGGCCACCAGCGCGATCGCGTTCGCCTGCAGCCGCTGCTGCCAGTGCGCAGGCAGCTGCTGCCAAAAACGCTGCAAGGCCTCGCCACTGCTGACTGCCAGCAGCCAGGGCGTCGGAGAACGCGCCAAACGCGCCAGCATGCGCCGCGACAAGCGCAGCGGCAGCCGTCGATAGACATCGGCACGGGTGATCTGTGCGCCTGCGGCCTGCAGTTCGGCGGCAATCAGGCCACGCCCTCCCGGTGCGGTCACCAGCCCGATCCGCATGCCCCGCACATCGCCCAGCACCGGCATCGCCAGCAGGCCTTCGCTGTCCATCCGCTGGGGCGCGTGGACGTCGGCGACGCCATGCGCCAGCAGCGCGCGCGCAGTGCCTTCACCCACCGTCAGCCACGGGCTGCGTTGCGCTGCCGCCAGCGGTAACAGGCTGGCCGCTGCCGCGACGGCGGCCGGGCTGGTGAACACCACCCGATCGCTGGTCAGCGCCCGTTGTAATTGCTGCAATGCGGCAATGTCCTGCAGACGTTGCAGCCGCCAGGGCGAAAGCGCGACGGTACGGCCTCCCAGCCCTGCTGCGGCATGCCGCAGCGCCGCCTGCTGACCCTGCGGGCGCAGTGAGATCAGGGTCCAGCCAGTGGGTATCGTATGGTTGGCCATTCCCGTCATTATGCGGGCCCTTTGTTGTCGTGGTTGCTGCTGATGGCTGTTGATGCCCTGACCTCTTCGCTGGCTGCCCTGCAGGACGTGCTGGACTGCATGCCGGCGGTCCGCGCGATGCAGATCCGCCTGGATGGCTATGCCGACGGCGTGCTGCGCATCACCGCGCCGCTGGTGGCCAACGTCAATGACAAGGGCAACGCGTTCGGCGGCAGCCTGGCCTCGGTGCTGACCCTGTCCGGCTGGGCGCTGGTGAGCCTGCGCCTGCGCCTGGCCGGCCACGACGCCGAGGTCTACGTGGCCGACAGCAACCTGCGCTACCTGGCACCGGTCTATGAGGACCTGCATGCCCACGCCGAAGCCACCGGAAGTGGCGCGTGGGACACCTTCCTGGCTACCTTCCGCCAGCGCGGCAAGGCCCGCATCAGCATTGTCGCGACCCAGCCCGGCGCCGATGGCAAGGCCGCGGCCGAATTCAGCGGTCGTTTCGTTGCCTTCGCCAAAGGGTAGGATGGCAGGCTGACGCCCTGCGGAACCCACCGATGCGCCGCCTCATCCAGATCCTCCTGTGTTCCCTGCTGCTGCTCAGCGCCGCCGCCGGTGCTGCCGCCGACGACCTCAGCCGCAAGCAGCGCAAGCTGCTGGAAGAGACCCAGATCGCCTACGGCGCCACCATCCGCTGGGGCAGCATGGACGATGCCATCGCCTATCTGGACCCGCAGCTGCGCAAGTCCAAGCCGCCGACCGAATTCGAGCTCAACCGCTATGCCCAGCTGCGCGTATCGTCCTACCGCGAGCGCAGCAGCGCATCGCTGGACGGGGGCCAGGTCGAGCGCCGGGTGGAAATCGGGGTGATCAACCAGAACACCCAGGCCGAGCGCACCGTGGTGGTGACCGAGCGCTGGCGCTGGGATCCGGAAGCCAAGCGCTGGTGGCAAAGTGCGGGCCTGCCGGACCTCTGGCAGGGGCAGTGACGGGTCGCGTCCGGCTTGTGCGACAATCGGCGCCCGCTTAATCGACCCGTGACCTGAGTGAATTACGAAGAGTTGCTGGCCTTCGCAGGCCGAAACCCGATGCTGTCCGCGGCCCTGGTCGGCCTGACCGTGGCCCTCATCGTCACCGAAATCCGCCGCCTGTTCCGGGGCTTCAAGGGCATCAAGCCCGCCGAACTGACCCAGCTGATCAACGCGGGCGGCACGGTGGTGGTTGACCTGTCGCCCAGCGCCGATTTCGAAAAGGGCCACATTGCCGGCAGCCGCAGTGCCCAGGCCAGCGCGTTCGGCCCCGAGCACAAGCTGGTGGCCAACGCCAAGCAGGCCCCGGTGGTACTTGTGTGCCGCAGCGGCAATGCGTCCGAGACCGCCGCCAAGGCGTTGAAGAAGGCCGGCTTCGAGAAGGTCTTCGTGCTCGACGGCGGCATCCCCGCGTGGCAGCAGGCAGAACTGCCGCTGGTCAAGGGCCGTAACTGATCGCAGGTGGTGGCGGAAGTGGCCTTGTTTGCGCCCTCCGCCGCCCCCATCGCAGTAATTCGACCATCGTTTTCATTGCATTCACTGGAGTTACTGGAAATGTCCGAAGAGACCACCAACGGCGCTGTCGCGCCGGTCGATGCCGCCACCGGCCCCGCGTTCACCGTCGAGAAGATCTACGTCAAGGACGTCTCCTTCGAGTCGCCGAATGCACCGACCATCTTCAATGACCAGGTGCAGCCGGAACTGCAGCTCAACCTGAACCAGCAGGTCCAGCGTCTGGGCGAGAATGCCTTTGAAGTCGTGCTGGCCGTGACCCTGACCTGCCAGGCCGGCGAGCGCACCGCGTACGTGGCCGAAGTGAAGCAGGCTGGCGTGTTCGGCCTGGTCGGCCTGGACCCGCAGTCGATCGACGTGCTGCTCGGCACCCAGTGCCCGAACATCCTGTTCCCGTACGTGCGCCAGCTGGTCAGCGACCTGATCCAGGCCGGCGGCTTCCCGCCGTTCTTCCTGCAGCCGATCAACTTCGAAGGCCTGTACGCAGAAACCCTGCGCCAGCGCCAGGAGCAGGGCGACGCACCGTCGCTGGCTGACTCCGAGCCGGTCGGCAACGCCTGATCCCGGCCGCGACGTCACGGATGAGCACTACCGCTGACAAGATTGCCGTACTCGGCGCCGGTTCCTGGGGAACCGCGCTGGCTACGCTGCTCGCCCGGCACGGTCGCCAGACCGTGCTGTGGGGGCGCGATGCCGCCGTGGTTGAAGCCATCGACCAGCGCCACGAGAATCCGCGCTACCTGCCGGGCATTCCGTTGCCGGAATCGCTGCGCGCCACCACCGACCTGGCGTCGGCGGTGGAGGGTGCCGCCTGGATCCTGGTGGTAACCCCGTCGCATGCATTCGGTGAAACCGTACGCGCGCTGGCGCCGCTGCGTCCCGCCGGTGCCGGCGTGGCCTGGGCGACCAAGGGCTTCGAGCCCGGCTCTGGCCGCTTCCTGCATGAAGTGGCGCGCGAAGTGCTGGGCGAGGACGTGCCGCTGGCCGTTGTCACCGGGCCGTCGTTCGCCAAGGAAGTAACCCTGGGCCTGCCGACCGCGATCACCGTGCACGGCGACGTGCCCGAGTTCGCGCAGACGGTGGCCGAGGCGATGCACGGCCCGGCGTTCCGCGCCTACACCGGCGACGACATGGTCGGTGCCGAGCTGGGCGGTGCGATGAAGAACGTGCTGGCCGTGGCCACCGGCGTGGCCGATGGCATGCAGCTGGGCCTGAACGCCCGTGCCGGCCTGATCACCCGCGGCCTCAACGAGATGCTTCGCCTGGCCGCAGCAATCGGTGCCAAGCCGGAAACGCTGATGGGCCTCGCTGGCCTGGGCGACCTGGTGCTGACCTGCACCGGCGACCTGTCGCGCAACCGCCGCCTGGGCCTGGCCCTGGGCCGCGGGCAGACGCTGCAGGACGCCATCCGCGAGATCGGCCAGGTGGTCGAGTCGGTGCAGACCGCCGACGAAGTGATGCGACAGGCGCGCCGTCATGGCATCGACTTGCCCATCTCCGACCGCGTGCGCGCCGTGCTGCATGGCGAGCAGACCCCGGAAGAAGGACTGCGTGCGCTGTTGGCACGCGAACAGAAACCGGAGTATCCGGATACGCTGTTCAAGTGAATCGAAAAGCCCCGGCCCAGCGCCGGGGTTTTTTTGTGCGTGCGCGAAACCCATCCACGCATGGCGTGGATCTACTGTGGAACCCGTAACGCCCATCATCGCGGCCGCGGCGGTGCGTTGGTGTTGTCCATGTCCGAAAAGATCATCCACGGCCCACCCGCTACCCGCTTCAACGTCAGCGTGAACTTCCCGGTATCGCCCACGTTGTTGCCGTAGGTATAGGCGCCGATGATGTAACCGGTGGTTTCCTCGGCGGCAAAGGCCAGCGCACGCAGCCGCAACGGGCTGCTTCCCTGACCGGCATACGCTGCCTCGATTGCCGCGCGCCCGCGCACAGGCGGCTGGTTGCTCTGCAGGATGAAACCGTCCTCGGCGAAAAGCCCTGCCAATGCCTTCGCATCACCTGTGCGCCACGCCTGTTCGTAATCGCGCAGCACCCGATCCAGCGCAGCAGGCAGGGTGACATCGGCAAGGCGTGCGACAGGCGAGGGCGCAGCGGCCTGCTGCGCAACGACAGGCGCGGCCAGCAACAGTCCACTGATGAGAATCACGGCAAGTCTTGAACAGCGCATGCGTCTGCATCCTGGCGGCGATGGAAGGCGTGACTGCCAGAGTATCCATCTTGGCCGGCGGGTAGAATCACACGGTCGCCGGCTGGGCGAATGCACACAGGACAGGGAATGAAGTCTCGAATGATGGGAATGGCGGCGATGGTCGCGTTGCTGGCCGCGTGCACGCAGACGCCGGCACCCGCACCGGACGCAGGCACAGCTGCCCCGCCCGCCGCTACCGCCGCACCGGCAACGGAAGCCCCAGCCGCCACCGCCACGGTGGTCGAGAACGAGCCGTCCATCGAAGACGGCGTGGACCCGTCGGTGTGGGACAACGAAGGCGAGCCGGAAGGAGAGACCCCCGGCGCGGAGCTCACCTGCAAGGACAATCCGCTGGCCACCTATTTCTTCACCCTGGTCGGCGGCAACAGCGTGGACGACTGCGGCCGCAAGGACCCGAAGGTGCTGGCCGCGTTCAATACCCTGATGAAGAGCACGATGGCGGCCGAATCGCCCGACAAGAGCATCCCCTCCCTGCGCGAACGCCTGCTGAGCGGTCCCAGCGGGCCTGGCGAACTGATGGTGCTGCAGGGCGAGCCGTGGTGGCTTTACACCGCCTGCCAGGCGCACCAGTGCCCGACCACCGCGTTGGCGATGCTGTACTCCCCGAGCCAATCGAAGATGGTCGGTCGCCTTACCGCCCGCTGCAAAGTGTGGTGGCTGGGCGAGCCGACTGCGGAGCAGCGCGCCCTGATCGAGCGCGAGCGGCCGGTGGACGAGGCGATGCTGAAGGAAGAAGGCGATCCCTGCGAATGATGGGCGGTAACGCCGGAAGCGTTGCCGGCGTTATTCCTCCGGTCGCATCCGCGCGCTGACCTGCGCGGTCAGCGCCAGGCACGCCATCATCAAACCCTCCATCACCCGATCGCCCACGTATTCGTCGTCAGGGCCGTTCTGGCGGACGCGCTCGGCTGCCAGCAGCATTTCCAGTGCGATGCGCAGGCCTGCCAGTGCGCAGTCCGCATCGGCCAGCGCCATGCGACGGCCGGGCATCTGATGGCGCTCCGGCCAGGGTTGGCCATCGGCGGCTGTGCCTTTTCCAATCCGCGTCAGGGTGGCGATGAAGGCTGTGGGGTCGAGCGCGGGTGTTTCTTCCTGTGCCCCATCGTCCGCAGCGCGATAGGGGTGGGGGCGAGGGAATTCCGGTGTAGTCATGGCTGGGGCTCCGTGCAGGACAGACGGTAGCCGCCACACAAAGGTGGCGGGCGGAGACGTGGCTCGAAAACCGGGACAATGAACCGGCAGGCACAGGGCCTCCACGCTCCGCCCGCCGTAGCCGGCAGACGGATTGCCGACCGGCGCCACGCGAGGTGACGCCGGCCGGCAAGCGTAATCACTTCATTGTCGATACGGGTTTTCGAGGCCCGGCCACCCCAGATGAGGTGGCTCGTCATCTGTACCTGTGCCGACGCGTAGCGCCAATCAGAAGAGTTGCATTCAACGCTTGATGCAAGACGCTTTCGGCATTCTTGCATGCTGTTAAGCCGCCCCAGACGCCGATGGCGCAAGGGCCCTGAGCGATGGAGGAATATGCGACATGGGTCGTGGTTGCCACCGCTGTGTGCTGTCACGTCATCGAGGCAATGACGACAGAGCAGCCGAAAAGCGGCGCAACTGGACTAAGCTCCTGCAATGCTGCAGGAGGTCGCTTTGCAGAAACCCTTGATCGTCACCCTGGAGGCTTCCTTCGCAGGACTCACGTTCCTGCCCTGGTTTGCTTGGGCGAGCAACAGCCTCAACCCGAAGCTGATTCTGCATGCAGACCAGGTGGAGTATCGCGTTCTACGGACGCGCACCCGGCCCTATAGCGAGATTGCCAGGGTGGATTATCGGAAGGCCCCCGGAACCGAGAATGTTGTGCTGGAGTTCCACGCAGCGAAGATGACGTTCATCGCCAATACCGGCCTGGTTCGACGGACCAGGGAAGCCATCGCGCTGCTGCACCAGCAGGGCTGCCCGCTTTCAGACCGAGCGCAGGCATTGCTGTTGCCTTCTGGCCCGTAGGTTCGACGCCGACCCCGATGGCCTCCACATGGCGCTGATGGGCGTCGGCTATTCTCGTGGCGTTAGCCCGAACATGGAATCAACCGCATGCCTCCCTCCGATATGCGCGCCGGATGTGCACAGTGCCGCGATGCGGATCCGCTGCAGTTCGAATTCAGTTACGCATTCCAGCCGATCGTCGATGTGAATGCACGCAAGGTGTTCGCGCATGAAGCCCTGGTCCGCGGTCCGGCCGGAGAGCCCGCAGGTTCGGTGCTGTCACGTGTCACCGCGGACAACCGCTATTCGTTCGACCAAGCCTGCCGTGAGAAGGCGATCCGGATCGCGGCGTCGTTGAATCTGCGCTCTCATCTTTCAATCAATTTTCTGCCCAATGCGATCTATCGGCCCGAGGTGTGCATCCGTTCCACGCTGCAAGCTGCGGATCGGAATGGTTTTCCTGTTGAGCGAATCATCTTTGAAACCGTGGAGGGAGAGCAGATCAGCGATGGAAAATGGTTGGCCGAGATCCTGAGCGAGTACAAACGTATCGGCTTCAAGACGGCCATTGATGATTTCGGTGCCGGTTTTGCCGGCCTGAATCTGCTGGTCGACTTCCAGCCGGACATGGTCAAGCTGGACATGGCGTTGATCCGGGGAATCGACCATAGCCCCTCGCGTCGCGCGATCGTGGCCGGCGTGGTGTCCATGTGCGAGCAACTGGCCATCAATGTAATTGCCGAAGGCATAGAGACCCGCGATGAGGCGCACTGCCTGTCGGATCTCGGCATCAGCCTGATGCAAGGCTACTGGTTCGGTCGGCCGCAGTTCGAGTCTGCTGCACGCGAGGCTGACATCACCTGGGCAATGTGATCGGCACATGGCGCGTCCGATCCGGGACAGGTGCAGCCGCCTGAGGCACGCCTGCCTCCGCTATGCCCGTGCGGCAGATCCGGGTACTCGACCCAGGGGCCGCCACCGCTTGGCCTGAAAAGGCGGCAATCACCCTCGCATCAACCTTCAGCCGGGTTCCATGGGATGATGCGCTGCCCACCGGACGACCGACCATGCAGAAGCTGACGGACCCCGATCTGCTGGACGACATCGCCGAGATTGGTCGAATCCAGGCCGTGCCGCGTATCCTGGAGACCGTAGCCCACATCACGGGCTCACGCTTCACCGCCATTGCCCGCGTGACCCAGACCACCTGGACCGCCTGCGCCACGTTCGACACCCTGGGGTTTGGGCTTGTTCCCGGTGGCCAACTGGTGCTCGAGACAACCATCTGCGATGAGATCAGGCAGTCGGCGACGTCGGTGGTATTTGCGCATGCGAGCAAGCACTCGGTTTACTCCAGGCATCACACGCCACGGATCTACGGGCTTGAGAGTTATGCGTCCGTTCCCATCCACCGGCCGGACGGAAGCTTCTTCGGCACGCTCTGCGCGATTGATTCGGCACCGGCCAGCTTCGACGTCGCCCACGTGCAGAGATCCATGGAGTTGCTGGCCGATCTGGTAGGAAGCTACCTCGACAAGGAGGATCGCCTCGAGCGTGCAGAAACTGCGCTCTCCGACGCGCATCGCGTCGCCGACCTGCGCGACCAGTTCATTGCAGTGCTGGGTCATGACCTGCGCAGTCCTCTGCAGGCAATCAGCATCGCCGCAGACTCGCTGGCATGTGAGCCGAGTTCCGAGCGTCAGCAACGGATGCTTGCGCACATCGCCTCAGGCGTTGCCAGAATGGATGGGCTGATCAACGACGTGCTTGATTTCGCCAGGGGGCGTCTGGGCGGCGGTATTCCCATCGCGCTGCAGCTGACCAGCACCCTGGAAGAAGATCTGAAAAGGGTCGCAGAAGAGGTGGCAATCGCCACGGGCCGCCAGGACATCAAGGTCCGCATGCAGATAAACGACGGCGTGGTCTGCGACCCGAGCAGATTGGCGCAGCTACTGGCCAACCTGCTCACCAATGCAGCCGAACACGGAGCGCGCTCGTCTGCAATTACGCTGACCGTCAACGCCACGGCCGAAATGCTTACGCTCGAAGTACACAACGACGGACACATTCCATCAGAGAGAATGGACGCCATATTCAGTCCATTCTCTCGCGAAAAGAGTGAGCAGCCACGGCCTGGCCTCGGCCTTGGCATCTACATTGCTTCGGAGATTGCGCGCTCTCATGGCGGCACGTTGGAGGTGGAGTCCAGTGCGGCCACCGGCACCTTGTTCACGTTCAAGATGCCGCGGTTGCAGCTTCCGTAGAGAAGCATGTCCCGATGCGGTCTGCCGTGACCACTTCCTCAGCCGTCACAACCGCCCTTCACTTGCGAGCGTGTTGCGCGCCTTTTTCATCGTCGCCCTTCGCAGCTGCGCGACTCTGCGCGAATGCCGGGAACGT
The DNA here is from genome assembly GCF_900184195.1 of Stenotrophomonas sp. yr243. NCBI lineage: Bacteria > Pseudomonadati > Pseudomonadota > Gammaproteobacteria > Lysobacterales > Lysobacteraceae > Stenotrophomonas > Stenotrophomonas sp. yr243. The sequence continues at coordinate 240,210 of NZ_FXWT01000005.1, forward strand.
TGCTTCGATCGAGTCCTTGTCCGGCAGCACGTAGAACACGCCGCCCTTCTCGAACGTGGAATGGACGATCTGCTCATAGAACGCGGGCGAGACGTTGATGCAGCCGTGGGTGACACGGTTATCGTCCGGCGTTGCTGATGCCAGTCGTTCGCTGCGCTTCTCTTTCGGGGTGCCCGGGGGGAGCGGGTGCATCGACACGGCGGAATCGTAGTCTACCCACAGCACGCGTCCGGCGTCCTCGGACGGCCCATAGCCGCCAATGAAACGGCCAGCCGGGGTGGTGCGGTCGTGGCCTGGAATCGCGCTCAGCGCGAGCTTGGCGACGCCGGGCGCCGAGTGATCGCCGATGGCCGAACCAAACAATGCCGGTGCCGCGCCGCGCAGCTTGCCGTCACCGCCGAAGACCAGTACCTGCGCGGCCGCCTTGTCCATGATCGCGAACGGATAGCCCTGGTTGTCCTTGCTGGCGACGACCCAGCCGGCCAGTGCAATCACGGTCTCGGACACTTCTTGGCCCTGCGGAAGTTCATCGGCGGCGTTGGCCGTTTCGGCAGCAGGTGCTTCTTTTGCTTCCTTGCCATTCTTGGCACTGGCCACGCTGGTGCCTGCCAATGCCAGCGCGATGGTCAGCGCGGCCGACACGGCCCGGCGTACAGGGAATGAGTACGTACGAATGGGACGGCTCCTTCGGATGAAGACCGAGAGGCTGAAAGACACCAGTGGCCGGTGAAGGCCACTGGTGTCTGGTTCAAGCGTTCATCAAATGGTGAGTGAGAGAGCGGTTACCCGCGCGGCTTGCGGCCCGGGACCCTTTCGAGCTGCTGTACGCGGCCTTCAATCTGATCCAGACGCTGGTTGGCCTGCTGTGCGGACTGGTTGGCGGATTCGGCGCTCTGCGCCGCGCCCTGCACCTTCACGTCGAGCTGGTCGAGACGTGAATTGATCGAAGCGAATTCGTCTTTGTAGGTGGCGCAAGCACCGAGGCTTACGGTAGCAACGATGGCTACGGTGACGGCACGTGCCGCGTTGATTTGCTGCTTGGTCAGGAACATTCCACTCCCTCCTTCGTCTGGGGAGTCTGGAATATAGCGGCGTTTGTTCCCGGCGCTGCGAAGGGCTTTCAGCTGCAGTTGGAAGACGTGGACGGACTGTGAAGGTGCGGCAATTGACAAACCTTAACAAGCGGGAACAAGCGAGCTGTGCTGCATCGGTCGATGCCCTTGCGCCGCTTCGATACAGCCAATTCATCAGGATGAAGCGGGCTCACGCTGCCCTAATGAATGGGCGCAGATGAGCGTCGCGCAACATCGACGCCCGCACCTCACTGCTACACGTGCAGTTCTCATGGTCGATCAGATGCACGAAGCGGTGATGCACGTCGGTCTGCTCCAGTGGGCTACTACATAGACGGGCAACGATAGGTTGATCCTGCTGGGCAACCATAGGTTTAGCTAAAAGCGCTCTGTACAGATCAACCTATGGTTGCCTCGAAACCATAGGTTGGCAGCGTCCTTCACACAAATTCTTTAACATCAAGACGTTACGGTTCTCGGGGTTGGCGCTCGGGCATAGAGTTCAGACTTTGGTTGCCGCACTCCAGGGATAGCCGTGCTCGCGAGGGACGTACCGTCAGGGACACCCAATAGACGGACCATCTTACTGTCCGCTTTTGGCCGGAAGCGGCCTTCGCAAGTAGATAGAGTTGACTGCAGGCTTTGCCAGCACGCATCAATTCCCTGAAAGCATAAGCATTTGAAAACTAGTCCTCTGTAATTGCCTCAAAGCTCGCGCTCAAGTGGTCGATTAGCGCACGTACCGAGGGCAGAAGGCCACGTCTCGAAGGAAAGACCACGTGAATGATCCCATGCTTTGGGATCCAATTCGGCAGGACAGGAACCAAGTCTCCACGCTTTAAATCGTCAGCGAGCATCATCTTCGGCAGCATGACAATGCCGACCCCCGACAGGGCTGAAGTTCTCAATGTGATCATGTCGTCAGTCACCATTCGCGGAACGTGGTGAACCGAAGCAATAGTGCCGTCAGTCCCGGAAAGCTCCCAAATGTGTGAAGAGTCGCGACTGATTAGGTCAACGGTAGGAATGCGCGCTATGTCGGCTGGAACCTCGGGGATGCCATGCCTCTCGATCAATGACGGACTGGCGGCCAAGCACCAGGTGCGCTTTGATAGGACCCTCACGACAAGATCGCTGTCCTCCAGCGGCGGTGGACGCACACGAATGGCGAGGTCGATCCCTTCGCCGACTACATCGACACGGCGATTGGTTGCGTCGAGGGAAATTTCCACTTTGGGGTTCTTTGCCAGAAAATCAGCGAGCATTGGCCCCACGCTCGAATGCAGCAGCGCGACAGGGCATGCGATCCGCACGATGCCTCTCGGCTCCGATCGTGTCAGTTCAATAGCCTCCTCTGCAGCAGCGGCCTCCACCAGCATGGCCTTGCAATGCCGGAAGTAGTCTTGGCCCGCTTCGGTTGTGGAGAATCGGCGCGTTGAACGTTGGATCAGGCGGACGCCAAGTCGCTCTTCCAGTAGCGCAACTCGGCGACTCAACTTTGACTTGGGAACGTTAAGTGCTCGCCCCGCTTGAGAGAATCCGCCGTGTTCGACTACCCATGCAAAGTACAGCAGGTCATTGAGATCTACCGCTCGCCCTGGCATCTTCATCGCTCTTCACTCCTTCGTCGCGAAATTCTCGACCAGGTGATCGACAAATGCTCTCACCGACGGAAGCATGTGCCTTCTGGATGGCAAGATCGCGTGGACAATATGCTCCGGACACTCCCACTCTTTCAGAACACGACAAAGCGCGCCTGCCTTCAGGTCGGCATCGACCATTGAAATGGGAAGGATTGCCAATCCGGATCCACCGCGTACTGCTGCCAGGATGGTCTCAATGTCATCGCTGCATAGCCTCGGATGGTGGCGAACTCGCGTACTGCTTCCATCGCGCTGGGCAAGCCGCCACTCATGGGGTCCCGGCGTGCTTGTCAACTCGAGCGTTGGGAACAAAGAGATGTCAGCTGGTACGGCCGGACGATCATGCTGGTCTAACAAAAAGGGCGCCGCCACAAGGATCTGTTCACGCTTTGCGAGTACCCGCTGAACAAGCTCCGAGTCGGCTAGTTGGCCGCTACTTTCGCGTATTGCAACGTCAAATCCCTCGCTGATGACATCCACCGGCCGGTTGTAGGCCTTGAGGTACACACTGACCCGAGGGTAGAGGGCCATGTACTCCGCCACGAGCCTGCTAACTCCTCCCGACAGGAGTTCGGTCGTACTGGTGAGACGCAGGCTTCCGCAGGGCTCGGTCTGGTTCACCTCAACCAAAGCTCGCGCCGCGGCGGCCTCTTCCATCATCGCCTTGCAGCGTCCAAAGAATGCCTGACCCAACTCTGTGATGGAGAAGTGCCGTGTCGACCTTTGGATGAGGCGAACCCCCAATTGCTCCTCAAGAAGGGCGACTCGCCGGCTCAGCTTCGATTTTGGCACGCCAATGGCCCGACCCGCCTGAGCAAATCCCCCGTGCTCAACCACCATGGCGAAATAGAAGAGGTCGTTCAAATCTTGCATCGGCCGTTCCTCTTGGCTTGCGCGTGAATGGGGCGAACCTGACCTCCAACAGGGACGGGCCCTGAGCGCAGCGTTCACCATGTAGGACTCTGAGGGTAAAACTTGGCTACTACCGCGTCCATCGTCTCGGGAATACCTTCTTTCCAGCACAAGAGTCGGGCCACAGCCCGGGACGGAGTTCACGATGAAAGCAGTTGTCGGCGTCTACAGCGCCCCGCGCCCTCATTGGGTCGGCGATGGGTTTCCCGCCCGCTCCCTGTTCTCTTACGGCACCCACGGTAAGCACATGAGCCCCTTCCTGCTACTGGACTATGCGGGCCCGTATCGCTTCGATCCCACCGAGCAGCAGCGCGGCGTTGGCCAGCACCCCCACCGGGGATTTGAGACCGTTACCATCGTTTATGAGGGTGAAGTCGCGCATCGGGACTCCACCGGTGCCGGCGGAACTATCGGTCCAGGTGATGTCCAGTGGATGACGGCCGCCTCCGGAATCCTCCATGAGGAGTACCACACCCCTGAATTCGCTCGCCGTGGTGGCACCCTCGATATGGTCCAGTTGTGGGTGAACCTGCCCGCCAAAGACAAGATGAGCCCTCCGGGCTACCAGACGCTTCTGGACAAGAACATCCCGATGGTTGACCTGCCTGAGAAGGCAGGGCGGGTTCGGGTCATCGCAGGCGAGTTCAGTGGGGCCAAGGGTCCTGCCCACACGCATTCCCCGATGAATGTCTGGGACGTGCGGCTGCAGCACGGCCATAGCACGAGGCTGCCGGCACCGGAGGGATGGACGCTCGCGCTTGTAGTCCTCAAGGGCAGCGTTCGTGTGAACGGCGTGCAGAACATTGGCGAAGCCCAGATGGTGATGCTTGATCGCTCTGGCGAGGGGGTGTTCGTGGAGGCTGCCAGCGATGCCACGGTTCTGTTGCTCAGCGGTGAACCTATCGACGAGCCGATCGTCGGTTATGGCCCCTTCGTAATGAACACCCAAGAGGAAATCTCCCAAGCGGTCGATGACTTCAACAGCGGCCGCTTCGGTCAGATCACACACTGACTTTCCAACGTGGCGGGCTCCGGTCCACCACGCCTTTCGGGCCATCGCCCACTTCTCCAGGAGACTGACCATGAGTACCCCCGCCAACTTCAATGGCGCGCGCCCGGTGATTGACCCGGACAACGCTGCGATGCTGCTGATCGACCACCAGAGCGGTCTGTTCCAGACCATTGGTGACATGCCCTTCACCTCCGTACGCGCCCACGCCATCGCGCTGGCGAAGATGGCGACGCTGGCGAAGATGCCGGTGATCACGACCGCCTCGGTGCCGCAGGGCCCGAATGGCCCGCTGATTCCGGAGATCCACGAAGCTGCACCGCACGCAAAGTACGTGGCGCGAAAGGGCGAAATCAACGCCTGGGACAACCCCGACTTCGTCGCCGCGGTCAAGGCGACCGGTCGTAAGCAGCTGATCATCGCCGGCACCATCACCAGCGTGTGCATGGCCTTCCCGTCGATCGCCGCTGCGGCCGATGGCTATCAGGTGTTCGCTGTCGTTGATGCCTCAGGCACTTACTCGAAGATGGCAGAGGAAATCACCCTGGCTCGCGTGACCCAGGCGGGCGTGGTGCCGATGGACACCGCCGCAGTGGCCTCCGAGATCCAGCGCACCTGGCATCGCGATGATGCCCAGCAGTGGGCCGAGATCTACACCAAGATCTTCCCGAACTACCAGTTGCTGATCGAGAGCTACATGAAAGCGCAGGACGTCGAGAAGAACCACGAAAAACTGGATTCGCAGCGCGGCTAATGCTTGCCGCAGGCCCCGTGGCTCGCCATGGGGTCTCCCGCCGACTCGGAGACCACAATGAAAGCGACCAAAGACGACACCCTGCTTACGCCTGAGAATCACGCGCTACTGTTGATCGATCACCAGTACCTTCAGCTACTAGCATTGCGCTCCCATCCCAACGAGGTAGTGGTCAACAACGCAGTATTCCTTGCCAAGGCGGCCAAGGTATTTGAAGTGCCAACACTGTTCACCACCGCTTTTGCCGAACGGCAGGCTCTGTTCAAGGAACTGCAGGCGGTGCATCCGGACCAGGTACCGATTGACCGCACAGGCCTTAATTCCTGGGACGATCCCCGCGTTCTTCAATGGGTTAATAAAACCGGTAAGCAGAAGCTGGTCATGGCGGGCCTCTGGACCGAAGTGTGCCTGAGCATGCCCGTCCTTTCGGCACTGGCAGCGGATTACGAGGTCTATTTCGTCACGGATGCTTCTGGTGGCACTGAAGAAGGCCACGAGCGCGGGGTCCAACGCATGATCCAGGCCGGAGCCCGCCCGCTCACCACGATTGCCTACGTCAGCGAACTGCAGCGGGATTGGAGCCGGCCGAGCGCCGAGCCGATTGCAGAACTCTTCGCTGAGCACGGTGGCGGCTTTGGCCAAGGTTTGCGCTGGGAGTGGCAACTGCTGGGCCTCAAGGAAGGCACACGGTAGTCCTGTCGTTTGCTTACGGCTGTGCCACGTTACATCTGCCGAAGAACTACGAACTCACCACACAGCGAAATTGAGTTTCAGCCAAAGGCGGCCGCCCCGGGCGGCCGCTTCCCTTCCGTCCCCCGTGATAGGTGCCATCATGCGCTGGGCCAATCCATTGCCACATGTGCGAGCACCTCGAGTGCCGGCGCATGCGTTCAAGAGCGCTCTCCCTATCGCCCATCCTGCACTGGCCATCAAGCTGGCGATGGGGGAAGCATGAACGGGTCGCCCCCTCCGATTGCATTGACATGTGCGCTTGTCGCGTTCGCCAGCGCTTCCACGGCCCTTGCACAGGAAACCGGCACCCCGGCTCCACCGTCCATCGATCCTTGGCGCCACTCGGAAGACTATCGCTACCTCGCAGATCCGGCTGATCGCACGGGTGCCTGGTGGGAGGCGGGAAAGTGGATTCCGCTGAGCGATTCCTCAGCGCTGACTGTGGGCGCCGAGCTGCGGGCACGCTACGAGCACTTTAAGAATAATGAGTTCGGCGACGCGGCGATTCCAAACGAAGGCTACGAGCTCTACCGCCTGCTGCCCTACGCCGACCTGCACGTGGGCGAGCATGCGCGCGCGTTCACCCAGCTCAACCTGACCACGGCCAACCGCGATGACCGCATGATTGGCCCGGTCGACGACACCGGCGCCGAGGTCCTCCAGGGCTTCATCGACTTGTCCTACCCCTCTTCTGAGGCTGGTGCCACCGCGCGTCTAGGCCGCCAGATCATGGCGTACGGCAGCGAGCGCCTGATCTCGGTACGTTACGGACCGAATGTGCTTCGCTCGTTCGATGGCGGCACGCTGAGCTGGCGAACATCGGATTCCCGCACCGACGCCTTCTTCGTCAGGCCGGTGCGCAATGCGATGGGCTCATACAACGACCACGCTGATCGCGACCGACGATTCTGGGGCATCTACGCCACGTTCCTGGATCCAAGGGAGAGTACGGGTACCGGTTTGGACGTGTACTACCTAGGTCTCTCTGCTGACAACTCTCGCTACAACCAAGGTTCGGGGCCCGAAACCCGCAATACCGTCGGAGCGCGCCTGTTCGGCAAGCATTCGGGGTGGAGTTGGGACCTGGAGGGCTTCTACCAGTTCGGCAACTTCGCAGGCGCCCCGGTACGGGCCTGGTCGGTGGCCAGCGATGTCCGGTACACCTTCCGCGACGTCAAGTTGCAACCACGCGTAGGCATGAAGGCCAACATCATCAGCGGCGATCGCGATCCGAACAATCCCGAGCTACAGACCTTCAACGTGCTGTTCCCGAAGGGCAAATACTTCGGCGAGATCGGCCTGATTGGCCCGACCAATCTCATCAACCTGCACCCGTCGGTGACGCTGGACCTTGGTAACGGCTGGTCGCTGGGTACGGCGATGGTCTTCTACTGGCGCGAGAGCACCAGGGACGGCGTGTATGGCGTCTCCGGCAACCTGCTGCGCGCCTCCGGCGACAGCCGCGCCGCGTACATCGGCACGCAAGGTGACGTCGTGCTGGGCTGGGAGGTCTCCCGCCAGCTGAGTTTTGAGGCCGCGTACTCCGTCTTCAAGCCCGGCGATTTCATTCGCGAAACCGGCAATGCAGAAACCGTTCACTTCGTCGGCCTGGAAGCGCTCTGGCGCTACTGACGGGAAAACACTGTTTCTCTGGCGAGGCAGCCCCAACCATTTCTTAGGACCTTTCTCATGAACAATCAGGTACTGGCACTCTCCTTCGCCCTTGTCTCGGTACTGGCGGCAGCCACTGCATCGGCCAAGCCGGTCACATACACCATCGATCCGACCCACACCCAGGTGGACTTCCGCTGGAACCATCTTGGGCTGTCCAATCCCGCGGCCAGTGTCGACGCCGTGTCCGGCACTCTGATCTGGGATGGAGAAGACCCTTCCAAGTCGTCGGTCCAGGTATCCATGCCGGTCAACAGCATCCGCACTCGGGTTCCGGTGCTGGACGCCGAATTCCAGAGCGAGAAGTTCTTCAATGCCGCCCAACATCCGGTGATCACGTTTCGCAGCACCCGTGTCGAGCGCGTCGGGATAAGCAGTGCGTTCCGGATTCAGGGCGATCTGACGGCACATGGCGTCACACGTCCAGTCGTCCTCGATGCAACTTTGAACGGCGAAGCTCAGCATCCCATGTTCAAGGCGCCGGCCATTGGCTTTGATGCCACGACAACGATCAAACGCTCTGACTACGGGCTATCCGTGGCACTGCCGATGGTCAGCGATGAGGTTGAGGTTCGTATCACAGTAGAGGCCCTTGAAGCTGATGCAGCTAAAAAGGCGTCGCCTGCACGCTGATTCGACCAAGGCGCACGGCGTGCCGTGCGCCTATCCATGTTTTGCCAAGTCACGGAGACGGCTGTGCGCCCCTTACCCATTCTGCTTTCACTCCTGTTCCTTCTGCCGGGTCCCTCCCTTGCCCAGGATGCGGAGATTGTTCTTCGCAATGGCCTGTTGTTGACGCAGGATCCGAAGTCGCCACGAGCAACCGCCATTGCCATACAGGGCGGGCGGATTCTCGCGGTCGGCAGTGATAGCAACATGAAACGTCACATCGGTCCGAGCACCAAGGTCATCGACCTGCAGCGGTACACGGTCGTGCCTGGGCTGATCGATACTCACGCCCATGCAATCCGAGGTGGCCAAACGTACACGTTTGAGACCTATTGGCATGACGAAGGAAGCTTGGCCGCGGCGTTGGCAAAACTGGGGCGCGACGCGTCGGCCCGCCCTGTTGACCAGTGGGTTGCCGTCGTCGGCTCATGGCATCCCGAGCAGTTCGACGAAGGTCGTGGCCCCACCCGTGCAGACCTGGACCAGGCCGTTCCGGATCACCCTGCATACGTTCAGTACCTGTATGACTATGCGCAGGTAAACAGCGCAGGCGTTGACACGTTGGGCCTGGACTCACCCGACGCGCAGCTGCCGCCGGGCATCACCGTGGAGCGCGATGCCAATGGTCAAGCCACAGGCCGCTTGCTCGGTGGTATCGGCCCCTTCAACGCGCTATTCGCGTGGCTGAGCCAGACGGCCGATCACTATAAGAGCCTCAAGACCTTCTTTGCCGACCTCAATGCGCGCGGCGTGACCGGGTTCATCGATCCGTCCGCTGGCCCGCCCGAGACCTATCAACCACTGTTCCTGTTACGAGATCGAGGGGAGTTGACCCTCAGGGCCGGCTACCGGATTCCCGCTGTCATCAATGGCGGTGAGGCCGAGTGGTTCCGGCACGTCATGGCCTATCGACCGCCCCGTCACGACGATGGCCAGATCGCGTTCCTAGGCTTGGGCGAGAACCTGGTGACCGCTATGAACGACGGCGTGTTGATGGCACCGGGATTCAACCCTTCGGCTGTGGCGCGCGACGAGTTGGCCAAGGTGGCGAGATTCGCTGCGGAGCAACGGATCCCCTTGGAGATCCATGCCTACACCGATGATGCCGCGAGTGCAATCCTCGATGCCTTCGAGGAGGTGGCCCGTGACCACGATCTGCGGCCTCTGCGCTGGTCGATCGCCCACCTCAACACTGGTTCGGATCGCACACTGCAGCGCATGGCGCGCCTAGGCCTGGCCTACAGCGTGCAGATGGGGCCCTACTTTGAGACGACCGCTATTCACGCGGCCAACTCGGCCGACGTCGCAGCGTCTGCGGCACCCGTCAGTGCCGCCTTGGAGCTCGGTATTCCGGTGGCAGGCGGGACCGACTCCACGCGCATCGGCGTGGCCGGTGTGTGGCACGCCATCCAGTACCACGTCGATGGCCAGCCTCTGGCTGGTGTGCGCCGGCAAGACGACAACCTGATCAGCCGCGACGCAGCGTTGCGCATGTACACACGCACTGCCGCCTGGCTGTCCTTCGCCGAAGAAACCCGCGGTTCGCTGGAACCCGGAAAGCTTGCTGATCTTGTCGTCCTGGATCAGCCCTATCTCACGATGCCGGCCAAAAAGATCCACACGCTCAGGTCGCTAATGACCTTTGTAGGTGGACGTGCGGTTCATGACTCTGGCGCCCTGTCTGTCGAATGACGTTCCGGCAAGCTGCGTTTCGTTAACTGAGTGTCAACAGAAGGCAGCATCAAAGGCACAGGCCCCCAACTGTTCACGCCATGAGACGGTCAGGTCATTTTTTGGGGACTACCGCCGGACTTTCCCATGGCTAATGCTGATCTCGAATTGTTCCCAGCCAGACAGGTGTCCCATGAATGAACTCAATGTGCTGATCGTGCTCCGTGCCAAGCCCGGCCGCGAAGAGCATCTGCGCAGCAACTTGGTCGGCCTGGTCGAGCCGTCGCGAGCCGAGGCGGGGAGCCTTCGTTACGACCTCTACCGGGACGCTGACGACAAAGGCCGCTTCGTCTTCATCGAGAGGTGGGCAAGTCCGGAAGACCAGCAGCATCACCACAACCATAGTCCGCACATCCAATCCTTCCATGCCGATGGCGATGCGGACATTGAATCGCGAGAAATCGTCATGGTGCTTGAGCGTTTGGCCTGAGTTTTATCGCCCCACACAGGGCATCCACTGCGGCGCTTTGCCGCCAATCCCCCGGAGAATGACATGTCCAGCGAACCGATCCGTGACCCCAAGAAAGATGATCTTCTGACGCCGCAGAACTCCGCCTTCATCATCATCGACTACCAGCCCGTGCAGGTGAACTCCATCGCCTCGATGGATCGACAGTTGCTGGTCAACAACATTGTCGGCGCATCCAAGGCGGCCGTGGCCTATGGCCTGCCAATCGTGCACTCGACGGTAAATGTGAAGACCGGCCTGAACAAGCCGCCGATTCCGCAGCTGCGCAAGGTGCTGGGCGACTACCCGACCTACGATCGCACCACCATCAACTCGTGGGAAGACATCGAGTTCCGCAAGGCCGTCGAAGAGACCGGCCGCAAGAAGCTGATCATGACCGCGCTTTGGACCGAGGCTTGCCTGACCTTCCCGGCGCTGGACGCCCTGCGCGAAGGCTACGAAGTCTATGTGGTGGTCGATGCGGTTGGTGGCACTTCTGTGGCCGCCCACGAAGCCGCGCTTCGCCGCATCGAGCAGGCCGGTGCCAAGCCGATCAGCGTGGTGCAGCTGTTCTGCGAGCTCCAGCGTGACTGGCAGCGTAAAGAAACCGTTCCGGACTTCATGAAGCTCTTCATCGAGACCGGCGGTACGGCGGGCATCCAGTTCTCCTACGACCAGTCCGAGTAAGTAGCACCCACGGGGGCGGGACACCTATCCCGCCCCCCTCTTCCGAGCTGCGCACTATGTCTGCATCTACTGCGCCACTCACCCCCGCGCCCATTACGACACACCTGGCCACGTGGTGGCAGGAAGACCGGCCACGTCTTCTGCACGCCACGAAGACGTGTCTCGCCTTGGTGCTGGCGCTGTGGGTGTGCATGCGGCTGAATCTGGCCCCTCCGCGCACCGCCACCGTTTCGGTGGTCATCCTGATGATGCATCAGCACGTCGGGATGGTGATCGCACGCGGCATCTATCGCGCGATCGGGATGCTGGTAGGGTGCTTGGCAGGACTGGTTCTCATTGCCGCCTTTGCGCAGCAGCCGCTGGTCTTCTTCATCGCCCTGGCGGCCTGGCTCGCTGTTTGCGTGTATGGGGCTGCCTACTACCGTAACTACCAGTCATACGGCTTTGTGCTGACGGGCTATGCGACCGCGATCGTGGCCATTCCAGCCTGGAATGCTCCGTACGCGGTCTTCGACAACGTAGTACATACGGCGAGCGAAGTCGTTATCGGCGTCGCGGCCGCAGCCTTGGTCAGCGCCCTGTTGTTCCCGTTGCACGTCAAGGAAGCACTGTTCGCCCTGGGGCAACGGCATGCCAGCACGTTCATCGGCTTCATCCGCGATTCCCTGCATTGGCAGGTGAATGATGCCCAGCCACGGGCCAGTCGGCTGCACCTGCAGTTGCTGGGTGAGCGAGCGCAGATCGAGCAGCTGCGCAGTGCGGCGATCTTCGAAGATCCTGCGCTCCGGCTCGGTGCGCCGTTGATGGCCAGCCTCAACCACGATTTTCTGGATACTGCCGCCGGCTTCCACATGATGCGGCAGATCCGCGCCAGGGCCGAGCGCGCAAACGCGGCACACGCCATGGTGGCCATCGACGCGCTATTTGACGAGGTCTACGCGTTGCTCCCGCAGGCTGGTGAGGACGGCCGGATCCCTCTGGATGAGGTACGTGCTCTGGAGCTGCGGCTGGACGCTTTGGTGGCTTCCCTGCCGGCAACCATCGCGCGGCTGCGCGGCACGCATGTCAAAGACACGGACACTGAGGACGCCTTTGCAGCGGCGGCGTCGGCGCTGTACTTCGCCGTGGCTGACCTGCGCGCCTACCTGCGCAGTTTTATCGCCATTCGCGACCGCCCGGCGCAGCTGGATCGGGCCAACCCGCCCCGCCGGACCCGCATCCTCAGCACGGCCAATGGCATGGCTGCGACCGCGGCCGGGTTGCGCGCGGCCATCAGCGTCTTGTTGGTCGCAGGGTTCTGGGTCGCCTCGGGCTGGTCGGGCGGTGGCAGCGCCGTAATCGCAGCGGCCATCACCAGCGCGCTGTTTGCCGTGCTGCCGTTTCCGTCCAAGGCGAGTAGAAACATCTTCTTGGGATGCCTGGCTGGGTGGGTGGCGGCATTCGTCTTCGATGCATTCGCGCTGCCCCGCTTGGATGGTTTTACCCAGCTTGCGATGGCCATCGCGCCGGTGGTCTTCCTTGGCAGCTACCTGGGTACGTTCCCGAAGTTGGCTGTCTTTGGTCTCGGCTTCAACATCTACTTTTGCTTCATCAGCAACATCAACAACCCGCATCAGTACGATCCGATGGACCTGCTCGACACCGGCTTTGCGATGCTGATCGGTATCGGTGTGGCTAGCTTGTCGTTCTCCATACTCGTGCCTTACGCCGGCGCATGGGTTACCGCGCGCTACCTCAGCCAAATCCGTGCACTGGTCGCGCGCACGGCCACCCGAGCGCCGGTCAGGCCAACGCTTTTGTTGCATTTTGAGAGCAGCATGCGTGACTTCATCCTGCAGGCGATGGGCCGGCCGGAGGAGGGGCGGATTGGCAGACGGCAGTTGCTTGGCTGGGCCTTCGCATCGATGGAGGTGGGCCGGGCCATCATCCAGATCAGGGAAGCCAGCCAGCAGCACGCCGCGCAGCTACCTGCTCATTGGGCTGGCGCACGCCGGAATTGGGCCAGTGCCCTGGCCGAGTTGTTTGAGCACCCCAGCCCTGCCACCCATGAAAAGGCGCTCGCTGCGACGCATGTAGCTCTGCAGGCCTTGCCACGGTTGAGTCAGTTCAATGAGGAACCATTGGTGCTGGCCTGGTTCCGCATCCGCGCCCTGCTCCGCTCGGTCGAGCTAACTCTCACCGACGAAGAGTTGCCGATCCATTCCAGCTTCTCGCCACCCACTCAAGGAGGACCTCATGCCCCGTGAAATCGGAATCCTCGGGATGTTGGTCCCCGGCCTGCTGCCGATCCTGCTGGCCTGCGCGGTGCTGTTCGTCGGCCTGGACCTGACGCTGTCTCGCACCGGACTGTACCGCCACGTTTGGCATCCCTCGCTGTTCCGCGCATCACTATTTCTGGCGCTGTTTTCAGCTGCCGGATTGACCCTTGGTCGATAAAACCACTGCCTACGTTGCCGCTATGACTACTCACTCCTGGATCCGCTTTGCCCTGACGGCCCTTTTGCTGGCCATCGCCCTTTTGCTCGCCCATTGGCTCTGGGAGGACTACATGCATGCGCCGTGGACCCGGGACGGGCGCGTACGTGCCGATGTAGTGCAAGTAGCTGCCGACGTGTCCGGCACCGTGGTCGAAGTGCACGTTCAGGACAACCAGGTCGTGAAGAAGGGGCAGCTTCTGTATGTGATCGACCCGGCGCGCTTCGAGGATGCGCTGGCCAAAGCAGAAGCGGACGTTGCGCAGGCTGCGGCTCAGCGGGGCCTGTCACTTGCCCAGTCCGCAGAACGCGCCTCGGAAAGCAGCATGAAGCAAGCTCAAGCCCGCCGCCGCGCCGCGCTGGGTGAGTTGGTCATCTCGCGTGAGGCAATGGCCGATGCCTCGGCCGCCGCGGACCAAGCCCGCAGCAGCCATACCGCTGCCCGTTCCGGAGTACATGCCGCCGAGGCGGCTTATGAAGCCGCGCTGGCGGCCCGCCAGGTCGCCCAACGCGATCTGGAGCGCTCCCGGGTGACCGCCGCAGTCGATGGCGTGGTTACCAACCTGACCCTGCGCACCGGCGACTACGGCCAAGCTGGCCAATCGCGTATGGCTATCATTGCCAGCGGCTCGTACTGGGTATATGGCTATTTTGAGGAAACCCGTTTGCCCGGCATACGAATTGGTGACACGGCGGACATCCGCCTGATGGCGGGTGGCCGGCACTTGACCGGTCGAGTGGAGAGCATCGCCACCGGTATCGAGGACCGCGACAACGCCGGCGGCGATGGCCAACTGCACAACGTCAACCCGGTCTTTACCTGGATTCGCCTCGCCCAACGCATCCCCGTGCGCATCGCGCTGGATCCGGTACCAAGCGATGTGATGCTGGTGTCCGGCATGACCTGCACGGTCACTCTCACCCCCGCGCCCGCTCCGTCTCGGGGTACTGAAACGGCAGGTAGGATGCAATGAACGATTCCGTGAGCGTCAATGACGCCCTCCTGCTGGTTGGCCGGCTGCTGCTGGTCGTGCTGTTTGTGGCCAGCGGCATCGAGAAGCTGTTTCACTTCAAGGCAGGATTGGCTGAGGTGAATGCCAAGCGCCTGCCGCTACCGGCTCTAGCACTCTCGGCAACCATCGCCCTGCAGCTGATAGCCGGGGCCTGTATTGCAGCCGGCTGCTACGTCGAGTGGGCCGCGGTTGCGCTGGCAGGATTCACGCTGGCCACTGCCGTGGTTTTCTACCCGTACTGGTCCGCGCCCCTCGCAGAGAGGGCTGCGCTGAAGAATGGGTTTTTGGAGCACGTCAGCATCATCGGCGGGTGCCTGCTGCTGATCGGAGCCGGGCCTGGGAAGCTGGTGCTGTAGCGAAAGATTCACCTCGTCGCCAATGCAGCCATTGATGCGCAAATCACATTGAAGAGACATCGAATCTCTCTCCGTTGATGCTCGCAGCGAAGTGAAGAGGAGGTGTCAACCCTCTACAGGGCAACACACGGGAAGCACCAATCAGCGGATCCACTCAACTTTATCAGGAGTCCGGAAATGACAACTCGCAGAGAAGTACTTGTTGGCACACTTGCGGCGGCTGCCTCCGCCAGTCTGCTGTCCCACTCACCCAATGCGCTGGCCGCAGGGGCCGGTGCCGCAGCCGCTGCACCAAGCAATGCGGCGCGCTACCAGGCCGGGACTGCGGAGCGGAAGCTCGACATCATCAACCTCTATGACCTTGAGGAGGATGCCCGCAAGCTCATTCCAAAGCCTCAATTCGGCTATATCAGCAGTGGTTCGGGAGACGAGTGGACGCTCCGCGAGAACGTCAGAGCCTTCGATGATGTTCAGATTCTCCCGCACTACCTTGCTGGGGTTGATCAGCCGGACATCTCGACGACGCTGTTGGGCTCCAAAGTGGACACCCCCATCTTCATTCCACCAATGGCGGCTCATGGACTAGCTCATGTCAACGCCGAAAAAGACACTGCCAAGGGTGCCGCAGATGCGGGCGCATTGTTCACTGCGCAGACCTTGGCGAATGTGTCGTTAGCCGACATTGGTAAGGCAAGCAAAGGCCCCAAGTGGTTCCAGCTCTACTACACCAAAGATCAGGGCGTGAATCGCGAATTGATTCGTCAAGCGAAGGCGATGGGCGCAACCGCCATAGTCTTCACTGTTGACCTCGAATGGGCTGGCAATCGTGAGGCTGATCGGCGAAATGGCTTTGTTTTCCCGTCCGATCTTCCATTTCCAAACGTCCCTGGCGCTCCAAAGGGCGCAACCCTGGCTGAGCTTTTTACTGTATTCAAGCGCAATCTGACGTTCGAAGACTTGGAGTTCATTGCGCGTGAATCCGGCCTTCCTGTCGTCGTGAAGGGGATCCAGTCTGCCGACAATGCTCGAGAAGCAATTGCGCGTGGGGCGGCTGCCATTCAAGTATCCAACCATGGCGGGCGTCAGCTCGATACCGTTCCCGCAGCAATTACGTCCCTGCCGATCGTGGTAGAAGCTGTCCAAGGCAAAGTGCCGGTATATCTTGATGGAGGAATCCGTCGTGGCGTGCACGTGTTTAAGGCTTTGGCCATGGGCGCGGACGCCGTGGCCGTTGGCCGCCCGGTTCTCTATGGGCTAGCGCTCGGTGGCGCTGCAGGTGTCACGTCGGTTCTGGAGACACTCAAGACTGAGCTTCGCTTAGCAATGAAACTCGCGGGGACGGCAAAGATCTCAGATATTTCTCGAAAGTACATAGCATCTTGAGCTCGCCGGCGCTCTAGCGCGCGACTACAGCGACTCCGTGAATGGTGTCGCTGCAGTCGTTCAGAATACGGATTCCTTACTTACGCTGACTAACATTCTTGGCGCCGGCATCGTCAACCGCACGTCAGACATTGGAGGTGCGGAGCATCACAGTCGGGGATCCCGCGGGGTTGTTGGCACGGCGCCCGGACGGCTGGGCTGTACCCCCAGACTGAAGTCCAGCGATCTATTTGCGTTTTAGCCGGCAGTCTGGGGCTCACGGGCGGCAGTTCGGCGTTGTCCAGTGTTCTGCCCCACTGTTTCGCTGGTCTTTCCTGGATCCCGGGTCGGGCTACTACGTCGAGTGGGCCGCGATTGCACTGGCAGGATTCACGCTGGCCACCGCCATGGCTTTCTACCCGTATTGGTCCGCGTCCGCTGCGGACAGGGCTGAGCTGAAGAATGGGTTCTTGGAGTACGTCAGCATCATCGGCGGGTGCCTGCTGCTGATCGCAGCCGGGCTTGGGAAGCTGCTGCTTTGAAAGAGCAAGCGGGGAAGATCATGGCCTCGTTGTCGCGGCCTGGCTCAGAATGCGCACCACTTCATCAACCGCCTTGCTGTTCTGATAGACGTAGTGGTCCGAGTCGATGACCAAGGTGGACGCTGCACTTGGCAGCAACGCGCTGTCCAGTGGTACGACGCCATTCCCAGGGGGGTGTTCCCCATGGAGATACCCGGCAATCGTGTGGTAGGAAACGCCGGGATGTGGCATCAGCGACTCGCCCACTCGACGCACAGGCTGTGCCGCCCTCAGCGTCGCTATGCTGTTCAACCGGGACTGCTGGTAGCTCTCGCGGAGCTCTTCGCGTACCGCCATTGGTTGCGCTTTCGCCACCCGGGCGAGCGCCTTCATCTCGGGGACCCGGCGCCCCACCAAGCGATTCATCAATCGACCGAGCCAACCATCAGCTGCAGGGCTTCCATGATGTGGTGCCGCCATGAAAATCACCTGATTGATACCGGGGTAGTGCGAAAACAGGAATGTCTCCCGAATGACGTCAACATCCGCCGAGGCGCCCTGCAGGTGATCTGGCGGGACATTGAATGCGGCTGACCACAGCGCGTTTCCGCTGTCTGCGCTAAGTAGCTTGGCCAGTACTCCGCCCATGCTGTGTCCGATCAGCACGATGCCTTGACGCGCGGCATCGTCCCCCTCTGGATCAAGCGCGTTGAACGCCGTGTCCAGGTACTGCTTCATGCGGCGCCGGGTGACCAGTAGCGGCGCGTTGGTCTGATACACCACATGCCAGACCTGAAAGTGTTGTCGCAATAAGGGGTCGCCCCAAATTGCGTTTGACGTCCTGGCCCAGATCAGTGGGCTGCTTCCAAGACCATGGATCATCACGACGGGGCGCCGATTTGGGTCATATTCCTCAAGCAGATAGACACCTGCACGGCTCCCGACCCTCTTCCCACCGAGCAACCCCCAAACGCCTTGCCGACGCAGGGCCGTCGTACCCGCGCCGCGGGCGTAGGGAGCAGATCGATCCACAGACAGCGCGCCCAAGGCAGGGGGGACGGAGGTACGGTCTGGATTGGCAACGACCAACCTCGGCATCTCACCGTCCACACCCGGCTCAATCCACGCGGTCGCCGAGCGAAAGATACCTTCCGAAGGCAGTAGTGAGCATGCTGGACGGTTATCGCATCGTGGTGAATGTGCCACGAGCGGAACACCGAATCCAGTACTCGAATGGCGCTGGCCACCATAGATTTTCATTGGCACGTCTGCCGCGCGAACTAGCTCCAACTCTGGCTGTAGGTCAGGCGACAGATCACGGAGTTGCACCCACATCGCTACACCGCCGATACGCCGCGGACCTTCTCTCCAACCATGCACACCCTCCCGCAGTGCAGCTTGCAGGAGTTGGTCGGTGCAACGGGTAGCAAGAGACCTGGCGTGCAGCCGATCCTCATCCCCAAGGAGGATCGCCTCGTATGCCATCCCCGCGCAGGTCGCCCAACCGCGATTCGCGTCTGCACCATGTGGCATGCGCTGTGCTTTGATAGCGGCCTTCTGCGCGGTGAGCATTTGGTTGTCGCATGTATCCGCTGCAGGGCAGAGGGGCACTACCTGTAGGTGAACGGCACGCTCGGCTCCGGAGGTGGTCGCGCAGCCAGCAAGTAGACCAGCAAAGACCAACAGCCAGTTGGATCTAGCAGCAAATACAGTCCACCCAAGCGCGTTCATCACTCTCTCCAGCTGAGGAATTTCAGCCCAAAATACAAAAATCAAATTCCCAGTCCTGAAGCGTCGATGTGTACTCCGATCTGCGTACTTTTGAAACAAGGTGAATACGCGGCGTTCTTTGGAAGCTCCAACGCAGCTTTCGATCAGGACCATGAACTTTGCAGTTGGCCAACGAGGGGAAGGCCACCTTCCACTTTCGACCGACTGCGGACACCTGTTGAGAGGGGAATGAGAACTGAATGTAGGGGTCAAAAATAGCCAGGTGACTCAGCTAACGAATGGCTGCATCAGCGGTTGACCAAAGCCCTTACGAGACCCCAGTTTTATTGACGGAAGTTATCACGATGCGAAAGTACCGCCCAAGCCCGTCAGCAAGAGCTCCCTAGCGCCGGGTACCCGCCATTCGGAGTGGCTTCTCTGCCAGTGGAATTACCGCAGCCGCCTTGATCGATGAGCAGCGGGGGCGTGGTGCCGGGTCTGCTGGCGGTGCGCGATGAGCCGCGTGCTGATAGACGTCATGTTGTTGCGGATCTGAAGGCGATGGGCGTGCGTTCGATGATGCTCACCGGCGACGACCGCCGCACCGCGGACGCCATTGCGGCCGGCCTTGGGGTGGGGTTCGAGTCCAAGCTCCTTCCACAGCACAAGCTTCGACTGGTCAACCAGACGAAGCTATCGTCCCGCGTTGCAATGGTGGGAACGGAATCAACGATACGCAGGCGCTAGCGGCGGCTGATGGAGGGATAGCGATGGGTGGCGGCACGGATGTCGCCCTAGAAGCCGCAGATGCCGCTCTGCTCAGAAGCCGGGTGATTGATGTGCCCCACTTGGCCTCGTTGTCGCGGGCGACCATGGCGAACATCCATCAGAACATGACGCTCACACTGGGGCTAAAGGGGCTGGTTCAGGTTCCCAGGGTCATGGGCATCACTGACCAGTGGGGGGCCGTGCTGCTCGACACCGGAGCGACCAGGCTAGTGACATTGAACGCGCTCAGGCAGCTTCGTCTCAAGGGCTCTGGCCCGGCACCGTCGTCCAACAGCGGTAGCGCTTAGCCCCCAAGAAGCTGGCACTAGGCCCCTGCGCCCGGCGTGGCCGGCACGTCCGCGCAGACGGCCCTCCACACAAGAACTGCTTGACCTTCCAAGCGTGACATGCCGGACAACTGTCGCCGGAGCCGCTTCGGTTCAGCACATCAGAAATCCGACCGTAGTCGCGAAAGGCATAACGATGACAATCACGCGCACCACCTTGATGACAGTGGCGATTGGCGCCGCACTCGCTCTTGCTGGATGCAAGGAGGCCGCGCCTGGCGCTGGCTCTTCCCAGCCGCCCGGCGTGCCTGTAGCCGAGGTTATCGTTCGACCCGTTACGCCCTTCGCCGAGTTCACCGGCTCGCTGACTGCAGTCAAGCAGGTCGAGCTGCGGCCGCGGGTTGCTGGCTACATCCAGCAGGTCAGTGTTCCGGAGGGCATCTTCGTGGAGAAGGGAAAGGCGCTCTTCCACATCGATCCGCGCCCCTTCCAGGCGGCACATGACGCCGCCGCCGCGCGGCTGCGCGACGCAGAAGCGGCCTCCGCGTTGGCCCAGGCCGATCATGCACGCGCCGAACAGTTGTTCGCCCAGAAGATCGTGGCACGCAACCGACTAGACTCCGCCACGGCCGCGCTGAATTCAGGCAAAGCCCAGGTTGATGCGGCCAAGGCTGCCCTGGACGCTGCGCAGCTGGACCTCAGCTTTACGCGTGTCACCTCGCCAATCAGCGGCCGGGTGGGGCAGGTCCTGATCACCGAAGGCAACTATGTTGCCAGCGGGGTCACCCCGCTTACCACGATTGTTTCGCTCAACCCCCTTCACGTCTATTTTGACGTGGACGAGCGCACCTATCTGCGCTCATTGGCCGCGGGCCGGACGCAGGACGCCGCTGCAGGCCCCGCAGCCGCCAAGGTCGCGGTGGCGCTGGTCACCGACAAGGACTACAGCCGCGAGGGGCGACTCGATTTCCTCTCCAACGCAGCCGATCGCGGGACGGGGACGGTGCGGGTGCGCGCGGTGATCGACAACCCCGATGGCCAGCTCACACCCGGCCTGTTCGCCAAGGTAAGACTGGACGCGGGCCCGTCGAAAGACCGGGTGCTGGTGTCGGACCAGTCGATCAGCACCGATCAGGGTCACCGCTATGTGCTGGTGGTGGGAAAGGGTGATACGACCGAGTACCGGCCGGTAGAACTGGGACCGGTGGTGGATGGGCTGAGGGTCATCGAGCAGGGACTGCAACGCGGCGAACGCATCGTCGTTAAGGGGCTGGTGCGCCCTGGCATGAAGGTGACGCCGCAGGTCAGTGCCATTGACGGTACACCGCTGAAGGCGCCCGCGAAGAAAGGAGCGGCGCAGTGAATTTCCCGCGCTTCTTCATTGACCGGCCGATCTTCGCCATCGTGCTGTCGGTGCTGATGGTGATCGCCGGCATCGTCGCGTTCTTCCAGTTGCCGCTGAGCGAGTATCCGGCGGTGACGCCGCCTACCGTCCAGGTCACGGCGTCCTATCCGGGCGCCAACCCAAAGGTGATCGCCGAGACGGTGGCAGCACCCTTGGAGCAGGCGATCACCGGCGTGGAAGGCATGATGTACATGTCTTCGCAGTCCGCGACCGATGGCCGGATGATCCTTACCGTCACCTTTGCCGATGGGACAAATCCGGACATGGCACAGGTCCAGGTGCAGAACCGGGTGTCGCGTGCGTTGCCGCGCCTTCCCGCGGAAGTGCAGCGGCAGGGCGTGGTGACCCAGAAGACGTCTCCCGACATTCTGATGGTGGTCCACCTGCTGTCGCCGGACAAGCGGTACGACCCGCTCTACATCTCTAACTATGCCTATCTGCAGGTGCGCGACGAGTTGTCCCGGATTCCCGGCATCAGCGATGTACTGGTCTGGGGAGCGGGCGAGTACAGCATGCGGCTCTGGCTGGATCCCAGCCTCATCGCCGCCCGTGGCTTGACCGCAGGCGATGTCATTGCCGCGGTGCGCGAGCAGAATGTTCAAGTCGCCGCCGGTTCGGTCGGGCAGGCGCCTGATTCCACCGCCGCCTTCCAAGTGACCGTGAACACGCTGGGCCGCCTGACCGACGAAGAACAGTTCGGCGACATCATCATCCGTACCGGCGATGACGGCCAGGTCACCCGCTTGCGCGACGTGGCACGGATCGAGATGGGCGCCGATGCCTATGCACTGCGCAGCCTGCTCGATGGTGAGCCGGCGGTGGCCCTGCAGATCATCCAGAGCCCGGGCGCGAATGCACTCGATGTGTCGGCTGCCGTGCGCGAGACCATGGGCAGGCTCGAGAAGAGCTTCCCGGAAGGCCTGTCGTCGCGCATAGCATATGACCCGACGGTCTTCGTGAGGGCCTCGCTGGAATCGGTCGCGACCACGCTACTGGAAGCGATCATCCTGGTCGTCATCGTGGTGGTGCTGTTCCTGCGCAACTGGCGCGCATCGTTGATCCCGTTGCTGGCCGTCCCGGTGTCCCTGATCGGCACCTTCGCCGTCATGCACCTGATGGGGTTCTCTCTCAATACCTTGTCCCTGTTCGGCCTGGTGCTGTCCATCGGCATCGTCGTCGACGATGCGATCGTGGTGGTGGAGAACGTCGAGCGGCATATCGAGGACGGAGAGGAGCCGCTGGAGGCCGCGCGGCGTGCCATGCGCGAGGTGACCGGACCGATCATCGCGATTACCTCGGTGCTGGCTGCGGTATTCATTCCCACGGCGTTCCTGACCGGCCTGCAGGGCGAGTTCTATCGGCAGTTCGCCCTGACGATCGCGATCTCCACGATTCTGTCTGCGGTCAACTCGCTCACACTCAGCCCGGCGCTGGCCGGGATGCTGCTGCGACCGCGCACGATCGCACCCCCACGCGATCCGCGCAGCCTGCGTGGCCGTGCCGGGCGGGTGTTCGAGCGGCTCAGCCGTCCCTTCGAGCGTGCACCGGATGCCTATGGCAATGGCGTGCGCAAACTCGTGCGGGTCAGTGGGGTAGCGCTGTTTGTTTACGGCGGTTTGCTCGCGCTGACCTTGTTCGGCTTCAAGGTGGTGCCGCCGGGGTTCGTGCCGATGCAGGACAAGTATTACCTGGTGGGCATCGCCCAGTTGCCTAACTCGGCCTCGTTGGACCGCACCGACGACGTCGTCAAGCAGATGTCGAAGCTCGCGCTTGCCGAGCCGGGCGTCGAGAGCGTGGTCGCTTTCCCGGGGCTGTCCATCAATGGTTTCGTCAACGTGCCCAACGCAGCGGTCATGTTCGTCATGCTCGATCCGTTCAAGGACCGTACGTCGCCTGATCTCGCGGCGACGGCGATCGCAGGGCGTCTGCAGGCGAAGTTCGCCGGCATCCAGGATGGCTTCCTTGGTGTGTTCCCGCCGCCGCCCGTCCCCGGGCTGGGTGCCACGGGCGGCTTCAAGATGCAGGTCGAGGATCGCGGCGGGGTGGGGCTGGACGCCCTGGTCCAGCAGACCCAGATCCTGATGATGAAGGCCACCGAATCCGGGCAGGTCGCCGGGCTGATGACGAGCCTGGATGTCAACGCGCCGCAGCTTGACGTGGTGATCGACCGGACCAAGGCCAAGAGCCAGGGCGTGCCCCTGGCGGATGTCTTCGAGTCGCTGCAGGTCTACCTGGGCTCGCTGTACATCAACGACTTCAACCGCTTCGGTCGCACCTACAAGGTCACTGCGCAGGGCGACGCGGAACACCGCATGCAGGCCGAGGCGATTGGTCAGCTGCAGGTCCGCAATGCTGCCGGGCAGATGCTGCCGCTGTCATCATTCGTGACGGTCACCCCGAGCTCCGGTCCGGACCGTGTCATCCACTACAACGGCTATCCCTCCGCCGACATCTCCGGCGGCGCGCCACCCGGGATCAGCTCGGGGCAGGTCGTGGCGGTGATGGAGCGCCTGGCCAAGGAAGTGCTGCCCGAGGGCGTGAGCTTTGAGTGGACCGAGCTGACCTACCAGCAGAAGCTGGCCGGCGACGCGGCGCTGTACATCTTCCCGCTGTGTGTGCTGCTCGCCTACCTTATCCTCGCCGCGCAGTACAACAGCTGGTTGCTGCCGTTGTCGGTGCTGCTGATCGTGCCCATGTGTCTGCTCAGCGCGATCGGCGGGGTCTGGCTGATGGGGGGCGACAACAACGTGTTCGTGCAAATCGGCCTGATCGTCCTGGTGGGGCTGGCGGCCAAGAACGCGATTCTGATCGTCGAGTTCGCCCGGACACTCGAGGCAGAGGGATGGACCACCGTGGATGCGGTGGTGGAAGCGTGTCGACTGCGGCTACGTCCCATTGTGATGACGTCGCTGGCCTTCATCGCCGGTGTCGTGCCGCTGGTACTGGCGACCGGTGCGGGCGCCGAGATGCGCCAGGCGATGGGCGTCGCGGTCTTTGCCGGCATGTTGGGGGTAACCGTGTTCGGCCTGTTCCTGACGCCGGTGTTCTATGTGGTGATCCGCCGCATTTCGTCCCGCTTCGAGAGGCGCAAGCGCGGCGCCATCCATCCTGCACAGGAGAGTGCGTCGTGAACGATCGTCGCCGCAGGATGTTCATGCTTCCTCTTGCCGCAGGCGTGATGCTGTCCGCCTGCGCGTCGGTCGGCCCGGACTTCTCCCCGCCCTCACCGCCGCCGTTGCCATCTGCGGCGTTCCCAGCGGACTTCGGCGCGAGGTCTGTCGGGCTGGTACCTGGCACGGTGGACACTGAGTGGTGGCGGTCCTTCGACGACCCGGCGCTGACCTCGCTGATTCAACGCGCATGGGCCGCAAACCACGACATCGGGCTCGCCGCTGCGCGCCTGGATGAGTCGAGGGCCATGCTGCGTGAGAGCCGCCAGGGTTTCCTGCCGCGGGCCAGCGCGGACGTGGGCCATGAAAATCGCCGACGTAGTGAAGTGGAAACCCCGCTGGGCCAGTCTCGTCGGAGCGAAACCTATCGGGGCGCAATTGATGCGTCATGGGAGATTGACCTGTTTGGCCGTGTCCGTCGCTCGGCTGAAGCGGCCCAGGCCGAAGCCGGTTCCCGCGAAGCACTGCTTAGAGGTGTGCAGGCGAGCGTGGCGGCCGCCGTAGCCGCCACCTGGTTCGAACTGGATGGGTTGGACGCCGAGCTGAGCGTAATGGCCGACATCACGCAGACTCAGCGGGAGAGCCTGCACTTGGTCGAGGACCTAGTGGAAGCCGGCTCCGCCAACGCGTTGGACCGCCTGCGCGCGGAAGCGGCACTGCGCGCCGTTGAAGTGGTGGCGCCCGAGTTGGAGCGCCGCCGCAATGTGGCCTTCAACGCGCTCGCCATCCTGCTGGGTGAGACACCGCAGACATTCGTCACGCCGGCATCGTCAATCGCACGTCAGACATTGGAGGTGCGGAGCATCACAGTAGGGGATCCCGCCGCACTGTTGGCACGGCGCCCGGACATCGAGGCAGCAGAGCTGAGCCTGGCCGCGGCCACTGCTCACATCGGGATCGAGACCGCGGGGCTGTATCCCCAGATTGAAGTTCAGGGATCTATCGGCGTTGTAGCCGGCAGTCTGGGCTCCACGGGCGGAAGCTCGGCGTTGTCCAGCGTTCTGGCCCCACTGTTTCGCTGGTCTTTCCTGGATACCGGGCGGGTTCGCGCCAGAATCGCGGCGAGTGAGGCCCGCGCCCGCGAGGCGTTGATCCGGTACGACCAGACTGTGCTGCGTGCACTGGAAGAGACTGACAACGCGTTCGGTGCTTTCAGCACGGCAGGCGCCGCCCTACAACTTCGCTACCAGGAAGCGTCTACCACCCAGCAGGCCGCAGACCTTGCACGAGCGCAGTTCTTGCATGGGGAAGGCATCTATCTGGATGTTCTCGATGCAGAGCGGGCCGACCTTGCCAGCCGTCGTGCCTTGGTCGTGGCCCGCACCAATCAACGGCTGGCCATCGTCAGCATCTACAAAGCGCTAGGTGGCGGCTGGGTGACCTGTACGCGGGCAGACGTTGACTGCGCTGGCGCCAGCGGTGACTCCGATGGGCGAATCATAGGGTTCGTTCCGGCGCCTTGACCTCCTCAGCGTCGGAACCGCGAAGTTCTTCTCAACTTAAACTCTTCAAGGGGTAGCCCGATGGCTTCCGCCGCTATCCAGAATGGCACCAGACTGACCGAGTCTCTCGGCGGCGCAGGGATCAAGACGCTGGCGCTCTCCAGCATCTTCGTTCTGGGCAGCGCACTGCGACTCAAGCGTGTCCCCGCGCTGATGAGGGTCGAGATCAATGCTGCTGCTACCGAGAATGTTGCCATCAGCGCGCCGAGGCCGGTGAACGGCTGCTGATGCCTTACATACGCCATTCTCGCCCCGACGCCAGACCCGCCTGAAGGAGGCCACCATGGCTATCACATCCCATCCGCCCGTCATTCTCTACACGACGCCCACCTGCCCCGACTGCCATACGCTGAAGGCCTGGCTTGATCGTGAGGGGATCATGTTCGAAGAACGCGATCTGTCCATTCGCGAGGTCATGGAGGAAGCCAAGGCACGCACAGGTGTACGTGTCGCGCCAATCACGCTGGTGGGCAATTCGATCTTCTACGGCACTTTCCTCGCCCAGAAGCCGCTGTTGACCGCGGCGCTCGGCCTGTCCGGCGCTGCGTAAACGACCATGAACAAACACGTCGAGATCCGCCCTGAAGGACGCACTATCGTTGTACCTGAAGGCACGACCATCTTGGAGGCTGCACTGGCGGCAGACGTCGCCTATCCGCATGGCTGCCGCTCCGGCCGCTGCGGCTCCTGCCTGTCGCGTTTGATCAGCGGGAAAGTGCTGCATCTGGAACATAGTCGCTTCGCACTTACCGATGAGCAGAAGACGCAGGGCATGTTCCTGGCTTGTCGCGCCATGCCGGAGACCGATATGGTCGCCGCCTGCGGGGGCGACATCCGTGCCTTCACTTCACCTGCGATACGACGCCTGCAGTACCGAGTGGAGGCCATCGAAACCCTCACCCACGACATAAAACGTATCCAGCTTGCCGCCAGTGGGGCCGAGCTGCTGGCCTTTGACGCGGGCCAGTACGCTCGGCTGACATTTCCCAGCGCCCCGCCCCGGGACTATTCGATGGCAAGTCGTGCAGGCAGCAGAGAGCTCGATTTCCACATCCGTCGCGTGCCGGGCGGGACCGTGACCGAGTGGATCCACACAGCATTGAAGCTGGGGGATCCAGTAGTGGTGGAGGGCCCATTGGGGTCATCCTACCTGCGTACGCGGCACGCCGGCCCCATCCTCTGTATCGCAGGCGGCTCGGGATTGGCCCCGATCCAGGCGATTGTGGAGGCGGCCATCGCCGAGGGCATGCGACAGCCCATCCATGTCTATTTCGGCGCGCGCAGTAATGCGGACCTCTACTTAGTTGCGCATTTCCAGCGGCTGGCGAAAATCCATCCCAACCTGACCTTCACTCCGGTCCTATCAGATGATCCCCCGCAGAGCTTGTGGCGCACCGGCTGGGTAACCGACGCCGTGGCCGCAGATCATCCTGTACTGGAAGGATGGAAGGCCTACGTGGCCGGTCCGCCCTTGATGGTTGAATCAGCCATGCGCGTCTGCCGGGAAGGACGTCTAAGCCCGGAAGACCTCCACGCGGATGTCTTTTTCACCCCCGATATGGCATCGGTTGCTCTTTGACATTGCGCTTCTATATTGATCGAGAAGATCCAAAGGTGAATGTTGTGAATATCGGACAAGCGGCCACATTCTCAGGAGTTTCGGCCAAATGATCCGGCAAGATCGGGCTCGCGCGATCTGGGTTTCACCGTCGAGCAGATCTCCGAGCTACTGCTACTTTGGCGTGATCGGGAGCGGGCCAGCGCTGATGTGAAAAAGGTGGCCCATTCCCATGTCGCCGAACTCGAGGCGAAGATCGCCAAATTGCAGGCGATGGTGCAGACGCTTCGCGAACTCGCAAGTAACTGCCATGGCAACAATCGCCGACTGTCCCATCATCGAGGATCTGGCCGAACCTGCCAGTTCCTTCCAGCGCATCGGTCCGCCCACGGTGGCGCGCGAGACGCCCAGCTTCGGCATTGATACGCCTGCCTCATCGCGTGTGCGAGAAGCCACCGTAAGCAGGAAGTAAAGCGGCACGGGACATCGCTTTGAGGTAATCCATGCCGCTCTTGCGGTCATGGAATCTGCGTGTGCGCGTTGTCCGGCTCCTTTGGCCTCCACAATATGAACGGAAGCCGAGGAACAGAAAGATCTTCAAGATTGCTGATTGACATTGCGACAGTGTCAACGCCCATCGTGGTTGGTGCACCAATCAATCAGGAAATCAACATGCTTCAGTTCCATATTCCAAACATGACGTGCGGTTCTTGTGCCAAGCCGGTGAGAGACGCCCTGCTGAGCGTCGATCCGCTGGCGCAGATCGAAACCGACACGCCTGCGCGCCAAGTGCGCGTAGAAACGGCGCTGGGCGAAGCGGCCTTCCTCGCGGTGCTGGCAGAGGCTGGATATCCACACCAGCTGCAGGCAAGCCAGTAACTTCCTTCCAACGGAGAACGTCCCATGTTCATCAAACACTTTCTTACTTTTGGCGTAGCCGCCATCGGTACCGCAGCTATGCCGTCGTCGGCGTCCAATGCCTCGCTGAAAGGTGCTTTTGCACTTTCGGGAGCGACCGAGAAGGTCACCGCAGAACTTTCCATCGAAAAAACCGGCCCACTTTCCCGCGAGTTGCTGATCACGTTCGCCGACAAGACCACCGGCAAGCGCATCTCTTACTTTGACGAGGAACTTGCCCAGGAGCTGCATGTTCTGGCCACCGACAGCAACTTCTCCAGCTTCCTGCACGAACACCCAGGCAAGGTAGGGTCAGACGGTCGCTTCCGCGTCGCGATGAAGTTCCCCAAGCCTGGCGTATACCATGTCTTCGCGGACGCTGTGCCCACCGGGCTGGGGCAACAAGTAGTCCGGTTTGACGTTTCCGTAGACGCACCAGCCGGTATGGAAGCAGCCCAGCCAGTCCCGGCTCCCAAGGAAGGGACCGATGGGCCGTATACGGTGCAGTTGGACCAGTCGGGTCTGCAGGCCGGTAAAGAGAGCATGTTGAACCTGACTGTTCTGAAGAATGGAAAGCCCGCTCGGGATCTGGGCCTCTACCTTGGCGTGCCGGCGCATGCGGTGTTCGTCGGCACAGATGACCTTGCATATGTCCACGCGCATGCCATGCCGGCGGATGCTGCCAAAGCCGTGCACGGTTCACACGGCTCGGCGCATCACCCGGCTGGCCCGGTCAGCGCACAGATGATGCTCCACGCGAAGCCTCCTAATGCGGGCAGCTATGCGCTCTGGATCCAGTTCATGGCCAATGATGAAATCCGAACGGTGCCTTTCGTCGTCAATGTTGCGCAAGGCTCGTGAGCAACGGCCTTTAGCTTAGCTATGGCCGTGGCCGGGGGAATCCCTAGCCACGGCATGCTTTGGTGGAGACCGGTCAGAAGATTGATCGGGCATACGGCAGTCCAAGCCGACACCGCCCCGAGGGTCTTCTTGGCTCAGGCGCTGGCGAGCGTCCGCTTCTGGCCGAAAGCAGCCATCAGCGGGACGACAGCGTCCGATCCCTAGCGGACGTTACTCTAGAGATGTCGGCTGCTACTGCCCCTTGGGCAACTACCTGAGCCTGATGCTTCGTCCGACTCCATAGCCCCGATATCTCACAGGCGACATGTGGGGGCTCCCATTTGTTAAGAATCTAGAAGTTCGGACCGGCATCAGGAATGGTCCCCCGTCTCGCCACGAGGGCAAATGAGCGGCGGACGCCAGCCCTTCCCCGAGCCATTGCAACCATAGGTTCTCAGCCATCGGGCAACCATAGGTCCAGCAAAAATGCAAACCTATGGTTGCCCGTCTACTACATGACGTATCGAGAGTTCCCTGAACAGGAACCTCATTCATGTACCGGTCAGTTCAATATTCAGGGCTGATTTCATCAACAAACGGATAATTCACACCTGTCGAACGCCCCTTATCCCTCCCCTCCCGAGGGGCGTTCGACGAAACCAAAATAATTAAAGGTGTACCCCGATGATCAAGAATTCGCTGCTTGCCCTGGGTCTGTTGGCCGCGCTGCCGTTCGCCGCATCGGCTGCCGATGGCCTGTCGTACAACTACGTTGAAGGCGGCTATGTGAACACCGATGCCAAGGGCGGCGACGCCGATGGCTGGGGCGTGAAGGGCTCGGTTGCCGTGCACCCGAACTTCCATATCTTCGGTGATTACAGCAAGCAGGAAACCGACACCTTCAAGAACGATGTCGCCCAGTGGCGCATCGGTGCCGGCTACAACTACGGCATCGCACCGAACACCGACCTGGTGGCTCGTGTTGCGTACCAGAAGTTTGATATGAAGCACGGCCTGGACTTCAACGGCTACTCCACTGAAGTGGGCGTGCGCACCGCGTTCAACCCGTACCTGGAAGGCTATGCGCTGGCCGGTTACGAGGATTACAGCAAGAAGCACGGCATCAACCCGGACGGCGAGTTCTACGGCCGCGTCGGCGCCACCGCCAAGTTCAACCAGAACTGGGGCCTGAGTGGCGAAGTGAAGCTGGCCAAGGCCGGCGACCGCGAGTGGTTCGTGGGCCCGCGCTTCAGCTGGTAACAAACGCCTGTCGTTAGTGCGTGTAACTGGCGTGTGACCTCTCTCCCATACGCCAGTGAAGCCCGGCCTCGTGCCGGGCTTCTCTTTTTCCGGCATCGCTTTGCCACAATGGGGCATGGGCGATCCCTCCACTCTCGCTGGCACCGGCACGGCCTACCAGGAACACCTGGCGCCTATGCCGCTGCGTGGCCAGTTCGGTCAGCTCTGGCAGAGCCAGTTGTCGGCCGACGCCAGCAGCAGCATCACCGTGCTGCCGGATGGCTGCGTGGATATCCTCTGGCGTGATGGCGCGTTGTTCGTGGTGGGTCCGGACCGGACCGCCGCGCATCCACAACTGGCGCCCGGTGCGCAGGTGTTGGGCGCGCGTTTCCGGCCCGGGCAGGCATCGGCGGCGCTTGGCATCGACTTGTCCGACATCGTCGGTCAGGCCGCGCCTCTTGTTGAATTCAATGCCCGCTGGGCAACACAGGCGGCGGCATCGGTCGGTCATGCCGCGCCCGAGCAGCGCCTGCAACGCCTGGCCGATTGCCTGCAACAGAACATGACCGCGGCCGTGGTGGACGAACACACGAAACGTGCGCATGCGCTGTTCGCGCACGCAGCCAAGGGCGACGTCAGCATCGATGCACTCGCCGCCCATCTGGCGATGAGCCCGCGCACCCTGCGCCGCTTCAGCCAGGCGCAGTTCGGTTACGGTGCAAAGTCGCTGGAGCGGATCCTGCGCCTGCAGCGGTTCCTGCGCTGCAGCCAGGCACAGCCCGCGCACAGTCTGGCGATGCTGGCTGTCGAGGCGGGCTATGCCGATCAGGCGCATCTCAGCCGCGAGGCCCGCGAGCTGTCCGGCCTGACTGCCAGTGCGCTGCGCCAGGAGTGGGGGCGTTGATGGCCGTTTCGTTCAAGACCGCGGCCCAACGCTGACCGATGCTGGGCGCTCCAACCACGGAGCCGCCCCATGAGTCACGCAGACACCACTGCTGCCGAACGCCGCATCGACAACATCGAATTCAACGTCGCCGACATCGCCCGCAGCAAGCAGTTCTATGGGCAGGTCTTCGGCTGGTCCTTCACCGACTACGGCCCGGCGTATACCGAGTTCGATGATGGTCGTCTCAAAGGTGGATTCGTCGCTGACGAGGCGGTGACAGCCACGGGAGGTGCGCTGGTGATTCTCTACTGTTCGGATCTGGCAGATGCACAGCAGCGTATCCTCGCGGCCGGCGGTGAGGTCGTGCAGGAAGTGTTTGCTTTCCCCGGTGGCCGTCGCTTTCACTTCCGCGATCTGGACGGTTACGTGCTGGCGGTGTGGAGCGATGCCACCTGATGTGCGGTCAGCAGCGCGATGCCTCTGGGCGCGCGCTGCCTCTACAATCCGCCAATGGAAACGCACATCGACGCCTACGTGAGGCAGGCCGACGGCAACTGCATCAAGGTGATGCTGTTGAACGGCCGCCCGCGGACCTCGCTGCAGGCGCTGGGATTCAGCGCTGGCGAGGCAGACACCCTCACCCTGCCGGTCGCCGACGACGCAGCCAAGGCCACCGTCTTCATCCGTCTGCGTGACCTCGGCGTAGCCTTCTCGGCGGGCAGGGAGTGGTGCCCGGCCGACGTGTTCGAACACTTTCGCGATGGCGGCTTGCTGCAGGGCGCCTACCTCCGCGTTGCGTGGCGTACGCCGCAACAGTTCACCGTGATCACGGCGTAGCCACAGCATGGACGTGATCGAGATCGCCGGGGCGCATCTGCTGCGCGATGCCGCGGATCGCTGGCAGCTGCTGGATGCTGTTGTCTCCCAGGACGGCATCCGGCTGGTCTGCATCCATGCTGTCGGGCAGAGCTTCCGCGTCGAGCGTTTCCTGCGCGGACACATGCTGCCGCAGTGGCAGGGAGAGTGGTGGGTGCAGCCGCCGCAGCACTCGATCACCGACAGCGAACAGCGGGCACGCGCGCTCGCCAACGAATGGCTCACGCTCGCCGCGAACTGAGAACCGCTCCGTCGCCGGCAAGGCCGTTCCGC
This sequence comes from Stenotrophomonas sp. yr243, assembly GCF_900184195.1. Taxonomy (NCBI): domain Bacteria; kingdom Pseudomonadati; phylum Pseudomonadota; class Gammaproteobacteria; order Lysobacterales; family Lysobacteraceae; genus Stenotrophomonas; species Stenotrophomonas sp. yr243. The sequence goes on from NZ_FXWT01000005.1 coordinate 272,676, forward strand.
TATGATCGCCCGCACATCGCCCCATGCGATTTGCCCGCCTCAAGTCAGCAGGAACTGCCGTGAACGCCCAGCCCGCCCCCATCACCGCCCTCAACCACACGCTCGACAACGAGCCGCAGCAGATCACCGCGCCGCTGACCCATTCGGCCGCGTTCCTGGTGCTGACGGTGAAGGACGATGACGCGTCGCTGGCGAAAGTACGCGAGGTGCTGGCCAGCACCGATGACCTGATCAAGAACACCGCCATCCGCGAGATCGAGCGCACCTTCACCTGCAACGTGGCCATCGGCCACCGCGTGTGGGCGCCCCTGGTGGGGAGCACGCCGCCGCGCGAGTTGAAGCCGTTCCAGGAAGTGAAGGGTGCCACCCATACGGCTGTGTCCACGCCGGGTGACCTGCTGTACCACATCCGCGCGCGCACGATGGACCTGATCGTGGCGTTCGAGAAGAACCTGCTGCTGGCCTTCGGTGATGCCGTGGAAGCGGTGGATGACGTGGCCGGTTTCCGCTACTTCGATGGCCGCGACCTGCTCGATTTCGTCGACGGTACCGCCAACCCGGAGGGGCTGTCGCTGCCGGAGGCGACCATCGTCGGCGACGAAGATCCCGAGCATGCCGGTGGCAGCTACGTGGTGGTGCAGAAGTACCTGCACAACCTCGATGCCTGGCGCGCGCAGAAGACCGAAGTGCAGGAATCGATCATCGGCCGCACCAAGCACGACAACATCGAGCTGGACGACGCGCCGGCCGACGCGCAGAAGTCGCACAAGACGCTGTGCACCATCGAGGATGCCGACGGCGAGCACGAGATCCTGCGCGACAACATGCCCTTCGCCAACCCCGGGCGCGGCGAGTACGGCACCTACTTCATCGGTTACACGCGTCGGCTGTGGGTGATCGAGAAGATGCTGGAGCGGATGTTCATCGGCAATCCCGCGCCGCTGCACGACCGCATCCTCGATTTCTCCACCGCGACCACCGGCGTCACCTTCTTCGCCCCCTCGCGCAAGGTCCTGGCCGACCTGGGGGAGTAAAGCCACGCCACGCGTGGTTTTCGCGGTGAATGGTCCGGCGCAGCCACGCATGGCGTGGCTCTACTGCGGCCTCCGCCATCTGCCTGTCATCTACAGCGCTGACCATGACGCGTTGGACGGCAGTGGAGACGTGGGTGATGAATTCTGCAGGCAACAGGCGCACCACGCGCCGTGGTTGGCGCCCGTTGGCATGGCTGCTGGGCCTGCTGGCGCTGGGGAACGCCAGCGTGTCCGCACAGGACGCGCCTGCGCATTGGATGGCCTATGCCGCCTCTGTCAGCGGCGAACTGCAGCAGCGCCTGCAGCAGGAACAGGAGCCGCAGGCGCAGCGTGTGCTGGCCTGGCTGCAGGAACATCCCGATACGCCGACACCGCTGGTGGTGAGCGTGTGGATCGCCCGCGATGGCGCGATCTCCAGACTGGAATTCGACAGCCTGGGCGATGCCCAGATTGATGCCGATCTGCGCGCGACGCTGCAGGCCACGGGGTTGCCGGCGGCGCCGCCGAAGGACATGCGCCAACCGCTGCGGTTGGGGCTGCTGCTTACCCAGTAGATCCACGCCATGCGTGGATCGCGTGCCGATTGCCCACAACAGCCACGCATGGCGAGGCTCTACTGTGTGTCTCCGCATGCGTGGCTGCGTTTGGCAGGTGCCAACCAAGGTTGGCGACTACCAGTAGATCCACGCCATGCGTGGATGGCGCGCCGGTCGCCCCACAACAGCCACGCATGGCGTGGCTCTACCGCGTTGCCAGCTGCGGTTCCCGCGCGGCTGCACGCCACGCCCGCAGCCCGAACAATGCCAGGCCCAGGAAGAACACGTACAACGCAGCAGTCACGTGCAGCGACTTGAACAGGTACGCGCCCACGTAGACCACGTCCACCACGATCCACACCCACCAGCAGGCGGCGTGTCGGCGTGCCTGCCACCACTGCCCGACCAGGCTCAACGCGGTCAGCATCGCGTCCAGCCATGGCAGCGCCGCATCGGTGAAGGTATGCATGCCGGCGCCAAGCGCGACGCCGCCACACAGGCCGATGGCAAGGTCGCGCAGCAGCGTGCCACGCGCCAGCGGCACGATGCGGATGCTGCCTTCATCGGCCGCGTGCTGGCGCCAGTTGATCCAGCCGTAGACCAGGAAACCACCGAAGGCGACCTGCAGCAGCGTGTCCGAGTACAGCTTGGCCTCGGCGAACACCGCGCCATACAGTGCGACTGACAGCAGGCCGACCGGCCACGCGGCCAGCCGCCGCTTTGCCATCAGCCACACCCCGAGGATGCTGAAGAGGGCCGCAGTCCACTCGAGCGCGACGCCGCTCACAGTGCGAACGTCACCGACAGGCGAGCCTGTCGCGGCGCACCCGGGAACAGGTAGTAGTCACCGCCGCTGCTGCCGGTGTCGCGCCAGTAGAATCGGTTGAACAGGTTGTCCACCGACAGGTTCCAGGTCACGGCACGCTCGTGCAGGCGGTGCTGGAAGCGCAGGCCAGCGTCGAACACCGAGTAGTCCGGTGCGCGCACACCGCCGTCGGCGCGGGCGACGTTGGCGGCGGCATAGCGCCAGCCACCGGTCACATCCAGGCCTTCAACGAACGGCAGCGCGTAGGCCAGGTGCACGCTGGCGCGCATCTTCGGCACGTTCACCAGCTGATGGCCTTCATAGGCCGGGGTGCCGCTGTCGCGGGCGCGCGCCTGCAGCACGCTGGCGCTGGCGACGATCTGCAGCGCATCGGTCAGCTGGCCGTTGGCGGTCAGTTCCAGCCCGGTATGGGTCTGCTGGCCTTCTTCGACGAAGGTGTAGCCGGCATCACTGCCGTCGGGCTTTGCGTATTGGTAGGGCTGGGTGGTGCGGAACACCGCGGCGCCCAGGGTCAAGGCTTCAACCGGCACGTACTTCACACCCACTTCCAGCTGCCGCGACTGCATCGACGGCAGGAAGGTATCGGCGTTGGACGTCCAGAACGGTGCTTCCTGGCCCAGCGAAATGCCACGCACGTAGCTGGCGTAGGCGTTGAGCTGGTCAGTAGCCTTCCACACCAGCGCGGTCTGCGGCAGGAAGCGCGACAAACGGCTGTGGCGCTGCGGCGTGCCGCGCTTGTCGTAGGCGCGCTCGTCCAGGCGCACGAAGCGGCCACCGGCCAGCCACTGCCAGTTTTCGCCGAAGCTCATCCGGTCCAGCGCGAAGAACGCGGTCTGGCGGCTGTCCAGGCGTCGTGCCGATGCACCCGGCATCTTCGGCGAGGGTTCGAACACCGGCACCTGCGCATCGTGGATGTTGCTGGTGCCGACGTACTCGTTGACGCTCGGGCGCTTGTCGACGGTGCGGCGGAAGTAATCGGCGCCGATGCTCAGCTGGTGGCCGACGCTGCCGGTGTCGAAGCTGCCGCGCAGTTCGGCACGCGCCTGTTGGTTGCGGCGGGTATCGTCCGGGCTGCGGTAGTCGTAGATGTCGTAGTCGCCGTTGGGGGCGAAATAGTTGCCCGGCACGCTGCCGTCCGCGCACCCTGCGGTGTAGTAGCAGCCGTAGGCGAAGGCGACGTTGTCATCGATCACCGAGCGGCTGTGGCCGATCGACAGCCGCGACTGCCAGGCATCGTTGAAGTCGTAGGTGTGCAGGGCGGTGATGTTGGTGCTGGCGATGTCCACCGGCCGCTGCCACGGCTGGTAGCCGAGCAGGCGCTCGCGGTCGACGCCACGCGGCAGGTCGCGCGCGCCCAGCAGCTGGAAGCCGGACACCGAGCGCTGCGAGCTGGTCTGGTAGTTGGCATCCACTTCCAGCTTGCCGTGTTCGCCGATCAGCCAGTCGGTGGCCAGCGAATAGAAGTTGCGGCGGCCGTCGGCATGCTCGACGTAGGAATCACTGGCATCCCAGGCGGCATTGAAGCGGACGCCGAAGCGCGGGGTCAGCCAATGACCGACATCCACGGCGGCATAGCGCGAGCCTTCCGAATCGGTGCCCAGAGTGACCGTGCGCACTTCCGCCGGGCGCTTGCCCACGTAGTTGATGATGCCGCCGGGCGCCATCACGCCCGCCGCCAGGCCGGCTTCGCCCTTCAGGATCTGCACTTCCTGGATGTTCTCCAGCGCCAGGCGCTGTTCGCCGGCGATGGACATGCCGTTGAAGCGGTAGCCGGTGGCCGCATCCAGCGCGAAGCCGCGGATGGCGATGTTCTGGTAGTAGCCCACCGGCGCATAGGCATCGCCCAGCGAGGCGTCATTGCTGGCCAGCTCGGACAGCGAACGCACCTGGCGACGGTCGAGGTAGTCGCGCTCCAGCACGTTGACCGAGGCGGGCGTGTCCTTCCAGGAGCCGCTGCCGAAGGCGTTGACGCGCGAGGTATCGGCTTTCGGTTTGCCGGCCTGCACGCGCACTGCCGCCAGTTCGGTGGGCGAGGACGGCGGAGCATCAACGGCGTCGGCGCCTGCCTCGCTGGCGTACAGCGGCAGGGCAGCGCAGAGGGCAAGGGCGAGCAGGGTGGGGCGCAGGCAGCGGTTCATTCGATTCGTCTTCAGACAACAAGGGAGACGAAGCGACGGCGCGCAGGTGCACCGGCCCATGACGGGGGTGTGGCTGCGGCTCAAAGCTCCCTACGCCGGTGCAAACCGGATCAGGTTCCAAGGGACTCTCTCAGCCTGGCAGATCCAGGCACCCCCGCTTCAGGTGACCATTTCACTACAAATGGTACGGATTTGCGAGCCACCGCCCTTCAGCCGGGGTCAGATCCCTTTCCAGCGGAAACGGATCTGACCCCGGCCGAGCGCATCATCGACGCATGGCGTCGATCTACCGGGTACCCGGCGTGTTGGGTGGCTCGCGGCTTACGCGGCGGCGTGCAGGGCCGCCAGCAGGGCCTGGCCGGGGGCCGTGGCGAACCACGCCGGATGCCCGAGCATGAACGGCTGCCAGGCGACGTCGGCATTCGCGGTGGAGCCGGTAACGCCCTCGAAGTACTCCACTTCGGACAGAGCGAAGTCGAAATGCACCATCGGCAGCAGGTCGGCCAGCAGGTGCACGCGCGTGGGCGACAGCGGCAGTTCCTGCCGGTAGCCGTCCAGCAGGGCCAGGGCGATATCGATGCGTACCGCGTCGGTGCCGCGCTCCAGTTGCAGCCAGGCCACCGCGTTGCGTTCGATCGCGGTGGCCAGGTCGAACAGCGCGCTGGTCGGCGAGGCCAGGCCGAAATCGAGCACCGTGGCAATCGTGCCGTCGTCGTTCCACAGCAGGTTGGAGACGTGCCAGTCGTTGTGCGCCCACAGCCGTGGTTCGTCCTGCAGGCGCGCGGCCAGGCCGTGGTGCCACGGCAGCACATCGCGGCGCAGCTGTTCCTCCCAGGGAATGCGCGCCAGGTAGCGGGCCAACCCGGGGCGGTTGCCGAGGTCGGCCTTCAGCGCGGCGATCGGGTCATCGGCGCGGATCAGGTCGTCGCGTGCCACCAGCAGATGGGTACTGCGTTGCGGGGCGTGGTAGCCGGCTGCCGCGCGGTGCAGTGTGGCCAGCATGCGCCCTGCCTCGCGGGCCTGGGCGACGTCGGTCAGCGGCGACCATGACGGCAGCTCGCGATACAGGTCCTTGCCGGCGCCCACCGCATGCAGTTCGTAGGTCCATTGGCCGTGTTCGAGTGCGGTGCGGCCGTGGCTGCTGGCCAGCACCTGCACCACCGGCATGCCGGCAGTCGCCAGATGTGCGATGAAACGGTGTTCTTCTTCCAGGCTTCCCGCGCTGCGCACACTGTGGTGGTGGCGCTTGATGAAGACCGGACCGCGCGTGCCGTCGACGATGGCCGCGGCCGACAACGGACGCGGGCTGTGCCAGCGCAGCGTGCTGTCCGCGCCCAACTGCGGAAAGTGGCCATGCAGCCAGGTGATCTCCTGCGCGTCGATCGCCGGCCAGTCGGCGGCGACCTCGTCGTTGTTGAGGCCCTGCACGCGATGGGGGGAAGAGGTCATGCCACGGCCGCTGCTGAGTAGAGGAACATCCAAGGCTGCGCATTCAACGCCATGGGCGCCGCAGACGCAAACGGGCGGGTCATCGACCCGCCCGTCAGGGACATCATGCGCGGCCTGTGGCCGGCGCGCTTACCAGCCGCGATGGCGGCCGCGGTCGTGGTAGTAACGGTTGTCATGGCGCTCGCGCTGCCAGCGACGGTCATCGCGGCGGTCGTAGCCATAACCGCGGTTGTAGCCCCGGTCATAACGGCGGTCGTAGCCACGGTCGTAACGGCGGTCATAGCGCCCGTCGTAGCGGCGATCATGGCGGTCGGAGGTGGTCAGGTTGCCGATGGCGCCGCCGGCAACCGCACCGCCGACGGTGGCGGCCGGGTCGCCGTTGGAGATCAGGTGACCCGCCACGCCGCCGACCACGGCACCAACTACGGTGCGCTTGTCCTTCCTCGACATCGCGCTGGCATCACTGACCACGGCCACGCCGGCAAGCAGTGCCAGGGCCATCGCCAGACCACGGAAGCTGAGTGCGGAAGTGCTGAGCATGTTGGGTTCTCCTGTGAGGTGCATGCCACGGTGGGCAGGGAGGGCGCTGGGCGCCCCGGCTGCCGTAGGGACCACGCTGGTGCCCGGACATTGCCGGAACATTGCGCGCGATCCCCGTGCGGCTTGCGCATTCATCTAGCGTCAGGCGGCATGAAGCGAGGCTGAAAGCGCTGCGGCCGCTCAGCTGCCAGAAAGGAAAAGGGCCGCAGTACGCGGCCCTTTCCCTGGTCTCCCCCTGCCTGGCTCAGTGGCCCATGGCGCGCTGGGCCTGCTTCACCTGCTCCTGCTGGGCGTCCTGCTGCTGCAGGACATTGGGTGCACCGTGCACCGCACCACTGCTGAGTGCCATGCTCTGCTCGCTGGCAGCGCGGGTGTCCACCGCCGCACGGCAGGCGGCCGGGTCGCCGGCGGTGCCCTGTACGGCAAACATGCGCTCACCATTGGTGCTGGGCACCACCGAGTCGATGCGCTGCATGCCGCTGGCCTGCGCTTCCTTGGTCAGTGCGGCGGCAGCGGCCTCCAGTGCATGGCGATCCTTGAAGGTGCCTGCCGGCAGGCCTTCCATGCCCTTTACGGCCTGGTTGTACATCGGGTTCTGCGGATGGCGCTCGTCATTGAGCAGCGGGCGCTCGCGCGCGTCCTTGATCGCATCCAGCGTCTTCGGGCCGATGATGCCGTCCACTGCCAGACCGTTGTCCTTCTGCAGCTGGCGCACGGCAGCCTCGGTGTTGCGACCGAACTTTCCATCTTCGACCAGCGGTTTGCCGTCGGCGCCCACATATCCCAGGTGGCCCAGCTGTTCCTGCGCCCTGCGTACACCTTCGCCGTGCGCACCCTGCTTATGCACTTCGTTGCTGGTCTGCGGCTTTTCCTGCGCTGCCGGCTTCGGCTCGGCCGCACCCTTGGCCTGCGCCTGCGCCTGGCTGCGGTTTTCCAGCAGGTCGCGTGCCTGGTGCAGGGGATCGGAGGCGAACAGTTTCCAGTTCGGGTGGTCCTTCACCTGCTTGAGGTAATCCTCCACTGGCATGGTGTGCACACCCAGCTTGCCGGTGGACTGGCTGATCAGCAGCTTGTCGGTGTTCGGGTCACGCACCACCATCACGATGTGGTCGATGCCATTCCAGTGCTCATGCTTGGTCTTGGCCGTATCCAGGCCGATCACCATGCCTTCCTTCAGCGCACCCGGCTTGAGGATGTCGTCGCGCTTGAGCAGCACGCCCGAGTCCTTGTAGGCCTCGTGCACGATCCCGCCGGAGCCGGCGAAGCCCAGCTTGATCTTGTCGGCGTCGGCGAACACCGCGTGGCCGGCCTTCTGGTTGATCTCGTCCTGGGTCTTGTTGAGCATCGTGCCGACCCAGCCGGAGCAGTCGATGTAGCCCTGCTCGACGTTCTTGCCGGTGACACCCTTGCCACGGTAGTACTGGCTGGACTCGATGTTGATCGCGTACTTGACGTTGTCGTACTTCACGCCGGCGTTGTAGGCCGCATCCAGCGAAATGCCGGGTGCATCCGGCTTGGCTGCGGCAGCCGTGGCGGTGGCGGCGATGGTCGCGGCACCGGCGGCAACAGCGGCCTGCGCGGCCGGGGTCACGGTCTGCGTCGGTGCGGCCTGCACCGGTGCCGGACGTGCCTGGCCCTCGGTGATCGGTGCGATGTTCTTTTCCGGGATGCTGATCGCGTCGTACTTGCGGTCGTAGTACTGGGCGAAGGTGCTGGCCAGGTCACGATCATTCATCGTGCGCATCTCGGTGCGCGTGTGCCCGGTCAGCGCTTCCACGTCGCCACCGATCTGGCCCATGATGCGCGGGCGCATGTTGATCGGATCGCCGTGGCCATCACGCACCAGGCCGAACGTGCCGGTGGCGATCGCGGTCTGGATCGAACCGTAGCCGGCCGCACCCTGCTGGTGTGCCAGATACAGGTCCAGGCCGCTCGGCTTGTCATCACCGGACAGGTATGGGTGGCCGGTGCGGTCATGGCGCTTTTCCATGTCCACCAGGTTGCGCTTGAACATCTCCGCTGCCGCTTCGGTGTTGCGGGTCGGGTCGTACTCGTGGCCGGTCAGGCCGTACTGCTTGGCCGACGACGGCAGGAACTGGAACAGGCCCTTGGCATCGGTCTTGTCGTTGTGCGCGCGTTCGTTGAAGCGGCCACCGGTCTCGATGTGGGCAAAGCGCAGGAAGTCCTCGCTGGCGATGCCCTTGCGCTGTGCAACCTGCTCGATGATGTCGAGAACTTCCTTTCTGCTGTAGTCACGTTGTGCCATGACACTTCCTCTGGGGTTGATGGTGCGGCCTTTGCCGCGATACGCCAACCGGACTCATCCGTGAGTCTTCAACATGTCGGTCAACAGGTGCTGCGGGGTGTTGCGTCTTACTTTTCGACGTAGGCCTTGCGGGCGGCGTCGTAGTGGTACTGGCGTGCATCGGCCGCACCCAGCGCACGGGTCTGGCCCGGGCCGGAAATGGTGGTGCCGGTGGCGGTGACACTGATGGTGGGCAGGTCGCTGCCGGCGACGGCGTTGAAGGCCAGAACGCCCTGGTTGCTGACGCACGGCATCACCTGGCCGTCGTCGCAGGCGGCCGAATTGTCTTCGCCGGTGATCACCGTGCCCAAGCTGGCCCAGACCTGGCCGTCTTCGGATTTCTCGTAGTCCGGGTTGAACACCAGCACGGCGTAGCTTTCGATGCTGGTACCGGTGGCGAAGGTGCTGGTCGGCACCGCCAGTACCAGCTTGCCGGCCGGGGTGCGGTACTCCAGCGGCTTGCGCTTGCTGTCGATATCCGGCGCGGTGCCATAGGCGCCGACGGTGCCGATCCACGGTTCGGCGCCCTTGAACACCCACGGCCGATCCGGCTTGTCGCCGGTCAGGGTGAAGGTGGCCTCGGTCAGCGTGACCTGGCTGTCCGGACCGACATCGTCTTCGCCGGGCTTGCCGTACTTCTGCGGTGTGTTCCAGGCAAAGCCGGTGTAATAGCGGGTGCCGGCTACTTCGAAGGCATGGCCGAACCAGAAGGTGGCGACACTGCCATTGGCTACTTCATACGAAACGGCGCCATCGCCGTCGACGTCGTAGATGAAATACAGCACGCTGCCGGCATCGGGGGGCGTGGCGGTGGCCGTGGTGGCGGGTGTGGCGGAGCTCTGCATCGGGGCAACATCCTGTCGTGGCGCGGTGGCGCCCTGTGGTGACGCGGTCGAAGTCGAGGGGGTGCAGGCGCTGGCAAGCAACGCAACGAGCAGGCCGGCGAACGTCGCACACAGACGTGGGCGGACACGGGCCAGGCGGGATTCCGGAAGGATCTTCATGCACCTCTCCATGGTTTGCGGGCGTCGGGCAGGAAGGCCAACGCAGAACACGCCCCGCCCTCGATGAGGGGGAACGTCGTGATGAGCCGGTCGATTCCTTCGACCTCGCATAGGAGAACCCATCAGGGTGGATGATGGCACAGATGCGACGGTGATCACAGGGGGCAGGGGGAGCCTCCCCCCAGCGAGCTGTGACCGGTTTCTCAGATCCTGCCGTCGCGCAGGTAGTCGAACAACTCCGCGTCGCCCTTCAGCCCCAGCTTGAGCATGGCATCGCCCTTCTGACGGCTGATGGTGCTGACGCTCTTGTGCAGCTGCAGCGAGATTTCCTTCACCGTCATGCCGGTGCCGAGCAGGCGCAGCACCTCCACTTCGCGCGGTGACAACGGCTTGCCGTCGCCCTCGCGCATGCGCCAGCTGCCGGCTTCCTCCACCCGTTCGCGCAGGCTGCGGCTGATGTAGGACTGGCCGCGGTAGACCGCCTGGATCGCCTGCGGCAGTTCATCCATCGACGAACTCTTGTCGACCAGGCCGAGCACGCCGCTGTCGAGCACCATGCGCAGGATCGCCAGGTTGTTGGAGACACTGAGCATGAGCACCGGCAGGTCGGGATGGCGGCGGCGGATCATGCCGATCATGGCGAAGCCATCGGCCTGGGGGCTGCCGGGCATCGAGTAGTCGGTGACCAGCAGGTCGCAGGGCTGGGTCGTCAGCAGGGTCATCAACGCCTGGGCGTTGTCGGCCTCGCCAACGATTCTGCCAACGCCGCTGGATTCGATGACGGCGCGGGTACCGATACGGACCACGGGGTGATCGTCTGCGATGATGATGCGCAAGGTCATGCTCTAGTATGGCCACCGGCACGCCGGACCGCGACCGTCGCGGTCCCTGGCAGGACTTCCAGGAGATCGTTGCAGATGCGCAGCTGGGCGGCTCGTGGACTTGTCCTGTTGACGACCCTGCTGGCTCTGCCGGCGCTGGCCCAGCCCGCGTCCGTGCCGGGACCATTGCCGCTCAGCCCCCTGCAGCGCGAATACCTGGCCGCGCATCCTGTTGTCGTTGTTGGACAGTATGACAGTGGCTGGCCTCCTTTTGAGTCGATCCAGGACGGGAAGCAGGTGGGCCTCGGCCCGGACTACCTGACGCTTTCGGCCCGGCAGCTTGGTCTGAAGGTGGAGACGCGCCGCTTTGCGGACTGGCCCTCGGTGCTGGATGCGGCATGCCGCGGCGAGATCGACGTGATAATGAACATCGCGCTCAGCGCCGAGCGTACCCGTTGCGTGGTCTACACCGCCGCCTATGCCGAAGCACCGCTGGCCATGGTCGGACGTCCCCAGGACCTGCGTGCCTCGGAGGCACCCGATCTGGATGGGCTGCGCGTTGTGGTCGAGCAGGACTTCCTGACCGGACCGCAGGTGCGTGCGCGGTTCCCCAGGGCACGACAACTTGTCGCAGACAACACGCTGACCGCCCTGCATATGGTCAGAGACGACAAAGCCGACATTTTCATCGGCAATGCCTACGTGGCAACGGAACTGATTGCCGCCACTGGACTGAAGGGTGTGGCGTTGCTGCGGCCCAGCGATCTGCCCCCGGAGCAGTTGCATTTCGGTGTTCCCAACAGCAAGCAGCCGTTGTCCGAAGCACTGGATCTGGCGCTTGCCGCCGTCAGCGAAGCACAGCGCGACGCCCTCGCGCAGCGCTGGCTGCCACCGCCGCAGTGGTCGGCGTCGGCGCAGCTGGCGTTGAGCCAAGCCGAGAAACGCGTGCTGCAGCAGCCGTTGAAGATCGGCTTTGCGCCCAACGCCGCGCCGCTGTCGTTCGCCGACAGGAATGGCAAGCCCAGTGGCCTGACCAATGAATACCTGCAGCGCCTGCTGCAGGCCGGCGCCAACCTGCAGGTTGAGAACAGCCATGACTGGTACGAGGTGCGCGAGAAGGCGCGTCGCGGGGAACTGCAGGCGGTGATCGGCATTCCTTCCGATTCGAGCTATCTGGGGCCGGAATGGGTGTTCAGCCAGCCCTTCATCACCGTGCCCAACGTGATCGTCACCCGCACGGACAGTCCGTCGATGCTGGGCTTGTCGGACCTGGACGGCAAACGCGTGCTGCTGTCCGATCCGGAGCGTATCCGCGGCTACGTGCAGCAGCAGGCGCCGTCGGTGAAGATCGTCGCCGCGCGCAGTGCCGAGCAGGCCCTGCAACGTCTTGCTGATGGCGAGGCCGATGCCTACGTGGGCAACCTGGCGCTGGTCGACCAGCTGCTGCGCAATCGCTTTCCGGGGCGCCTGCAACTGGCCGCGCCAGCCGGGTTCAACGACCAGCTGGCGCTGGCGGTGGAGCGCCGCCATGCGGCATTGGCCACCACCTTCGACCGCCTGCTGCTGCAGATGGGGCCACGTCGGCGCGAGGCCCTGCGCGGCGATTGGCTGTCGGTGGAATATCGCGATGGGGTGGACTGGCGCACCCTCCTGCGCTGGGGCCTTCCCCTGCTGCTGGTGCTGGCCACCGCTGTGGCGGTGCACGGGCTGGGGCACTGGCGGTTGCGCCGCGAGGTGGCCGGCCGCCGCGAGCTGGAGCAGCGTCTGGCCGAGGTGACCGACAACCTGCCTGCCATCGTCTACCAGGCCCGCCGCGAAGCGGACGGTACCTTGAGCTTTCCCTTCATTGCCGGCGATGTGCAGTCGATGTTCGGCATCAGCCGGCAGCAGGCGGAGGCGGACGGGCAAGCGCTGCTGGCCTGCATCGATGCCGATGACCGCGAAAAGGTGTTGCGTGCGATGGAACTGGCGGCGCGCAATTTCGCACCGCTTTCCTTCGAGTTCCGTATCCATCGTGACGGAGGCGTGCCTTGCTGGGTGCGCAGCCAGGCCCATCCGTATTCAACCGAAGCGGGCGCGGTGACCTGGAGTGGTTACTGGGTGGACGTGAGCCAGGCGCGCGCGCAGGCCGACGCGCTGGCGGCGGCGATGGTCGAAGCCGAACAGGCAGCGGCAGCGAAGTCGCGCTTCCTGGCCACCATGAGCCATGAAATCCGCACGCCGATGAGTGGTGTGCTGGGCATGCTGGAAGTGCTGGCGCATTCGCCGTTGGACGCCGAACAGCAACGCATCCTCGGCGTGATCGAAGACTCGGCGCAGATGCTGCGGCAGATCCTGGACGACATCCTCGACTATTCGCGAATGGAAGCGGGCGCGCTGCGGCTGGAGCCGGTACCGCTGCCAGTGCGGCCACTGCTGGAGGGGGTCCATCGGTTGTTGTTGCCGCAGGCCACGGCGCGCGGCCTGGACCTGCAGCTGGACATCGACGAGCAGCTGGCCCAGGCCCATGAAGTGGATGGCGTGCGTTTTCGACAGATCGTGTTCAACCTGCTCAGCAATGCCATCAAGTTCACCGTGAAGGGCTCGGTGCGGCTGCAGCTGGAGGTGCTGGGGCCCACTGCGGAGGATGGCAGCCAGCCGCTGCGCCTGAGTGTCACCGATACCGGCATCGGCATCGCTCCAGAGCAGCTGCCGACCCTGTTCGAACCCTTCACCCAAGCCGGTGCTTACATCCAGCGCGACCACGGTGGCACCGGGCTGGGCCTGAGCATCTGCCGGCGCCTGGTGCAGAAGATGGACGGCGAGCTGAAGCTGGAAAGCACGCTGGGCGAAGGGACGCGGGTCGAAGTGCTGCTGTCGCTGGTGGAGGCGCGCAGCGAGGATGTGATGGCACTGCAGGCCGAGCATCAGCAGATCGCGCTGTTGCCCCCTGATCTGCGCCAGGCGCGGGTGATGGTCATTGAGGACCATCCCACCAACCAGGCGATGATGGCATGGCGCCTGCAGCAGCTGGGCGTGCCGCATGTGCTGGTCGATGACGGGCAGCAGGCCCTGGACCGGCTGGCGGAGGAATCCTTCGATCTGGTCATCACCGATTGCCGCATGCCGGTGCTGGATGGATTCGGCTTCACCCGCCTGCTGCGCGAGCGCGAGGGGCGCAACCTCCAGCCGCGGATGCCGGTGCTGGCGCTGACCGCCAGCGTGCTCGACGACGACGCACGCCGGTGCCGCGAAGCCGGCATGGATGACGTGCTGGCCAAGCCGTTGTCGTTGGCGACGCTGCGACAGGCGTTGCTGCGCTGGCTGCCGCGCGCCGACGGCGTGGAGGATGACCAGACCGCCATGGACAGCGAATGTGAGCCCGATGGCGATGAGGGACTACCCGACCTGGCAACCCTGCAACGACGCTTCGGTTCGCGCGAAATCGCCCAGCAGCTGCACGACAGCCTGATCAGGGCCAGCAACGAAGACATCGCGGCCCTGCAGCGCGCGCTGCAGGAAGGCGACCGCGTGACGGCCGCGCTGCATCTGCATCGGCAGGCGGGCGCGCTGGGTGCGGTGGGTGCACGGGGCCTGGCCGATCGCGCCAACGCGCTGGTCGAACGGTTGCAGGCCTCAGGTGATGCCGAGATCGCAGCGGCGATCGCTGATGCCGGACAGTTCGTGGAGCATCTGCAGCACCAGCTGCAGCACCTGGCTCACTGAGCCGCGTATTCCTGCAGGTAGGCGATCACCAGTGCACGACGCTCCGCGCTCGGGAAGGCGTTGTACATGCGCGTACCGGGCACCAGATGGGTGGGCGACTGCAGGAAGGTATCCAGCGTCTGCGCACTCCACACGAAGTCGGCGCGGCGCATGCCTTGCGAGTATCCGTAGTCGGGCAGGCTGCCCGCACGGCGGCCGATCACCCCATGCAGGTTGGGTCCGAAGCGGTGGATGCCGCCGGCCTTGACGGTGTGGCAGCCGGCACACAGTTCGAACGCTTGCTGCATCGCCTGCTGGCGTGCCTGTTCCGGCGTGCTGGGCGCAGCCGGTTGGCGCTGGCACGCGCTGGCGGCCAGGGTCATGGCAACAACAAGAAGCAGATGAAAGGCGCGCATGGCGGGCAGGATAACGGTCGCACGCAACGTGGAGCTGCGACCAGCGGTCGCAGCCCCATCACCGGTCACATGCCGGAGTAGTTCGGTCCGCCGCCGCCCTGCGGGGTCACCCAGACGATGTTCTGGGTCGGGTCCTTGATGTCGCAGGTCTTGCAGTGCACGCAGTTCTGCGCATTGATCTGCAGCCGCGCATCGTTGCCGTCGCCGACGAACTCGTACACGCCCGCCGGGCAGTAGCGTGCTTCCGGGCCAGCGTACTCGGCCAGGTTCACCTTCACCGGGATGCTCGCATCCTTCAGCGTCAGGTGGCTGGGCTGGTTCTCGTCGTGGTTGGTGCTGCTGAGGAACACCGAGCTGAGACGGTCGAAGGTCAGCACGCCATCGGGCTTGGGATAGGCAATGCGCGTGTGCTTCGATGCCGGCTCCAGGCAGGCATGGTCCGGAATGCTGTGGCGCAGGGTCCACGGCGGATTGCGCACGCCCAGCTTCGGCAGCAGCCACTGCTCGATGCCGGTCATCAGCGTGGCCACGGTCTGGCCCTTCTTGAACCACTGCTTGAAGTTCTTCGACAGCTTCAGTTCGTCGTGCAGCCAGCTGGTTTCAAAGGCGGCCGGGTAAGCGCTGAGCTCGTCGTGCTGGCGATCGGCCACCAGCGCGTCGAAGGCGGCATCGGCGCACAGCATGCCGGTCTTGATCGCCGCGTGGCTGCCCTTGATGCGGCTGACGTTGAGGTAGCCGGCCTCGCAGCCGACCAGTGCACCGCCGGGGAACACGGTCTTCGGCAGCGACATCAGGCCGCCGGCGGTGATCGCACGCGCGCCGTAGCCGATGCGGGTGCCACCTTCCAGGTGCTTGCGGATCGACGGATGGGTCTTGAAGCGCTGGAATTCCTCGAACGGGCTCAGCCACGGATTCCTGTAATCCAGGCCGACCACGTAGCCGATGGCGACCTTGCCGCCGTCGGCGTGGTACAGGAACGCACCGCCGTAGGTGTCGGTGTCCAGCGGCCAGCCGGCAGCGTGCACCACCAGGCCCGGCTCGTGCTTGGCCGGGTCGATCTGCCACAGTTCCTTGATGCCGATGCCGTAGGCCTGCGGGTCCTTGCCTTCGTCCAGCTTGAAACGGCTGATCAGCTGGCGGCCGAGGTGGCCGCGCGCGCCTTCGGCGAACACGGTGTACTTCGCCTGCAGCGCCATGCCGCGTTCGAACGCCGGGCCGATGCTGCCGTCCTTTTCGATGCCCATGTCGCCGGTGGCAACGCCGATCACTGCGCCGTCATCGCCGTACAGCACTTCGGCGGCGGCGAAGCCGGGGAAGATCGCCACTTCCAGCGCCTCGGCCTGCTGCGCCAGCCAGCGGGTGACCTCGCCCAGGCTGATGATGTAGTTGCCTTCGTTGTGGAAGCACTCGGGCAGCAGCGCGTGCGGGGTGGTACGCGCGCCGGTCTCGCTGAGGAACAGGAACTCGTCGCGGGTGACCTTCTGCTTCAGCGGTGCGCCGCGCTCGGCCCAGTCCGGGAACAGTTCGGTCAGCGCGCGCGGGTCCATCACCGCACCGGACAGCACGTGCGCGCCGGGCTCGGAACCCTTCTCCAGCACGCAGACCGACAGTTCACGACCGGCTTCGATCGCGCGTTGGCGCAGACGGATCGCGGTGGCCAGGCCGGCCGGGCCGGCACCGACGATGACCACGTCGAATTCCATGACTTCACGCGGGGGAAGGGCGTTGGCTTCAGCACTCATCGATTGCATGACTCGTGGGTAGTGCCGGCATCGGGGCCACCGGCGGTTGCCTGGGAATCGCGCGTGCAGCCACGGGCGAAACGGTTGTTTGAATGTTGTCAGGGTACCGGGCTGCGCGTGATCGAGCTAGATCGGCGATGTTCACACCGCGATTGCTGCAATGCAGCGTGCGTGGCTTCGGTAGCCGCCAACCTTGGTTGGCGTCCACTGAAACCCCAGCGCCGACCAAGGTCGGCCTCTACCGGCACACCAAACCCACCCGGATGACCGACAATGGCCAGGTCCCGACTGCGTGTGAGTGCCATGGCTTTGGATCCGTACGACCTGTTCGATGTCCGTTCCCTGCTCAGCGAGGAAGAGCGCGCGGTACAGGAGAGCGTGGCCCGCTTCACCAACGAGCGCGTGCTGCCGATCATCGGCGATGCCTTCGACCAGGCGCGGTTCCCGTCGGAACTGGTGCCGGAGATCGCTTCGCTGGGTCTGCTCGGCGCCACGCTGCCGGCCGAGTACGGCGGCGGCGACCTTGGCGCGGTCAGTTACGGGCTGATCTGCCAGGAGCTGGAGCGCGGCGATTCGGGCCTGCGCAGCTTCGTGTCGGTGCAGAGCTCGCTGTGCATGTATCCCATCTACGCGTACGGCAGTGAAGAACAGCGCCAGCAGTGGCTGCCGGCAATGGCGCGCGGCGAACTGATCGGCTGCTTCGGCCTGACCGAGGCGCACGGCGGTTCGGACCCGGCCAGCATGAAGACCCGCGCGGTGCGCGATGGCAGCGACTGGCGCATCAGTGGCAGCAAGATGTGGATCACCAGCGGCCCGGTGGCCGACCTGGCCATCATCTGGGCGCAGACCGAAGACGGCATCCAGGGCTTCGTGCTGGAGAAGGGCATGCCCGGTTTCACCACGCAGGAAATCAAGCACAAGATGAGCCTGCGCGCGTCGCTGACCGGCGCGCTGTTCTTCGACGACGTGCGCGTGCCTGACAGCCATCGCCTGCCGAACGTGAAGGGGCTGAAGGGTCCGCTGGGCTGCCTGACCCAGGCGCGTTTCGGCATCAGCTGGGGCCCGATCGGCTCGGCCATCGCCTGCCTGGATGAAGCGCTGGGTTATGCCAAGGAGCGCGTGCTGTTCGGCCGTCCGTTGGCCGCCACGCAGAGCGCGCAGATCAAGCTGGCCGAGATGGCCCGGCGCATCACCATGGCGCAGCTGCTGGCGCTGCAGCTGGGCCGCCTGAAGGAGGCCGGGCAGGTGCAGCCGCAGCAGGTCAGCCTGGCCAAGTGGAACAACTGCCGCATGGCGATCGACATCGCCCGCGAGTGTCGCGATCTGCTGGGTGGCGCCGGCATCACCACCGAGCACGTGGCGATCCGCCATGCGCTGAACCTGGAATCGGTGATTACCTATGAAGGTACCGAAACCGTGCACCAGCTGGTGATCGGGCGTGAGCTGACCGGCATCAACGCGTTCTGACAGCAATCCACGCATGGCGTGGATCTACCGGGATGGCGGTAGTCGCCAACCTTGGTTGGCGCTCCCGTGCCGACCAAGGTCGGCATCTACCAGACGATCATCCACGCGTGGCGTGGATCTACCGGGATGATGGTAGTCGCCAACCTCGGTTGGCGCTCCGGTGCCGACCAAGGTCGGCATCTACCAGACGGTCATCCACGCATGGCGTGGATCTAACCGGGATGGCGGTAGTCGCCAACCTTGGTTGGCGCTCCCGTGCCGACCAAGGTCGGCATCTACCAGACGATCATCCACGCATGGCGTGGATCTACTGGCCGCCGGCAAACCCGTGCTGGCGCCACGCTTCGTACATCACCACCGCAACGGTGTTTGACAGGTTGAGGCTGCGGTTGTCCGGCCGCATCGGCAGGCGCAGGCGCCGACCATCGGGCAGGGCATCGAGCACCTCCTGCGGCAGGCCACGGCTTTCCGGGCCGAACAGGAAGGCATCACCGTCTTCGAACGCCACGCTGTCATAGCGGACGCTGGCACGCGTACTCAGGGCGAACAACCGCTTCGGTGCGATCCGCGCCAGCGCAGTGTCCAGGTCGGGATGCACCTGCAGGCGCGAGTACTCGTGGTAGTCCAGGCCGGCGCGCTTGAGCTGCTTGTCTTCCAGTGCGAAGCCGAGCGGCTCGACCAGGTGCAGCTGCGCGCCGGTGTTGGCGCAGAGCCGGATCACATTGCCCGTGTTGGGCGGGATTTCCGGTTGGAACAGGATCACGTGGAACTGGGGCGCGGCATTCATCGGCGCAGTGTACCTGCGACTGCCGCCGCCTTTACGACGCACGCCCTGCGATGGGCAGGGCGGACGTCGCTTACGGGCGCAGCAGGACCTGGGCGGTTTCGGCAGCGAAGGCCTGCAGCTGGGCGGCGCTCGGACGCACCTGCAGGGCCGGCAGGTTGACGATCACCTGGTTGGCGACGCTGGTGGCGGCGGCGGCCAGGGTGGCGGCGTAGCGCTGGGCTTCGTGCTCGGCAGCCAGGGCGACACGCTGCTCCAGGCTCGGGCGGACTTCAACCGAGGCCAGGGTGGTGATTGGCAGCGCGGCGGCGACCGGGGCAGCGATGAAGCCGTCGCGCTCGCTCAGCTGGTCTGCGCTCGGGCGCACTTCAACGGTGGCCAGGGTGCGGATGCCGCTGGCCTGTTCCCAGGCCTGCTGGACCAGCTGGTCGGCGGCCGGGCGGACCTGCACGGTGGACAGGGTCTTGATGGATTCGGAGGCCTGCACCGACGAAACAACCGCGGTGCCGGCGATCAGGGCGATGGCGATGGCAATGGTCTTGGCGTTCATGACGGGGCCTGTTTAGTGTTGGTGAGCGGTGGTGTGGTAGTAAGGTAGAACACCAGTTCTGGGGATGCAAGCGGAATTTTCGATTTCCTGCTTTTGTTCAGTCTTCAGTCAGGTTTTGTCTGAAGCCCTTGCTGGCGCAGGAAGGACAAAGCAATCCCCGTGCCAACTTTTACTTATTGATTCATAAGGGTTTTATGGCTTCTGAAAAGTGTCCGCTGGGCGGACACCTGTCCATTCGCGGTGCAGCGGACACTGTCCGGACGTGAATCACCGCGGTTCGTGACCCCGAAAAGCCGATCGCGATGGCCGATGTGGCCGATCACCCCCAGTGACTGGTGGCCGATACCGGTGGCCGCACGCCCGCGCTAGGATCGGGATTCACCTATGTGACCAAGGACCCGGATATGTCGCTCACCCTGCGCCCGCGCGCCGCGCTGCTCGCTGTTGCTCTCAGTACTGCTCTCGGCACGCTCGCGCCGACCTACGCGCTGGCGGCCAAGCCGGCTGCGACCAGCAAGGTCGACATCCCGTTCGAGCAGTTCACCCTGCCCAATGGCCTGCGGGTGGTGGTGCATACCGATCGCAAGGCACCGATCGTCGCGGTCAACATCTGGTACCACGTCGGCAGCAAGGACGAGCCCGCCGGCCGTACCGGCTTCGCGCATCTGTTTGAACACCTGATGTTCCAGAGCAGCGAGAACCACGACGGCGAGTACTTCGAGCCCTTCAAGCAGGTGGGCGCCACCGGCCAGAACGGCACCACCAACACCGACCGCACCAATTACTTCGAGAACGTGCCGACCACCGCGCTGGACATGGCGCTATGGATGGAGTCGGACCGAATGGGCCATCTGGTTGGCGCGATCGACCAGGCTGCGCTGGACGAGCAGCGTGGCGTAGTGCAGAACGAGAAGCGCCAGGGCGAAAACCAGCCCTATGGCCAGGTGTGGGAACAGCTCAACCGCGCGCTGTACCCGGTGGGCCATCCGTACCACCACAGCGTGATCGGCTCGATGAACGATCTCAACGCCGCCTCGCTGGATGACGTCAAGACCTGGTTCCGCACCTGGTACGGCCCGAACAACGCAGTGCTGGTGCTGGCCGGTGACATCGATCTGGCCACGGCCAAGGAAAAGGCCGCCAAGTACTTCGGCAGCATCCCGGCTGGCCCGACCATGGCGCAGCCGAAGGTCGACGTGGCCAAGCGGCCAGCCGACACCCGCGAGGTGATGACCGACAAGGTGCCGCAGGCGCGCATCTACCGCGCCTGGAACGTGGCCCAGGTCGGCACCACCGACGTCGACCAGCTGCAGCTGCTGGCCTATGTGCTCGGCGGCGCCAAGTCTTCGCGCCTGAGCCAGCGTCTGCAGCACCAGGACAAGCTGGTGGACAACATCAGCGCCGGCGCCTACGCCTCGCAGCTGGGTTCCAACTTCATGGTGATGGCCACCGTGAAGCAGGGCCAGGACCCGGCCAAGGTCGAGAAGATCATCGATGAGGAAATCGAACGCCTGCTCAAGGATGGCCCGACTGCCGAAGAACTGGCACGCGCCAAGACCGGCTCCCGTGCCGGTTTCATCCGCGGTATCGAGCGCATCGGCGGCTTCGGCGGCAAGGCCGACGCGCTGGCCGAATGCACGGTCTACACCGGCGACCCGGGCTGCTTCCGCACCTCGCTGGCCAACATCGACAAGGCCACTGCTGCCGACCTCAAGCGCCTGGGCACGCAGTGGCTGGACAAGGGCAGCCACACCCTGGTGGTCGAGCCGGGTGAACGCGTCGCGCTGAAGGAAGATCCTTCGCAGGCGCCCAAGCCGTTCAACGTGCCGGCCGTGGACAGCAAGTACAGCACCCTGCCCGAGCAGGTGGACCGCAAGGCCGGCGTGCCGCAGACCCGCGAGTTCCCGCAGTTGAAGTTCCCGGCACTGCAGCGCGCCACGCTGAAGAACGGCACCCAGGTGGTGCTGGCCGAACGCCATGAAATTCCGGTGGTGCAGTTCAGCTACCAGTTCCCAGGCGGCTTCACCGCTGACCAGGGCCGCAAGCCGGGCACCGCCAACTTCACCATGAGCCTGATGACCGAAGGCGCCGGCAAGCTGGGCTCGCTGGCCTTCGCCGATGCGGCCGATGCGCTGGGTGCGAATCTTGACGCTTCCGCGGGCCTGGATTCGGTGGACGTGGAACTGTCCGCGCTGAAGGAGAACCTGGTGCCGTCGCTGGCGCTGTATGCCAGCCTGCTGCGCGAGCCGCGCTTCGAGCAGAGCGAGATCGACCGGGTCAAGGCGACGTGGATCGCCGGCATCCAGCAGGAGAAGGTCAACCCGGGTGCGGTGGCGATGCGCGTGCTGCCGCCCCTGCTGTACGGCAAGGGCCACCCCTACGCGATCCCGTTCACCGGCAGCGGTGACGAAGCGGCGATCAGCAGCCTGGGCCGTGAGGACCTGGTCGACTTCCACCGCGACTGGCTGCGTCCGCAGGACGGCACCCTGATCGTGGTCGGCGATACCAGCCTGGCCGAGATCGTGCCGCTGCTGGACAAGCAGCTGGGCGACTGGAAGGCCACCGGTGATGCGCCGACGATCAAGGCCACCACCGCCGTGGCGCTGCCGAAGAGCCCGCGCGTGTTCCTGATCGACCAGCCGGGCGCGGTGCAGGCCAACCTGTTCGCCGGCCAGGTCGTGCCGCCGTCCAGCGACGCCAGCTCGACCCGCTTCGACATCGCCAACGGTGTGATCGGTGGCGACTTCACGTCGCGCCTGAACATGAACCTGCGCGAGGACAAGCACTGGTCCTACGGCGCCCGCACCAGCGCCAGCAACACCGTGGGCCAGCGCCCGTGGATGGCGATGGCACCGGTGCAGATCGACAAGACCGGCCCGGCCATGGCGGAAATGCGCAAGGAGATCGCCGAGTTCGCCAACGGCAGCAAGCCCGCGACCGACGCTGAAGTGGCGCGCATCCGCAACATCCAGACCCTGAGCCTGCCCGGTGCCTACGAGACCGCCGCCGCGGTGGCCTCGACCATCGGCACGATCGTGCAGTTCAAGCGTCCGGATGACTACGTGCTGCGCCGCAAGGCCGAGATCGAAGCTATGACCCCGGCACAGGTGCAGCAGGCAGCAGCGGAGATCAAGCCGCAGGCGCTGACCTGGGTGGTCGTGGGTGACCTCAAGCAGACCGAAGCGGCCGTGCGCGCCTTGAACCTGGGCGAAGTGACCGTGATCGATGCCGAAGGCAACCCGGTCAAGAAATAAATAAGGCAATACGCCGGCCAGGGGTCGGATCCCTCCCCCAGGGAGGGCTCCGACCCCGTCGTACTCTGGGGTCAGAGCCCCCTGCGGGGGATCCGACCCCGTCCCGGCTATCCCTGATTCAGACGGTTCAGGCACACTCCTGACATTCCCTTCCAGGATCCTGCCCATGCGCGTTCTGCTGCTGTCGTCCCTGTTGCTCACCGTCACCGCCTGTACCTGGGTGCCGATCGAACCGGCCGGCAAGGCGACCCGCGTGCTGCCGGCAGGCCCGGTACCGGCCGGGTGCATCTCCAAGGGCGAAGTGGTGGTGACCGTGAAGAGCAAGGTCGGCTTCTACAACCGCAACCCGCTGCGCGTGCAGGAAGAGCTGGAAACCCTGGCCCGCAATGAAGCCCCGACCACCGGCGCCAACGCCGTGCAGGCCGCTGCGGCCCCCGCCGATGGCAGCCAGCGCTTCGCCGCTTTCCAGTGCCCGCCGCGCTGAATCCTTCACCATACGGCCAAGGCTGAATTCGTAAAGATGCGGTGAAGGCCCGGGGGGTTATAGAATAGCGCCCCCTTTGCCTGAGCCTTGGCGCTAACCTCGATGCTCTTCAAGAATGTCTCGATTGCCGGCCTGGCTCACGTTGATGCGCCGCACACGCTGACGACCAAGGAAATCAACGAACGGCTGCAGCCGACGCTGGATCGCCTTGGTATCCGTACCGATGTCCTCGGCGATATCGCCGGCATCCACGCGCGCCGCCTGTGGGACAACGGCGTACTGGCGTCCGACGCGGCCACCATGGCCGGCCGCAAGGCACTGGAAGACGCAGGCATCGATGCGACGCAGGTGGGCCTGTTGATCAACACCTCGGTCAGCCGTGACTACCTGGAGCCGTCCACCGCGTCCATCGTGTCCGGCAACCTCGGTGTCAGCGACGAGTGCATGACCTTCGACGTCGCCAATGCCTGCCTGGCCTTCATCAACGGCATGGACATCGCGGCGCGCATGCTCGAGCGCGGTGAGATCGACTACGCGCTGGTGGTGGATGGCGAGACCGCCAACCTGGTGTACGAAAAGACCCTGGAGCGGATGACCGCGCCGGACGTCACCGCCGACGACTTCCGCAATGAGCTGGCGGCGCTGACCACCGGTTCCGGTGCGGCCGCGATGGTGATGGCCCGTTCGGAGCTGGTGCCCGACGCGCCGCGCTACAAGGGTGGCGTGACCCGTTCGGCCACCGAGTGGAACCAGCTGTGCCTGGGCAACCTGGACCGCATGGTCACCGACACCCGCATGCTGCTGATCGAGGGCATCAAGCTGGCCCAGAAGACCTTCACCGCCGCCAAGATCGCACTGGGCTGGGCGGTGGAAGAGCTGGACCAGTTCGTCATCCACCAGGTCAGCCAGCCGCACACCGCTGCGTTCATCAAGAATTTCGGCATCGACCCGAAGAAGGTCATGACCATCTTCGGCGAGCACGGCAACATCGGTCCGGCCTCGGTGCCGATCGTGCTGAGCAAGCTCAAGCAGCTGGGCAAGCTGAAGAAGGGCGATCGCATCGCGCTTCTGGGCATCGGCTCGGGCCTGAACTGCTCGATGGCCGAAGTGGTCTGGTAAGACCCTTCTGCCAGACTCCCTGTAGAGCCGAGCCCACGCTCGGCTCACGCGCGCAGCGCGGTTCTTCCGCGGCCTGACCGGAGAGCAGCCGAGCATCGGCTCGGCTCTACACTGCGCCGCGATTCTTCCAAGGTGCTCCGCATGCGCGATCTTCCCGGTTACCCCGCCCACCCGCAGCGTTTCGAGGTTCGCCCCGGCCTGTCGATGAACTATCTCGACGAAGGCCCGCGCGACGGCGAGGTGGTGGTGATGGTGCACGGCAACCCGTCGTGGAGCTATTACTGGCGCACGCTGGTGGCCGGCCTGTCGGACAGGTATCGCTGCATCGTGCCGGACCATATCGGCATGGGCCTGTCGGACAAGCCCGACGACAGCCGCTACGAATACACGCTGCAGTCGCGCGTGGATGATCTGGATGCGCTGCTGAAGCATCTGGGCATCACCGGCCCGGTGACCCTGGCCGTGCACGACTGGGGCGGCATGATCGGCTTTGGCTGGGCGCTGTCGCACCACGATCAGGTCAAGCGCCTGGTGGTGCTCAACACCGCCGCGTTCCCGATGCCGGCGGCGAAGAAGATGCCGTGGCAGATCGCGCTGGGGCGCCACTGGAAGATCGGTGAGTGGATCATCCGCACCTTCAATGCGTTCTCCTCCGGCGCGTCGTGGCTGGGCGTGGAGCGGAAGATGCCGGCCGATGTGCGCCGCGCCTACGTGTCGCCATACAACAGCTACGCCAACCGCATCAGCACCATCCGCTTCATGCAGGACATCCCGCTGTCGCCGGCCGACAAGGCGTGGTCACTGCTGGAGCGCGCCGGCAAGGCGCTGCCGTCCTTCGCCGATCGCCCTGCCTTCCTCGGCTGGGGCCTGCGCGACTTCGTGTTCGACCACCACTTCCTGAAGGGCTTCCAGGCTGCACTGCCGCAGGCGCAGGTACATGCGTTCGAAGATGCCGGTCACTACGTGCTGGAGGACAAGCATGAAGTGCTGGTGCCGGAGATCCGCGCGTTCCTGGACGCGAATCCGATCTGATCGGATCCGGGGTCGGATCCCTCTCGTAGAGAGGGCTCTGACCCCGTCTGTTACGGATCCCTTCGGTAGCGCCGGGCCATGCCCGGCGTTGTTGTATCCGGGGTCAGAGCCGTTCCCGTACCGGAAACGGATCCGGCCCCGCCTGTCATGCCGCGATCGGGGCCTGCGGCGAGGGGCTGTTGCCGTTGTCGTCCGGGTGGTCGTCGTCGTTGCCTGCTTCATCGCGCCAGCGCCAGTCGGCCAGGGTCAGCGGATCCAGGCCATAGGCGATGCGCGCCTTGTCGCACTGCGCGCTGGCCTTGCCGTATTCCCATGACGCATCCACTTCGCGGCACACGCTGGGCCGGTTGGGATGGATCGTGCAGCGCGAATAGACGCCGATCTGCGCATCCAGCGCCACGCAGCGCACCGGCTTGGAATGGGTGCCGCGCATGCACAGGCGGTGCGGGTCGAGCACTTCGGTGAGCTGGTGCGGCACGCCGCCGGGGGTGACCTCGTCCGATTCCATCCAGTGGAAGGCCACGCGGTATTGGGTGCAGCAGGCGCCGCAGGTCATGCAGGGATGTTGCATGGGCAAGCCGCCTCGGGCGGCATCGGGGAAGGGACGAGGATGCGGATTTTCCACGCTGGCGGCCGCCGCGCAAGAAATTCCGTAAGCGGCGACAATGAACGGATGAACCGATCCTGCAACATCGCCGCGCGGCTGCCCGAGCTGGCGCGTGAACGCCCCGACCAGATCGCCATCCGCTGCCCCGGCCGACGCGGCGCCGGCAACGGCATGGCGGCCTACGACGTGACCCTCGATTACCGCCAGCTGGACGCCCGCAGCGATGCGATGGCGGCCGGCCTGGCCGGCTACGGGATCGGCCGCGGGGTGCGTACGGTGGTGATGGTGCGGCCGTCGCCGGAGTTCTTCCTGTTGATGTTCGCCCTGTTCAAGCTGGGCGCGGTGCCGGTGCTGGTCGATCCGGGCATCGACAAGCGCGCGCTGAAGCAGTGCCTGGACGAGGCACAGCCGCAGGCCTTCATCGGTATCCCGCTGGCCCACGTGGCGCGGCTGGCGCTGCGCTGGGCGCCTTCGGCGACCCGCCTGGTCACCGTCGGCCGTCGGCTGGGCTGGGGCGGCACCACCCTGGCCGCACTGGAGCGTGCCGGCGCCAACAGCGGCGCGATGCTGGCCGATACCGATGGCGAGGACACGGCAGCGATCCTGTTCACCAGCGGCTCCACCGGCGTGCCCAAGGGCGTGGTTTACCGGCACCGCCACTTCGTTGGCCAGATCGAGCTGCTGGGCAGCGCCTTTGGCATGGAGGCGGGCGGGGTGGACCTGCCGACCTTCCCGCCGTTTGCCCTGTTCGATCCCGCGCTGGGCCTGACCTCGGTGATTCCGGACATGGACCCGACCCGGCCGGCACAGGCCGACTCGGCGCGCCTGCATGACGCCATCCAGCGGTTCGGCGTGACCCAGCTGTTCGGTTCGCCTGCGCTGATGCGGGTGCTGGCGCGGCATGGGCGGCCGCTGCCATCGGTGACCCGGGTGACCTCCGCCGGTGCACCGGTGCCGCCGGACGTGGTCGCCACCATCCGCAGTCTGCTGCCGGCCGATGCGCAGTTCTGGACACCGTATGGCGCCACCGAGTGCCTGCCGGTGGCAGTGGTCGAGGGGCGCGAGCTGGAGCGTACGCGCGCGGCCACCGAGGGCGGTGCCGGCACCTGCGTCGGCAGCGTGGTCGCTCCGAACGAAGTGCGCATCATCGCCATCGACGACGCGCCGCTGCCGGACTGGTCGCAGGCGCGCGTGCTGGCCGTGGGCGAAGTCGGCGAGATCACCGTGGCCGGGCCAACGGCCACCGACAGTTACTTCAACCGTCCGCAGGCGACGGCGGCGGCGAAGATCAGCGAAACCCTGGCCGATGGCAGCGTCCGCATCGTGCATCGCATGGGCGATGTCGGCTACTTCGATGCGCAGGGGCGGCTGTGGTTCTGTGGCCGCAAGACCCATCGCGTGGAAACCGCGCACGGGCCGCTGTACACCGAACAGGTCGAGCCGGTGTTCAACACCGTGCCCGGGGTGGCACGCACCGCGCTGGTCGGTGTCGGCGCCGCCGGTGCGCAGGAGCCGGTGCTGTGCGTGGAGCTGCAGCGTGGCCAGTCCGACAGCCCTGCCTTGCGCGAGGCGCTGCATGCGACGGCCGCTGCGCGTCTGCCCGAGATGAAGCTGGAACACGTGCTGATGCATCCGGCGTTCCCCGTCGATATCCGTCACAACGCCAAGATCGGCCGCGAGAAGCTCGCCGTCTGGGCACGCGCCGAACTGGAGAAGCGCGCATGAAGATCCTGGTCACCGGTGGTGGTGGTTTCCTTGGCCAGGCGCTGTGCCGTGGCCTGGTCGAACGTGGCCACCAGGTGCTGGCGTTCAACCGCAGCCATTACCCGGAACTGCAGGCGCTGGGCGTGGGCCAGATCCGCGGCGACCTGGCCGACCCGCAGGCGGTGCTGCATGCGGTGGCCGGCGTCGATGCGGTGTTCCACAACGGTGCCAAGGCCGGCGCCTGGGGCAGCTATGACAGCTACCACCAGGCCAACGTGGTCGGCACCGACAACGTCATCGCGGCCTGCCGCGCACATGGCATCGGCAAGCTGGTCTACACCTCAACGCCCAGCGTGACCCATCGCGCCACGCACCCGGTGGAAGGACTGGGTGCGGACGAAGTCCCCTATGGCGAGGATTTCCAGGCGCCGTATGCGGCGACCAAGGCGATTGCCGAACAGCGGGTGCTGGCTGCCAATGACGCCACGCTGGCGACGGTGGCGTTGCGCCCGCGGTTGATCTGGGGCCCGGGTGACCAGCAGCTGGTGCCGCGCCTGGCCGAGCGTGCACGCGCTGGCCGCCTGCGTCTGGTGGGCGATGGCAACAACAAGGTCGACACCACCTACATCGACAACGCCGCGCTGGCGCATTTCCTTGCCTTCGAGGCGCTGGCACCGGGCGCGGCCTGCGCCGGCAAGGCGTACTTCATTTCCAATGGCGAGCCGCTGCCGATGCGTGAGCTGGTCAACAAGCTGCTGCAGGCGGTGGGTGCTCCAACCGTGGACAAGGCGATCAGCTTCAAGACCGCGTATCGCATCGGTGCGATCTGCGAGCGGCTGTGGCCGCTGCTGCGCCTGCGTGGCGAGCCGCCGCTGACGCGCTTCCTGGCCGAGCAGCTGTGCACGCCGCACTGGTACAGCATGGAGCCGGCACGTCGTGATTTCGGCTACGTGCCGCAGGTCAGCATCGAAGAAGGACTGCGACGGCTGAAGGCGGCATCATGACGGCGGCATCACCGCGCTGAAGCCTTCATTACGCGCAGAGATCGCCATCACCGGTTGCACACCGGCAGATGCGCAGGATGGACACAACGCCACCCACGGCCGACCACCTGCGAGGAGCACCATGCTGCATTACGCCGTCATCTTCTTTGTCATCGCCATCATCGCCGCCGTGCTCGGCTTCTCCGGCATTGCCGGTGCCGCCAGCAACATTGCCTGGATCCTGTTCGTGGTGTTCCTGGTGCTGGCCGTGATCTCGATGTTCCGCAAGCGCACATGACCGCTTGAGCGGTAGTGCCGGCCAGCGGCCGGCACTACCGAAGCGCGGTCAACGCACCGCGCTATGCAATCCGCGATCGGCTTCGTGCCGTTGCAGCGCTAGTTCGATCAGGCGTGTGATCAGCGTGGTGTAGTCCACGCCACTGGCACCCCACAGCTTCGGATACATGCTGATGCGGGTGAAGCCGGGCAGCGTGTTCACTTCGTTGATGACGATCCGCCCGTCGGCAGTGAGGAACACATCGACCCGCGCCATGCCAGCGCACTCCAGCGCCTGATAGGCCCGCAACGCGATCTCCCGGATACGCGCCTGCGTTGCCGCATCGATTGCGGCCGGCACCACCACTTCAGCACCGTCTTCGTTGATGTACTTGGTGTCGTAGGCGTAGAACTCGTCGTGCAGTACAACCTCGCCACAGACGCTGGCCTGGGGCCGCTCGTTGCCGAGCACTGCACATTCGATCTCGCGGCCGACCACGGCCGATTCCACCAGGACCTTGTGGTCGTAGCGCAACGCGGTCTGCAATGCCTCGGCGAAACCATCGGCGTCCTTGACCTTGCTCACGCCCACCGATGAGCCCTGGTTGGCCGGTTTCACGAACAACGGCAGGCCAAGCACTTCGATCAGCGCCGCAACATCGATCACATCGGCCTCATGGCGACGGATGCATACCCACGGCGCCACCATCAGGCCCGCATCGCGCAGCAGGCGCTTGGTCACGTCCTTGTCCATGGCCACCGCCGAGCCCAGCACCGGCGAGCCGACGAAAGGCAGGTTGGCCATGCGCAACAGCCCCTGCAGCGCACCGTCCTCGCCCAGCGGGCCGTGCACGATCGGCAACACCACATCGATCTGCCCCAGCGCGCTGCCCGCATCGGTCGGTTGCAGCTGCGCCTGCTCGGTGCCGGGCAGCACCGCCAGCGCGGTACCGGAAGCATGCAGGGCAATGCGCGCCGGATCATCTGCATTGAGCAGGAAGGTGTCCGGCTGGCTCAGGTGCCACTGGCCCTGTTTGTCGATGCCGACCAGCACCGGCTCGAAGCGCTCCCGATCCAGCGCATCGAGAATGTTCTTCGCCGACTGCAGCGAAACTTCGTGTTCGGAAGACCTGCCACCGAAGATGATGCCGACCCGGGTCCGTGCCATGGCGTTGCGATGTCCTGTGCGTTGCGTGGCTCCATAGCATGAACCTTCGTCGGCCTTCCGCGTGAGGCACAGATGAACCAGAAATCCAGTCGCGCGTGTCATCCACGCATGGCGTGGATCTGCGTGTCGACCAAGGTCGACACCCACCTACAGGAGCAGTCGACACCCACCAACAGCAGCAGCCGACCCCGCGCCGTTCCGACAGATCGCGGGGAACTGTCGAAGTCGGGGTGGGAGGGGCAGGCGGGACCGCAGGCGCCATGGATGGCGCCTACGAGCCCCCATGGATGGGTTTACGGCGTGTCCCGCCTGCCCCTCCCACCCCGACTCCCTCAGCAGACTGCTTCTGACGTTGACCTTGCATTTGCGGGTGCCGGGCGGCAGCCCGGCCCAAGCTCACCACCCACGCAGGTAGAATGCGCACATGGCTCTTTCCCTGCTCAAGTCCCTCAAGCCGGTCGCTGGCCGCGCCCTGCAGACCGCCCTGAACCGCGCGCTGGCGCTGGATCCGGATACCCGTCATGCCCTGGCCAGCCTCGACGGCCGCCACATCGACCTGACCCTGGACGCCCCGTCGCTGGCGATGCGCATCAGCGTCGACGGCAACCAGTTGCGGGTTGGCCCGGTGGATGCACAGGAAGCCGACCTGGCCGTGCGCAGCAGCCTGGCCGGCGTGCTGGCGCAGCTGCCGCTGCTGGCGCGTGCCCGCCAAGGCACTGACAACGGCAAGGGCCGCGTACGCGTGGCCGGCGACGCCGAACTGGCGCGTCGCCTGCAGCAGCTGGCCAAGGGCTTCGATCCTGACTGGCAGCAGCCGTTCGTCAGCGTGTTCGGCGAAGTGCTGGGCGTGCAGGTGGCCAATACCCTGCGCAGTGCCCTGCAACACGCCCGCCAGGGCGCGATCGATCTGGCGCACAGCGCCGCTGAATTCATCACCGAGGAATCGCGCGACGTGGTGCCACGTGCCGAACTGGATGCCTTCCACGACGATGTGGACGTGCTGCGCGATGATGTCGAGCGCCTCGGCGCACGCGTGCAGCGCCTGCGGGGTGCCGCATGAAGGCCCTGCTGCGGGCCAGCCGCATCGGCCGGGTGATCCTGCGTTACCGCCTCGACGACCTGCTGCAGGACACGCCGGCCGAGCGCTGGCTGCGCCTGGCCAAGCCGTTCGTACCGCGCGCTTCGGCCGACATCGCCGCACAGTCGCGCGGTGCGCGCCTGCGCCTGGCGCTGCAGGACCTGGGGCCGATCTTCGTCAAGTTCGGGCAGATCCTGTCGACCCGCCGCGATCTGGTGCCGCCGGATGTGGCCAATGAGCTGACCCTGCTGCAGGACCGGGTCAAGCCCTTCGACGGCGACGCCGCGCGCCGCATCGTCGAGGAAGCGCTCGGCCTGCCGGTCAGCGAAGCCTTCGCCAGTTTCGATACCGAACCGCTGGCCTCGGCCTCGATCGCGCAGGTGCACGCGGCCACCCTGGCCGATGGCCGCCAGGTGGTGGTCAAGGTGCTGCGCCCGGGCATCGAGAAGCAGATCGACGCCGACATCGCCCTGCTCAACTCGCTGGCAACGCTGGTCGAGCGCACCCATCCGCGTGCCGACAAGATCCGCCCGCGCGAAGTGGTGGCCGAGGTCGAGAACACCCTGGCCGCCGAGCTGGACCTGCAGCGCGAGGGTGCCAATGCCAGCGTGCTGCGCCGCTTCTGGGAAAACAGCGACGACCTGTACGTGCCGGAAGTGATCTGGAGCCACACCGCCGAGCGTGCGTTGACCCTGGAGCGCGTTTGGGGCATTCCCTCCGATGACGTCGCCGCACTGGACAAGGCCGGCATCGACCGCAAGGCGCTGGCCGCCAAGGGCGTGCGGGTGTTCTACACCCAGGTGTTCCGCGACAACTTCTTCCACGCCGATGCGCACGCCGGCAACATCTGGGTCGACACCGATCCGGCGCGCCGCGACAACCCGCGCTTCATCGCGCTGGACTTCGGCATCATGGGCCAGCTCTCGCAGGAAGATCAGTATTACCTGGCCGAGAATTTCATGGCCATCTTCAACCGCGACTATCGCCGCATCGCCGAACTGCACGTGCAGGCGCGCTGGATGCCCGACAACGTGCGCATCGATGATCTGGAAGCGGCGGTGCGCTCGGTGTGCGAGCCGTACTTCACCCGCCCGCTGTCGCAGATCTCGCTGGCCGAAGTGCTGATGAAGCTGTTCCGCGTGGCCCAGCGCTACCAGCTGACCCTGCAGCCGCAGCTGATCCTGCTGCAGAAGACCCTGCTCAACATCGAAGGCGTCGGTCGCCAGCTCGATCCGCAGATCGACATCTGGGCCGTGGCCAAGCCGGTGCTGGCGAAGATCCTGCGCGAGCGCTACAGCCCGCGCCGTGTGGTGCGCGAGATCGGCAAGCGCCTGCCGGAAATCATGACCCATGCGCCGGACATGCCGCGCCTGGTGCATGCCTGGCTGACCCAGCAGGTGGAAGGTCGCCATGAACTGGCGATGCGTTCGCGCGATCTGGTCGCGCTCGATGCCAGCCTGCAGCGGCTGCAGAAGCGCGCGGTCGGGGCGATCACCGGCGTTGGTCTGCTGGCGATTGCCGCATTGATGTACGTGCTGCAGCCGCCGGGCTGGTACTGGGGCGAGGTACCGGCGTGGAGCTGGGTGTCCGGTGCGGTTGGCGCATTCGCGCTGGCGCGTGCCTGGTGGCGATGACCGCAGCCTGCTGAAACAGCGACGACGGCGGACCGTCGTCGCCGGCTGGATTACCAGCGGTAGCCCAGGCCCACCTGCGTATGCACGCTCTGGAAGCGATCCAGGCGCGTCTTGTGCCAGGTCTTGCCCAGTCCGACGTCGAGTACCAGATGCTCTCCCAGTGGCTGGCTGCGGCGCAGGAACACGCGCTTGGCATCGTGCTCGCGCAGCAGCAGCGGGTCGGCGTCGGCGGTATAGCCCGACGTGCCACTGCCCAGCCACAGCTGCGTCGAGCCATGACCCTGGCGATCCTTCAGGCGCAGCGACACGGTGCTGCCATGGCCATCAGGCCCGTTGGACTGGCGATGGCGCTCATGCTTGACCGATGCCGTGACCCGCGGGAAGTAGTGGGTGGCACCGACCGACCAACCGCTGACGTAGCCGCTGCCGTGGTACTCGGCGTACTTGCCGCCCACGCTCAGCACGGTCTGCCCGGCGACCTTCCACAGGATGTCCTGGTTGATCTGGCGGTTGACGAAGACCGGATCGTCGTTGGACGCAATCACCGACGTACGCGTGGCGACGGTGGCTGACCAGTCGTGATGCAACGAACCCTGCACCCGGTTTCCGCTGTAGCGCGAAGTACCGTAATCGCGCTCACCGTGGGCCAGGCCCAGGTGCCAGCGGCTGGCGCCGGTACGACCTGCCACATCCACTGTCTGCACGTCGCGCTTGCCGAAGCCTTCGTTGTAGTCGGTGTGGTCCAGTTGCAGGGAAACACGATCGACACCGGCATGGGCGCTGGCCGCAGCCAGCAGCAGGGCGCACGGCAGCGCGCCACGATTGATGAATCGCATGGTGATTACTCCAGGGGTTGGGAATGCAGGTGTTGCAGCAGGCGATAGCGGCCTGCCGGGAGGTTCCGTTCCACGGTGATCCGCGGGCCGAACTGGCTACCCGGTGCGACGATGCGACCGGGCAGGATGATCACGCCGACGCCCAGAGCCGCACCTGCGCCGACCCACGCGCCGAGCTTGTCGCGCTGGCTGTCGATGATCTGGCCATCGACATGCACGGCGATCGACGCGCCGTCCAAGCGATGGTTGCTGGTGCGCACAAGGGCGCCAAGATAGGCGTCGTCGTCGATGCGGCTGTCGCCGATGAAGCACTGCGGACCGATGCTGACCCGTTGGCCGACCACGGTGTTCTTGAGCTCGCTGGCAAAGCCGATGCGGGTGCCATCACCGATGCGCAGCGGACCACGCAGCAGCGCATGGTTGCCGATCAGGCAGTCGCGTCCGATCGACACTGGTCCCTGGATATGGGCGCCATCGCAGATTCGGCTGCCGACGCCGACGTGCACCGCACCGCGTATCGTCGCCTGTGGCGATATGTCCGTACGTGGATCGAGGCAGGGCTGCAGCGATGTCAGTTCGCCGGCCATTGCTTCCAGTTCACTCCACCACATGCGGATACCTCGTCGGCTTGTCGCGTGCAGGCTCGCGGCCGGTGAACAACCCCTTCAGTCCGTGGATCAACCAGACCGCATAGGCCAGCAGCACATACAGCACCGAGAACGCTGCGGCCGGCACCAGCCATGGACGCCGGTGATGCACGGCACTGACCACACCCAACGCCATCACGATGCCGATCCAGACCAGCGGCACCACCGCCACTACCAGGCCAGCGGGGCCATGCACCGTAGCGGCGCCAAATCCCACCTGCAGCCCAGCGGCGATCCCCAGCAGCGCCAGCAGGATCATCGGCAGGATGCTGAAGAGGCCGAAGCGGGTCAGCAGTAACCGCCGATGCAGGCGCATGCACACGGCGTAGCCGACGATCCAGCGCCGCCAGCGTCGCCATTCCTCCACCGGCGTGCTGCATTCCTGCGGGTAGACCACGCAGCGGATGCTCTGCCGTACCCGGTAGCCCTGGGCCACCAGCGACCAGGACATGTCCAGGTCCTCGACCCGGGTGCGGTCGGAAAATCCGACCTTGCGCAGTACGCTGGTGCGGAACAGCCCGCAGGAGCCAGAGACGATGAACGGCGCTCCGCCCAGCCACTGCTGGAAGCTGCGCTTGATGACGATCATCGGCAGCTTCAGGCTGGCTCGTACGTGCGGAAGAAAGCCGGCGCCCTGCAGGCATGACGATGGCACGCCCCCCACCGCGTCGGCGCCCTGTTCGATTTCCGCCAGCAGGTGGCCCAGGCCGGTACTGCGCGGATCGACGCGGGTGTCAGCATCGGTCAGGAATACCTGGGCGGTGGTCACATGCTGCAGCCCGTGCATCAGCGCACCGCCCTTGCCGGTGTTGGCCTGGTGCACGGCAAGCAGGCGACCAGGCCACTCCAGCTGCAGCGTGTCCAGCACCTGCGCGGTGGTATCGGTGGAGCCATCGTTCACGCAGATCACCCGCGCGATGTAGGGGTTCTGCAGCAGATCGGTGAGCGAACGTCGCAGACACGGTGCTTCGTTGTAGGCCGGCACGATCGCATCGATGCTGCGCAGCTTCACACTGGGCCTGCGCGTTGCGTGGACCAGCAGACGCACGATGATGAAGGCGCACATTGCCAGGAACAGCAGGGTTTTCATCACAGCACCAGCCGATGGGGCAGGAAGCCCTCGCTGGGGCCGATACCCACCTGTTGGCCGCGGAACTGGGCATGGCAGCGCAGGTGGCTTTCCTGCATGTAATGGCGATCCCCCTGGCTGGCGTGCTCGCGTAGTGCGCGGATCTTCAACTCCAGCTGCACGCTGATGTCTTCAAACACCTGCGGTGCGAACTGCGGCAGCGTGCTTGGGCTTTCGTAGCACAGGATCTGCGGGACGCTGCGGCAGGCAACGATCGAGGCTTCATGGACGGTGCGATGATCCTGGTGATGGTCTTCGCCGCACATCGTGTAGACGCGTTGCGGTTGGATGGCTTCGCACGCCTGTTCCAGCGCGCTGATGATGGCGTTGCGGCAGGACGGAAAACAGGTGTCCGGGAAATCATGCTGCAGCACCTGGCGGGCGCCGAGTTGCCGCAGCGCGCGATGCGATTCGTCGCTGCGGTCAGCGCCATCGTGGCAGCCGCGTCCACCCCGGCTGAGTACCAGGGCGTGGATGCGGGCGCCGGCGAAGGCGAGCTTGGCCAGGCTGCCGCCACAGCCCAGTTCGATGTCATCAGGGTGGGCGCCGATTGCCAGGATGTCGTGGGCCATGGCCATGTCCTTGCGGGAATCCAGAGGGAATGCGGCAGACGCGTTGAACGCACTGCTGCGGGCGCGGACTATCGCAATGGCCAGGTGAAAAAGGACCTAGGAACATTACGAAAATGGGTCGATGCTCCGACCAGGCCTTGCCGCGCAACAACGTGGCGTGACAAGGCATCGACCACCGGCAGTTGGCGAAGGAATCCAGGGAGGCCGATGACGTCAATGTGCAGATACGGACACGCGCTGTGGAAGCAGCGAGAATGGTGCTGGCGCATCGCCATCCGGCGTTTGCCCGTACCGCGGAGATCGAGCCGATGGATCTGGCTGCACTTAAAGATGAACTGGCCCGCTTCGGCACCCACAACGACGCTCGCGAATCCGAGCGCGGCCGGCGCATGCTCAACATCACCGCCGATACCGGGGAACTGCTGTCGGTGCTGGTGCGTTTCGGCAACGCGCGGCGCGTGCTGGAGATCGGCACGTCCAATGGCTATTCCACGCTGTGGCTGGCCGAGGCCGCCGCTGCCATTGATGGCAGGGTGACCACGCTGGAGTTCGCCGCCGACAAGGTGGCGATGGCCCGTGCGAATTTCGCCCGCAGTGGATTGGGTGAACGCATCGAACTGGTCCACGGTGATGCAGGGCAGTGGCTGGCGCACGCCGATGAGGGCTGCATCGACCTGCTGTTCCTGGATTCGGATCGCGGGCAGTACGCAGGCTGGTGGCCTCAGCTGCGCCGCGTACTGCGCCCCGGTGGCCTGCTGGTGGTCGACAACGCCACCTCGCATGCCGCTGAGATGGAGCCGCTGCGCGCCCTGCTGGCCGCCGATGCGGCGTTCACCACCAGCCTGGTGCCGGTGGGCAATGGCGAACTGCTGGCGCTGCGCAGCGCCTGACTGCTTTACAGGTAGGTGCCAACCTTGGTTGGCACGCTATTGCCGGTCGCGCGGAGCAGCCGAGCGTGGGCTCGGCTCTACAGAGGACAGGCCTTTATAATCGCGCGGTGAGCACCGAACCTGACACCCTCGCTGCGGTCGAGATTGAAACCGCGCCCCTGCAGCTGCTGCACCTGGATGAACGCCTGGCCGTGGTCAACAAGCCGGCCGGGCTGATGGTCCACGACAGCAAGCTGGCCCGTGGCGAAGATGATTTCCTCGCCGATCGCCTGCGCGAGCAGCTGGGTCGGCCGATCTTCCTGGTCCACCGCCTGGATCGCGCCACCAGCGGCTGCCTGCTGCTGGCTTTCGACCGTGACGCCGCCAGCATGCTGGGCAAGGCGCTGATGGGCGGCGAAGTGAGCAAGGATTACCTGGCGATCTGTCGCGGTTGGCCGGCCGAGGAGACCTGGCAGGTCGACCATGATCTGGACGGCGGTCCGGGCAAGCCGGTGAAGAAGCCAGCGGTGACCGACTTCCAGCGTCTGGCGGCCGGCGAACTGTCGGTGCCGGTGGGGGAGTTCGCCAGTTCGCGTTACGCGCTGCTGCGCTGCCAGCCGCAGACGGGGCGCTTCCGGCAGATCCGCCGGCATCTGAAACACCTGTCACACCACCTGATCGGCGATACCAGCCATGGTGATGGCCGGCACAACCGCAATTTCCGCATGCAGGGTGTACACCGCATGCTGCTGCATGCCGAGCGGCTGCGCTTCCCGCATCCGGATGGCGGCACGGTGGACGTGCGCGCCCCGGTCGACGGTGAGTTCCAGAAGGCGCTGGACCTGTTCGGCTGGAGCCAGGACCTGTAGAGCCGAGCCCACGCTCGGCTGCGCTTCCCGGCGCTGCGCGCCGCCGCCCGAGCATGGGCTCGGGCGCTACGGAAATCCGGGTTGCCGGCCAGCGGCCGGCGCTACCTCACTTTTTTTCCGGCTCGTTGACGATCGCTTCCAGATCCTTCTGCAGATCG
The DNA here is from genome assembly GCF_900184195.1 of Stenotrophomonas sp. yr243. Classification (NCBI taxonomy): domain Bacteria; kingdom Pseudomonadati; phylum Pseudomonadota; class Gammaproteobacteria; order Lysobacterales; family Lysobacteraceae; genus Stenotrophomonas; species Stenotrophomonas sp. yr243. The sequence goes on from NZ_FXWT01000005.1 coordinate 310,391, forward strand.
GCGAACAGCGGCTGCATGCGCGTCTGGATCGCCACCATCACGTTCTGCATCAGTGCCGGAGTCTTGTCGAGCAGGCTCTGGCCAGCCGGGCTCTCGTAGAACTCGGCCATGGCCAGCACGTCTTCCTTGCTGAAGGTCTTCTTGTACAGGTCCACGTACATCGGCCGCAGCTGCTGCCACGACAGTGCCTGGCGCAGGGTCTGGCTGGTACGCGCCTGGATGCGCTGCAGCTGTTCCTGCTGCTGGGCGTTGAGCTGGCGCTGTGCGGCCACCTGCTGGAACTGCTGCTGCTGCATCGCTTCGATCTGCGGCAGCATGGTGTCGATCATGCTCTGCGCACGCGAGGCCGACAGCAGGCGGTTGATGTCGCCATCGGTGGGCGCTGCGGCCAGCACCGGCGCGCTTGCTGCGGCCAGCACCAGCAGCAGAGTCGCGCGGCGCAACAGGGAGGGGAGCAAGCGGGTCATGCGGAGCGTCCTGCAGTACACGGGACGGCAAGCATACCCCCGGCAAAGGCGAAGGCGGCGTGTTCGGTGCCTGATCGGCGGCATACGGTGCGCGATGGCAGCCACGGCAACGCGCCTGCCGCTACAATGCGCGGATGGGCAACGGACCGGTCACCATCAGCGCGCAGCTTGAAATCCCCGACGGCGAGATCGTCGAGCGTTTCGTGCGTGCCAGTGGCGCCGGCGGCCAGAACGTCAACAAGGTCTCCACCGCGGTGGAACTGCGTTTCGACGTGGCCGGTTCGCCCTCGTTGCCCGAACCGTTGCGCGAGCGCCTGCTGGCGCGGCGCGACCGGCGCATGACCGGCGAAGGTGTGCTTGTCATCGACGCGCAACGTTTCCGGACCCAGGATCGCAATCGCGAGGATGCGCGCGAGCGGCTGGCGGCCTTCATCCAGGCCGGGCTGAGCGTGCCCAAACCACGCAAGGCCACCAAGCCGACCTTCGGGTCGAAACTGCGTCGTCTGGACGCCAAACGCGGGCGCGCGCAGATCAAGCGCGGGCGCTCATCACGTGACTGGGAGTGATTGCTTGAACAACCCGACGCCGTTGCTGCCGGCCATTCCGCCGAACATGCCGCAGGTCAAGCCCAACCGTTTCCTGCGCTGGCTGGCGCGCTGCACGCTGCGCATGGGCGGCTGGAAAGTGACCGGAACCCTGCCGGATGTGCCGAAAGTGGTCTTCATCATCGCCCCGCATTCGTCCAACTGGGACGGGCTGTGGGGCATGGCCGCGAAGATCGCACTGGGCATGAAAGTGAAGGTGCTGGGCAAGGCCTCGCTGTTCTGGTGGCCACTGGGCCCGCTGCTGCACAGGCTCGGCGTGATCCCGCTGGACCGCAGCTCGCCGCAGGGCACCGTGGGCCAGGCCGTGGACCTGCTGCGCAACAACGAGAAGATGTGGTTCGCGATCACTCCGGAAGGCACCCGCAAGGCCGTCAAGGAATGGAAGGCTGGCTTCCTGAAGATCGCGCGGATGGCGGACGTGCCGATCCTGGCGGCCTATTTCCATTACCCGGAGAAGATCATCGGCATCGGTCCGCTGTTCACGCCGACCGGCGATGATGCCGCCGACATGGCGACCATCCGCGAGTTCTACCGGCCGTGGATCGGCAAGACCCGCGGCACGGTCTGAGCCGGTCGCTGCCCGCAGCGTAGACGCCACGTCCGGCACATGCCGGGCGCCTGCGACAGGAGTAGGGTGGACGGCTGCCATCCCGTACCGTCTGCCCAAGGAGCGTTTTACATGTCGCGTACCGTAGTCCTGGCCGCCGCCATCAGCCTGGCGCTGGCGGCCTGTTCCGGCAAGGAGTCCACCCCCGTGTCCGAAGCCCAGAATGCACCGGCCCAGCAGCCGGCCGAAGCCTCCACCAACCCGCTGCTGGCCGCCAGCAGCCTGCCGTTCCAGGCACCGCCGTTCGACAAGATCAAGGACAGCGATTACCTGCCGGCCTTCGAAGAAGGCATGCGCCTGCATCTGGCCGACGTGCGCAAGATCGCCGACAGCGCCGAACCGGCCACCTTCGACAACACCATCGTGGCGATGGAGCGCAGCGGCGAGACCCTGACCCGCGTGTCGCGCATCTTCTTCGGCCTGGTCCAGGCCGATACCAACGATGCCCGCCAGAAGATCCAGGAAGAAGTAGCGCCGAAGCTGGCCGCGCACCAGGACGAGATCAACCTCGATCCGAAGCTGTTCGCGCGGGTGAAGTCGCTGTACGACCAGCGCGAGACGCTGGGCCTGGATCCGGTGCAGAAGCGCCTGGTCGAGCATTACTACGATGGCCTGGTGCGCTCGGGCGCACAGCTGTCCGACGCCGACAAGGCGAGCCTGCGCAAGCTCAACGTGGAAGAAACCACGCTGTCCACCCAGTTCCACACCCGTCTGGTGGCTGCAACCGCCGCTGCCGCAGTCGTGGTGGACGACAAGGCCAAGCTGGCCGGCCTGGACGACGACGCGGTCAACAATGCCGCCGCCGCCGCCAAGGACCGCAAGCTGGACGGCAAGTTCCTGCTGCCGCTGCAGAACACTACCCAGCAGCCGGTGCTCGGCTCGCTGACCGACCGCGACCAGCGTGCGGCCGTGCTGAAGGCTTCGGAAACCCGTGCCGAGCGCGGCGATGCCAATGACACCCGGCAGACCGTGCAGCGCCTGGCCCAGCTGCGTGCGCAGAAGGCCAAGCTGCTCGGCTTCGACACCTTCGCCGACTACCAGCTGGGCGACCAGATGGCCAAGACCCCGGCGGCCGCGCTGAAGCTGCTGACCGACACCGTGCCTGCCGCCACCGCCAAGGCACGTGCCGAAGCCGGCGAGATCCAGAAGGTGATCGACGCCCAGAAGGGTGGTTTCCAGGTGGCTGCCTCGGATTGGGACTTCTACGCCGAGCAGGTGCGCAAGGCCAAGTACGATCTGGACGAGTCGCAGATCAAGCCGTACTTCGAGCTGGACAACGTGCTGCAGAACGGCGTCTTCTACGCCGCCACCCAGCTGTACGGCATCACCTTCAAGCCGCGCACCGACATTCCGACCTACAACCCGGACATGAAGGTGTACGAAGTGTTCGACAAGGACGGCACCTCGCTGGCCCTGTTCTATACCGACTACTTCAAGCGTGACAGCAAGTCCGGCGGCGCCTGGATGGACGTGTTCGTCGAACAGGACGGCCTGACCGGCGCCAAGCCGGTGGTCTACAACGTCTGCAACTTCACCAAGCCGGCCGCTGGCCAGCCTGCGCTGATCAGCTTCGACGACGTCACCACCCTGTTCCATGAGTTCGGCCATGCACTGCATGGCATGTTCTCGAACGTGAAGTACCCGTCGATCGCCGGCACCGCCACCTCGCGTGACTTTGTCGAGTTCCCGTCGCAGTTCAACGAACACTGGGCGCTGGACCCGAAGGTGTTTGCCAACTACGCCAAGCACTACAAGACCGGCGAAGCGATGCCGCAGGAACTGGTCGACAAGATCCTCAAGGCACGCAGCTTCAACCAGGGTTATGCGACCACCGAGTACCTGTCGGCCGCACTGCTCGACCTGGCCTGGCACACGCAGAAGGCCGATGCGCCGCTGCAGGATGTCGGCGCCTTCGAAGCCAGCGCGCTGAAGAAGTTCAAGGTCGACCTGCCGCAGGTGCCGCCGCGTTACCGCACCACCTACTTCGACCACATCTGGGGTGGCGGTTATTCGGCCGGCTACTACGCCTACTTCTGGGCGGAAGTGCTGGACCATGACGCCTACCAGTGGTTCACCGAACACGGTGGCCTGACCGCCGCCAACGGCCAGGAATTCCGCGACAAGATCCTCTCGCGCGGCAACAGCGTGGAATTGTCGACCCTGTACCGCGATTTCCGCGGCAAGGACCCGTCGGTGGAACCGCTGCTGAAATTCCGCGGCCTGAAGTAAGCGCGGCCTGAAGTACGAAAGAAAAAACGGCGGGGGCAACCCCGCCGTTTTTTTTTGCGTCGATGCCATCGACAGATTCCGCAGTTTGTCGCTCATCCACGCACGGCGTGGACCCATGTGTCGACCAAGGTCGACACCCACCAAGAGCAGACCATGCCATTCCGACAGTTCGCGAAAATCTGTCGAAGGCGGGGTGGGTCCGGTTGTGGGGGCGTGAGCGCCATGGATGGCGCGACCGAGCTTACAGGGACGTACTTGCAGCGTCCCCCGCAACCGGACCCACCGCGCCATCCCCCAGGAAACCGGCTTTGGCTGTCGCTGTTGAGGTTGCCGGCCAGCGGCCGGCACTACCGGGTGCCGGCCGCAGCCCGGCCATCAGGTCCCTACATGCACCCGGTTCGCCTGCTCGGCCAACCCCAGGTGATCCAGCGCGATATCCAGCGCCAGCACGTAGCTCTGCGCGCCATAGCCGGCCGCGATCCCCAATCGCTGGCCCACGCCTGCCGGCAGGCACGGCTCCGCCACTGCGCCGTCGTCATGCACTTCCACATAGGCGTTGTGCAGGTACGGCAGCAGCCGCTGCAGACGCAGGCTGTCGGCGCATGCGCCCGGATCGAGCAGCGTCACTTCGCCACGGCTGTGGTCGGCCACGCGCAGCGCGTCCAGCAGTTCCTGCTCCGAACCGCAGGCGCGGATCGCCACGCTGGTGCCCGCATCGATCGCACGATGCACCAGTGATTTCAGTACCGGCGCCGGCAGCGGCGCGGCAGTACGGATCAACGCGCCAGCCGCTTCCGGGCCACGGATGATGAAGATCGACATGGCTCAGCCCTCCCGTGCCAGGCGGCGGCCGACGATGGCCAACGACAGCGGATAACCCGCCTGCTGGCTGCGCTGGTCGACCACCACGGCGGCCGGGCCATGCTGCAGGCGCAGGCGCGCTTCCAGACCAAGCTGATGGGGTGACTGCAGTTCGATGTACTCCCCCGGCAGACCGTCCAACGCCGCCTGCAACGCACCGCTCTCGGCACACCATTGCGCCTCGTCGGCCGCGCCGACATCAAGCAGCACCCAGTCCGCGCTGCGCGCCTGCGGCTGGCACAGGCACTGGCGCACATCGGCCAGGCTGGCGCAGTCGGTGCACAGCACCGGATGGCCGGACAACTCGGCCGGCAGCAGCGGACGCGGCACCGACGGCGACGCATGCCGGATCACCAGGAGGGTCATACAACACCTTGCGGAAAGCGCCCTGCGGCGCGGTAGGCACACGATGCGCGTGGTGGCCGTAAAGGTGCGATGCCCCGTGCCGTGCCTGGGCGTAAAACCTGCGTAACCCTGCATCGGTAGCGCCGGGCCATGCCCGGCTGCCGTTCCGTAGCGTCGAGCAATCGGCTCTACAGGATGCGGGCGCGGGAACCTCTTCGGGCCGGATGTGGTCTGATGCCGATACCACTGACTCCGGAGCCTGACATGGATGCTGTTGCCCGTCCGCCGTTCGCAGAGCGCGCGCTCATCTGGCTGAAGAAAGAAGCGCTGCCCCTGCTGGTGATGCTGGGCCTGCTCGCCGCCGCCCGCGACACCCTCGCCAACCACTACGTCGTGCCCAGCGGTTCGATGCAGCCGACGCTGCAACCGGGCGACCGGGTGGTGGTGGACATGCGTGCCTATGGCCTGCGCCTGCCGTTCACCAGCAAGGAACTGCTGGGTACCGGCACGCCGCAGCGTGGTGAAGTGGCCGTGTTCGATTCACCGGCCGACGGCACCCGCTTGATCAAGCGCGTCGCTGCCGTGGCAGGCGATCACGTGCAACTGCGCGCTGGCCACCTGAGCATCAACGGCCAGCCGCTGCAGATCGCTGACCTGGCCGACACCGAAGCCTTCGGTGAGCGCCGCGCCAGCCTCGACCTGGACAGGGGCGGTGGCCCGGACATCGCGGATCTGCAGGTGCCCGCCGGCAAGGTACTGGTGCTGGGCGACCATCGCGGCAACAGCTTTGATGGCCGCTTCTTCGGCTTTGTCGATGCGGACAAGATCTACGGCCGCGCAGTGGCGGTCTATTACCGCCGTGGCGACGGCTTCGAGTGGCAGCGGTTGTAAGCTGAATCGATATGCCAGAAGTATCAATCCTGACATATCAGGTTATGGATCGACTGGATGGACGGGCCTAGTCTGAGGCCCGTCCTCTCCATTCCGGCCGCCCCCACGGCCCACCGCCCCCATGACTGGCGAAACTCCGGCGGCCCTCGCCGACCGTCCCCGCACTGACCACGCTGCCGCCGACACCCGCATCCAGCAGGGAACGCCGGCCTTCCGCCGCACCGCGCTGGCGCTGTTCCTGGCCGGCTTTTCGACCTTCGGCCTGCTGTACACGGTGCAGCCGCTGCTGCCCGAGTTCAGCCGCCACTTCGGCGTGTCCGCTGCGGGCAGCGCGATGTCGCTGTCGCTGACCACCGGCACCCTGGCCGTGGCCATGCTGCTGGCCGGCCTGCTGTCCGATGTGGTGGGCCGGCGCCCGCTGATGATCGTTGCGCTGCTGGCCTCGGCCACGTTGTCGCTGTGCACGGCACTGGTTGATGACTGGTCCACCCTGCTGGTGCTGCGCACCCTGCTGGGGCTGGCGCTGAGCGGCGTACCGGCGGTGGCGATGACCTACCTGGTCGAGGAGATGGACAGCCGCGCGCTGGGCCTGGCGATGGGCCTGTACATCGGCGGCAACGCCATCGGCGGCATGAGCGGGCGCCTGCTGGCCGGCATCATTGCCGACCACTGGGGCTGGCGCTGGGGCATCGGCGTGGTCTCGATCATCGCCGTGGCCAGCACCGTGCTGCTGTGGCTGCAGCTGCCGCCGTCGCGCCACTTCCAGGCGAGCCGCAGTGGCCTGCGCCAGCTGCCCGCGCGCTGGCGCACGCTGTTCGCCGACCCTGGCCTGCCGTGGTTGTTCGCCACCTCGTTCGTGCTGATGGGCGTGTTCGTCACCCTCTACAACTACCTCGGCTACCACCTGCTGGCGCCGCCGTACCACCTCAGCCAGACCGTGGTCGGGTTGATCTTCAGCGTGTACCTCGTCGGTACCTTCAGTTCGGCGTGGATGGGCCAGCAGGCTACGCGCTATGGGCGCGGTCGCATCCTGTCGATCTCCTTCGGCCTGATCGCCGCCGGCATCGTGCTGCTGGCGATGCCGTGGCTGTCGGCGATGGCCGTGGGCATCGCGCTGGTGACGTTTGGTTTCTTCGGTGGCCATTCGGTGGCCAGCAGCTGGGTCGGCAGCCGCGCCGGTTCGATGCGAGCGGAAGCGTCGGCGCTGTACCTGTTCGCCTATTACCTGGGTTCAAGCGTGCTGGGCGGCGTGGGCGGCCTGGCCTACGCCGCGTGGGACTGGCTGGGCGTGTGCGCGTTCGCCGCGCTGCTGACCGTGATCGGCGGTGGCATCGTGTGGGCACTGCAGCAGCGCGCCCCGCAGCCGGTGACGGCCTGATCCTGCTCCGGTAGATGCCGACCTTGGTCGGCGTTGTGCCCCTGGGCCAACCAAGGTTGGCCACTACCGGGTGCGATGCACCTCACTCTTCGGCAAACGCCTCGCGCAGCAGCCCGGCGAAATTGCGGATCAACGGTGTCACCCCCTCGCGGCGCCATGCCAGCTGCACTTCCGAATGCGCGCCGGCATCGGCCAGCGGCACGAAGCGCGCACCTTCCACCCGGATGTGGTCGCACGACGAAGGCAGGATCGCTGCACCCAGTCCCGCAGCAGCCAGGCTGATCAACGTCGAAGCCTCACCGGCCTCCTGCACGATGCGCGGCGTGAAGCCCGCCGCAGCGCACAGCGCGATCATGTGGTCATGGATGCCCGCCCCGGCGCTGCGGCGGAACGCCACGAACGGTTCCTGCGCCAGATCCCGCAACGCCAGCGTCCCGCCTTTCGACAGGCGGCGCAGGGCAGGGTGATCGGCATGCACGATCAACGCCAGTGGATCGACGAACAGGCTGTGCGCCACCAGCTCGGCCGGCAGCGTGCGCTTGCGGATGATGCCCACGTCCAGCGAGCCATCGAGCAGCGCATCGATCTGCTGCAGGGTATTCATCTCGCTCAGCTGCAGTCGCACCTGCGGATACTGCTGGCGGTACTGCAGGATCGAACGCGGAATCTGCGGCGACAACGGCGTGGCCCGGGTCAGGCCGATACGCAGCTCACCCTGCTCGCCACGCTGCGCGCGCTGCACCTCATCGACCGCCGATTCCACCTGCTGCACGATGCTGCGCGCACGCTCCTGCAGCAGTTCCCCCGCAGCTGTCAGCTGCACACGCCGATGGCTGCGCACGAACAACCGCGCACCGATCAGTTCCTCCAGCTGCCGGATCTGCTGGCTGAGCGGCGGCTGCGACATCCCCAACCGCTCGGCCGCCTGGCCGAAGTGCAGGGTATCGGCGACGGCGAGGAAGTAACGCAGATGGCGGAGTTCGATGGACATGCCTGCAGTCTATCCAGCCCGGCCCCGGGAATCCCCATCCACGCATGGCGTGGATCTACCGTGTCGACCAAGGTCGACACCCACCAACAGCAGCACAGAACGAGGCAGGGGTCAGAGCCCGTTGCACAGCAACGGGATCCGACCCCCGACAGTTCGCAGAAATCTGACAGAGGCGGGGCGGTGTGGGTGGGCAGGACCGATGGCGCCATGGATGGCGCCATCGAGCCCCCAAGGACGGGTTTACGGCGTGTCCTGCCCACCCACACCGCCCCGCCATCCGATGGATAGCCCGCTGTTGCGATTGCTTTTGATGGTGCCGTTGCCCTGGCCTCCGCAGGTGCAGGGCGCAGCCCTGCCGGCAAACCCTCACCGCTCCGAATGCCCGCTCTGGTCGTAATCGCGCGGACTGAACAGCTCCGGCTGGATCAGCTCGACAAACGCCCGCGCCTGCGCCGACAGCGCCTTGCCGCGGCGCACGATCACCCCATAACTCCGCTCCGGGAACCAACGCTTCATCGAGCGTGCGGCCAACCGCTCGTGGTCGGCATCGTTCAGGCACAGCGCTGGCACGATGGAAATGCCCATGCCCATCGCCACGTACTGCTTGATCACTTCCCAGCCGCCCACTTCCAGCGCAACCGTGTAGGCGATGCGGTGGCGCTGGAACACCTGGTCCACCAGCCGGTAAGTGATCTGCCGCTTCGGCGGCAGCACCAGCGGGTAACGGGCGATGTCGGCCAGTTCCAGCTCGCCACCGCTGGCCAGCGGATGGTCATGCGGGGCGATCAGCACCTGTTCGAAACGGTAGGCCGGGGCGTAGCTGAGGTCGGCCGGCACATCGGTCATCGAGCCGATCGCCAGGTCGGCGGCATCCTCGCGCAGCAGGTCGGTCCCGTCGGCACTGATGGCGTTGTGTAGGGTCAGGCGAACGTCGGGGTAATGCTGGCGGAAGCGCTCGACGATCTTCGGCAGCAGGTACAGGATGGTCGAGCTGTTGGCGGCGATGTTCAGTTCACCCGCGTCCAGTCCGCGCACCTTGTCGCGGAAGCGTGCTTCCAGGCCGTCCAGGCTTTCCACCAGCGGCTGCGCCATTTCATACAGCAGCTGGCCCTCGCGGCTGGGCACCAGGCGCCGGCCGCTGCGCTCGAACAGGGGCACCCCCAGCTCGCGCTCCAGCGCCTGCAACTGCAGGCTGATGGCCGGTTGGCTGACGAAAAGCGCCTCAGCCGCCCGTGAGACCGAGCCCAGACGCACGGTCTGACAGAACGCACGCAGCGGCTTCAGCCGATCGGATTTGTAGGAAAAACGGGGGCTTGGCGAGGGGCGCGTGGTCATGGCGTCATAAGTATTAGCACAACTTATGTAAAGCATTGCAAAAACTGTTTTGCCAAATACAGGGCTGCGGCGGCACGGTGGAGTCGTTTCCCCTCGCTGGAGTCCTCCCATGTCCGCCGTCGCTTCCGCTGTTCCCTCCACCGCCGCCAAGGCCACGCCGGGCATCGCCCTGGCGACCCAGGTGGCGGGCCAGGCCACCGTGCTGCCGGCGCCCTTGCTGGCGCTGCTGGTGTCCCTGCACCGGGCAGTGGAACCCGGCCGGCAGGCGCGGCTGCAGGCCCGCCGCGAGCGTCAGGCGTACTTCGACCAGGGTGGCCTGCCGGACTTCCGCCAGGACACCACCGCGATCCGCAGCGGTGACTGGACCGTGGCGCCGCTTCCGGCCGCGCTGCAGGACCGCCGCGTCGAGATCACCGGGCCGACCGACCCGAAGATGGTCATCAACGCGCTGAACTCCGGCGCCAAAGTGTTCATGGCCGACTTCGAGGATTCGACCTCGCCGACCTGGCGCAACCTGCTGGCCGGTCAGCAATCGCTGGCTGCTGCGGTGCGCGGTGACCTGCAGTACACCGCACCGGCATCCAACGGCAAGGCGGCCAAGCACTACGCGTTGCGCCCCTACGACGAGCAGGCGGTGCTGATCGTGCGCCCGCGCGGCTGGCACCTGGACGAAAAGCATGTGCGCGTCGATGGCCAGTTCCTGGCCGGCGGCCTGTTCGATGCGGCGGTGTTCGCCTTCCACAATGCGCGCTCGCTGCAGTCCAGGGATCGCGGCCCGTACTTCTACCTGCCCAAGCTGCAGAGCATGGAAGAGGCGGCGCTGTGGGAGACCGCGCTGTCGCACATCGAAGGCATGCTCGGCCTGCCGCACGGGCAGATCAAGGTGACCGTGCTGATCGAAACGCTGCCGGCAGTGTTCGAGATGGACGAGATCCTGCATGCCCTGCGCGATCGCATCGTCGGCCTCAACTGCGGGCGCTGGGATTACATCTTCTCGTACCTGAAGACCTTCCGCCGCCACGCTGACCGCGTGCTGCCCGAGCGCGGCCAGGTGACCATGACCCAGCCGTTCCTGAAGGCGTATTCGGAACTGCTGATCCAGACCTGCCATCGCCGCGGCGCACATGCGATGGGTGGCATGGCTGCGCAGATTCCGATCAACAACGACGCTGCTGCCAACGAGCAGGCGATGGCGCGGGTGCGTGCCGACAAGCTGCGCGAAGTGAGCGCCGGCCACGATGGCACGTGGGTCGCGCACCCTGCGCTGATTCCGGTGGCGATGGCGATCTTCGACGAACACATGCCCACGCCCAACCAGCACCACGTGCTGCGCCAGGACGTGCGCGTGGGCCGCGACGAACTGATCGCGCGTCCGCCAGGCACGATCACCCGCGCTGGCTTCGAAGGCAATGTCGAAGTCTGCGTGCGCTACCTGGCAGCGTGGCTGGATGGAAACGGCTGCGTGCCGATCCACCACCTGATGGAGGACGCAGCCACTGCCGAGATCAGCCGCAGCCAGCTGTGGCAGTGGCTGCACACGCCGGGCCAGCAGCTGGACGACGGCACCGCCATCGACCTGGCGCTGCTCGATACCACCCTGGCGCAGCTGCCGGCGCGCCTCGGCGACGCCTCGGCGCTGCCCGGTGGCGGCCGCATCGAAGAAGCCATCACCCTGCTCGCCGAGTTGAGCCGCAGCAACGAACTGACCGATTTCCTGACCCTGCCGGCGTACGCGCGCATCGACTGATCGCTGCACGCCACTTTCCTCGCCGCTTCCTTCCCCGCTGCATCCGCACGAACCGAACTGGAGATAGACATGAGCACGCTGCCCACTGCCGAACAGATCCAGCACGACTGGGACACCAATCCGCGCTGGGAAGGCATCCAGCGCAACTACAGCGCCGCCGACGTGGTGCGCCTGCGTGGCACCGTCCATGTCGAGCATTCGCTGGCCCGGCTGGGTGCGGAAAAGCTGTGGAAATCGCTGCATGAGCGCGACTTCGTCAACGCGCTCGGCGCGCTGACCGGCAACCAGGCCATGCAGCAGGTGAAGGCCGGGCTGAAGGCGATCTACCTGTCCGGCTGGCAGGTGGCGGCCGATGCCAACCTGGCCGGGCAGATGTACCCGGACCAGTCGCTGTATCCGGCCGATTCGGTGCCGGCAGTGGTCAAGCGCATCAACAACACGCTGCTGCGTGCTGACCAGCTGCACCACGCGGAAGGCAAGGATGACATCGACTTCCTGCAGCCGATCGTGGCCGATGCCGAAGCCGGTTTCGGCGGCGTGCTCAACGCCTTCGAACTGATGAAGGCGATGATCGAAGCCGGTGCGGCCGGCGTGCACTTCGAAGACCAGCTGGCTTCGGTGAAGAAGTGCGGCCACATGGGTGGCAAGGTGCTGGTGCCGACCCGCGAGGCGATCGAGAAGCTCAACGCTGCGCGCCTGGCCGCCGACGTGCTGGGTGTGCCGACCCTGCTGGTGGCGCGTACCGATGCCGAAGCCGCCGATCTGCTGACCAGCGACATCGATGCGAACGACACGCCGTTCGCCACCGGTGAGCGCACCGTGGAAGGCTTCTACAAGACCCGCAACGGCCTGGACCAGGCCATCAGCCGTGGCTTGGCATACGCGCCCTATGCCGACCTGGTGTGGTGCGAGACCGGCAAGCCGGATCTGGAATTCGCACGGAAATTCGCCGAGGCGATCCACGCGAAGTTCCCGGGCAAGCTGCTGGCCTACAACTGCTCGCCCAGCTTCAACTGGAAGAAGAATCTGGACGACGCCACCATCGCCAGGTTCCAGAAGGAGCTGGGCAGCTATGGCTACAAGTTCCAGTTCATCACCCTGGCCGGCTTCCATGCACTGAACTACGGCATGTTCAACCTGGCCCACGGCTATGCGCGTCGGCAGATGAGCGCCTTCGTGGAGTTGCAGGAGGCCGAGTTCGAAGCGGCCGAGCGCGGCTTCACCGCGGTCAAGCACCAGCGCGAGGTCGGCACCGGCTACTTCGATGCGGTGACCCAGGCGATCCAGCAGGGGCAGTCCTCGACCACCGCGCTGACCGGCTCGACCGAAGAAGAGCAGTTCCACGGCGGGCGCAGCGAACGCGCCGCGTGATCCGGTAGTGCCGGCCGCTGGCCGGCAACCACACGATGCTCCGGGCGCTGCGTGGCAGCCGGCCAGCGGCCGGCTCTACCAGGGCCGCGGATCCGATCAGGGTGGCCAGGGAAGGGCCAGACGACGCCGGCAGATCGGGGGATCTGCCGGCGTCGTTGTATCTGTGGCCGCTGCGACAATTGGCGTCGCGGCGTCGCCAAGATATTGATATGGCTTGCTTTCCTTCTGCCGCCAATACGGGTGAATGGGGCATTTCCCTGCATATGAGGCTCAGCGCTACGTCTTCACAAAAATGAGAAGCGGCGCACAGTTTGATTCACTGATATGCTCCGCGGCTCACCAGGGGACGCTGGCGGCGGGTGCAGGGAATGACCGGCAGGGGTGCGGCCGAGAACATCGACACGACAACCGGTATCGCCAAGGTGGCGATGGCCGAGATCGTGCACGCGCTGCTTTCTGAAGAAGAGGTCGCCCTGTTCGCCCGGTTCGCCCAGCCCTGCAGGCTGGAAGCGGGCCAGTGGCTGTTCCAGCGCGGTCATCGCGGCGAGTGCATGTATATCATCCTCGAAGGCCTGATCGAGCTGGATTTCGGCGAGGACCTGGTGCTCAAGACGCTCGGCCGGCATGAATTCTTCGGTGAGCTCGGCCTGTTGATGGGCGACCATCTCCGCAGCGCCAGCGCGCGGGTGATGGCCGACTGCCATGTGCTGGAACTGGGGCCGGCTGATTTCCATCGCCTGGTCGAGTCCGACCCTGGCCTGGTGGCCTACTTCCTGCGGCGCACGATCCTGCGCGTGCTGACCAACGAGCAGGCCCTGATCAGCCAGCTGCGGCGGCGCAACCATGACCTGGAAGCTGCACTGGACAACCTGTACATCACCACCCACCAGCTGACCCACACACGTGAGCTGGTGCGCACCGACGAACTGACCGGCCTGCACAACCGCCGCGGCCTGGCCCTGTACCTGCAGGAATGCCACACGCAGGAAGAAGGGCCACCGCAGGCATTGCTGCTGATCGACTGCGACCGGTTCAAGCAGATCAACGACCGCCACGGCCACCAGGCCGGTGACCGGGTGCTGCAGAGCATGGGCAACATCCTGCGCTCGATGGCCGGTGAACATGACCTGGCCTGCCGCCTGGGCGGCGACGAGTTCTGCCTGATCCTGCGCCGGGGCAACACCGAGATCGTGCAGCACGCCGCCGAGTTCATCCTCAGCGCGGTGCACGGCCTGCTCGAGCGCAGCCATGGCACCCCGCACGTAAGCCTGGCCAGCATCGGGGCCAGCCTGCTGGCCCCTGACGCGGACTGGAGCGAGTGGTACGCTCGCGCCGATCGTGCGCTGTACCAAGCCAAGCGCGCAGGCGGCAACTGCCTGCGCTGGACGTTGGATTCCGACGGCGATCGATGAGCAACGGAGGTGGCAATGGATACTGCACAGACACCTTTCCCACTACAGAGCCCGCAACTGCGGGCCCTGCTGTTCACCGACCTGTGCGATTCACTGCAGCTGGTTGAACGCATTGGTGACATTGCTGCGGCTGAGTTCTTCCAACAGCATGACCGCCTGGTTCTGGGACTGCAGCAACACTGGAACGGGCAGCTGATCGATCGCTCCGATGGTCTGTTCGTGTTGTTTGAACGTCCCATCGATGGCGTCGGCTTCGCCCTTGCCTACCAGAGCGCCGTAGATGCGATGGGCCGTGAACGCGGCATCGTATTGCGCGCGCGCGCCGGCCTGCACGTCGGTGATGTGCTGCTGTGGAACAACAGCGCAGAGGCGGTTGCCCATGGAGCAAAGCCGGTCGAGGTCGAGGGCCTGGCCAAGCCGATGGCCGCGCGATTGATGCAGCTGGCCTGGCCTGGGCAGGTGCTGCTGTCTGCCGCTGCCGAGCAGATGGCGCGGCGGGCTGGCAGCGAACTCCCCTGGACAGCCGACGAACTGCGCTGGAAGGAACACGGGCTTTGGCGCTTCAAGGGCATCAGTGAACGCCAGGAGGTCTTTGAAGTCGGCATCGGCGGCACTGCACCTTTGCGCAGGCCGCGTTCGGGCGACAAGGCGTGGCGTGATCTGCCTCTGTGGCGGCGGCCCGCCGCGCTGTTCACCGAAGCGATGCTGGCGGTGGTGCTGGGCGTGGTGTTGTGGACGCTGCTGCGGCCGGCCCCGGCTATTGCCTTCGCCGAGCGCGACTGGGTGATCCTGGCTGCCGTGAGCAACAGTACTGGGTACCCTCAGCTCGATTCCAGCCTGGAACAGGCGCTGTACATCAGCCTGGGGCAATCGCGCTTCGTCAATATCCTCAGCGAATTGAAGGTGCGCGATACCTTGCAGCTGATGCAGCGGCCATCACAGGTGCGACTGGATCGCGCTTTGGCCATCGAGGTCGCACTGCGCGACGGCGTACGTGCGGTGCTGGTACCGAGCGTGCTCGAATTCAACGGCAAGGTGCGGGTAAGCGTGGAGGTGGTTGATCCGCGTAGCGGCCAGACGGTGTATACGCGTTACGCCGACGGTCGCGGCCTTGACTCCATCCTTGCCTCCACCGATCTCGTGGTTGCCGCGTTGCGCACCGACCTGGGCGAGGCGCTGCGTGACGTGGGTCGAGACCAGCGGCCGCTGCCGACCGTGGCGACAGCAAATCTCGATGCCTTGCACGCCTACGCCAAGGGAATCGATGCCACCGCAGCGGCGCGCTTCAACGATGCGTTGATGTTCTTCGAGCAGGCAACCCATCTGGATCCGAACTTCGCCTTCGCCTATGTCGGGCAGATGAACATCCACTACGCGTTGGGTAATCTGGAGCAGGCGGCCGCGCTGTACGGCAAGGCAGTCAGCCTGCGCGCGCACCTGACCGCACGCGACCAGCTCTATCTGGACGCATGGGCCTCGGACTTCGGAGGGGCTTTGCCTGCGCGGACCGCTGATAAATGGCGGATGCTGACCGAGCTTTATCCGGACGATCCCGCGGGATGGATGAACTACGCCAAGGTCCTGTACACCCAGGGCGACTACGACGGAGCGCTGGCGGCAGCGCAACCGCTGCTGGGTCGCCACCATGCCCGGCGTTCGTTGGTACTGGTGTTTGTCGCCCGGGTTCAGATGGCGCGTGGCGAATTGGCCGCTGCTGAAGCGGCACTGCGCGATGCGCGCTCGCACCCTGGTTGGAATGGCGATGGCATGGACTCGGTTCTGGCCGCATTGGAAGGCGATTTCGAGACGGCCAACGCAGGCTATGCAGCGCTGGCATCGCCCGGAATCGGCGCACGCATGGAACGGGCTGCGGTGCTGGCCATGCAGGGCCGCAGCGGAGAAGCTGCAGCCGACATGCAGAAGGCTGCCTTGCAATGCACGCCCCGAGGAGGTTTGTGCGACATCCTTGCCCTGCAGGCGCTCGCCTGGCAGACGGGGCGAGGTGCATCTACCCCGGCACAGGACTACCAGCGCCTGCTCGAGCGGACCCTGGCTGCCGTGGATCGCAGCCAGCCTGCACCGGCCCGCCGCAATGCCTTCATCGCTCTGGCTACCGCATACCATGCGGTGCGTGGTGGGCACGCAGCGGTGGCGCAGCAGTATCACGACGCGTTGCAGGTGCTTCCCGAGCGGGACGCCGACCCACGCCTGCGCGAGCTGTGGGTCCTGCTGCAGGCGCGCATTGCGCTGGACCAGGGTGAGCTGAAGCAGGCACAGATGCTGCTGTCCCAGCATCCTGCGGCGAGCCTTTACCAATGGCGTGTGATGCAGTTGGATCTACTACGCGCCCTTGGCGACCAGGCTGCGGCCCAGCGCCAAGTCCAGTGGCTGCAGCGGCACACGGGCCTGGCGTTCGCCGAAGACATCGGCGACTACGCGCTGATGCCGCTGAACGTGCTGGATGCGCAGCGGCTGGCCCGACCCCGGGCTACCGCCACAGAAAAGGGCGTGCCTGCAGTCCCCTGACGGATTACTTCGACTCCAGACCCGGCAGACCGTCCTCGAACAGAAAAGGCACGGTGAAGGCAGCCCGCGCACCGAGCAGATCGCGCATGCGCGAGGCGGCCTTGGCGAACTCTTCTTTGCCACCCAGCGTGGCAAGTGGCATGCGGCACGCACGCACGGTTTCTTCGTCGGCGCCCAGCGCCAGCAGCGCCTTGCCCGGATCGACGGCGAAGGCCGCACGGAAGGCGTCATCGCTGGACAAGCGCTCCAGCAGCTGCTGGGCGACCTGGGCGGGAAGGGGGGATGTGGACATGAATCACTACCAGAGGGATGGGAAAGAAGAAGTATCGGCTGCGGCGGGTTGGAGTTGATGGCTCGATGTGGGGGGCACGCTATGATCGTCGGCCACGCAACGGGATCCGCCACGCATGAACTTCCGCCGCTGCCGGATGATGATCGTCGAGCCGATCGAGCACCCCAGTTTCGATCTGGCGGGAATCTTCGCTGGCGGCACGGGTGTTGATTTTGAGCGTTCATTGCAGGTAAGGGCGGCACACCTGCCCAGTCCACGCGTGCTCGAAGCGGCCAATTGCATGTGGCTGCTCCAGTGCAGCGCCGAGCAATGGCAGCCGCTGCCGTCCGAGCCGGAGGCACGCGCCCGGGTGCTGTCGCTGCTGGAACAGGGTCTGCTGGTCAGCGATGATCCCGCCCATGCGCAGGCGCGCGCTGCCGAGCAGCTGGTACGCGACAGCCACTGGTGGCCTCTGTCGGCGCTGCACTATCAGCACTCGCGGTGGGATGGTGTGGACAGCCTGGGTGACATGGAACGCAACCAGCTGGTGACGGCACAGGATCTGGTGCGCAGCTTCGGCGATCCCCCGCCGGAAGCGCCGCCACGTCTGGTGGGTGCGCGGGCCCTGCCGCGCTGCGATGATGATCCGATGCAGGCGCGGCTGCAGGCGCGCGCCACCTGCCGAAATTTTGATCGCACACGGCCCTTGCCACTGCCGCTGCTGGCCCGTCTGCTGCAACAGGTGCTGATGGCCCAGGCACAGGTGGAGACTGATCCCGGCGTGCGCTTCCTGAAGAAGAACGTGCCCTCGGCGGGCGGCCTGCATCCGCTGGAGGCCTATGTGGTCGCGCGTAGGGTGGAAGATCTTGTGCCGGGGCTGTACCACTATCATGCCGTCGCACACGAACTGGGACCGATGCCGGTGCAGCCCGGCTGCCTGGATGGCTTCTGCCACCGCCTGCTGGCCGGGCAGCACTGGTTCGCTGATGCCCACGCGCTGCTGATCCTGGTGTGCCGCTTCGAACGCAGTTTCTGGAAGTACCGCAACCACGCCAAGGCCTATCGCGCTATCACCCTCGATGCTGGGCACGTCTCCCAGGCGCTCTACAGCGCGGCAACCGCGCAGGGGCTGGGCGCATTCGTCACCGCAGCGATCAACGAGGCCGAGGCCGAGACGGCGCTGGGCCTGCAGCCGATGGCCGAGGGCGTATTGGCGGTCTGTGGCGTTGGCTGGCGTGCAGCGGAGCGGGTGACGGCCGAACTGGACCCGCTTGGCCAGGTGTGGCCGGTCACGCGTTGAACGACAACGCGTGACCGGACGGCATCACGCCGCTTCGAAATCCACCAGCACCGCACCATCACCCACCTGGTCACCGGCCTTGGCGCGATAACCCTTCACCGTGCCATCGGCCGGTGCCTGCAGGGTGTGTTCCATCTTCATCGCCTCCAGCACCACCAGCGGCGTGCCGCGCTTCACCTGGCTGCCTGCCGCCACCAGTGTCGCCACGATCCTGCCGGGCATCGGTGCCAGCAGGCTGCCGGCGTCGGCGCTGGCCTGTTCCGATTCGCCCACCGGGTCGTGCAGGGTGAAGCGGTGCTGGCCATCATCGCCGAACAGGTACAGCTGGTCGCCGTCGCGCTGCAGCTGCAACCGCCAGCGACGCTCGTCCAGCTGCACCGACAAGGTGTGGCCATCGGCATGGCCGACGACCTGCTTCGGTGCGGCGTCATCGCACTGCACACGCCAGCCATCGGCCGTGGCCCACACCTTCAGCGTGTGCGCCCGCTCTCCCTGCTGCAGCGGCACCACGCGCGCGGCAGGCACGCCCAGCCGCCAGCCGTCCTGTGCCTGCCACGGCGAATGCGGGTCGCGCACATCGGCGGCAGCGGCCGGTGTGCTGGCTACGGCGGCAATCGCTGCCAGTTCCCACAGCGCCTGCTCGCCGTCGCCGGTCACCGCCAGTGCTGCCTGCTCACGCTCGATCAGCGCGGTATCCAGCTTTGCGTTGGCGAACGAATCGGTGTGCAGCAGGCGGCGCAGGAAGCCGGCATTGGTGGTCACGCCCACCACCTGGCAGTCGGCCAGGGCCTGGCTCATGCGCCGCAGCGCGGCGTCGCGGTCCACGTCCCAGACGATCAGCTTGGCGATCATCGGGTCGTAGTACGGGGTGATGCTGTCGCCTTCCTCCACACCGGTGTCCACCCGTACGTTCGCCGACGGGGTCGGCAGGCGCAGGCGGCGCAGGGTGCCGGTGGACGGCAGGAAGCCACGGTCGGCATCTTCGGCGTACAAGCGCGCTTCGAGGGCATGGCCGTGGATGGCCAGTTCGTCCTGGCGCTTGGGCAGCGGCTGGCCGGCGGCCACGCGCAGCTGCCATTCCACCAGGTCGGTACCGGTGATGAACTCGGTGACCGGGTGTTCGACCTGCAGGCGGGTGTTCATTTCCATGAAGTAGAAATCGCCGTCCGGGCCGGCGATGAACTCCACCGTGCCCGCACCGACGTAGCCCACCGCGCGCGCGGCATCGACGGCGGCCTTGCCCATCGCGGCGCGGCGGTCGGCGCTCATGCCCGGGGCCGGCGCCTCTTCCAGCACCTTCTGGTGGCGGCGCTGCACCGAGCAGTCGCGCTCGAACAGATACACCGCCTCGCCATGGCCACCGCCGAACACCTGGATCTCGATATGGCGCGGTCGCTCGACATACTTTTCGACCAGCACATGGTCGTTGCCGAACGCCGAGGCGGCCTCGCGCTGGCAGCTGGCCAGCGCATCGACGAAGTCCTCGCTGCGCTCGACCTTGCGCATGCCCTTGCCGCCGCCGCCGGCGCTGGCCTTGATCAGCACCGGGTAGCCGATGCCATCGGCCTGGGTGCGCAGGAACTCAGGCGCCTGCTGGTCGCCGTGGTAGCCCGGCGTCAGCGGCACGCCGGCCTTGGCCATCAAGGCCTTGGCCGCGCTCTTGTCGCCCATCGCGCGGATCGCACTGGCGGGCGGACCGATGAAGGTGATTCCCGCCGCGTCGCAGGCGTCGGCGAAGTCGGCGTTCTCGGACAGGAAGCCGTAACCGGGATGGATGGCCTGCGCGCCGGTGCGGCGTGCGGCATCGAGGATGGCATCGCTGCGCAGGTAGCTCTCGCGCGCGGCGGCGGGGCCGATGTGGATGGCCTCGTCGGCTAGGCGCACATGGCGTGCATTGCGGTCCGCATCGGAATACACCGCCACGGTGGCGATGCCGAGGCGACGGCAGGTGGCGATGACGCGGCAGGCGATCTCGCCGCGGTTGGCGATCAGGACTTTGCTGAACATGGCAACAGACTCGGTCATGGCACAGGTCACATGCGGAACACGCCGAAGCGCGTCTGCTGCGGGGGAGCGTTGAGACTGGCCGACAGGGCCAGGGCCAGTACCCGGCGGGTATCGACCGGATCGATCACACCGTCGTCCCACAGCCGCGCACTGGCGTAATACGGGTGGCCCTGCTGTTCGAACTGGTCGCGGATCGGTGCCTTGAACGCGTCCTCTTCCTCGCCCGGCCACTGCCCGCCCTTGGCTTCGATGCCATCGCGCTTGACCGTGGCCAGCACGCTGGCCGCCTGTTCGCCGCCCATCACGCCGATGCGTGCGTTCGGCCACATCCACAGGAAGTTGGGCGAGTACGCGCGACCGCACATGCCGTAGTTGCCGGCACCGAACGAGCCGCCGATGACCACGGTGAACTTGGGTACCTTGGCGCAGGCCACCGCCATCACCAGCTTGGCGCCGTCCTTGGCGATGCCGCCCTGTTCGTACTTGCGGCCGACCATGAAGCCGGTGATGTTCTGCAGGAACACCAGCGGGATGTTGCGCTGGGTGCACAGCTCGATGAAGTGCGCGCCCTTCAGTGCGGACTCGGAGAACAGGATGCCGTTGTTGGCGATGATGCCGATCGGATAGCCATGCAGATGGGCGAAGCCGGTCACCAGCGTGGCGCCATAGCGCGGCTTGAACTCGTCGAAACGCGAACCATCGACCAGCCGCGCAATCACCTCACGCACGTCGTACGGCTTGCGCGTATCGGCCGGGATCACCCCGTATAGTTCGTGC
This sequence comes from Stenotrophomonas sp. yr243, assembly GCF_900184195.1. Taxonomy (NCBI): domain Bacteria; kingdom Pseudomonadati; phylum Pseudomonadota; class Gammaproteobacteria; order Lysobacterales; family Lysobacteraceae; genus Stenotrophomonas; species Stenotrophomonas sp. yr243. Next base: position 331,511 of record NZ_FXWT01000005.1, read on the forward strand.
GCCGGCAGCAGCGGTTCTTCCACCGGCTGCAGCGCCATCGCTGCCTCGGGCTTGCGCCAGTTGAGCTGGGCGATGATCGCGCGTACCCGTGCCAGTGCCTGCAGGTCGTTGTCGGCCATGTGGTCGGCCACGCCGGAAATACGCGTATGCACGTCGGCACCGCCCAGCTCTTCGGCCGTCACCACTTCACCGGTGGCCGCCTTCACCAGCGGCGGGCCGCCGAGGAAGATGGTGCCCTGCTCGCGCACGATCACCGTCTCGTCGCTCATCGCCGGCACATAGGCGCCACCGGCGGTGCAGCTGCCCATCACGCAGGCGATCTGCGGAATGCCCTGCGCCGACAGGTTGGCCTGGTTGTAGAAGATGCGGCCGAAATGGTCGCGGTCGGGGAACACCTCATCCTGCAGCGGCAGGAAGGCACCACCGGAATCGACCAGGTAGATGCACGGCAGGTGGTTCTGCTCGGCGATCTCCTGCGCACGCAGATGCTTCTTCACCGTCACCGGGTAATAGGTGCCGCCCTTGACCGTGGCATCGTTGGCCACGATCACGCACTCCACACCGCTGACGCGGCCAATGCCGGCGACCACGCCAGCGGCGGGTACCGCGTCGTCATACATGCCGTGCGCGGCCAGCGGCGCGATTTCCAGGAACGCACTGCCCGGGTCGAGCAGGGCATCGATGCGGTCGCGCACCAGCAGCTTGCCGCGTGCGGTGTGCTTGGCGCGCGCCGCTTCGCTGCCGCCAAGTGCGGTGCGGGCGAGGGTGGCGTGCAGGTCGTCGACTACGGCCTGCATCGCCGTGCGGTTGCTTTCAAACGTATCGCTGCCCGGTTGCAGCTGGCTGCCTAGGATGCTCATGGGGTGCCTTACAGGGTGCGCTGGAACAGTTCGCGGCCGATCAGCATGCGGCGGATCTCCGAAGTGCCGGCGCCGATTTCGTACAGCTTGGCGTCGCGCCACAAACGGCCGGTCGGGTACTCGTTGATGTAGCCGTTGCCGCCAAGGATCTGGATCGCCTGGCCGGTCAGCCAGGTCGCCTTCTCGGCGGCGTACAGGATCGCGCCAGCCGCATCCTGGCGGGTGGTGCGGCCCTGGTCGCAGGCGCGCGCCACGGCATACACATAGGCGCGGCAGGCGCCCAGGCCCACGTACATGTCGGCGATCTTGGCCTGGATCAGCTGGAAGCTGCCGATCGGCTCACCGAACTGGTGGCGTTCGTGCACGTACGGCATCACCACGTCCATCGCTGCAGCCATCAGGCCCAGCGGGCCACCGGACAGCACCACGCGCTCGTAGTCCAGGCCGGACATCAGCACGCGCACGCCGCCACCGACCGCGCCCAGCACGTTCTCTTCAGGAATCTCGCAGTCCTGGAACACCAGTTCGCAGGTGGGCGAGGAGCGCATGCCCAGCTTGTCCAGCTTCTGCGCGGTGGAGAAGCCCTTCATGCCCTTCTCGACCAGGAAGGCGGTGATGCCCTTGGCACCGGCCTCGACGTCGGTCTTGGCGTAGACCACCAGCACGTCGGCGTCGGGGCCGTTGGTGATCCACATCTTGTTGCCGTTGAGCACGTAGCGGTCGCCGCGCTTGTCCGCGCGCAGCTTCATCGACACCACGTCCGAACCCGCGCCCGGTTCGCTCATCGCCAGCGCACCGATCTTGGCGCCGCTGCACAGGTCCGGCAGGAAGCGCTGCTTCTGCGCTTCGGTGCCGTTCTTGCGCAGCTGGTTCACGCACAGGTTCGAGTGCGCACCGTAGGACAGGCCGATGCCGCCGGAAGCACGCGACACTTCTTCCATCGCCACCACGTGGGCCAGGTAGCCCATGCCGGTGCCGCCGTATTCTTCTTCCACGGTCAGGCCCAGCAGGCCCTGCTCGCCCAGCTTGGGCCATAGTGCCAACGGGAACTGGTTGGTCGCATCGGTCTCGGCCGCGAGCGGCGCGATCTCGGCAGCGGCAAAATGGGCCACGCTCTGGCGCAGCAGGTCGATATCTTCGCCGAGGTCGAAGTTCAGGGATGGCACGTGCATTGCGATGGCTCCACGAGGGAAGGTGGGGAATGGACGCACCCGGAAGGGGAAGCGGGGAGCTGTTCACAGCAGCAGCCCGCGCGGGCGATTGGACCCCAGCGTAGCGGGGTTCGGGTAAGAAGTGAATACAAATTCAAAAATTGAAACTAGACTCAGAACATGGCCTATAAACGCTCAGCATTGATGGAAGAACGCCTGGCCGGGGCCCGTGAACGGATCCTGCTGGCCACCCGCGAACTGGTCGCCACCGGCGGCTGGCGCAACGCGCCGGTAACGGCGGTGGCAACCCAGGCTGGGGTCTCCACCGGCTTGATCTACCGCCACTTCCCGTCCAAGGCCGAGCTGTTCGTGGAAGTGCTCAATGCCGCCGTGGCCCATGAGGTGGCGATCATGGAGCGCATCGCCAGTGCGCCCGAGCCGGCCAGCGTGCGCCTGCGCCAGGCCATCACCGCCTTCGTCCGCCGTGCCCTTGCCGGCCCTGGCCTGGCCCACGCCTTCATCGTCGAGCCGGTGGATCCGGACGTGGAAGCCGAGCGCATGCGCGGCCGCCGTGCCTTCGGCGACGTCTTCCTGCGCCTGGTGGAAGAGGGTGTGGCGGCCGGTGAACTGCCGGCGCAGGACGCGCACGCTGCCGCCGCCTGCCTGGTGGGTGCCTTCACCGAAGCGATGGTCGGGCCGACCGCGCCCAGCCGCGAAGCGCACCGCGACGAGGACGCGCTGGTCGAGGCCATCTGCAGTTTCTGCCTGCGGGCTGTTGGCGCAGGGTGATGCCGCTGTTGCGGGTGCCGGGCGGCTTCTGCCGCGCTTCGCGCTCGCCGGGCGCGGCCCGGCACTACCCGCATGCTGCCACGGCCGCATGCTGCGCCGCACCAGCCCTGACGCCTGTTGTCGGGCGCGGCGTGCGTTCTATACTCGGCCCATCACGCAGTCGCTCAGCCGTGGTCCAACGACTATCAGCCAGGGGTAACGAAGAGTGCGGAATTACGATCTGGAGTTCCTGAAACGCTTCTCCATGGTGATCGCGCTGTTGATGGCCATCACCCTCGGTCTGATCCTCCTGGCCGCGTTCATCCACACCCGGATTCCGCCCGAGGTGTCGCCTACCGCCGCCAAACGCACCGAACAGCGCATTTCGCCCACCGGCGCGGTGTACGCAGGCAGTACCGGCGCGGCCGCACAGGCTGCAGCGCATGCCGCCGCGCTGGCCAAGGCCGCCTCGCAGGTGGCCTACGGCGGTACCAAGGACGGCAAGGTGATCTTCGACAACCTGTGCACCGCCTGCCATACCACTGGTGTGGGCATGGCACCGACGCTGGACCACTCGCACTGGGACAAGCGCCTGGCGCAGGGCAAGGACACCCTCTACAAGCACGCCATCGAGGGCTACACCGGCCCCGACGGCGGCATCATGCCGCCCAAGGGCGGCAACCCGGCGCTCACCGAGGAGCAGATCCACGCCACCGTGGACTGGATGCTGGGCAATCTGAAATAACGGGCGGCCGCATCCACGCATGGCGTGGATCTACTACGGATACGCGTGCCCGCTCAGGTGGTCGGCGGCCGGCACGGTCCAACGGAAATACCCGGCTTTGCCCACCAAGGCCGAAACCCCGCTGCGCAGGCGGGGTTTCGCATTTCAGGGTTAGTCTGTGCGCCTCTTCCGTGGAGTCGTCTGTCGATGCGTCGCCGTTCCCTCGCCCTTGCCCTGTCCCTGTTGATGCCGGCATCCGCTTTCGCCCAGGCCCAGCCGCAGGTTGCGCCGACCCCGGCGCCCGCGCCGCGCAGCCCGGCCACCGTCACCCTGGCCGCCGCGCCGGCCGACTGGCGTGCACTGGAGGGCCAGCACGTGCGCATCGCCGCGCCGCTCACCCTGGCCGGCACCGATGGCCTGGAACGCTTCGGCCAGCTCACCGTCGCCTTCGATGGCCGCCTCTGGCAGCCGACCGAAGTGGCCGTGCCCGGCAGCGCCGGTATCGAACAGGTGATGGCCGACAACCAGCGCCGCCGCCTGCTGCTGGACGACGGCAGCGATGCACGTGACCCGGCCAGCGTCGCCTACCTGCCGGGCAATCCGGTACTGCGTACCGGCATGCAGCTGCGCAACGTGGAAGGCACCGTGCGCGTGGATGCGCAGGGTCGCCCGAGCCTGCAGGTCGACGGCACAGTGAAGCTGCCGGAACTGCAGCGGCCGGCCGTGCCGAGCGTACCCGGCAGCCTGCATATCGCCGCCTTCAACCTGGAGAACTTCTTCAACGGTGACGGCCAGGGCGGCGGATTCCCGACCCTGCGCGGCGCGCGCACGCTGGACGAGCACAAGGCGCAGGTCGGCAAGCTGGTCGCCACCGTCAACGCGCTGGGCGCCGATATCGCCGCGCTGATGGAACTGGAGAACGACGGCTACGGCCCGCAGTCGGCCATCGCTGAACTGGTGGACGCACTCAATGTCGGTCTCGCGGCCGACAAGCAGTGGGCGTTCGTCGATGCCGGTGAAGGTCCCGGCAGCAATCCGATCCGCGTCGGCATCATCTACCGCAGGAGCGAATTCAAGCCGCTCGGCACGCCGCTGACCAAGCTCGACGGTCCCTTCGTCGAACACAGCCGTGCGCCGCTGGCACAGGCGTTCCAGGGCAAGGGCGCACCATTCATGGTGGTCGCCAACCACTTCAAGTCCAAGGGCTGCCGTGATGCCAGTGGCGTCGACGCCGACCGCAATGACGGGCAGGGCTGCTGGAACGCGACCCGTGTGGAATCGGCCAGGCAGCTCAACACCTGGGTGCAGGCCGAAGCCGCGCGCCTGAAGGTGAAGGACGTGGTGCTGATGGGCGACTTCAACGCCTACGCCATGGAAGATCCGATCCGCACCCTGCACGACCTGGGCTGGCAGGATGCCTTCAAGGTAGCGAAGGTCGAACAGCCCTACAGCTACGTCTACAACGGCTATACCGGCCGCCTCGATCACGCGCTGCTCAGCCCGGGCATGGCCAAACGCCTGCGAGGTGCAGCCGAATGGCACAGCAACGCCGACGAACAGGACGCCAGCGGCTACCAGGGCCGCAACGTGCAGGGCCCATGGCGCAGCTCCGACCACGACCCGCTGCTGCTCGGCTTCGATCGCTGAGAGGGTGTCCGGCCGGACCCAGTGGGCCCCGGCCGGGCTGCCGGCTGCTCATCGCCAGTAATAGCGCTCGATGCGGAAGGTTGCACGGCAGCCGTTGTCGACCCAGATCGTGCCGCGGTCCACGCCCCAGTCGCGTCCCTGCAGGCAGGAGGCATGTGACTCGCGGTTGATCAGGTGCACGCTGTCCTTCTGTGAGACCTGTACCTGGCAATGCGCGCGACGCTGGTCGCGGCTGCTGCAGCTCACCACTTCCGAGCTTGAATCGCCGCGATGGGTTTGTACGGGGGGCGGATAGGCGGGATAGCGCGGATAGGCCGGTTCATGTGATGGATAGCCGAGTCCGCCGCTGAAATCGGGGTAGCCTCCGATGCTGCTGCAACCGGTCAGGGTTGCGGCCAGCAGCATGAGAGCGCACACGTGTTTCATCACATTCTCTCCAGATGCAGGTCCGTTCGAGTCTAGGCAGCGGGATGCCCATCACGGCGGAACTGCACTGTGAGCGGCGTCAACGTATCAATCGAAATGTGCAGCAGGATAGGAATCTTCTGCACCGGCTATCGGCAACGGCGCGAACTGTGCGCATCACCCCAGTGCGATCAGGGTGATCGCGACTACCGCCAGCGCCAATCCGAGGCGGTTCCACCGGCTCATAGGCTCGCCGAAGGCGAATACGCCAACCAGCGCGCCCAGCACCACCACGCCGATGTTCATGCCGGCGAACACTGTGGCCGGGCTGTCCGGCATCGACTGGTGCGCATGCACGTAGAACAGGATGTTGCCGCCGTTGAGCAGGCCCAGCAGCGCGCCGGCACCGAGGTTGCGCCAAGCCAGGCGGCTGCGCCCACTGAAATGCCGCCACAACTGCAGCGCCAGCATCAGTACGAAGGCCACGCTGAAACTGGCCAGCACCGCCGCCATCGACGGCGTGCCCGACAGCGCCACCTGCTTCAGCAGCACATCCACCACTGCAAAGCCGGCCCACACGCCCAGCAACCAGCCCCAGCCGCCGGCGGAAGTGGCCACTGCCGGGCCGCGTGGACGCAGGCTGATAGCCACCATCGCCAGCAGACCCAGGCCCAGCCCGACCAGCTTCCACGGCGTGGCGGTCTGCCCGAAGAACAGGAACGCCGCCGCCAGCGACAGCAGCAGCGACAACCGCTGCGCCACATCACTGCGCACGATGCCGGCCACCGCCACCGCGCGGCCGAGTACCAGGAAGATCGAGGGCAGCACCACCGCCAGTGCCAGCAGCGAAACCCACGGCGCATGCGGTGCGCGCAAGGCATCCAGTGGCGGCTGCAGCACCACCGACGTCATCGTCGCGGCGACCAGATAGTTCCAGGTCACCATCTGCGCAACATCCAGCTGGCGACGGCCAGCGAGCTTCAACAACACCGAAACCAGCACACTGCAGATCACGGCCAGGGACAGGTAGAGCATGGGCGGGCACAGGGCAGCGGCGGGGGACGCTATCATGGTGCCATGCACAAGCCCTCGTTCCCCGTCGCCCCCGGCGAAACCGCCTGCATCTCACTGGAAGGCCCGGTTGGCCCGCTGGAAGTGCTCATCGACCTGCCCAAGGCCGATGTGCCGGTGCAGCCGATCGTGGCCGTCATCTGCCATCCGCTGTCCACCGAAGGCGGCACCCTGCACAACAAGGTGGTCACCATGACCGCCACCACCCTGCGCGAGCTGGGCATCGCCACGGTGCGCTTCAACTTCCGCAGCGTCGGTGGTTCTGCCGGTGAATTCGACCATGGCGTCGGTGAGCAGGAGGACCTGAAGGCCGTTACCGCCTGGGTCCGCCAGCAGCGTCCCGACGACCGCCTGTGGCTGGCCGGCTTCAGCTTCGGCGCGTTCGTTTCGCTGAAGACCGCCGCCGAACTGCAGCCCGAAGCGCTGATCTCGATCGCGCCGCCGGCGGGCCGTTGGGACTTCGGCGGCATCACGCCGCCGGCGCGCTGGCTGGTGATCCAGGGCGAGCAGGATGAAATCGTCGACCCGCAGGCCGTCTACCAGTGGCTGGACACCCTCGATGCGCCGCATGAGCTGGTGCGCATGCCGGACACCAGCCACTTCTTCCACCGCAAGCTGATCGACCTGCGCGGCGCGCTTACCCACGGCGTCAAGCATTGGCTGGGCACGGCGGCATGAGCGAGGTGGAACTGACCCCGACGCAGCGCTATGCGGCCGGGGTGGAACGTGGCGATTGGCAGAACGACCCGGCCCAGCATGCGGCCCTGGCCGAGCTGGACCGGATCCACCTGGCGCTGGTGGACAGCGCCGAGGATGGCTGGCTGGACCGCCTGTCCTCGTTCTGGAAGAAACCCGAGCCGGTCAAGGGCCTGTACTTCTGGGGCGGCGTCGGCCGCGGCAAGACTTTCCTGGTGGACCTGTTCTACGACGGCCTGCCGATCAAGCAGAAGTACCGCACCCACTTCCATCGCTTCATGCGCAGCGTCCACGAGCGCCTGCGCGAGCACCAGGGCCAGAGCGACCCGCTGGCGAAGATCGCCCAGGAATGGCGCAGCAACCTGCGCGTGCTGGTGCTGGATGAATTCTTCGTCACTGACATCGGCGATGCCATGCTGCTGGCGCGCCTGCTGGAGCGGATGTTCGCCGAGGGCGTGACCCTGGTCACCACCTCCAACACGGCGGTGGAGAACCTGTACCTCAACGGCCTGCAGCGCGAGAGCTTCATGCCGGCCATCGGCCTGCTGCAGCGCTACTGCGTGGAGCTGTACGCCGAGGGCACCGAGGACTACCGGATGCGCGCGCTGACCCGTTCGCCGGTGTATCGCGCGCCGCTGGCCGCTGACAGCGACAGCTGGCTGGCCACGCGTTGGGGCGAACTGAGCGGCGGCCAACCGGCCAAGGCCGGCAACATCGAGATCGAGAGCCGCAAGATCCCGGTGCGCGCGCGTGGCAAGAGCATTGCCTGGTTCGACTTCGCCGCCCTGTGTGAAGGCCCGCGTGGGCCGTCGGATTACATCGAGATCGCGCACGAGTTCAACACCGTGCTGCTGGGCGGCATTCCGGCCTTCGATCGCCTGAACGAGGATGCCGCGCGCCGCTTCGTCAACCTGATCGACGAGCTGTACGACCGCCACGTCAACCTGGTCTGCACCGCCAGCACCTCGCCGGTCGAGCTGTACACCGGTACCCGCCTGCAGGGCGCGTTCGAGCGTACGGCCTCGCGCCTGATCGAAATGCAGAGCGCCGAGTACCTGGGTACCCCGCACCGGGCGTGACAACGCCGTCCCCTGGACTCCGGGGGTGGTAGTGCCGGCCGCTGGCCGGCATCCGCACGATGCATCCGCAGGTCACGGGCTGCCGGCCAGCGGCCGGCACTACCCGGTGCCGCCCGTCCACCGGCTGCCCACTGGCTGCCCACCACCTATCCACAGAGTTGTCCCTCGCCTGCATGGCCCTGTCATGTGAAGCTGTCATTGTTCCGCTGGTGGGGCGCTGATTACCGCCACCACGACGCTTTTCGGGCTTGACTGCGCAGCCCGATCCAGCAGGTCCAAAGCGTCCAAACCGGGCGCCGATGGCACGATCCTTGCGGCGCAAGGGATTGACGAATTTCACTACATTTGGCGTTGACGGACCCAACTACCCCCACTATCTTGTGGCTGTCGGTTGTGGGGACCCCAAGCCGCCGGGTCCATGGAATGGATCGCCGGACCCTCCGGTGATACGCCCTCCATGCCCGCAGCGGCACCGGTCAGCACTGCCAGCAGCAGCCACAGGCGCAGGTCTCAATTCCTGCGACACCGGTCTGCCACCCTGGGGTGTCACGTCCCGGGCCGCGTCATCCGATGCACCGAGCCACCATCCATCACGCCAAGAGGACACACGCCGTGACCACCGAGACCAGCGCCACCATCGAGAAGGAAAGCGAGTTCCTGTTGACGTCGCCGCCGACGTCCAACGCGATGAGTGTGACCAAGCGCAATGGCACGACCGAGCTGGTGGATCTGAACAAGATCGTCCGCGCGGTGCAGCGTTCCTCTGAAGGCCTGCACGCCGTCGATCCGATGCGCGTGGCCACCCGCACCATTTCCGGCCTGTACAACGGCGCCACCACCCAGGAGCTGGACGAACTGTCCATCCGCACCGCGGCGCTGCTGATCGGCGAAGAACCCGAGTACGGCCGCCTGGCCGCGCGCCTGCTGGCCAACTTCATCGCCAAGGAAGTGTCCAACCAGGAAATCCACGCGTTCTCGCAGTCGGTGGGTCGTGGCCACGAAGTGGGCCTGATCAACGACCGCCTGTTGAACTTCGTGCAGACCAACGCACGCAAGCTCAACGATGCCATCGACATCTCGCTGGACCTGAACTTCGATTACTTCGGCCTGCGTACCCTGTACGACCGCTACCTGCTGCGCCATCCGCACACCCGCAAGGTAATCGAGACCCCGCAGCAGTTCTTCCTGCGCATCGCCAGCGCGCTGAGCGAAGACGTGCCGGAAACCCTGGCGCTGTACAAGCGCATGGGCAACCTGGACTACCTGCCGTCCAGCCCGACCCTGTTCAACTCCGGCACCACCCACGAGCAGCTGTCCTCGTGCTTCCTGCTGGACTCGCCGCAGGATTCGCTGGAATCGATCTATTCCAAGTACGGCGACATCGCCCAGCTGTCCAAGTTCTCCGGCGGCATCGGCGTCAGCTACACCCGCGTGCGTTCGCGTGGCTCGCTCATCAAGTCGACCAACGGCCATTCCAACGGCATCGTGCCGTGGCTGAAGACCATGGATTCGTCGGTGGCTGCGGTGAACCAGGGTGGCAAGCGCAAGGGCGCGGCCTGTGTGTACCTGGAAACCTGGCACGCCGACATCGAGGACTTCCTCGAGCTGCGTGACAACACCGGCGACGAATCGCGCCGTGCGCACAACCTGAACCTGGCCAACTGGATCCCGGACCTGTTCATGAAGCGTGTCGAATCGGACCAGGAATGGTCGCTGTTCGATCCGCGCGTGGTGCCCGAGTTCACCGACCTGTTCGGTGAAGCCTTCGAGGCCGCCTACCTGCAGGCCGAAGCACAGGGCAAGGCCAACCGCACCATTTCCGCACGCAAGCTGTACTCGCGGATGATGCGCACCCTGGCCGAGACCGGCAACGGCTGGATGACCTTCAAGGACAAGTGCAACCGCGCCAGCAACCAGACCCTGCGCGCCGGCAACGTGATCCACCTGTCCAACCTGTGCACCGAAATCCTGGAAGTCACCTCGGCCGAAGAGACCGCGGTGTGCAACCTGGGTTCGATCAACCTGGGCAACCACTTCGACGGCAACGGCGAGTTCGATTTCGACAAGCTGGCCGACACCGTGCGCCTGGCTGTGCGCCAGCTGGACCGCGTGATCGACCTGAACTTCTACCCGATCGAATCGGCACGTCGCGGCAACCTGCGCTGGCGCCCGGTCGGCCTGGGCTGCATGGGCCTGCAGGACGTGTTCTTCCGCAAGCGCCTGCCGTTCGATGGCGCCGAAGCCCGCGCGCTGTCGAAGAAGATTGCCGAGACCATCTACTTCCACGCGCTGGAAACTTCGGTGGAACTGGCCCAGGAACGTGGCAAGCACCCGTCCTTCGCCGACACCCGTGCGGCCAGCGGCGAGCTGCAGTTCGATGCCTGGAACGTGGTGCCGGAAGATGCCGCACGCTGGGATGCCCTGCGTGAGCGCATCAAGGAACACGGCCTGCGCAACTCGCTGATGATCGCGATTGCCCCGACCGCGACCATCGCCTCCATCGCCGGCTGCTACGAGTGCGTGGAACCGCAGGTGTCCAACCTGTTCAAGCGCGAGACCCTGTCCGGTGACTTCCTGCAGGTGAACCGTTATCTGGTGAACGAGCTGAAGAAGCTGGGCCACTGGACCCCGGAAATGCGCGATGCGATCAAGCTGGCCGACGGCTCGATCCAGGGCATCAGCCAGATCCCGGAAACGCTGCGCCACGTCTATCGCACCGCATGGGAACTACCGATGCGTTCGCTGATCGACATGGCCGCCGATCGTGGTGCCTTCATCGACCAGTCCGCCTCGCTCAACCTGTTCATGGAAAGCCCGAGCATCGGCGCGATGTCGTCCATGTACATGTACGCCTGGAAGCAGGGCATCAAGACCACCTACTACCTGCGTTCGCGTCCGGCCACCAAGATCGCCAAGACCACCGTCAGCCACGTGGCCACCGCTGACCCGGAGAAGGTGTTCAGCCCGGAAGAAGCCATCGCCTGCTCGCTGGAGAACCCGGAAGCCTGCGAGGCCTGCCAATAAGACGCGCCGTGCCGGCGATCGCCGGCACCTCATACCTGTAGAGCCGAGCCATGCTCGGCTGCAGAGAGACACCCACGGTAGCGCCGGGCCATGCCCGGCCGCTCACCCAGGAATTCAAGGAAACACCCATGGCCGACAAGCCCAAGCAGATGCTGCTCGATCCCGGTTTTGAACTGACCCTGCGCCCGATGCGCTACCCGCAGTTCTATGACATGTACCGGAACGCGATCAAGAACACCTGGACGGTGGAAGAGATCAACTTCCAGATCGACATCAGCGACCTGCACAGCAAGATGTCGCCGGGCGAGCGCCACCTGATCCACCGCCTGGTCGCGTTCTTCGCTACCGGCGATTCGATCGTGTCCAACAACCTGGTGCTGAACCTGTACCAGCACTTGAACGCGCCCGAAGCGCGCATGTACCTGTCGCGCCAGCTGTATGAAGAAGCGCTGCACGTGCAGTTCTACCTGACCCTGCTGGACAACTACCTGCCGGATCCGGACGAGCGCGTCAAAGCCTTCGCCGCGGTGGAAAACATCGACTCGATCAAGAAGAAGGCCGATTTCTGCTTCAAGTGGATCGACTCGATCCAGGACCTGAAGCGCATCGAGACACGCGACGAGCGCCGCCAGTTCCTGCTCAACCAGATCTGCTTCGCTGCGTGCATCGAGGGCCTGTTCTTCTTCGCTGCGTTCGCCTACGTGTACTACTTCCGTTCGCGCGGCCTGCTCAACGGCCTGGCCTCGGGCACGAACTGGGTGTTCCGCGACGAAAGCGCGCACATGGAATTCGCCTTCGAGTGCGTGGACGTGATCCGCGAGGAAGAGCCGGACCTGTTCGACGACAAGATGAAGCAGGATGTCTACGACATGCTGGCCGAAGCCATCGAGTGCGAAGTGCAGTTCGCCGAGGACGTGCTGTCCGGTGGCGTGGCGGGCATTTCCACTCGTGACATGCGCCAGTACCTGCAGCACTGCGCCGACAACCATTTCCATCGCCTGGGCATGGAGCGCAAGTACAACGTGCGCAACCCGCTGAGCTTCATGGAACTGCAGGACGTGCAGGAACTGACCAACTTCTTCGAACGCCGCGCTTCGGCCTACCAGGTGGGCGTGAAGGGCGAAGTCGCCTTCGACATGAACTTCTGATCGATCCAATCAGGCCTGTCGCGAAAACCCCGGCCAACGCCGGGGTTTTTCGTTATTGCGGTAGCGCCGGGCCATGCCCGGCGAGCGCGCAGTGCGGAAGGTTTTCAGGGTGCCGTGCGCACCGCCAACCCGGCCAGCACCATGCCCGGATGTCGGTCATCCATCTCCGAGCCGTTGCCACCGGGCGCGTGGATGATGGATTCACATACCGCTTTCGCCAGCGGTGAAGACCGTGGATCGACTTACCGAGCCGACTTGCCACATCGGCGACTGAGTGCCCACGGCCAGTGACCTGCTTGACTCCGACGTCGTGCTAGATTCGCGAAAGTGGGACTCCCGCGAGAGGTACTTTCATGGATGCATGGGTCGAGAAATGCGCTTCTTCATCAAAAGGTGGACTTCGGCGCCGCCCCTGGGTAGCAGGGTATCGCTGCCTCACAATCATTATTGCAGCGTTGGTACTGTCAGCGTGCTCGAGCGGCGCACCACCAGCCCTCTCGCATCATTTGAATCAAAGACAGTCCGTCAAATCAGGGAGTGAAACTGGTATGGAGCGATTCAAGAACGACATCGAGCGTTTGGCCGGCGTGCGTTTTGATGATGTCGATGCATTGAGTGAGCAGCTTCACACGCACCTGGGTGCGCCGACGCGACAGGGCCTGAGGGACGAGCGGACCGCAGAACGCGGAATGTTGGGCGACCTTGAGGTCCGGAACATCACGCTGAGAAGTGATGTCGACAATCCTGCGCTTGCAAAGCTGACCTTCGATGTCGCGCCACCAAGCATTGCGCTCGAGGAGATCATCTGGGAGGACTCCACCATAGAGCCACCTCACCCCGATGCGCCTGGCTCCCGCGCTTACTGGTCCGCTCAGGTGAACGGAGTCAAGGTCGTGCTCCAGCTCGCCCCTGACCAAAAAACGCTTACCCATGTACTGATCAGTCAGCGCTGACCGCCCTGTCATGGCGCAGGAGCCACACCGTGGAACGTACTGAAGACTTTGCACTGCCACAGCAGCAGGAGGCCAGTCGCCCAGGAGCTGCACGCCGTCCGGCTTCGCCATTGGTTGACCCATCGTTGGCGCCGTTTCTGGCTAAATCCCCAACACTTCGAGCGGGTCTCGCGCAGGCCGAACGCGACGATCTGGAGGTCATCTGGGGGCAAGCCGGTAAAGGCACCTATCTTGTACCTGCTGAGAAGATCGTTATTGACGAGAACGCGATCGGGCAAGGCGCCAGAATCGCACGTTCCCTTTCTCACGAAGTTGGGCACCATCTCTTCACCGAACCATCAGATCCGACGACTAAGCAATCCTATGTAAACAGCAAGTTGCGAGGAGAAGCAGCTGCGACTCTCAGCAATGTCCAGGTCCAGCGCGAAATTGTTGCGGCTGGAGGACCGGACATTGGCGTGTCGGGCACAGGCAATCGGCCACAGCAGTATGGAGCCATTGCGGTGGAACTCCAGGCTGGACGGATCAATCGCAGCCAAGCGATTGAACAGATCGCTGAGGTTTTCAAGACGGAGACTCCATCTGTTGGTCCTCATGCGAATTACGAGCTTTACTACGGCGCGTTCTATGACCAGCACATAGCGCCCTCGCAGCGACGACGCAGGCCAGAGCCAGAACTTGACGCCGAGCGCACCGCAGTTGCGGAGAGAGTTGGCACTCCCGCCGACGACTCACCGTCGCTACATCGAGTGCCTTCTTCAACAGCTGAACTTGGCGATGCAGACCGTGCTCTCTATATGCAGATCAGGGCTGGTGTGGAACGCTTGGACACCGAGCATGGGAAGCCGTGGGACGAGTCGAGTCAGCGCATGTCCGCAAGTCTGCTGGTACTGGCGAAGGAGCAGGGGCTTTCGCGGGTTGACCATGTTGTGTTGAACAACCCGACAGAAAGCCTGGCTCGTGGGGAGAGGGTCTTCATAGTGGAGGGAGCAATGGATGATCCAGCCCATCGCCGAGGACACATGAATACGATGGATACGCTTCGTGCGCCTGAAGCGGAGTCGCTTCATCGTGCTGATGCATTGAGTCAATCGCAAGCAGCGATCCTTGAACTACAGCCGGCACAGCATGTTCATACGCAGGACGGCCCATCGATCTTGAGATAGGAGTATCGCTGCAGCATCGGAAGGGTCATCACCGCCGCCCATCCACCGCCATGCGCACGGCCAGGCCGGCCAGCACCGTGCCCATGAACCACCGCTGCACCGCCTGCCAGGTGGGACGCGCAGCCAGGAAGCCGGCGATGCTGCCGGCCATCATCGCGATGATGCCGTTCACGCTCACGCTGACCAGCAGCTGGGTGGAGCCCAGCACCAGCGACTGCATCAGTACGCCGCCTTCGCTGTCCGGGTGCAGGAACTGCGGCAGCAGGGACAGGTACATCACCGCGACCTTGGGGTTCAGTACGTTGGTCAGGAAGCCCATCGCAAACAGCTTGCGCGGGCCATCCACCGGCAGGTCACGCACCGCGAACGGCGAGCGGCCGCCCGGCTTCAGTGCCTGCCAGGCCAGATACAGCAGGTACAGCGCGCCGCCGATGCGCAGCGCGTCGTAGGCGAACGGCACGGTCATCAGCAGCGCGGTGATGCCCAGCGCCGCGCACAGCATGTAGAACACGAAGCCCAGCGCCACCCCGCCCAGCGAGATCAGCCCGGCCACGCGGCCCTGGCAGATCGAGCGCGAGATCACGTAGATCATGTTCGGCCCGGGTGTCAGCACCATGGCCAGCGAGACAAGGGCGAAGGCCAGCAGGTCGGACGTGGCGGGCATGGCGGGTTCACGCAGTGGGGGTGTCGAAGTGTAGCGCCGCCTGCACGCCGCCTGCCTTAAAATCCGTCTTACCCCACACCCGAACCGCCCCCATGACCCCCATCCCCGAGACCGTGCCGCCGACCGAAGTGCGCATGGCCGAAATCGTCTTCCCCAATCACACCAATCACATGGGCACCCTGTTCGGTGGCCAGGCGCTGGCATGGATGGACAAGGCCGCCTTCCTGGCCGCCGCCCGTTACTCGCGCCGCACCGTGGTGACCGCGCGCAGCGACCAGGTCGATTTCAAGCTGCCGATCCGCATCGGCCAGATGGTGGAGACCATCGGCCGCATCGTCGAGGTCGGCCGCAGCTCGATGAAGGTCGAGGTGGAGCTGATCGCCGAGGACCTGCACAGCGGCGAGCGCAAGCTGTGCACCCGCGGCCACTTCGTGATGATCGCCCTGGGTGAGGATGGCCACCCGGTGACCGTGCCGCAGCTGCCCGGCGCGCCGGCGGCCTGAGCCCGTGCTTGCGGGGGCGCCCGCGCGCCCCCATCTGGCTGCCATGACCCTGCCGCTCACCGACTTCATCGACCGTGCCCAACGCCTGTTCGTGCTGACCGGCGCCGGCTGCAGCACCGCTTCGGGCATTCCCGATTACCGCGATGCCGATGGCCAGTGGAAGCGCACGCCGCCGGTGACCTACCAGGCCTTCATGGGCGAGGCCGCCACCCGCCAGCGGTACTGGGCGCGCAGCCTGCTGGGCTGGCCGCGCTTCGGCCAGGCCCGGCCCAACGGCACGCATCAGGCGCTGGCCGCACTGGAGGACAGTGGCAAGCTGCAGGTGCTGCTGACCCAGAACGTGGATGGCCTGCACCAGCGTGCCGGCAGTCGCAACGTGATCGACCTGCACGGCCGCTTGGATCTGGTGCGCTGCATGGGCTGCGAACGTCGCAGCGAGCGTGAGGCTTTCCAGCAGCAGCTGCTGGATGCCAACCCCGGCTGGGAGTCGCTGGAGGCCGGTATCGCGCCCGACGGCGACGCCGACTTGGAAACCGACTTCTCCGCGTTCGCGGTGCCGGACTGCCCGCACTGCGGCGGCCTGCTGAAGCCGGACGTGGTGTTCTTCGGCGAGAACGTGCCACGTGAGCGCGTGGATGCGGTGCATGAGCACCTGCAGCAGGCGGATGCGGTGCTGGTGGTGGGCTCCTCGCTGATGGTCTATTCCGGCTTCCGCTTCGTGCAGGCTGCGGCCAAGGCCGGCCTGCCGGTGGCCGCGCTGAACCGTGGCCGCACCCGTGCCGACGATCTGCTGCAGTTCAAGGACGAGCGCGACTGCGCCGAGGCGCTGGCTGGCTGGACCACGCGCTGAGCCAAGCATGGGCTCGGCTGCGCCTTCCCACGAAACAGCGATCTACCCACACGGTTGATCTATCGGCCGCACAGCGGTGCAATACGCACCCCCTTTGATACACCCCCACTGCCGTGAGCCAGCTGTTTTCGCCGATCTCCTTCGGCCCCCTGACCCTGTCCAACCGCATCGTCGTCGCGCCGATGTGCCAGTACTCCGCCGAAGACGGCCGCGCCAGCGACTGGCACGCCATGCATCTGGGCAACCTGGCGCAGTCCGGCGCGGGCCTGCTGATCCTGGAGGCCACCGCGGTCGAAGCGCGCGGCCGCATCAGCTGGGCCGACCTGGGCCTGTGGGACGACGGCACCGAAGCGGCACTGGCGCAGGTGCTGGCCAGCGTTCGCCGCTGGTCGCCGATGCCATTGGGTGTGCAGCTGGCCCATGCCGGCCGCAAGGCCTCTACGGCGCGCCCGTGGGATGGCGGTGGTCAGCTGCCGGCCGATGATGCGCGCGGTTGGGCCACGGTCGCACCGTCGCCGCTGCCGTTCCATGCGGCAGACCCGGCGCCGCAGGAACTGGACGAGGCCGGCATCGCCGAAGTCGTTGCTGCCTTCGCCGCCAGCGCGGTGCGCGCCGAGCGCCTGGGCTTTGAGCTGATCGAGATCCATGCCGCGCACGGCTATCTGCTGCACCAGTTCCTGTCGCCGCTGAGCAACCGCCGCACCGATGGCTACGGCGGCTCGCTGCCGAACCGTCTGCGGATGCTGGTGGAAGTATTCGACGCGGTGCGTGCAGCGGTGTCGGACAAGGTCGCCGTGGGCGTGCGCATCTCCGCCAGTGACTGGGTCGAGGGTGGCTGGGACATCGTGCAGAGCGAGGCGCTGGCACAGGTGCTGGACGCACGTGGCTGCAACTTCCTGCATGTTTCCAGCGGCGGCCTGCATGAGCGCCAGAAGATCAGCGTCGGCCCCGGCTACCAGGTGCCGTTCGCGGCGGCGATCAAGGCCAAGAAGGTGCGGATGCCGGTGGTCGCGGTGGGCATGATCACCGAGCCGGAGCAGGCCGAATCGATCCTGCGCCACAACCAGGCCGATGCCATCGCGCTGGCCCGCGGCATCCTGTACGACCCGCGTTGGCCGTGGCACGCCGCTGCTGCGCTGGGTGACAGCGTGGTGCCGGCGCCGCAGTACCTGCGCTGCGAGCCGCGCGACGCACGCGGCGTGTTCAGTCCGCGCTGAGCATTACACCTGCCAGGCCGGCGGCAGGCCGGCCTGCAGGTGCTCGAACAGCGCGCGGATCTTGGCGGTGAAATCGCGGCGGTCGCTGACGCAGAAATAGACGTCCATCGGTTCCGGCTGCCAGTCGGTGCCGCAACCGAACATCGCCTGCAGGCGCCCGTCACGCAGGTACGGCTCGGCCACGAACGCTGCCAGCCGGGTGACACCGGCACCGGCAGCGGCCAGTTCGGCCAGCGCATCGATGTCATCGCAGACCATGCTCGGCGGCAATGCCGCGTCCACGCGTTGACCATCTTTCAGCAGGCCCCAGCGCAGCGGTCGGCCGTCGGTGGGGAAGCGATGCAGAAGGCCGCGATGGGCGGCCAGCTGCGCCGGTTCCAGTGGCATGCCGTGTGCCTGCAGGTACGCCGGCGATGCGCAGAACACGAACGGAATACGTGCCAGAGGACGCGCCACCAGCCCGTCCTCCAGCTGCGCGCCGATGCGGATGCTTGCATCCACCGCCTCGGCACCGTGCTGCACGGCGCGATCGGTCAGGCGCAGTTCCAGCTGCAGCTGCGGGTAGCGCTGCTGCAGTGAGGGCAGCAGCGGTGCCAGCACGTGCCGGCCGAACGCGCTGCTGCTGGCGATGCGAAGGGGCCCGGCCGGTTCCACGTCGCCGGTGACCATGGCCTGCGCGCGTGCCAGATCGGCTTCGAGATGCCGCACCTGTGCCAGGTACACCGTGCCGGCCTCGCTCAGCGCCAGCTGGCGCGTACTTCGGTTCAGCAGGCGCACGCCCAGGTGGGCTTCCAGGCGGTTGATGTTCTGGCCCACGGCGGTGGCGCTGATGCCAAGGGTGCGTGCCGCAGCGGCAATGCTGCCGGTCTCTGCGGTGCGGGTGAAGCTGCGGATGAGCTGCAACAGGTTCATGACCGACCAGCTTGCCATGCGGAAGGCCAAGTATCGCTTGGGTCTGTACCAAGCGCCGCTTTGCCCGCGAACCCCGGCGGCCGGTGGCATGGGAATTGTTGCAATGCAGGCGTTGCGAGACCGCACGCACAATCCTGCCGCAACGCCCCGCACTACGCTGACCTTGGCACGTCCGCCGCATACAGGAGTGCATCATGCAGAACCGCACGCGCGTCTCTTTACTTATACTGGTGCTTGCCTACTCCACTGCCACTGCCACTGCCACTGCCGCCCAGACGGACGATGGTGTGCGGGAATCAGTACGTGAGCAGGTGCTCGTCGCGCAGAAGAACGCGCAGATTTCCAGCGCAGCGCGCCTGGACAGCTACCTCGCCGTGATCCCCGTGGATTCGCCGCTGGCGCTCCTGTCCGTGCACGGGCTGGAGCAGTTCCTGACCTCGCTGTCGTTCAACGAGAACGGCCTGGTTGGCTACTCGACGGAAGCCATCGCCAGCGAGCTGAGCTACAGTCAAGCCCACCGGCTGCTGTCGCTGTTCGGTGCCGAACGCACACTCCGGCTGATGCCAGGGTTGCGTGTCGAGAATGAGGTTGATCGCGATATCCACCGCTCATATGTCCAATCCGGTGAGCTCGTGGAGGATCACATGGGATATCGATGTGTCGCCCGTGCCACGTGCAGAGAGGCCACAGAGTTCGTCTGCATGTCGGGTTGTTGAGCGCGCATGCTGCTCCCCGGATGGATGCTTGTTCTAGGAGCTGCGTCCAGTATCAGCCCTGTATCCATGTGCAAGGCCGATACCTACACACAGCTGTTGAAGGCGGAGGCGACAACGCTGGATGCATCTGCACGTGATCGCATCGAGGCGCTGTCGCACATCTACGTTGCGGGTCGCAGGTCATCACGTGCAGTCGGCTGCAGAAACAAGGACCGCATCATCGAGGACCAGTTCAAGGCTGCGGCGCTGTTCGCCAACTACGTACCGGATGCCGAACCGCTGCGCAATGCGTTGGCACAGTACGGCCTGTTGGTCGAGCGCGGCACCGCCGGCGCTGAGCATCATCGCAGGCTGATAGGACTACACGTGGCAAGGGGCGATTTTGCCCAAGCAGAACGGTTGCGTCGCCAGTGGCTCAGTAACGTCCCGGCGCTTCCGCGGGTCCTTCCGGGCCGCTTTCCGCCCGGCCTGCCCGTGTACGCTGTCCAGGCTGACGGTTCCCTCGCTCGTGATTCGATACGGCTGAGCGGAGACCGGGTTGTTGCCATCGTTCATCCGCGTTGTGGCTACTCACGAAGAGCCCTGCAGAACATTGTCGCCCAGCCTGCCTATGAGGGGCTCCGCACTAAGCTGGTGTTGGTAGTGCCCAATGGCCCGCACTGGGCCGGCGATAGCATCGCCGAATGGAATGGACTTCATCCTGAGCTGCCGATGAGCGTGATGTACGTAGACAAGAGGTGGGCGGCTTTCGACCGTCAGCAGACTCCGGTCTTTCACCTTGTTCGCGAGGGTCGGGTCATTGAAACTGGAACCGGTTGGCGAGGTGCGGGGGAGGAACTTGCTCCAATCATGCGCGCTCCGCGCCTCGTCTCTAACTGATGGTTGCATTTGACAGCATCGTGCACCACGGGAGTGTGCTGCCCTACACTCGGGCGATGCGCCCCGATTCCATCCTCACCCTCTCCTGTCCCGACCGCACCGGCATCGTCTACCGCGTGTCGGGCCTGTTGTTCGACCACGGCTGCAACATCCTCGACGCCCAGCAGTTCGGCGACGAGGAGAGCGGTCGCTTCTTCCTGCGCGTGCATTTCGACTGCGATGCGGGCCTGCCGCTGGATACCGTGCACGCCGCGATGGCCGCACTGGCAGCGGACTTCGGCATGGACTGGCAGCTGCATGATGGGCGCCGCCGGCCGCGCCTGCTGGTGCTGGTCAGCAAGCAGGGCCACTGCCTGAACGACCTGCTGTTCCGTGCGCACAGCGGCCAGTTGAAGGTGGACATCGCTGCGGTGGCCTCCAACCATGCCGACTTCGCAGCGCTGGCGGCGTCCTACCAGGTGCCGTTCCACCACCTGCCGGTGAACGCGGACACGCGCGCGGCGCAGGAACAGCAGATCATCGACCTGGTCGAACGCGAGCGCATCGACCTGGTGGTGCTGGCGCGCTACATGCAGATTCTTTCACCCACGCTGTGCCGTGCGCTGGCGGGCAGAGCAATCAACATCCACCACAGCTTCCTGCCCAGCTTCAAGGGCGCGCAGCCGTACCACCAGGCGCACGCGCGCGGGGTCAAGATCATCGGCGCCACCGCGCACTACGTCACCGAAGACCTGGACGAAGGCCCGATCATCGAACAGGACGTGGCCCGCGTGGACCACGCGATGACTCCCCGCGAGCTGGTGCGGTTGGGCAGCGATACCGAATCGCAGGTGCTGGCGCGCGCGGTACGCCGGCACGTGGAGCACCGCATCCTGCTCAACGGGCACCGCACGGTCGTATTCCGGTAGTGCCGGCCGCTGGCCTGCAACTGCGGGGATCCAGGGGTTGCCGGCCAGCGGCCGGCACTACCGCCACGCGTCAGGCGACCGCAATCCTCGCCTTCGCCAGGGCCTCGCGCACCATGCCGTCGTTGGCATCGGTCACCGGGCGGGTCAGCTCCCACAGGAACTTCACCCGGAAGCCGGACTTGACCGCGTCCTGCGCACTCCACAGCACACAGTAATCGCGCGCCAACCCGCACACGTGCACCTCGCGGATCCCTCGTTCGTGCAGCCAGCCGGCCAGTCCGGTCGCCGGGCGCGTGCCGTCGGGGCCGTGGTTTTCGCGGAAGGCGCTGTACGAATCCACCTGCTGGCGGCTGCCCTTGCGCAGGATCAGGTCGGCCACGGTCCAGTCCACGCCCGGGTGCAGTGCGGCGCCCCCGCTGCCCTGCACGCAGTGGTCCGGCCACAGGGTCTGCGGCTGTGCGTGCAGCAGGATCGCTTCAAAGGGCAGATGCCCCGGATGCTGGCTGGCAAACGAGGCATGGTCGGCCGGGTGCCAGTCCTGGGTCGCCACCACGGTGCGGTAGCGTCGCTCGGCCAACAGTGCCGTGATCGGCGCCACCAGCGCATCGCCCTGTTCGCAGGCGAGGGCGCCACCGGGCATGAAGTCCGGCTGCAGGTCGATCACCAGCAGGGCGACATCAGCGGGCAGGGCAGTCATGGCAGATCCGGCACAACGGAAGAAGGGCGACCAGCGTGGCCGCCCCTTGCGCGCACGTCAATCGCTGCTGGCGGCGTCATTGTCCTGGCTGGCGGCGTCATTGTCCTGCCCGTAATACAGCAGGCCGATCTTGATGCGCTCGCGGCCGTTCTCGCGGCGGTGGCGGTTGGCATCGCGTAGCGAGTACACGCAGCCACAGTATTCCTGCTGGTAGAACTGCTCGCGTTTGCTGATCTCGACCATGCGGCTGGCACCACCACCCTTACGCCAGTTGTAGTCCCAGTACTGCAGGCCTTCGTAACGCGAGGCGGCGCGCACGCCACAGTCGTTGATCTGCGCCATGTTCTTCCAGCGCGAGATGCCCAGCGAGGAGCTGATGGTGTCGTAGCCGTGTTCGTGCGCGTACAGCGCGGTGCGCTCGAAACGCATGTCGAAGCACATCGTGCAGCGGATGCCGCGCTCGGGTTCGTTCTCCATGCCACGCGCACGGCTGAACCAGTTGTCGGTGTCGTAGTCGCAGTCGATGAAGGGAATGTTGTGCTGCTCGGCGAAGCGGATGTTCTCCTGCTTGCGCAGCTCGTATTCCTTCACCGGGTGGATGTTAGGGTTGTAGAAGAAGATCGCGTAGTCGATCCCGGAGGCGGTGATCGCCTCCATCACTTCGCCCGAGCACGGCGCGCAGCACGAGTGCAGCAGCAGTCGCTGGCCGTTGTCGGGAAGAGTCAGGGTGGGGCGTTGGAGCTCGGTCATCGTAGGGTGCGTGTGGGCGTGGGCAGCAGGTCTGGCCGGAAACCGTGAACAGGACGCGCGCGACCACACCGCCTGCACGTGCAGGACGACGATGGCCCCGGCAACCTCCCCGCGGAGATTCCAGGTCGAATCAGGGGACGGTCGTGTCCCCCGGCCGGGGCCGGTATTCGGGCTGATGGACACGGGTCGCGGCCCACCTACTACCTGCCGCTTCCCAGGCGCGAGCCCAGTGCTGTTGGCAGGATTCGTTTCCATTCACCGCTGCGGGGCAGCTCCGGAATGGGCGCGCGAGGCGCCTTCACCGGATTCCCGTTTAAATCCCTGTCGTCATCCAGACCACGGCAGGGATACCTTCGGCGCGCCCACGGTGGACGTGTTGACGGCGCCGGTCAAGGCCCAGGGGCCGGATCCCGCCGCCCCGCAACAGGCTCTGACCCCCAGCTGGATCCACGCCATGCGTGGATGGGTCCTCAACGCTGGGCAGCGGCCCGCGCGCGGATGTCATCCAGGCGCTGGTCGTGCAGCAGGCGGCCGTTCTCCCACACGGTCACCATCGCGTCCTCGAAGCCGACCGGCAGGGTGTCATCGCCATCGGCCGGCAGCGGCAGCGTGTGCAGGCTGCCGTCGTCCAAGCGGCGCAGCAGGCGCATACGGCCGCGCTTGCTGGCCTTGCCGGCATCGGTGACCGGATCCTTGTAGACGTCGATCCAGTCACCGTCCACCCGCGCTGCCGAGCACTTCAGTGCGAACTTCTGGGTATCGCGGTCCAGCCGCTGCAGCAGCGCGCCGCCCATGCCGAAGGCCACGTTGTCAGCCGAGTAGCCATCATCGGTGGTGCGCTGCAGGATCGCGCGGATCGTGTCCGGGTTGATGCCATCGCCCTGGATGACGCGGACGTGGTTGAGCACTTTGTAGCCCTTGCGGTTGATCGTGTGACCGAACGCGGCATCCAACCGCAGCAGGCTCTCGGCGACCACCTCGACCGGGTCGCCAGAATCCGGGCGGATGACCAGGGTGGCGCCGGAAGCGATCACTTCCTCGCGCAGGGTGGTACCCCAGTGTTCGCTGATGGCGCGGTAGATGTCATAGCTGTCCGACACCACCGCAACGATCGCACCGGGCGTGCCGAACTGGCGCAGCATGTTGCGGTACGCATCCACTTCGCGCTCGCGGCCCCAGCTGGTGATGGTGCTGTGTTCGGCGGCCGGAATCGAATAGCCCGCCATCGGCGCGTGATAGTGCGCACGTGCAAGGCACAGCGCCGACACCGTATCGGTGCCGAGGAAGTTGACCAGGTGCGCGGCACCACCCAGTGCGGCAGATTCCAGGCTGGAGACGCCGCGTGCGCCGAAGTCGTGCAGCTTGAACGGCAGTTGCCCCTGCGGGTCATCGCTGGTCTGCTGCAGGAAGCCGGCGATGGTCTGCCGTGCATGCCAGCTGATGGTCGCCACGGTGACCGGGTACCACACGCGCAGCAGCAGGGTTTCCAGGTAGGACGGCACCCAGAAGGCGGCGGGGTCGGTCGACTCGATGGTCATCAGTGCCTGCTGCGTGGGCACCACGCTGCCTTCGGGTACGGCGCGGATGCGTACCGGCAGATGGCCGCCGAGACGTTCGACGATATCGCGCCAGCCGGCTTCGTTGAACGGTTCGCCATGCGCGGCGAACAGTGCTGAGGCGTCGTCGATGTCGGCATGGGTGATGGGCCGTGCCAAGGCATCCTTGAGGATCGCCTGCAAGCCGAAGAACACCGTGCGATCGTGCAGGCCGCCGCGCGATTCCACGTAGAAGAACGTGGCGTCGGTACCCGGCGGGTACTGCAGCCAGTGGCTGGCCTTGTAGCTGTCGGTGTTGAGGAGAAGGTTATCGAGGTAATGCATGACGGAAGCTCCTTCGCGTCGAGTGGCACCGGCGGTCTGTCCGCCGGTGGGGGAAACGGGGTCTGCAGGGTCCGGACGGATCAGCCCCGGCCCAGGAAGTACTCCAGGATGTGCAGGTGGTCTTCAAACAGCTGCGGGCCCATGTCCAGCGCCTCGCTGACCGGAATCCAGCGCGCCTTGTCGGCGTCGTCGCCACCGCGCACCGCCGGCAGTTCGCCAGCGGGGAATTCGAAGTGGAAGGCATGGGTGATGGTGCGGCCGCGCTGGCTGCGCTCGGGGTGGTCGAACACCTGCTGGCCCTTCAGCGAGCCTTTCAGCACCGGCAGTGGAATCTTCAGCCGGGTTTCCTCGCGCAGTTCGCGCAGGCAGCTGGCGAGCAGGCTCTGTTCCTGGCCGACGAAGCCGCCGGGCAGCGCCCACAGGCCCTTGCCCGGTGCCGAACGACGGCGGACCAGCAGTACGTGGCCCGAGTGCACGACCACCGCATCGGTGGTGACGAAGGTCGGTGCGTATGGCGCATCCTTCCAGGCGGCCTTGTACTGCTCGATGAAACGGTACTCGGTCACCAGCTGCGCGTAGGCCGGTGAGCTTCTGCGGAACGCCTCAAGCATGTCGTACACCGGTGCCGGTACATTGCCGCGCAGCATCAGCAGTGCACCGTGGAAATCCACGTCGCCGGCTTCGAACAGGTAACGGCGCAGCTCGGTAGCCGACAAGGTAGCGGTGTGCTGCACGTCGACCAGCGGCCATTGCGGGAACTCCCGCAGGTAGTAGCTGGAAGCATCCTTGTCCATGCCGATCAGGCCGACCTTCGCATCGGGTGCGGCGCCATCGTTGCGCAGGGCCTCGGCTACATGACGCTGCACGCTGGCGATCCACTGGGCTTCGTTGTACAGGTGGTCACGCAGTGGCTGGATCAGCAGGCGATCGGCGTTGCCATCGAGGGCGGCCTGGATCATCACGGCGCGTTCGGCCACGGTCCAGGGATTGCGCAGGCTGCGGGGGGTATCGGCAGAGCCGACCAGGAAGATCAGCTTGCGGGCCCTGCTCAGGGCAAGGCGGGCAACGGCGGCATGGCCGTTGTGGAAGGGCTCGAAACGCCCGATGAAGACGAGATAGTCGAATTCCATGAGAATCCCTCATGTCGTTGTGGCAGCCACGGGTCTGTCCCTTGGCTTGATGCAGATGCTACGCCTTCGGTGCGGCCGGTCAAGTATCCGCCAGTGGCGCCAGACAGCTGCCAGCACGGTGTGGTGGCTGCCTGCCGGCGACGTGCCTGCACAACTGCGGCGGTGGTCTCAGGCGGTGAGAGGGCTCCACGTCATACTGCATTCCTGGCGTTGGATGGGAGCCTTTCACACGTTCCCGTGCCCCGCGTCCAAGCGCTATGGCAATGACAGGCAGGTCTCACCGGTCCAGGGATGGCAATACGCGCTGCGGCGCGCCGTTGGCAAGCGGAGGAAGGGTAGTGGCGGACAAGTACTGCGATCTGGTCATGAAAGGCGGTATCACCAGCGGCATCGTGTATCCCAACGCGGTGCTCGCACTGGCCCGCGAATACCGTTTCAAGAGCATCGGTGGTACCTCGGCCGGTGCCATCGCCGCTGCCGTGGCCGCCGCTGCGGCATATGGCGACCGCCGCCAGCAACTGGGCGAACACCTGCCTGGCGACGCCGGCTATGGCGGCCTTTCAGCGGTGTCGGCACAGCTGTCGCGGCGTGGATTCATCTACAGCCTGTTCCAGCCCGCCGCTGGCGCGCGCGCGGCGTATCGGCTGCTGGTGGTGCTGACCGGCAATGCAGGTTGGCCGCGCAAGCTGCTGTGCCTGGCCATCGCGGTGTTTCAGATCGCGCCGCTGGAAGTGCTGGTGTCGCTGGCACTGCTGCTTGGCCTGGGATGGTGGGGCGGTGGCTGGAGCGGCGTGGCGGCGACCCTGCTGCCGTCGCTGTTGTGTGCCTATGGTGCAGGTGTAGCCGGGGCCGCGCTGCGCGTGGCACGGGTGGCGCGACGCAACCTGCTGGGGCTGTGCAGTGGACTGAGCCGGGACGCAGGCACGCCGGCGCTGACCGAGTGGCTGCATGAAAGCCTGCAGCAGTTGTCAGGCAAACCGATGGATGCACCGCTGACCTTCGCCGATCTGCACGACGCGCCGCGTTATGCAGGCGAGCCGCACAGTCCGCATGCGATCACCCTGCAGATGATCACCACCTGCGTGTCGCACAATGAACCGCGCACATTGCCGCTGGGCGGCGCGCAGTTCTGGTTCCTGCGCGAGGAATTCGAGCAGCTGTTTCCGGCCAGCGTGGTGCAGTGGATGGTCGACCATGCTGGTCCGCCGCGCGAGGTTGAAGGCCGCAACTATTACCACCTGCCGCAGGGCGCATCGCTGCCGGTACTGGTGGCCACGCGCATGAGCCTCAGCTTCCCGCTGCTGATCAGCGCGGTGCCGCTGCATGAGCCCTCGCGTCGCGAACGTCGCTGCGAGCCGACATCGACGGCTACAGGTGAGGCCGGGCACAACGTGGCCGACAGCATGGAAGGCCTGACCAGCGCAGGCCAGGCCTGCGGTCCGGTGATCACCGCGTTCCGGGTGTGCTGGTTCTCCGATGGCGGCATCAGCAGCAACTTCCCGATCCACCTGTTCGATGCGGCGCTGCCGCGCTGGCCGACCTTCGCCATCAACCTGGTCTATCCGCAACGCCCCGAGCCGGTGGTGCGCGAGAGCGACAGCCGCCAGGCGCTGGAACGCTCGGTGTTCCTGCCCACCGAGAACCGTCATGGATGGCAGCGGCATTACCAGTCCATTGCCACGCCACTGGCTGCCGGCGAACTGGGCCGCTTCCTGTTTGCGGTGGTGGCCACCATGCAGAACTGGCGCGACCTGCTGCAGGCGCGTGCGCCCGGTTATCGCGACCGCATCGTGCATGTGAGCCTGCAGGGCGACGAGGGCGGCATGAACCTGGACATGCCACAGGAGGTGCTGACCCGCATCGCCGACAAGGGCAGCCTGGCCGGCGCACGTTTCTGTTCGTTCTCGTTCGAGAACCATTACTGGATCCGTTGGCGCAACCTGGCCTCGGCCTACCAGCGCTACACGCTGGAGATATCGCGCACCGACGATCCGGCGCAGCAGGTGCTGGCCTATCGCGCGGCCTATGCGATGGTGGCCACAGGCACGCCGCCACCACCGTCCTACAAGCTGGGTTCGGAAGACAAGCGGATGGCGTCGCAGCAGCTGTGGGGGTTGATGGTGGAGCAGGGGCGCAGCTGGGATGATCTTGGCCCCGACCTCACCGACGGCTCGCCACGGCCGTTGCCGCAGATGAAGGTGACGCCGATCTATTGATCGTTGTCCGGTAGCGCCGGGCCATGCCCCGCGGCCTTTCGTACCGCTGCGCTCGCCGGGCATGGCCCGGCGCTACCGGCTATCGCCACGGCTCCACCACCGCATCGCCCTGCAACGGCGCATACAGCGGCAGCGCCAGTTCCTGCTTCACCCACCCGGGGTTGAGCGCGCGCAATCCCGCCAAGTACTCGCGGGCCAATGCGGCTTCACCGTGCGACATCGCCAATCGCGCGGCACGCGCCCACGTGCGGTCCCAGCCATGCGCGAGCGCCAGCGATGTGGCCAGCGATGCGCGCGCAGCCGCAACGTCACCGCGTTGCCACTGCTGCTCAGCGCGGATGATCGCGTCGTTGGACAGGCGCATGTCGTACAACTCGCGCAAACGCGCCACGGCGCGCGGGTCGGCATCCACGCGCAGGTCGGTGTCCTGCCAGTCGCCGCCGGGTGTGCGCGCCAGCAGCGCCGCCGACCATTGCCCGCTGCGTTGCCCGCCTGCCGCTTGTCCTGCTTCCAGCGCGGCCAACAGCCGCGCGGCAAGCTCACCGTGTGTGGCCGCAAACGCGCGTTGCATCGCCGCCAGCACGTCCGGCCCGGCCAGCCCGTTGCCTTGCACGCTCACCTTGCCCTCGCCAACGGCACCCGCCCAATCGGCCTGCTGTGCGGTGGCGCCGGTGTACTGCGCGTTGCCGCCACGCGCACTGACCAGCCCGACCTGGCGCTCGGCGATGGTGGTGCCATCGAAGTCGCCATCCTCGTCCAGCAGCTGCTTGAGCACCTGCGCCGGCGTGCGCCCTTTGGCCAGCAGCGCCAGCCCCTTCGAGCCATAGGTCGGATTGGTTTCGAACTGGCTGGCGACCGCGCCGACCTTCGCCTGCGCCCACAGCACACCGACACCGCCGACGGCGAGGTTGTGGGTGGCCACCGCCACGCCGCAGTCGCCGGCGTCGTTACAGGCGGCAATCGAAAAGGTCGCCCATGCCGGTGCAGCGACAGCAGCGAGCAGCAAGGCCAGGCAAGAACGCAACAGGCACATGGGGCATCTCCAGGGCAGGCATTGCAATGGGATGCAGCCTACGCGCGGAAGGTTTAGTAGATCCACGCCATGCGTGGATGAATCTCCATCGAAATCGAATAGTCGACAATTCATCGAAGAGCATCCACGCATGGCGTGGATCTACCGTGTCGACCAAGGTCGACACCCACCAAAAGCAGGCCATCCCACGGAATGCCCGCTGTTGCTGTTGAGGTTGCCGGCCAGCGGCCGGCACTACCGCTTCGGCGGGTGCAGGGCGCAGCCCTGCCGAACCAACCCCTACCTTCCCGGCAACTGGGTAAACGCGCGCTGCATGCAGTCCTCGCGCGGGCACACCCGGCAGCCCGGCCCGATCGACACTGAATTACCCGGGCTCTGCACGTCCAACCCCAGCGAATACACCAGCCTGTCGGCATGCTGCAGGTCGCAGCCCAGTGCCACCGCGAAGGTCTTGCGTGGCCGGCCGTGGCCCACCGGGCCGCTGCTTACCTGCCGTGCCAGCCAGAAATGGCGGCGGCCATCGGGCATGCGCGCGGTCTGGGTGAGGATGCGTCCGGGCTGGTTGAACGCCTCGTAGACGATCCACAACGGGCACGAACCACCCACCTGCGAGAAGTGGAAATCGGTGGCCGAGTGGCGCTTGGACACGTTGCCGGCGCGGTCCACGCGGATGAAGAAGAACGGCAGGCCGGGTGCGCTGCGGCGTGCCAGCGTACTCAAGCGATGGCAGACCGCCTCGAATCCCACGCCGAACTGGTGCGCCAGCAGCTCGATGTCATAGCTGCTGACCTCGGACGCGCGCAGAAAGCGCATGTACGGCATCACCAGCGCGCCGGCGAAATAGTTGGACAGGCCGATGCGCGCCTGTGCGATGCGCGCATCGTCGCTGAAGCCGGCGCGCGCGATCACCGCATCGATCTGCGGCAGATAACCGCGCAGTGCCAGCTCGACCGCCATCTGGAACGCCTGTTGGCCCGGCTCCAGGTAATCGGGCAGCCACAACGTACGGCTGCCGGCATCGTACTGGCGCTTCTCGCGCCCGGCCTGCAGCGCGGCCACTTCCACCAGCACCCCGTGGCGGTCGGCCAGCAACTGGCGCAGCCGTGGTGCCACGTGTCCCGGCGCCAGCCCCCATTCGGCGAACAGCTGCTCGGCCAGTTCATCCAGTTCGGGGATGTGGTTGTGCATGCGGTTGAAGAACTCGCGCACCTGGTCACCGGCCGGCAGCGTGCTGCCCACGCCCGGCTCGCCCAGCTGGAACTCCAGCGCGGCGGCATGTTCGCGCAGCGCCAAGTGGCGGCGGTGCAGGTCCAGCAGCGCGCGGCTGACCTGCGGCAGGTTGCCGGCCAGCGCGCGCAGTTCGGTGGCGCTGACGTCGGCCAGGCCCAGGTCGCGGAGGGTCTCGCCCAGTGACTCCTGCAGCGCGGCGGGCTCATTGTCGTCGAACAGGATGGAAACATCGCCCAACACCTCGCCCAGCTTCTTCTGCACCGCAGGCGTCAGCGGGCGCTTGTTGCGCTCGATCTGGTTCAGGTAGCTGGGCGACAGCCCCAGTGCGCGGGCAAGGTCGGCCTGGCTGTAGCCGCGCTGCTCGCGCAGGCGCAGTAGACGCAGACCGAGTTGGCGCTGGGGGGCTGAATAATTCACAGAATTAACAGGAATCGTGGCGGGCATTGGCCAGATTAAGCGGATTCAGCCCGGAAATCGAGGTGCATGCTGTGAATAATGCCAAGCATCTTTCGCACCCCGTGGATTGTCGTCATGACTGTTGCAGCGCCCCGTATCCGCATGCTGATCGATGGCCAGTTCGTTGAATCGGCCACCTCCCACTGGCAGGACGTGATCAATCCGGCCACCCAGGACGTGCTGGCCCAGGTGCCGTTCGCCACCACGGGTGAAGTCGACGCCGCCGTGGCCGCCGCCAAGGAAGCCTTCAAGACCTGGCGCAAGACCCCGATTGGTACCCGCGCGCGCATCTTCCTGAAGTACCAGCAGCTGATCCGCGAAAACATGAGCGAGCTGGCGCACATCCTCACCGCCGAACAGGGCAAGACCCTGCCGGACGCCGAAGGCGATGTGTTCCGCGGCCTGGAAGTGGTCGAGCACGCAGCCGCCATCGGCAACCTGCAGTTGGGCGAACTGGCCAACAACGTGGCCAACGGTGTCGACACCTACTCGATCATGCAGCCGCTGGGCGTGTGCGCAGGCATCACCCCGTTCAACTTCCCGGCGATGATCCCGCTGTGGATGTTCCCGATGGCCATTGCCACCGGCAACACCTTCATCCTCAAGCCGTCCGAGCAGGACCCGATGGTCACCATGCGCCTGGTCGAGCTTGCCCTGGAAGCGGGCATTCCGAAGGGCGTACTGAATGTCGTCCACGGTGGCGAAGAAGTGGTCAACGCGATCTGCGACCACCCGGACATCAAGGCCGTTTCGTTTGTGGGTTCCACCCGCGTCGGCACCCACGTGTACAACCGCGCCTCGCTGGCCGGCAAGCGCGTGCAGTGCATGATGGGCGCCAAGAACCACGCCGTGGTGCTGCCGGACGCCAACAAGGAGCAGACCCTCAACGCGATGGTCGGTGCTGCCTTCGGTGCGGCCGGCCAGCGCTGCATGGCCGCCTCGACCCTGGTGCTGGTCGGTGAAGCGCGCGGTTGGGTACAGGGCCTGGTCGAAAAGGCCAAGACCCTGAAGGTCAGCGGCGGCACGGTCGCCGGCACCGACGTCGGCCCGGTCATTTCCTGCAGCGCCCGCGATCGCGTCGAAGGCCTGATCGCCTCGGGTGTGGAGCAGGGCGCCAAGCTGGTGCTCGACGGCCGCAAGCCGCAGGTCGATGGGTTCGAGAAGGGTAACTTCGTCGGCCCGACCATCTTTGCCGGTGTCACCACCGACATGCGCATCTACCAGGAAGAAATCTTCGGGCCGGTGCTGGTCATCCTCGAAGCGGAAACGCTGGATGAGGCCATCGCGATGGTCAACAGCAACCCGAACGGCAACGGCACCGCGCTGTTCACCCAGTCCGGCGCCGCTGCACGTCGCTTCCAGGAGGACATCGACGTCGGCCAGGTCGGCATCAACGTGCCGATCCCGGTGCCGGTGCCGCTGTTCTCGTTCACCGGTTCGCGCGCTTCCAAGCTCGGCGACCTGGGTCCGTACGGCAAGCAGGTAGTGCTGTTCTACACGCAGACCAAGACCGTCACCGCGCGCTGGTTCGACGACGAGACGCTGAGCCACGGCGTCAACACCACCATCAGCCTGAAGTAAGGGCAGGAGCAGCCATGAGCCACTCGATGACGACGGAGCAGGAAGAAGCGCAGCAGGCCTATCGTGAGGCTGCGCGTGACTTCGCACAGGCCGAACTGGCGCCGCACGCCGCGCGATGGGATGCGGAGGGCATCTTTCCGCGCGAGGCGATCGCCAAGGCCGGTGAACTGGGCTTCTGCGGTCTGTACATGGACCCGGAAGTGGGCGGCAGCGGCCTGAGCCGACTGGACGCCGCCGTCGTCATCGAGGAGCTCGCCAACGTCGACCCGTCGACCGCGGCCTACATCAGCATCCACAACATGGCCTCGTGGATGGTGTCCAAGTGGGGCCAGCCGGCCCTGCGCGATGCATGGGGCAATGACCTGTCATCGGGCAGCAAGCTGGCCTCGTATTGCCTGACCGAGCCGGGTGCCGGCTCGGATGCGGCCTCGCTGAAGACCAGCGCCGTGCGCGATGGCGATTTCTACGTGTTGAATGGCTCCAAGGCCTTCATTTCCGGCGCCGGTGCCACCGAACTGCTGGTGGTGATGGCACGCACCGGCGGTGCTGGTGCAGGCGGGGTCAGCGCGATCGCGGTGCCGGCCGACCTGCCGGGCATCAGCTACGGCCGCAAGGAAGAGAAGATGGGCTGGAACAGCCAGCCCACCCGCGGCATCACCTTCGAAAACGTCCGCGTGCCGGTCAGCCACCTTCTGGGAGAGGAAGGCGGCGGCTTCAAGCTGGCGATGAAGGGGCTCGATGGCGGCCGCATCAACATCGCCGCCTGTTCGCTGGGCGCTGCACAGGGTGCGCTGGATGCCGCACGCCGCTACATGGGCGAGCGCCGCCAGTTCGGCAAGGCGTTGTCCGAGTTCCAGTCACTGCAGTTCAAGCTGGCCGACATGGCCATCGAGCTGGTCGCGGCACGGCAGATGGTGCATACCGCCGCCTGCAAGCTCGATGCCGGTGCCAGCGATGCCAACGTGTGGTGCGCGATGGCCAAGCGTTTCGCTACCGATGCCGGCTTCAACATCTGCAACGAAGCCCTGCAGATCCACGGTGGCTACGGCTACATCCGCGAATATCCGATCGAGCGCCTGCTGCGCGACAGCCGCGTGCACCAGATCCTGGAAGGCACCAACGAGATCATGCGGGTGATCGTTGCCCGTCACCTGCTCAATACCGAAGAGGAACTGCGATGAAGGATTGGCGTACCCAGGAGCACGTGGGCCTGAAGGTCGAGACCGATGGCCACACCGCCGTGGTCACCCTGAACAACCCGCCAGCGCATACCTGGACCGCGCACAGCCTGTCGGCGCTGCGCGACCTGGTGGGCGCGCTCAACGCAGACCGCGACATCTACGCGCTGGTGATCACCGGTGACGGCGAGAAGTTCTTCTCCGCCGGTGCCGACCTCAACCAGTTTGCCTCCGGCGACAAGGCTGCCGCTCGCGAAGCGGCGCGCCGTTTCGGTGAAGCCTTCGAGGCGCTGTCCGCGTTCCGTGGTGTGTCGATCGCCGCCATCAACGGCTACGCCATGGGCGGCGGCCTGGAATGCGCGCTGGCCTGCGACCTGCGCATCATCGAAGACCACGCCCAGGTCGCGCTGCCGGAGGCCACCGTCGGCCTGCTGCCGTGCGCCGGTGGCACCCAGAACCTGCCGCGCCTGGTTGGCGAGGGCTGGGCCAAGCGCATGATCCTGCTCGGCGAGCGCATCAACGCCGAGACGGCGGTGCGGATTGGTCTTGCCGAAGAAAAGGTCGGCAAGGGCGAATCCAAGGCGCTGGCACTGGAATGGGCGAAGAAGGCTGGCAAGCAGAGCCCGACCAGCATCGCCGCCTGCAAGACCCTGGTGCAGTCCACCCGCACCGGTACCCATGCATCGGCATTGGTGGCCGAGCGCGAGGCCTTCGTCGATCTGTTCGACACCGCCGATCAGGTCGAGGGCGTGAGTGCCTTCCTTGAAAAGCGCGCCGCGCAGTGGAAGAACGCATGACTGCGGTCGACACGAACGTTGCCGAAGCACCGGTACTGTTCGAAGAACGCGCCGCCGGCAACGGCACGCGCATCGGCATCGCCACGCTCAACGCACCGCGCACGCTCAATGGCTTCTCGCTGCCGATGGCACATCTGCTGTTGAAGCAGCTCAACGCCTGGGCCGACGACGACGGCATCGCCATGGTGGTGCTGCAGGGCGCGGGTGAAAAGGCATTCTGTGCCGGCGGTGATCTGCACAGCCTGTACCAGAGCATGCTCGCCTACCGCGAGGCCGGCCACACGGACATCCGCGAGAACGACTACGCCGCCGAGTTCTTCGACGTCGAGTACCGCGTCGACTACCTGATCCATACCTACGCCAAGCCGATCCTGTGCTGGGGTCATGGCATCGTGATGGGCGGCGGCATCGGCCTGATGTCCGGCGCCAGCCATCGCGTGGTTAGCGAGCGTTCCAAGCTGGCCTTCCCGGAAATCACTGTCGGCCTGTTCCCTGACGTGGGTGGCAGCTGGCTGCTGCCGCGCGTACCGGGCAACGGTGGCCTGTTCCTGGCCCTGACCGGTGCGCTGCTCAACCCCGGCGATGCGATCTATGCCGGTCTGGCCGACGTGCATGTGGCCGAGGAGCGCCGCAGCGCGGTGTTCGATGCGCTGCTGCAGGTCGCGTGGTCGGCCGATGCCGCACGCAACCACGAGCGCCTGTCGCAGCTGCTGCTGTCGTTCGCCAGCGATGCAGCTACCGGCCCGCTGTTGGCCAATGCCGCGCAGGTCGGTGCGCTGTGCGAAGGCGATGATCTCGCCGCCATCGTCGAACGCATCAGCACCCTGCAGACCGATGATGCCTGGTTGCAGGCCGCACAGAAGACGCTGGCTGCCGGTGCGCCGGGTTCGGCACGGCTGGCCTTCGAACTGCAGCGCCGCAGTGCTGGCCAGGACCTGGCGAGCGTGTACCGGCTGGAATACATCACGGCCCTGCATTGTGCTGCGCATGGCGATTTTGCCGAAGGCATCCGCGCGCTGCTGATCGACAAGGACCGCACTCCATCGTGGAACCCGGCCACGCTGACCGAGGCCAGCCGCGCTTGGGCCGATACGTTCTTCGCTTCTCCCTGGGCCGATGCCGCGCATCCGCTGGCCGACCTGGGCACCCCTGTCGCTGAAAGGAGCCTGGCATGAGCCGCATTGCATTCATTGGGTTGGGCAACATGGGTGGCCCGATGGCCGCCAATCTGGTCAAGAACGGCCACACCGTGCGCGTGTTCGATCTGGTGCCGGCCGCTGTACAGGCCGCTGTCGATGCAGGCGCCAGTGCTTCTGCATCGGCACGCGAGACCCTGGCTGACGCCGAGGTGGTGATCTCGATGCTGCCGGCCAGCCGCCACGTCGAAGGCGTGTACCTGGGCGACGACGGCATCCTTGCCGCGATTCCCGCCGGTGCGCTGGTCATCGACTGCAGCACGATCGCGCCCGCCAGCGCGCGCAAGGTTTCCGAAGCGGCCGCCGCACGGGGCCTGCAGATGATCGATGCACCGGTGTCTGGTGGTACTGCCGGTGCACAGGCCGGCACGCTGACCTTCATCGTCGGTGGTGAAGAGGACGCGCTGGAACGCGCCCGCCCGGTGCTGCAGGCGATGGGCAAGAACATCTTCCATGTGGGCGCCAGTGGCGCCGGCCAGGTTGCCAAGCTGTGCAACAACATGGCGCTGGGCGTGATCATGGCCGTCACCGGCGAAGCCATCGCGCTTGGTGTGGCGCACGGGCTGGATCCGAAGGTGCTGTCGCAGATGATGGCGGTCAGCACCGGCCGCAGCTGGGCCACCGAAGTGTGCAACCCGTGGCCGGGCGTGCTGGAAAACGCACCGGCGTCGCGCGGCTACAGCGGTGGCTTCGGCAGCGACCTGATGCTGAAGGACATGGGCCTGGCGGTGGAAGCGGCGATGAGCGTCGGCGCCTCGATCCCGCTGGGCGAAGTGGCCCGTAACCTGTACTCGATGAACCACCAGGCCGGTCGCGGCAAGCTGGATTTCTCCAGCGTCGTGCAGCTGATCACCAGCGAAAAATAGGGCTTGGACGTGTAGAGCCGAGCCCATGCTCGGCTGCCTTTCCACCGCGCATCGCGGCGCCGGATGGATCAGCCGAGCATGGGCTCGGCTCTACGCAAGCGAATGCGCCCCCGGCCACGTGCCGGGGCCCACCCGAGGTGGGATGGGCGGATGCACGGTTTCGACCGGCATCCGCCCATTTTTTTGGGTCAGATCCCTGGGGTCGGATCCCTTTCGCAACGCGAAAGGGCTCTGACCCTGATGCTCCGCGATGGCCCGCAACGGGGTCAGAGCCCTTTGCCGGTGGCAAAGGGGCCCGACCCCGGCCGCATCAGGCAACGATCAGCGTCACGTCGATGTTGCCGCGGGTAGCGTTGGAGTACGGGCAGACGATGTGCGCCTTCTGCACCAGCTCTTCCACCTGCTCGCGCGGCACGCCCGGCACGTTGATGGTGAGCTCGGCTTCGATGCCGAAACCGGTCGGGATCTGGCCGATGCCGACCTTGCCGGTCACGGTGGTGTCGGCCGGCAGTGCGACCTTGGCCTGGCCGGCGACGAACTTCAGTGCGCCGAGGAAGCAGGCCGAATAGCCCGCAGCGAACAGCTGTTCCGGATTGGTACCCGGGCCGCCAGCGCCGCCCAGCTCGCGCGGGGTCGACAGCTGGATGTCCAGCACGTTGTCGGAGGACACGGAACGGCCTTCGCGGCCGCCGGTGGAGGTGGCCTGGGCGGTGTACAGAACCTTTTCGATGGACATCGGGATGCTCCTGGTCAGTGGGTGGGTGGTGCGTTGGAGCCTACTTTGCCCGGATTCTCCGCACGTTGGGTTACAACACGTCCGAAAAACTTGATTGAACGTCCTGTCAGCCTAGATCGTCCATTCCCGGTCAGTGGTGAACATGATGGTCAGCCAGCGGTCCGGCGATGATTCGCCCAGCGCATCGCCGATCTCGTCACGCAGGTGATCCCACTCCAGCAGGGGACGCGGCGGATCGTCTTCACGCACCACGAAGAACAGCTCGATCTGCTCGCCACGGCCCACCTGGGCCACGTAGCTGCGGTGTTCGACGAAGCCGTGCTTTGCAACGATCGCCCGCGCCACCGCATCCACGTGCGCCTGCAGTTCCGGCGGCGTGACCAGCAGGATGCCGGCCAGCGCGCGCCGCACCGTGCCCAGCGGCGCGATCATGACCAGCACGCAGACGAACGCCAGGATGGCCGGATCGATGTATGGCCCGACCCAGGCCAACGACGTACCGTGGACCAGCACACCGCCGAGGAAGGCCGCCAGGTAGCAGGCCGACATGCTCGCGGCAATCACCCAGTTCTTCGCGTCCAGCGCGATGAACTCCGAGCCGATGCGCCGGTTCGCACGCAGCACGAACCAGGCCAGCGCGCTCTCGGCCACGATCGACAGTGCGGCGAAGATGATCGCGGGGCCAAGCGCGATCTGCCGCCCACCCGACATCAGCGCATCGACCGCATTGACCAGCGCGTACAGCGCTGCGCCGATCATCAACGTGCCGCTCACTCCCAGCACGATCGGTTCCAGGTGCCAGAATCCCATGGTGAAGCGCTGGTTGAGGCGCGACTGCACGGCATCGGTCTGCGTGGACAGGGCGATCAGCCGCGCGACCAGCAGCGACAACCAGGTCATCACCACGTCGATCAGCCCGTAGATGCCATCGAAGATGATCAGCGAAGAATTGGCCAGCAGGCCGAACACCACCGCCACTGCAGCCAACAGCAGCGAGCCGACGATGGACAGGCGCAGCACGCCCTGTTCGGTGCGTGGATCGAAGTAGCGGGGCGGGGCCGTGACCATGCAGCATTGTAGAGCGGAGCCATGCTCCGCCGCCTTTCACGCAGTCTGGCCTACCTCCGGGTCATCGGCTGCAGTAAACTCCGCCCCTCCCACGCTCCCCGACGACGCACTGCAGTGATCACGCCACCCTGACCCTTGCCGCCCATCGGCAGCCGGCCCATCCGGCTCAGGAACCCGTGCCTTTCCACTGCAGCGCCACGTGGCCCCGCCCGCGTGTGCGCGGAGCTTTTCCATGCAAACGTCCTATCCCCTGCGCCAGCAATGGCTCGGCAACCTCCGTGGTGATCTGCTGTCCGGCGCCGTTGTTGCCCTGGCGCTGATTCCCGAAGCCATCGCGTTCTCGCTGATCGCTGGCGTCGACCCCAAGGTCGGCCTGTATGCCGCGTTCTCCATCGCCGTGATCACCGCCATCGCCGGTGGCCGGCCGGGCATGATCTCCGCCGCCACCGGCGCGATGGCGCTGGTGATGGTCGATCTCGTTCGTGATCACGGCCTGCAGTACCTGTTCGCCGCCAGCATCCTGGCCGGCCTGCTGCAGGTAGTGGCCGGCCTGTTCAAGCTCGGTTCGTTGATGCGGTTTGTTTCGCGCTCGGTCATCACCGGTTTCGTCAATGCGCTGGCGATCCTGATCTTCCTGGCGCAGTTGCCGGAGCTGGTCGGGCGAGGGCCCGCGGTCTACGTACTGTGTGCCGCCGGTCTGGCGATCATCTACCTGCTGCCACGCCTCACCCGTGCGGTGCCGTCTCCGCTGGTGGCCATCGGCCTGCTCACCGCTGTGGTGGTGGGGTTCGGCATCGACGTGCGCACGGTTGGCGACATGGGGCAGCTGCCCGACAGCCTGCCGCATTTCCTCATTCCCGATGTGCCCTTCACCTGGGAAACGCTGCGCATCCTGCTGCCGGTGTCGGCCACGCTGGCGGTGGTTGGCCTGCTCGAATCGATGATGACTCTGCAGATTGTCGAGGACATCACCGAGACGCCCAGCGAGCGCAACCGCGAGTGCGCCGGCCAGGGCCTGGCCAACACGGTCACCGGTTTCCTCGGTGGCATGGCCGGCTGCGCGATGATCGGCCAGTCGGTCATCAACGTGACCTCCGGTGGCCGCGGCCGCCTGTCCTGCCTGGTGGCCGGCGTGCTGTTGCTGGTGCTGGTGGTGTATGGCAGCGACCTGGTGCGGCAGATTCCGATGGCGGCGTTGGTGGCGGTGATGATCATGGTCAGCATCGGTACCTTCAGCTGGCGCTCGCTGCGTGACCTGCGCACGCATCCGCGCAGTTCGTCGGCGGTGATGCTGCTGACCGTGGTGGTCACCGTGGCCACTCACGACCTGGCGAAGGGTGTGCTCAGCGGCGTGCTGTTGTCCGCCCTGTTCTTCGCCCGCAAGGTGGGCCGCATGCTGGACGTGCAACTCGAAGACGTTGCGGACATGCAGGTCTACCGCGTGCGCGGCCAGGTGTTCTTTGCCTCCGCCGGGCAGCTGGGTGCGGCGTTTGATTACCAACGCGTGGCGGCGAAGGTCGAGATCGATCTGCGCGAGGCCCACCTGTGGGATCTGACCGCGGTCGCAGCGCTGCAACGCGCGCAGGAAAAGCTCGCCGCGCACGGTGCCGAGGTCAGCGTTGTCGGCCTCAATGCCGCCAGCCAGACGCTGATCGAACGGGTGGGGGGCAGGGGCGGTGCGCACTAACAACCTCCTTGCCGTTCTCATCTGCAAGCTTTCTTATTGAGGCATGCTTTCGCCAAATGCACTGTGATCGCGTGCACTCGGCACAGATCAGAAAAGGACGACAGATGAGCGCAGCACGCGTGCTTCCGTTATTTCTGTATTTCGCACTGGGGCTTGGTTTGACGGCGCTATCGCCCATTGCGGTTGCGACCTCGCCCCGCATCGTTATCGAACATGTTTCCCACCATCGCGCGGGAACCGCTGAGGCGGCGGCGATCGCACGGTGGCTGGACAGCATCCCGGATGCGGATCGGCGGACGATGGAGCTGGGCACGATTACGGTGCGGCAGCGCCGGCTCCCCACCGATGCGCGGGCCTCTGCTGCAGTGGCCCCTCCCGTTCCGCTTCCGGCCTCGGGTGCTGCCGGTGAGAAGATCACCATCACCAATGAGCTTCCCGGTGGCTTCGTGGAAACCTGGACGTTCCAGTGGGTTGGGGGAGAGGGTGGGGGCGGTTGGAAGCAGACCGATTACGAAACGCACGCGCCGATCGTGCAACCTGATCGGCCCAACGAACTGTGATGGAGCGGTGGTGGCCGGTCGCAGCAGGTCACCGCCCGCGAAGGTTGGTCGCGTCAAGTTTCTGCGACACCGGCCAGGAAAACGGAATCCGGTCAGCCATCTGAAACCGCACCTGTCGTAGGATCTGCACCATGATCGGGGCAGATGGACGGCCCCTCCCCGCCGGTGCCCGCTGGCGACACGCAAGGGAGATTCAAGCAATGCAGGCAATGGATGCCCGTCGGGGCAATGAGCAGATCGCCTTCGGGCGTCGGTACTGGGAGGTGCTGGCCCTGTGCCTGGCGCTTGCCGCCTGCCAGGCACCTTCTTCCCCTGCATCGGCCGAAGCCGCGGCCACCCCCGCACCGCTTGTCGCGGCATCGCCGACAGCCTCGCCCGGCCCAGCGTCTGGTGATTCCTCCGGGTACCCCGATGCGTCCTACACGGACGGTCGCCTGCGCCCGGCTTATGGCTGGTGCGTGGATGGCGTGGAGGATGCGGGCAAGCTGCAGGCCTGCGGCAAGGACGAACTGGCCTATCAGGAAGGGCGCCTGCAGGAGGCTGCCGGCAAGGTCGCCGCCGGGCTTGATGCGGCGGCTAAGAATGCGTTCCTGGCCACGCAGGCGACCTGGCGCAGCGATACCGATCGCCATTGCGTCGCTGCGGTCACTGCCGGGGTGGATGACCTGCAGAAGGCACAGGAGTGCCGCCTGTTCCGCGTGGCCAACCGCGCTGACGCATTGCTGGCGCAGAGTGGCCCGCCCGATACCTCCTATACCCAGGCGCCGCTGCGGCCGGAGTACACCCGTTGCGTGCAGGACGCGCGTGGCATGAACGACCAGCTTGAAGCGTGTGACGCCACCGAGTTGGCCTACCACCGCACGCAGATGGAGGAGGTGGTCGCGCGCATCATGGACGGCCCCGACGGCCCGGCCAAGGACCGATGGATGGACGAGCAGGCTACCTGGGCCGAGGACACCGGCAAACGCTGCAGTCCGGCCGCCGAGAGCGTGGGCCAGGTGCTGGACGCGCAGTCGTGCCTCATCAACCGTTATGCCAACCGGACGGTGGAACTGCAGACGCGCGAACGTCGTTGATGTCGGCTGAAACCTGAACTCAGTCAGGCATCGGCATTCTGCGCTGGAGTAGCATCCTCACCGTGATGGGGCCGATGGACGGCTCCTCTTTGCCGACCCACCCGGCGACTCACCAGGGAGAAGCAAGCAATGCAAGCCGTGAGCGCGCCTGCGCGCATTGATCGATCCGCCTTTGAAATCCGACGTGGAATTGCGCTGGCGCTGTGCCTGTTGCTGGGCGCCTGCCAGGCACCTTCGGCCGACAGTTCCACGGTTGTCGCTGCCACAGGCGCAGATAAGCCAGCGCCGGCAGCCACATCGATACCGGCCAGCGTGACTCCTGCGTCTACAGCCGTCGATGCCGACGTGGATTCCGATGACTTTCCCGCGCCGCTGCCCGATGCGTCCTACACCCAGGCCAATCTGCGTCCTGCCTACACCCGTTGCGTGGACGCCAGCGAAGCGGTGACAGCGCGCCTGCAGGCATGTGGCGACGAGGAATTGAGTTACCAGGAAAACCGCTTGGCCGAGATCGTTGCCGGCGTCGTGGCAAGTCCTGACAGCAAGGCCAAGGATGACTGGATGGATGCGCAGGCTGCCTGGTGGTCGGACACCAATCGCCATTGCCGCTGGGATCCCAAAACCGATGGCCAGGGCCAGATGCTGGATGCCCAGTCGTGCCGCCTCAACCGCGTGGCCAACCGCGTTGACCAGCTGCAGGCCGCTGCACAGAACAAGTGAACCAAATCCACAGCACTGCCAACTGAGAGGAGTCCTTCGACATGGATGTAGTGACCGACGCAAGGAAGGCGATGGAACACTGGCATCGCGGCCAGACCTCCGCCCGTTTTGAAACCGACAACCGTGGCCCAGGCTGGATTTCCTCGGGCAAGGGTGATCATGGCGGCGTGTCCTATGGCAGCTACCAGTTCGCCAGCGCAGTTGGCGGGGTGGACGAATACCTGAAGTCGTCCCGCTATGCGGACCAGTTCCACGGCCTGAAGCCCGCGACGGAAGCGTTCAGTGAGCGCTGGAAAGCCGTGGCCGCGCGCGACGAGAAGGGCTTTGCCCAGGAGCAGCACGATTTCATCCAGCACAAGTATTACGACGTGCAGATGGATCGCTTGAAGAAGGCTGGCGTGGACCTGGAAGGTCGCGGCCCGGCGGTGCAGGACGCGCTGTGGAGCACCTCGGTGCAGTATCGCAACATGACCCGTGGTGTATTCCAGAATGGTCTGAAGCAGGCCTATGGTGATGATTACAAGCTGTCCGAGCTGAGCGACGAGCAGATTGTGCGGGCCGTGCAGGATTACAAACACGCCAACGTCCAGCGCCACTTCGAGAGTTCACCCAAACAATGGGATTCGCTGCGCGAACGCACGCTCAACGAGAAATCCGAGCTGGTTGCACTGGCACGCTACGAGAAAATCAATCACGGCCCGCAGCCCTACCAGGGCAAGACCTACGAGCAGGCGTTCGGTGAGCCGGCGCATCGTCAGCCTCCCGCACGCGCAGCGCGTGCACCGATGGCCGATGGTGTGCTGGTGCAGGGCGAACGCGGCAATGAAGTGCACGCGCTGCAGCAGAAGCTGGCCCAGGCCGGCTACACCGGTGTGGATGGCAAGGTGTTGAAGCCCGACGGCGATTTCGGCAGCGACACCCATCATGCAGTGCGTCAGTTCCAGAAGGCGCACGGGCTGGAAGAAGACGGCAAGGCGGGGCGTGACACGTTGTCTGCACTGAACGCCGGGGTTCGCCAACCCGCACAGACACCGGCACCGGCATCGGCATCTGCATCGGTACCTTCGCCGGAACGCCACGAGCCGAAGCTGCCCTCTGCGAGTGGTGCGCCGGTTGCCGCCGCCCCCGGTGGCGGCCGCATCACGGTGATCGAGCCCTACGGCAATGTCACCAGCAACCGCACGCTTGCTCACGGCATCAGTGGCGAAACGGCCTATCGCGAACTGAAGATCCATCACCCCAACACCAACGCCGAAGCCGTGCGTACCGGCGATGCCCGCAAGGCCGACCGCCAATCGGGCATGGTCGAAGGCGAGATGGAGAACATCCGCACACGCGAGGACAAGAATGACATTCCCCTGGTACGCAAGGACCTGATCCTGACCGATCGCCTGGGCAGCCGCGATGTGATGATTCCGAACCCGGTGGCCGGCTACGCGCAGTTCAACAAGGATGCGACCAATTCGATCAGCCTCTACAGCCACCAGGTCGGCGATCCGCGCCGTGAACTGGTAGGCCAGGTGCTGCACGGCGCCGCCGGCACATCGCCCTACAAGAACGGCGACTTCGTCGAGTACGGGGCGCCGCTGATCCAGCAGTCGAACGCAGGCAGCAAGCCGGTGCACGCACATATCGAAGTGGAGCCGGCGCAGTTCCGGCGCTACCTCGGCGACATGCTCAACGACCGCATCACCCTCGGTGGCAAGGTGCACGCGCAGGGGCCCGAAGCGGCGCAGGCTGCACGCGCCACGCAGCAGGCGCCGATGGCCGATGGCATGCTGGTGAAGGGCGAACGCGGTGACGAGGTCAAGGCGCTGCAGGGCAAGCTGGCAGCACTGGGCCATGTGGGCGCCGACGGCAAGCCGCTGGCGACCGATGGCATCTACGGCAAGGACACCTTTGCGGCGGTCAAGCAGTTCCAGGCCAACAACGGCCTGGAGCAGGATGGCAAGGCCGGCCGCCAGAC
Source organism: Stenotrophomonas sp. yr243 (assembly GCF_900184195.1). Classification (NCBI taxonomy): domain Bacteria; kingdom Pseudomonadati; phylum Pseudomonadota; class Gammaproteobacteria; order Lysobacterales; family Lysobacteraceae; genus Stenotrophomonas; species Stenotrophomonas sp. yr243. The sequence continues at coordinate 375,675 of NZ_FXWT01000005.1, forward strand.
TCTGGGCCGATTGGACGACCCGGCCGCAGTGAAGGCCGCAGGTCAGCCTGCTGCGCCGGCAAAAGCGGAGCCGACCGCGCCGGCAGCTTCCAGCATGCGCGACCCTTCGCATGCCGAGAATCCGCGCTTCAACCAGGCGCTGGAGAAACTGCAGGTGCTGCAACAGCAGCGCGTGCAGGCCGGGCTCTGCCCGCTGTTCGCCAACGCGCAGGAGACCGAACGTGCTGCTGGCCAGCTGGCCTACGAGAGCAAGGTCGCCGGCATGCGCCAGATCGACCACGTGGTCGCGCGCCCGGATGGCAGTGGTCTGTTCGCCGTGCAGGGCAACGTCGGTGACCCGGCCGCGCAGCGCACCTTCGTCGACAGCCGACAGGCCGTGTCGCAGTCGGTCGAGGCCAGCACCCGCCAGACCGAGGAACTGGATATCCAGTTCAACCAGCGCGTGCAGGAACAGCAGCAGGAGCAGGTGAAGGGGCGCGCGCAGTAGGGTCGCCGCGGTGGGTTCCCGGGGCCGGTGGTACGCCGGCTCCGGGCAGTACTCCGGGCCCCGCCATCGCCGTTCAGCCCGGCGGTGTAAACTATTGATCTCACTGGCAATGCCAGTCTCCACGATCAACCGCCCGATGACGTCCGCCACCGCCCGTTACGCTGATTCCCTGCGCCTGTCCGTCGCCCCGATGATGGACTGGACTGACCGCCATTGCCGGGTGTTCCACCGCCTGCTGGCGCCGGGTGCGCGGCTCTACACCGAAATGGTGCACGCCAACGCGGTGATCCACGGTGATCGCCAGCGCCTGCTTGGTTTCGATGCCAGCGAACAACCGCTGGCGCTGCAGCTTGGTGGCAGCGATCCGGCCCTGTTGGCACAGGCCGCGCGCATCGCCGCCGAGTGGGGCTACGACGAGGTCAACCTCAACTGCGGCTGCCCGTCCGACCGCGTGCAGGCCGGGCGTTTCGGTGCCTGCCTGATGCGCGAGCCGGTGCTGGTGGCCGAGTGCGTATCGGCCATGGTCGAGGCGGTGGACATCCCGGTGACGGTGAAGTGCCGCCTGGGCGTGGACGAGGACGACAACTACGACGTATTCGCCAGCTTCGTCGACCGCCAGGTCGATGCCGGTGCCGCGATGGTGGTGGTGCACGCGCGCAATGCCTGGCTGAAGGGCTTGTCGCCGAAGGAGAACCGCGAGGTTCCGCCGCTGAAGTACGACTGGGCCTATCGCCTGAAGCAGGAGCGCCCCGGACTGCCAGTGGTGCTCAATGGCGGCCTGGCCAGCGTCGAGGCGGTACAGGCGCAGGCCGCGCACGTCGATGGCGTGATGCTCGGCCGCGCGGCTTACCACGACCCCTACCTGCTGCATCAGCTGGAGGTCCTGCACACCGGCGCGCCGCTGCGACCGCGCGGTGAACTTCTGCGCGCCCTGCGTCCGTACATCGACGCCCGTCTGGGCGAGGGCCTGGCCCTGAAGCACATCACCCGCCACATCCTCGGCCTGTTCCACGGCCAGCCGGGCGGCCGCGCATTCCGCCAGGTGCTGAGCGAGGGCGCACACCGCCCAGGCGCCGGCTGGGCCCTGATCGAGCAGGCGCTGGAAGTGACCGATCGTGGCGCTGATCGCGCTGCAGCGTGACAGTCGTCACATTCCTGACTTGACAAGCGGAGCGGATTCGTTCCGAATGTTCACTTAGCTGAACGACGCGACGGAGCCTCCCGAAAAGTTCAGACCGGATTCACCGCCCGAAACCAAGAATTTGCAAAAGATTTGTAAAACGCCGGGTTCCATTCCGGTGCCCGGATTTACGACTTTTGAACGAATCGCCGTGCTCGGCTAGGATCGCATCGATGTCTTCCGCTCCCTTCCACCGCTGTTTTGCCCTGGCCACCTGCGTGGTCCTGGCGGCTGCCCCGCTGTCTTCGGCGCTGGCGCAGGACCCGCAGCGGGAGCAGGGGCGCGCTGAAATGATGGAGCGTGGTGGCCGTGCGGCCAACAACGAGCGTTCGCTGTCCGATGCCGTGCGCCGCGTGCAGCGCACCACCGGTGGCCACATCCTGGGCGCCGAGCGGGTGCCGTTCGATGGTCGTGACATCAACCGGGTCAAATACATGGACGACCGCGGTCGGGTCCGCTACATGGACGACCCCGCCCCGGCACGTTCACAACCGCGCACGCCGCGGTCGGATATGTCATCACTACGCGGCGATAACCCCTGAACAGGGATAGTTGTCGCTATCAACCCGTACCCACAGGCCTCCGGGCCGCACCCAGCACACTAGGGAGAGTTCATGCGTATCCTTCTGGTCGAAGACGAAGCCCCGCTGCGTGAGACCCTGGCAGCCCGGCTCAAGCGCGAAGGTTTTGCCGTCGATGCAGCGCAGGACGGCGAAGAAGGCCTGTACATGGGCCGCGAAGTACCGTTCGACGTCGGCATCATCGACCTTGGCCTGCCCAAGATGTCGGGCATGGAGCTGATCAAGGCCCTGCGCGACGAAGGCAAGAAGTTCCCGGTGCTGATCCTGACCGCGCGTTCGAGCTGGCAGGACAAGGTCGAGGGCCTGAAGCAGGGCGCCGACGATTACCTGGTCAAGCCGTTCCATGTGGAAGAGCTGCTGGCCCGCGTCAACGCGCTGCTGCGCCGCGCTGCAGGCTGGAGCAAGCCGACCCTGGAATGCGGCCCGGTCGCCCTGGACCTGGCAGCGCAGACCGTCAGCGTGGCCGGCAGCAATGTCGACCTCACCAGCTACGAGTACAAGGTGCTGGAGTACCTGATGATGCATGCCGGTGAACTGGTCTCCAAGGCCGACCTCACCGAGCACATCTACCAGCAGGACTTCGATCGTGACTCGAACGTGCTGGAAGTGTTCATCGGCCGCCTGCGCAAGAAGCTGGACCCGGATGGTGAACTGAAGCCGATCGAGACCGTGCGCGGTCGTGGCTACCGTTTCGCGATTCCGCGCAACGAGGGCTGAGGCCTTCAGCAGGCGATAAACGATGTCCGGCCGTCTGTGGTTCTTCCGACGCTGGCGGCCGCGCTCTCTGCAGGCGCGCCAGATGTTCGCCGCGTCCGTGGGTCTGGTCGCGTTCCTGGCCCTGGCCGGTTACGCGCTCGATGCCGCCTTCGCCGATACGGCGAAGGCGAACCTGCGTGAGCGCCTGAAGAACTACGCCACCTCCTACGCGGCCGGCATCGACTTCACCCGCGACCGCTCGCTGTACATCCGCGAGCAGCCGCCGGATCCGCGTTTCGACGTGCCCGGCAGCGGCCTGTACCTGCAGGTGGTGATGCCCGACGGCAAGGGCAATTCAATGTCCGCCGAAGGCCCGATGCTGCCCACCGTCGGCGGCGGCCTGCTGGCCCCGCGCCAGGAAGTGTTCGAAGGCCCGCTGCCGATGATCCAGATCGACGGCAGCCAGGGCTCGGTGTACCGCTATGGCCTGGGCCTGGTGTGGGATGCCGACGCCGACCCGGCGACCGAATTCCCGTACACCATCTACGTGATGGAAGACTCGCGCGCGCTGGGTGCGCAGCTGCGCGTGTTCCGCAGCCGGGTCTGGTTCTACCTGGGCGGCATCGGCCTGATCCTGCTGCTGCTGCAGACGGTCATCCTGCAGTGGAGCCTGCGTCCGTTGCGGCGGGTGATCACCGAGCTGACCAAGGTCCAGCGCGGCGAGACCGAGCGCATGAGCGAGCGCCACCCGCGCGAGCTGGAGCCGTTGACCGACAGCATCAATGCCTTCATCGAGGGCGAGCGTGAGAACCTCGAGCGCCAGCGCAATACCCTGGCGGACCTGGCGCACAGCCTGAAGACGCCGATCGCGGTGCTGCGCACGCAGATGGACAGTGGAGCCGGTGATGGCGCGCTGCGCGAAGAACTGGACGTGCAGCTGCAGCGCATGAACAACCTGGTGTCCTACCAGCTGGCACGTGCGGCTTCGTCGGGCCACAAGCTGTTCTCGGCACCGCTGCCGATCGAATCCAATGCCGAGGAAATCGTGCGCGGCCTGGAGAAGGTCTATGCGTCGAAGGGCGTGCTGTGCGAATTCGACATCGACCCGGCCGCGCGCTTCCACGGCGAACCGGGTGACCTGCAGGAACTGCTGGGCAACCTGCTGGAGAACGCATTCAAGTGGGCTAAGCGCCGCGTGCTGCTGACCGCGCAGCCGCTGCCAGCGCCGAACGCGCGTCGCGCCGGTCTGCTGCTGGCGGTGGATGACGATGGCCCGGGCATCGCCCCGGAAGACATCGGCAAGGTGCTGCAGCGTGGCGTGCGCGGCGACGAGCGCGTGCAGGGCCACGGCATCGGTCTGTCGATCGTGCAGGACCTGATCAAGGATTACCGCGGCGAGCTGCAGGTGTCCCGTTCCAGTGAACTGGGCGGCGCCCGTTTCGAAGTGCAGCTGCCGCCGGGGCCGTAAGCCTCCGCAATCGGTAGTGCCGGCCGCTGGCCGGCAACCTCATGATCTTCGGTGGCATCGCCAGGCTGCCGGCCAGCGGCCGGCACTACCGTATTTCGATCTTCGGCGGCTCGCCGTAGAACCGCTTGAGATGCGCAGCCACTTCCGGCAACGCTTCGGCCAGCAGATCCGGCGCAGAGAAGTGGTACTCGCTGGCCACCGCGAAGAACTCTTCTGGTGCTTCCGCCGCATACGGATCGATCAGCGTTTCCACGCCTGCATCCACCTGCGCACAGAACGCGTCGTACGATTTCTGGAAGTCCGCAGCCCACTCGCGTTGCCACGCACGCGGCAACGGCGGCGTGCCGTCCATCGCACCGTCCAGCCCATCCAGCTTGTGCACCATCTCATGCACGGCCACGCAGTAACCCTCATGCGGTGCAGCCAGGTCGGCCTGCACATCGGCCCACGAAAGAATCAACGGACCGCTGTCCCACGACTCGCCGATCAGCTCGTCATCCCACTCATGCAGTACGCCGGCGGCATCCATGTGGCTGCGATGCACGCGGAACGCATCGGGGTAGACGATCAGCTGCGACCAGCCCTCCAACCCTACTTCGCCGAACTCCAGCAGCGGCAGGCAGCACAGTGCGGCCAGCAGCACGCCATCGGCCGGCTGCAGCTGCAGTTCGCCGATCGGGGAGATGGTCTTCTCATGCAGGAAGCGCGTGGTCAGCGCGCGCAGGCGTGTACGCCGTTCGTCGTCCAGGCCGCGCAACCACGCTGCGCGGTGGCAGGCGTCATTCCAGTGTGCGTCTTCAATCGGCCGCGGCACGGGCCGCAACCACTGCAGCAACGTCTTGATCAGCGGAACATACCCGGCAGGTAGCTGTGCCACTTCGGCGCGCGGATGCGCTGCAGTACATCGTCGTCACCGCCGCCACCGCTGCTGGTGGTGGCGGCAGGGCGTACCGGTGCCGGCTTGGCGGCAGCTGCGGCCGGCGTGCTGGTCGGTGTGCGCTGCGAAGCCGCATCGCTCGCCGAGTAGACGCAGGCGCCACGGCTGTCATCAAGCGCTGCTGTGGCAGACGCCGCGAAGGGCATCGTCAGCAGGATCAGGCAATGGGCGTAACGGCGCATTGACGACATCCACGTTAAGGGAGGGTGAGCTCTCGATTCTAGCCCGAACCCGGCGCCAGATTGGAAGCCCGCCGGAACCGGGCCTGGCGGGCGTCGCTGGCGGCTTTCCCGCATAATTCCGTTCTGACCTTGTGGAAGCTGCCGTGGACGATCGCCAACTGCTGGCCAAACTCGCTGCCGGTCGCCTGTCCGGCGACGCCCTGGCCCGTGAGCTGGGCCAGACCCGGGCCGCCATTTGGAAGCGTATTCAAGGGCTTAGGGCCGCCGGTGTCGAGGTGGAAGGGCGCGCGGGCGAGGGCTACGGGCTGACCCGGCCGGTCGACCTGCTGGAGGCCAAGACCATCCGCGCCGGCCTGCCCAAGGACGCCGCCGCGCTGCTGCACGACCTGCAGGTGGCCTGGACGGTGGACTCCACCAACGCCGAATTGCTGCGGTGCAGCGCGCCCCAGCGCGGTGTCAGCGTCCTGCTGGCCGAGCGCCAGACCGGTGGCCGTGGCCGTCGTGGCCGCACCTGGGCCTCGCCGTTGGCCGCGCATGTGTATCTGTCGGTGCTGCGTCTGTTCGAGGGTGGCCTGGGCCGACTGGCCGGCCTGAGCCTGGTCGCCGGCGTCGCCGTGGCCGAAGCGCTGCACGACCTGGGCTACGCGCAGGCACAGCTGAAATGGCCAAACGACGTGCTGGTGGATGGCCGCAAGCTGGTCGGCCTGCTGGCCGAGGGCGGTGGCGAGTACGCCGGCCCGGCGCGCGCAGTGATCGGTATCGGCATCAACGTACACATGCCGCCGGCCTTCGCCGAACAGATCACCCAGCCCTGGGTGGACCTGGACACGCTGGCCGGCGCATCGGTGGATCGCAACACGGTGGTGGCCGCGGTGCTGGCACGCCTGCTGCCGGCGCTGGAAGAATTCGATCGCGAGGGGCTGGCGCCGTTCCTGCCGCGCTATGCAGCGTTCGACATGCTGGCCGGTCGCGAAGTGCGCGTGCAGCTGGATGGACAGTGGCAGCACGGTACCGCGCTCGGCCTGGCCGACGATGGCGCGCTGCGCGTTGACATCGATGGCCGCGAGCGCCTGCTGCATGCCGGCGAAGTCAGTGTGAGAAAAGCATGAGCGACTGGTTGTTCGACCTGGGCAATTCGCGTTTCAAGTTTGCCCCCTTGCATGGCGACCGCGCCGGCGACGTACAGGCCTGGGCACATGGCGCCGAAGGCATGGCCGGGCAACCGCCGCACAGCCTGCCCAGTGGTGAAACCGCGTTTGTCGCCAGCGTCGCCGCGCCGTCGCTGACCAGCGCAATGCTGGATCAGCTGCAGCGCCGCTTCGAGCACGTGCATGTGGTGCGCACCAGCGCCCAGTGTGCAGGCGTACGCATTGCCTACGCCAAGCCGGAAAAATTCGGTGTCGACCGTTTCCTGGCCCTGCTTGCCGCCGCAAAGGCGCAACGGCCGGTGCTGGTGGTCGGTGTCGGCACCGCCCTGACCATCGACCTGCTTGATGCCGATGGTCAGCATCACGGCGGACGCATTTCCGCCTCGCCGACCACCATGCGCGAGGCATTGCACGCGCGCGCGGTGCAGTTGCCGGCCAGCGGTGGTGACTACAGCGAATTCGCCAACGACACCGCTGATGCGTTGGCGTCCGGCTGCGATGGTGCCGCCGTTGCATTGGTCGAACGCAGTGCCCGCCAAGCGCAGGCGCTGCTGGGCGTGATGCCGTCGCTGCTGGTGCATGGCGGTGGCGCGCCGGCATTGATGCCGCTGCTGGACGGCGCCGACTACCACCCGTCGCTGGTGCTGGATGGCCTCGCCCGCTGGGCGGTGCACCAGCCCGCAGGCTAGTATCGGCGCATGCTGACCCGTGCCCTGATCGTCGTGCTGGCGATCCTCAATCTTGGTGTCGCCACCTGGTGGCTGCTGCGCGATGAGCCCGCGCGCGCGCCGTTGCCACCGCACCCGACCGGCGTGGCCGAACTGCGTTGGCTGCCCGGCGGGACCGATGCGGCCGTGGCCGCGCAGGTCTCTGCAGCGGCACCCACAGAAGCATTGGTGGAGCGTGAGGCCGCGCCGGCTACCGCAGTGGCTGCTGCACCTGCGCCGGCAGCGGCGACTCCGACTCCGACATCGGTCAGCAAACCCGCCGAACCGGCGAAGGCGCCCGAACCGGTCGCCGCCATCGCCAAGCCAGCGCCGGGACCGGTGGCCGAGAAGCCCGCAGCCCCGCCTGCACCGCCGCGCTGCCTGGCACTGGGCCCGTTCCCCGACCGTGCCGCCGCCACCGCCGCACAAAGCCGTGCGGGCAACCTGCTGAGCCAGGTGCGCCTGCGCGAGCAGCCCGCCGCCAGCGGCAGCGCCCGTTACCGCGTGCTGCTGCCCGCCGCCGCCAGCCGCGATGACGCGCAGGCCACAGTCAAGCGCATCGTCGCCGCCGGCCTCAGCGACTACTACATCATCAGCCAGGGCGACGAGACCAACGCCATTGCGCTGGGCCAGTACCGCAACCGCGAGGGCGCCGAACGGCGCATGGCCGCAGTACAGGCCGCCGGCTTCCAGCCGCGTCTGGTGGCCAGTGGTGATGCGGGCCAATGGTGGCTGGAAGGGCAGCTGTCGGCTGCCGCCGAACCGGCCCAGGCGCAGCAGCGCAGCGGTGCCGCGCAGCAACGGTCGCTGGAATGCACGCGACTGCGCTAGAATTCCCAAACCACGGCGCTGCCGTCGGCGTTTCACCCCATGCCGCTTTAGCTCAGTTGGTAGAGCAACTGTCTTGTAAACAGTAGGTCATCCGTTCGATTCGGATAAGCGGCACCATCCACTGACCACGATCAGTGCAAGCAGTCCAGTGGCGTTCCCCACATGAGTTGCGATCATCGCATGTGTCCATTATAGTGGACATGTGGCGAGAATTCAGACAACCACTGAGTTCAACAGTTGGCTCAACGGTCTGCGTGACAAGCAGGGCCGTCAGCGCGTCGCTGTACGCATTACACGGCTGGCGCTGGGTAATCCCGGCAAGCACCGGGTGCTCGCCGGCGGTATCGCCGAACTGAAAATCGACTCCGGCCCGGGATACCGCATCTATTACACGCAGCGCGCTGGAATTACCTACATCCTGCTGTGCGGCGGCGACAAAGACAGCCAGTCACGCGACATCGAGCAGGCCCGCAAGCTCGCCAGCCTGCTTTGACCAAGTAGCCGCAGCGTATACGCGACAGAAGATGAGGCAGACCGTCATGAACAACAAAGTACAGCTGCACGATTGGGACGCTGCTGAACACCTGCGCGATGAAGAAGACATCGCTTTTTTCATCGAAGCCGCGCTGGAAGAGGCTCCCGATGACTCGGCCTTCATCGCGTCCGTACTGGGTATCGTGGCGAGAGCACGAAACATCTCAGATCTTGCACGCACTACGGGGATCGCCCGCGAAACGCTCTACAAGATGCTGCGTGGAGAAGGAAACCCAACCATGGGCAACCTCAGCAAGCTGGCCAGATCGCTTGGGTTCCGTCTCAGCCTGGTGCCGGTCGACAGCAACGGCAAGCCAGTCAAGGCGAAGCCCAAAGCCAATTCAGGCAAGACCACTTCGAAGAAGGTGAAGAAGGTGGCGTGAATTGGCACTGTTCGTGTCCGATCAACGCTGCCCCGGATCACCCGGCACCAGGTGCCGCCACGGAAACCCATCCTTGGCGAAATGACTGACATAGCCCCCCGTTGCTGCCTGGATGACCATGAACGACAACCGTGGGCGCATAACCTGCAGTGACTGCAGCTGTTCCAGCGCCAGCGCGCTGTTGCGCAGCCGGAAGGTGTGCAGCGCATCGAAGGCGTCGCTGGCGAACAAGCGCTCATAGACCGCGAAAGGCGTGACCGCATCAGGCTCGCGCGCGTCGGCCCAGGTGAACTGCAGCTCCGTCGATTCGCTGAAATCCAGCAGGCCCAACGCAGGCAGGTTGCGTGATGCGACGAGGTTGTCGATGAAGCGCTGGGTGTCAGAGCCACCGCCGATGCGCAGGCTGTGCAGGTGTGGCAGCGGCACCTCGAAGAACGCGGCGTCAGGTGCATTCGGCACCACCAGTTCGCTCAGATACGGGGCTTTGGAAACGAAGCGGGCGATCTCGCCGTCTTCTTCCATGATGGTGCCCGCGCGCTGCACCAGCGACATGTTGTGGTCGGCCGGTTCGGTGGGGGAGATCGACAACGAGCGCAGGCGCGGGAAACGCACATCGCTGTCCAGCAGGGCAGTGAACTCCCACTCACGCGTGCCGTTGGCTCCTTCATCCGGGCCGGTGAACGACAGCGACATGATCGCATCGGCCACGCGCTGATCGGACAGGCAGGCCAGCGTCCACGCGAACGGCTCCTCCCATGGGTTGCCGAAGAACTCCACGTGCAGGCCGCCGTACAACGGCGCCACGGTCACCCGTTCCTGCAGCGCCGCCCACAGCGGGTCTGCCGGATCCTGGATGTCCAGTTCATGCTCGGCCGCGCTGTCCAGGGTGAAGGCATGGATGCGTTGCTGCAGCGCCAGCAGCAGCTGTTGCGCGTGGTCGAAGGGCAGGGCGGTCATGCGTGTGTACCGGACGTCCGTGTGATACCCCGATGATAGCGCTGGCCCGCTGGCGGCGGTCTGCAGCCGGTGATCGGTGGCTTGATGTTCCTCACGACAGAGCGACTCCGGCAGCCCCCATACTGGTGCCCACCGCACATCTTTTGCCAGGAAGCCGACCATGCGCCGCCACCGCCTGTCGTTGACCGTCGCGCTGCTCGCCAGCGCCTTCGCAGCACCGGCGATGGCCGCCGTGCCGTTCTTCAACGCCAGTTGCCCGGGTGGCATCGACGTGCACGCCGACGAAGGCGGGCCGGTCTACGTGCAGGGCCGCGAGGCCACACTCAAGCGCTTCAACGATCGCTACTTCGAGGCGCGCGATGCCAACAGCGGCACCACGCTTTCGATCAGCACCGGCGATGACGGTGCGCCGCAGGTCAGCTACACCGGGCGCGGTGGTGCCAACGGCATCTGCCAGGTCAGCGGCGGCGGTACGCCTGCGGCCGCAGAAGGGGGCAGGCACCACCGGGATCAGGATCGCAATGACAATGCGGCGCTGCCACGGGAAGTGACCTGCGAATCCACCGACCAGCGCCAGGTGTCCTGTGACATGGACACGCGTGGCACTGTGGAGGTCGTGCGCCAGCTCAGCCGTACCCGTTGCGAGCAGGGCAGCAACTGGGGCCTGTCGCGGCATTCGGTGTGGGTCAACGGTGGCTGCCGTGCGACGTTCCGCAACATGTCCAAGGCCGCAGCCAACGCGCCAGCGGGTGATACCGCGCTCGGTGCGTGCAACGCAAGCAAAGGCGCGCAGGGCACGCTCGTGACCCAAGTACCGGTCGGAACCGATTACCAGGAACTGATCATCGATTATCCCGAGGGCCGCTTCCTGTGCATGATGCGCAACAACGGCCAGGTGCAGAGCCTGACGCCGATACGTCATCGTTGATCACGATGGGGTGGTGCCGGCTGTTGGCCGGCAAACTCCGCGAACCCTGAAGGCAGAATGGTTGCCGGCCAGCGGCCGGCACAGCCCGTGGGTGATCCTGCTGCACCGCCGCGAGTGGTGTCACATGCGTCTGGCTAGACTGTGCTTCTTTTTCGTTCGCAGGAGGCACCCATGGCCCATCATCCCGCCGTTACCCTGATCGGCGTCCCCACCGACATCGGGGCGGGCCATCGCGGCGCCCGGCTGGGGCCGGAAGCCCTGCGCGTGGCTGGCCTGCCTGAAGCACTGGAAGCGCGTGGCGTGGACGTGCGCGACCTCGGCAACCTGGACGGCCCACGCAACCCGTGGACCGCGCCGGTGCAGGGCTATCGTCACCTGGACGAAGTGGTGGCGTGGAACCACGCGTTGATGGAAGCCAGCTATGCCGAGCTGCAGGCCGGGCGCATGCCGATCATGCTCGGTGGCGACCACTGCCTGGGCATCGGTTCGATCACTGCAGTCGCGCGCTGGTGCCGCGAGCAGGGCAAGGACCTGCGCGTGCTGTGGCTGGATGCGCACTCGGATTTCAACACCAGCGATGTGACCCCGTCGGGCAACATCCACGGCATGCCGGTGGCCTGCCTGTGCGGCCTTGGCCCGGATGCGCTGACCAAGCTGGGTGGCACCTCGCCGGCCATCAAGCCCTCGCAGATGCACCAGATCGGCATCCGTTCGGTGGACCCGGAAGAGAAGCGCCTGATCAAGACCCACAAGGTCGATGTCTACGACATGCGCTACATCGATGAGAACGGCATGAAGCGCACCGTGGAAGCGGCGCTGGCCGGCATCGATGAGAACACCCACCTGCACGTCAGCTTCGATGTCGATTTCCTCGACCCGAGCATCGCCCCGGGTGTGGGCACCACGGTGCCGGGCGGGGTGAACTACCGCGAAGCGCAGCTGGTGATGGAGATGATCGCCGACAGTGGCCGCATGGGCTCGCTGGATATCGTCGAACTCAATCCGCTGCTGGACAACCACAACAGCACCGCCGAACTGGCCGTGGATCTGGTGGAAAGCCTGTTCGGAAAGTCGACCCTGATGCGCGATTGAGAGGGTCTTGCCTGAACGGTTGGACGAACCGTTCACACGCGCTCCACGCCCCTGCCGCCAGATTGCACCTCACGCGGCAGTGTTGGCTTCAACCAGCCTGCCGCCCCGATCAATACAACCGAACCCCGTGATTGAGCGGTGTAGCGGCAAACCCAAGGAGAAGCCCATGAAGCGCGTAGTTGCCCTGATGCTGTTGTCGATGTTCTCGGTGGCCCTGCTGGCCGGTTGCAACACCGTTGCCGGTGCCGGCAAGGACGTGCAGAAGGCTGGTGAGAAGGTTGAGGATGCCGCCAAGGGCAACTGAGCCTGAGGTGGTGCGCAGTACGGAAAAGGCCGGGATCTTCCCGGCCTTTTTTGTGCGCAGGTGATGTGAGGTGCCGTCAGTGAAGTGGGGATGACCGTCTGTTGTGGATATCAGTGAAAACGAAATTGTGGAGTTTTCCGTAAATTGCGGTGAGAACCAGATACAGCAGTTCGCTCTCAGTCAGCGCGTCCCCAGAGGCAATCGACTTCCCATTGGAGAGACGAAGTTCGGCAAGCTTCGACCCCGGGCTGCCAAGCTTGTCGGCTTGCTCGCCCAGCTTCATTAGATCCTTTGTGGCCCAAGGCTTCCTGTCGATCTTGTGGGCAAGCTGATTGCGCTCGTTGTTGATCTGATCAAGGATCTGGAAAAGATCCTTGGGGAATCCCAGATTCTTGGCGAGATAGAGCTTGTTGTGGAAACCAATTTTCTCTATTCCGCGGAACACCGAATTTCCGTCATTGACCGCATAGTCAATCCACTTTTCGATGAGGAACTCAAAGATCAGGTGATATGCGATGACTTGGAGCAAAGGCCTGGATGCCTCATCGACCTGCTGCAGAGGTTGGCTGCGCACCATCGTCGCAAGTTCGTCGTTGAATTTCTTCAGGACAGCAGAATCCTTTTCGGCAACGCTCCGCATCAGTCTCTCCATGGGGGTGATTTCATCTGAAGATGAGTTCATGAATTATATGGAAACGCGCGGAGCATGGGGTTGAGTGAACCATTCAAGCAGGTGAGCAGCGTTTTCATGGCCGGTTGACCGTGCTTCAACGTCCACTGCGCGATGCTGCAGCCACGGTAACAACGCCGTTGCATTCCAAGGAAGCCTCAGCAATGAACAAAGACATCATTTCCGGCAAGTGGTCCCAGCTCAAGGGCAAGGCCCAGGCGAAGTGGGGCGATCTGACCAACGACGATTTCGATGTGGCCGAGGGCAATGCCGAATATCTGGCGGGTCGCCTGCAGGAACGCTATGGCTGGGCCAAGGACCGCGCTGAGAAAGAAGTCCGCGACTTCCAGGACAGCGTGAGCAAGGACTATCCGGACTACAAGTAACCGGGCGACGCACGCCCACGTTCTGCCCCCACAGACAACGCCCGCGCCGGGAGGTGCGGGCGTTGTGCTGTGCGGCGATCAACGTGCCGGCGGGTCGGGCACGTAGCGGTTGGGGAACGCCTGCGGCTGGCGGTCCAGGCGCGAGGGCGAATCGAGCAGGATGCCGCGTGCGCGCAGGTTGCGGGCGCTGTCGTAGCGCAGCTGCAGCACCTGTGCCGGGCTGCGGGTGGCGCGTTCGAAATCGGTATCGCGCACCGAGGAACTCTCACGTGCACCGTGGCCGGTGCCCAGCGCAGGTGCCTGCGACTTGGCCGAGTAACCTTCGATGCGGCTGGCACTGGCATCGGCGGCCGCCGAGGCTTCGGCCGCCTCCGGCGCCGGCCCGGCGCGATCACGCAGGATCGGCTGCGGACGCGGGTACCAGCGGCGCGCCTCTTCGAACACCGCTACGCCAACCACGCCGACGTTGTCGGGGCGGCCGGTGCGGCTGGCGTAGCTGCCGCTGGGGCTGCTGAAGACGAACTGCGCCACTTCGTCCTGGGTCTTGCGCCAGCCGGTGATGTCCGCGCGCTGGCCGGGGTTGAGCACGTAGCCGGTCTGCGAGGGATCGGCATCTTCGCCGGAGATGGCGTTGACCCCGTCCACCGACAGCACCACCAGCACCCGGCGCGGGCTGTCGTTGTACAGGCGCACTGCATAGCGGTGGCCGCGCTCACCGGCCACCCAGCGCTGGCCATCGGCCGGGTAGCTGCGCAGCTCGGTGCCGCGGTCGCGGTCGACCAGGGCCACGCGCACCGGGCCGTCCTGCGGCATCGGCGGGGGCAGCGGGGCCGGGCGGAAGCCGGCCAGGGGCAGGATCAGCAGCAGGGGCAGCAGGCGTTTCATTGGGCGTCTCCAGCGGGGTTGGGTGAATGAACGTGCCGGGGGCCCTGACGGGGTTGACCGTGTGCACGGTAAACTGGCTCCGTTCATAGAAGGTTTCCGTACGCAGTCATGACGACCCGAGTCCTTACCGGCATCACCCCCTCCGGCACGCCCCACCTGGGCAACTACGTTGGCGCCATCCGCCCGGCCATCGCGGCCAGCCGCGCGCCGGATATCGAGAGCTTCTTCTTCCTGGCCGATCTGCACAGCCTGATCAAGTCGCAGGACCCGCAGCGCACCCAGCGCGCGACCCTGGAGATCGCCGCCAGCTGGCTGGCCTGTGGCCTGGACCCGGAACACGTGTGGTTCTACCGCCAGAGCGACATCCGCGAGACCACCGAGCTGATGTGGTTCCTGACCGCCATCGCCAGCAAGGGCATCCTCAACCGCGCCCATGCCTACAAGGCGGCGGTGGACAAGAACCGTGAGGAAGGCCAGGACGAGGACGCAGGTGTCAGCGCCGGCCTGTTCATGTACCCGGTGCTGATGGCCGCCGACATCCTGATCTTCAAGGCCAACCAGGTGCCGGTGGGCCGTGACCAGATCCAGCACATCGAGATGGCGCGCGACTTCGCCCAGCGCTTCAACCATGTGTACGGCAAGGAGTATTTCCCGCTGCCGGACGTGGTGATCGACGAGCAGGTGGCAACGCTGGCGGGCCTGGATGGCCGCAAGATGAGCAAGAGTTACCACAACACCATTCCGCTGTTCGTGCCGCGCGAAGAGCTGAAGAAACTGGTGTTCTCGATCCTGACCGACTCGCGTGCACCGGGCGAGCCGAAGGACACCGAAGGTTCGGCGCTGTTCCAGATGTACCAGGCGTTCGCCACCCCGGAACAGACCGCCGCATTCGCCAAGGCCTTCGCCGACGGCATCAGCTGGGGCGATGCCAAGCAGCAGCTGTTCGAGCGCATCGACAGCGAACTGTCGCCGCTGCGCGAGCGCTACAACGCGCTGATGGCCGAGCCGGAAAAGATCGAAGCGCTGCTCAAGCGCCGTGGCCAGCAGCTGCGTGAGCAGCTGGCGGCACCGCTGCTTGAAGAGCTGCGCCATGCGGTCGGCCTGCGTGATCTGTCCGATGCCGGTGACATCGCCAGCGAAGATGCCGGTGAAGCCCGCGCCGCGCCGCCGCTGTTCAAGCAGTACCGCGAGAAGGATGGCCGTTTCTACTTCAAGCTGACCGCAGGCGACGGCACGCTGCTGATCCAGAGCGAAGGCTTCGACTCGCCGCGCGATGCCGGCCAGCTGATCGCGGTGCTGAAGCAGGCCGAGCAGGGCGACCAGCTGCAGAGCGAGCTGTTCAAGCTGGAAGCCGAGGTCGATGCGGTGCTGGCGGCGCTGGCCGTGCTGCGCGAAGCGGCCTGACCTGCACCACCTTTGTAGAGCCGAGCCCACGCTCGGCTTGGCGGAAAAGCAGCCGAGCATCGGCTCGGCTCTACAGTGCATTGCGGCCATGGCATGATGTCCGCGCGCCTCAGGCGCGATGACATGGAGTCTGCGATGGCCTGGTTGTCGCTGCTGCTGTTCCTGCCCTGGTTCATTCTGCTGGGCAGCCTGTACTGGCTGTTCCCGCGCCAGCCGCGTACCGCGCGGCGGCGCCTGTTCGATGGCACTACCCTGGCGCTGGCGCTCGCGCTGAGCATCGTGGCGATGCTGTGGGGCCACCACATCGGTCTGGTACAGCCGGGCGCCGGACCGATCTGGCCGCAGGTGCTGGCGGTGCTGTATGCCTATGGCGCGTTCCTGGCGGTGCTGGTTATGGCCCTGTTGCTGCGCCCGCGCTGGTTGCGCCTCTGATGTAGCGCCCCGCGTGTGCCCTATGTAGAGCCGAGCCCATGCTCGGCTGATGTCTGGCAGAAGGGCGGCCGAGCGTGGGCTCGGCTCTACAGAATTGCCCCCTCCGACCAAAGCCGCATCGATCACGCCATGCCGGCGCGCCTACCATGGGCCTCTGTTCCCGATCCTGCCAGGTGCGCGTCAATGACCGCCGATCCCAGCATCCACACCATCGATACCGATTTCCAACGGCCTGATTTCGATGCCGCTTACCTGATCATCGAAAATGGCCGTGCCGCGTTCGTCGACTGCGGTACCGGCCTGTCGGTGCCGGCGATGCTGCAGGCCTTGACCGACAACGGGCTGGGCGTGGAGGCGGTGGACTGGCTGCTGCTGACCCATGTGCATCTGGATCATGCCGGCGGCGCTGGCCTGCTGATGCAGCAGCTGCCGAATGCGCGTGCGGTGCTGCATCCGCGCGGCGCGCCGCACATGATCGATCCGACCCGGCTGATCGCCGGTGCCACCGCCGTCTATGGGGCCGAGGAAATCGCGCGCAGCTATGGCCGCATCGAAGCGATTCCCGAGCATCGCGTGCTGGTGGCTGACGACGGCCAGCGCATCGACCTGGCAGGCCGCGAGCTGGTGCTGCTGCATACCCCGGGCCATGCGCTGCACCACTACTGCGTGTGGGATGCGCGCAGCCGCAGCTGGTTCACCGGCGATACCTTTGGCATCTCCTACCGCGAACTGGACAGTGCGCAGGGCGCTTTCATCTTCCCCACCTCATCGCCGGTGCAGTTCGACCCGGACGCGATGAGGGCGTCGATCCAACGCATGCTCGGCTACGCACCACAGGCGATGTACCTGACCCACTACGGTCGTGTCGAACAGGTCGAAAAGCTGGCCGAGGATCTGTTCGAACAGATCGATGCGATGGCGGCAATCGGCCGCCAGTGCGACGGCCGCCCCGACCGTCATCGCTGCCTGCTGGCCGCGCTGCAGGCGCTGTACCTGGAGCGTGCACAGCAGCATGGCTGCGCGCTGGACCAGGCCGCAGTGACCGAGGTGCTGGCGATGGATATCGAACTCAACGCACAGGGCCTGGCCTGCTGGCTGGACCGCGCGTCGCGGTAGATCCACGCCACGCGTGAATGACGCCGGGCGCGACCCGCGCCGTCATTGCACTGTCACGTTACACTCTGGCTATTCCCAAGCTAGCCGTGGTACTGCCGTGAACCCGATGCGCGTGTTGCTGCTGTCGTCCTGCCTGTTCGTCGGTGGCCTGGCCCATGCGGCCAATGACCTGCCCGGCGGCGGCATCGATCCGCAGGCGCTGTCGCGTCATGTGCGCGTACTGGCATCGGACGAATTCGAAGGCCGTGCACCGGCCACCGAAGGCGAAGAACGCACCGTGCAGTACCTGATCGAGCAGTTCCGCAGCTACGGGCTGCAGCCGGGTGGTGTGGACGGCAGCTGGGTGCAGCCGGTGCCGCTGGTGCGCGCGCAGCTGGATGGCCCGGCCAAGGCCAGTCTTGCCCTGAAGGGCGGCAAGCGGGCGCTGGCCAATGGCGTGGACGTGACCCTGCAGAGCCTGCAGCCGCGCAAGCGCGTGCAGATCAAGGATGCGCCGCTGGTGTTCGTCGGCTACGGCATCGACGCGCCCGAGCGCCACTGGAACGACTACAAGGACGTGGACCTGCACGGCAAGATCGCCGTGATGTTGATCAACGACGCCGATTTTGAAGCGGATGCGCCGGGTGCATTCGATGGCAAGGCGGTGACCTACTACGGCCGCTGGACCTACAAGTTCGAGGAAGCCGCACGCCGAGGTGCTGAAGGCGTGCTGATCGTGCACGAGACCGCACCGGCCGCCTATGGCTGGGCTACGGTGAAGAGTTCGGGCACCTCGCCGCTGTTCGATATCGAGCGCGGCCAGGCTGAAGCGATGGCCCAGCACACGCCGCTGCGCGGTTGGATGCAGCGGGAGCTGGCCGAACAGATCTTCGCCGACGCCGGCCTGGATTTCGATGCCGAGAAGCGCAAGGCGATGAGCGCGGACTTCCGTCCGGTCGCGCTGGACAACGCCAAGCTGAGCGTCGATTTCGCGCTCAAGCGCGAGCAGGTGGTGACCCGCAACGTGGTGGCCAAGCTGCCCGGCGGCGAGCACGCCGATGAGGCGGTGATCTTCTCGGCGCACTGGGATGCCTTCGGTATTGGCCAGGCCGACGCCAAGGGCGACCGCATCCGCCGCGGTGCGATCGACAACGCCACCGGTGTGGCCACCGTACTGGAACTGGGCCGAGTGTTCGCCGCTGGCCCGCAGCCGCAGCGCACCCTGTACTTCGTCGCGCTGACCGCTGAAGAGAAGGGCCTGCTGGGCGCCAGCTACTACGCTGCGCACCCGCTGGCGCCGCTGGACAAGACCGCTGCGGTACTGAACATCGAGATGTTCAGCCCGGATGGTGCCACCCGTGACATCGCGTCGTGGGGCAAGGGCCGGGTGTCGCTGGAAGGCGACCTGGAACGCGTGGCCAAGGCCCGTGGCCGCAGCTACAGCCCGGACCCGAATCTGGAAGCCGGCTTCTTCTACCGTGCCGACCACTTCGCCTTCGCCCGCCTGGGCGTGCCGGCGATCACCATCGGCCCGGGCCTGGACAAGCTGGACGGCGGTGTCGAAGCTGGCCGCGCGCTGCGCGAGAAGTACTTCGCCGACTGCTACCACCAGGCCTGCGATGCGTGGACGCCGAGCTGGGATCCGGCGGGTCACGCGGCCGATACCCTGCTGGTCTACGACCTGGGCGCAGAGCTGGCCAACAGCCGTCGCTGGCCGCAGTGGGAAAAGGAATCGGAATTCCACGGCACCCGCGAGAAGAGCGAAGCCGCCCGCCGGTAAACGATAGTGCCGGCCGTTGGTCGGCAACTTCTAAGCGCAAGGCAATGCTGGCCGCTGGCGGGCAACCTCTGAACGCGCGGTAATGCCGCCGCTGGCCGGCAACCTCATGAACCTTCCGAAGGGATGCGCAGATGCCGGCCAGCGGCCGGCATTACCACGTCTTCCGCAGCAGCTTCCAAGAACCCCAGCCGGCGGCCACAAGCGCGGCCACGTAACACACCGCCATCGTGCGCAGGCCGGCCCCCGGTGCAGGATTGCTACCCCGGCTCAGACGCAGATGCAGGGTGCTGGTACCGCTGCCCAGATCCACTGCCAGCTGCAACACCAGCGCAGCGCAGAACGCCAGCAATGCAATACCGAAGCCGATACGTGGCCAACTCGCCTGGGCGCCGGGCCGGCGGATCAGCCATGCCAGCAGGGTTGCTGCGCCCAGACCCAGTGCAAGCCACACCAGCGGCGTGGCAGGAGAAGCGGCGGCCACCGGCATTGCACCGGTGGCCGCGATCACTACGGCGCGCTTACTTGCGGGTGCCGTCGAGCCAGTTGGGGCCCTTGTTGGTGAGGAAGAACACATAGACCACCAACGATACCGCGATCGTCGCGGTGACGTAGATGGCAAACCAGTCCACGTGGCCGGTCTTCAATGCGCCCTGGTACAGCAGCGGCGCGGTGCCGCCGAACAGCGAGTTGGCCAATGCATAGCCGAAGCCCACGCCCAGCGCACGGATGTGGGTGGGGAACAGTTCTGCCTTCACCACGGCATTGATGGAGGTGTAGCCGGTGAGGATGACAAAGCCCAGTGCCAGGGTAAGGAAGGCGAAGGTGGCATCGTGCTGGTGCGGCAGCTGGGTGATCAGGTACCAGCTGTACAGCACGCCGCCCACGCCGAAGAACACCAGCAGGCTCTTGCGGCCGATGATGTCAGACAGCCAGCCGCCCACCGGCTGCAACACCATCAGGAAGGCCAGCACACCCAGGTTGATCAGCGTGCCGGTCATCGGATCGTTGCCGGCGAACGCACTCTGGATCATCTTCGGGCCGTTCACCGAGTAGGTGTAGAAGGCGATGGTGCCACCGGCGGTGATCAGGAAGCACAGCAGCAGCGGACGCCACTGGTGCACGAACAGTTCGTACATCGAGCCGGACTTCTTGTCCTTGCCCTCGCGCGCGGCTTCGATGGAGGATTCCGACAGCGATTCGTCCATGCCACGGCGCAGCCAGAACACCACCACGGCGGCGATGCCACCGATGCCGAAGGCGATGCGCCAGCCCCACTCGGAGATTTCCGGCTTGGCCCAGAACGTCAGCATCACGAACAGGGTCAGCTGGGCCAGCACGTGGCCGCCCACCAGGGTGACGTAGTGGAAGGAGGACAGGAAGCCGCGGCGGCCGGGGATGGCGGCCTCGGACATGTACGTGGCGCTGGCACCGTACTCGCCACCGGTGGCGAAGCCCTGCAGCAGACGCGCGAACAGCAGGATGATCGCCGCCCAGATGCCGATGCTGGCAGCGGTGGGGGTGATGGCGATGATGAACGAGCAGAAGGCCATCAGCGTGACCGACACGGTCAACGCCAGGCGACGGCCATGGCGGTCGGCGAAGCGGCCGAAGAACCATGCGCCGATCGGGCGCATCAGGAAGGTCGCGGCGAAGATCGCCCACACGTACATGGTGGAGTTCTTGTCTTCAGGCGAGAAGAACTGCGATTCGAAGTACACGGCGAACACCGAGTACACGTAGACGTCGTACCACTCCACCAGGTTGCCGGCGGAGCCTTTGAGGGTGTTGGAGATGGAACGCCGCAGGGCGGCGCCATCGCTGGCGGGTACGGCGGGTTGGGACGTGGTGCTCATCTGGGTGGGAATCCTCGATGCGGTGCGTCCATGCGGGAAAGATCGGTGCCAGGGGCGCGCAGTGCGCTGCCGGCCAGCCTCCTGGGTACTGCATCCCACGTCAACGCCGGGTGCCGGAGGGGCGGGCGGGACATGGATGGATGACAGCGTGCCACCACATGGGCTGCCGGACCATAACCAAAACGTCCTAAAATCGGTTTCCCCCGGCTCCCTGGTGTGTCATGTCGGCTCCCCCCGTTCCGTCTGCGGCTGCTCCCCGGGGTGGCCTTGTCGCGTTGGCGCTGCTGCTGGTCTACGTGGTCTGGGGCTCGACCTACCTGGGTATCGCCAAGGCCCTGCATGGCGGCGCGCTGCCGCTGACGATGGTCTCCGGCAGCCGGTTCATCATTGCCGGCGGCGTGATGTACCTGGCGCTGCGCCTGTTCTGGAAGATGCCGAAGCCGAGCCTGCGGCAGTGGCGCAACCTGGCCATCATGGGCGTGACCATGCTGGTGCTGGGCAACGGCATGGTGGTGCTGGCCGAGCGCGAGGTGTCATCCGGCCTGGCCGCCACGGCGGTGGCCTCGGTGCCGCTGTGGATGGCGTTGTTCTCGGCCCTGCGTGGCCAGCACGCCAGCAAGGGCGAATGGCTGGGCATCGCCGTCGGCTTCGTCGGCGTGGTCTGGCTCAACGCCGGCAGCAGCCTGACTGCATCGCCCACCGGGCTGGTGCTGCTGCTGATCGCACCGGTCGGCTGGGCGTTCGGCTCGGTGTGGGCACGCGGGCAGGACCTGCCGGGCCCGTTCATGACCGCCGCCGGGCAGATGATCTGCGGGGGTGTGCTGCTGGTGCTGATCGGCCTGATCGTCGGCGAGCGCCCCACCACCCTGCCCGATGCCGGTGGCCTGCTGGCGATGGCCTATCTGTGCGTGTTCGGTTCGATCGTGGCATTCACCGCCTACGTCTGGCTGCTGCAGAACGTACGCCCGGCGCTGGCCGGCAGCTATGCCTACGTCAATCCGGTGATCGCGGTGCTGCTGGGTGCGGCGTTGAACGGCGAACGTTTCGGCTGGCGCGACTTCCTGGCCATGGCAGTGATACTTCTGGGTGTGGTGGTACTGACAATGGCAAGGACACGCAAGCGATGAGCATGGACGAGAAAGAACAACGCCGCGGCCTGCTGGTTACCGCGTCCACCTTCGTGCTGTGGGGGCTGGTGCCGGTCTACTGGCATCTGCTGAACGAAGTGCCGTCGTTCCAGATCATCGCCCACCGCATCATCTGGAGCACCGTGCTGGTGGTGGCCTGGCTGCTGATCGCATCGCGGCTGGGTTGGTGGAAGAAGATCGCCGCGCAACCGCGCGCGCTGCCGATCCTGGCGGTATCGAGCCTGACCATCGCCTTCAACTGGGGCCTGTACATCTGGGCGGTCAATGCCGGTCACGTGATCGAGACCAGCCTGGGCTACTTCATCAACCCGCTGGTGAATGTGCTGCTGGGCGTGCTGGTGCTGAAAGAGCGCCTGCGCCGCGTGCAGTGGCTGGCCGTGGCCATCGCCGCGGTGGGCGTGGCCTGGTTGACCATCGATGCGGGTACGCCGCCGTGGATCGCGCTGGGCCTGGCCTGTTCGTTCGGCCTGTACGGCCTGCTGCGCAAGTTGGTGTCGGTCGACCCGGTGGCCGGGCTGGGAGTGGAAAGCCTGTATCTGTTCCTGCCGGCGCTGGGCTTTGCGCTGTGGGCTGAGAACGGCCATGGCGGCGGCTTCTTCGGTGGCTGGGGCTGGGGCAACGATCTGCTGCTGATCTTCGGTGGCGTGGTCACGGCGGTGCCGCTGATCGGTTTCGCCTACGGCGTGAAGCGCATTCCGCTGTCGCTGGTTGGCATCCTGCAGTACATCGCACCGAGCCTGCAGCTGCTGCTGGGCGTGTTCTTCTTCCACGAGGCCTTCGACACCGGCAAGGCGATCGGCTTTGCGGCGATCTGGGCCGGGTTGATCCTGTTCGTCGCAGACAACGTGCGTGCGATGCGCGCCGCCAGGCGGTAGCGGTAGCGCCGGGCCATGCCCGGCGAACCTATGGGTCAGAGCCCTTCGCGGAGCGAAGGGATCCGACCCCGCAAAAAAAGAACGGCGCCCCGAGGGGCGCCGTTCTGCTTCCATCCACGGCCAGGAGAGAGTTGGCCGGGGCGGGAACGCGGTTGCAGGCTTAGAAGCGCTGCTGGTACTTCATGTACATGAAACGACCGATATCGAAGCCACCGTAGTAGGTGAAGCTGCTGTTCGGCTGGCTGTACATGATCGGACCCTGGTGGTCGAACACGTTGTTCAGGCCCAGCGACACGGTGCCATCCCACGGCAGGCTGTAACGCACCTGCAGGTCGTGGAAGGTGTTGGAACCCACCTTGCGGCTCGGCTGTGCATCGGTATACGGCGAGGAGAAGTCGGCCATGTTGCAGTCCGGGCCACCGCCCAGATCGTACGAGCAGGCTTCCTTCATGCCCGAGTAGTAACGGGCGGTCCAACCGATGCCCAGGTTGCCGTACTGCCAATCCAGGTTGACGGTCGAACGCACGCGGAAGTCGCCGGCCCAGCCCACGCGCTGTTCCACCGGGGTGGTGGCGGCGCTGTCGTTGCGCTGCTCCAGGTAGTCGGTGTAGGTGGTGTTCCAGTTGATGGCGAACTTGCCGTATGCGGTTTCCGGCAGGCGGTAACGCACACCGATGTCATAGCCGGCGGTTTCGCGGTAGCCGGCGTTGACCAGCGAGCGATCCAGCGCCGAGACCTGGCCACGGGTGGCCGCAGCGGTGGAACGGGTGAAGCGACCGCAGGCCGAATCCACACCCTGCACGTAGCATTGGTTGAGGATGTCGGTGGCCGACTCGCCGACGATGGCGTTGTCGATGCGGATCTTCCACCAGTCCAGGCTGACGTCCAGGCCCTGCACGAACTCCGGGCTGTAGACCAGGCCGACGGTCCAGGTCTTGGCGGTTTCCGGCTTCAGTTCCGGGTTGGAACCGGAGTTGAAATCGGAGGTGGCCTGCTGGCCCGGGCGGTTGGCAAGGTTGCCGTCCGAACCGGTCTGCTGACGGAAGTTGGCCGGAACGTTCAGCGCCTGGCAGCGTGCTGCCACGGTCGGGCTGCTGGCGGCGATGCCGAACTTCGTATCGCACGGATCGGTGAACGAATCGCGGCTGGACACCGCGCCGCCGTAGAGATCGTCCACGGTGGGTGCACGGAAGCCAGTGCCGTAGGTGGCGCGCACCAGCAGGCTGTCGATCGGCTTCCACTTCAGGCCGAACTTGCTGTTGGTGGTCGAACCGAAGGTGTTGTAGTCGGTGTAGCGACCGGCCAGGTCCAGCGACAGCTCACGGGCGAAGGCCATGTCGGCCAGCAGCGGCACCTGCATTTCCAGGTAGACCTCGTTGAGCGAGTAGTCGCCACGGGTCGGCTGGCCGGTGGTACCGGCGATCTGGCCCTTCTGCACCATCAGGTCCGGGGTGTAGCTGGCTTCTTCGCTGCGGTGCTCGAAGCCCATCGCGCCCATGATGTCACCGGCCGGCAGGGTGAACAGCGAGCCGGAGATGTTGGCGCTGGCGACCTTGGTGGTGCTGCGCATTTTGTCGACGAAGCGGGTGAACAGGTAGTCCTGCACGTCCTGGTTGCCCAGCGAGCCCGGGCCGGTGTAGCCCATCGGTGCAGCCGGATTCCACGGCACGCAGCCGGCGATCACCGCACCCGGCGTACCGCAGCGGGCAACGCCGCCGTCCATGAAGGACGGGCCGACGGCCAGGTTGACGTGCGGCTGGTACATGCTGCCGGTGCCAACGCGCTCGCCTTCATTGCGGTTGTACATGTAGCTGACGTTCCAGTCCCAGTAACGCGAACCGGTTTCGAAGCTGCCTTCCAGGCCGAGGCTGGCACGCTTGGTCTCCAGCGTGTTCTCGGTACCGCGCGGCAGCTCTTCGGTGCGGTGCGAGAACAGCACGTCCTGGCCCCACTTGTTGAAGGTGCTGTCCTTGGACAGGGCAGCGCGGGTGCCGTTGCGGGACTGCGCAGCCGAGACCGAGTACGGGTAGCCGGCCAGGTGCTTGGTCGACTCGCGCTTGCTGTACAGCGCGTCGGCGACGATGCGCAGGTTGTCGGTGATCGAGAAGCCGCCGTTGGCGAACACCGAGGTGCGCTCCAGGCCGCTCAGCAGGCTCATGTTGGTCTTGGCGTTGGCACCATCGGCCGGGTTCGGCGTGTGGAAGTTGCCAGCACTGCTCGGGTCGCCGCCCGGGCCGACGGTCAGCGGCTTGCCACCGACGGTGACGGTGCCCCACTGGGTGGTCGGGCTCAGCGCGTCGACGTCGTCGGCGTGGCGCGGGCCGCCCGGGTAGCGGCTGAACTCGCGCGCATCGCCGAGGATCTCGTCTTCCTTGGTGCGCTCGGCGCCGACGCTGAACCAGCCGCGGTCAAAGGTCTTGCCGAAGGTGGCGCTGTAGGAGCGCTTCTGGCCGTCGCCTTCGCCGTACTGGCCGACATAGACGCTGGCTTCGCCACCGTCGAAGTTCTTGCGGGTGATGATGTTGACCACGCCGGCGATGGCGTCCGAGCCGTACAGCGCCGAAGCGCCGTCGGTCAGCACTTCCACGCGCTCGACGATGGCGGACGGAATCGAGGCCAGGTCGGAGTAGCCGCCGGCGCTGACGCCCATGCGGCGGCCGTCGATCAGCACCAGGCTGCGTTCCGGACCGAGGTTGCGCAGGCTGACATACATGCCGCCGAAGTCGCGCGAGGAGCTCAGCGAGGACGAACGGCTCAGGCTCGGTGCACCGGCTGCCGTGACGTCCTGCAGGATGTCGGCGACGTTGACGTAGCCCTTCTTCTCGATGTCGGCGCGGTTGAGTGCCACCACCGGCTGCGCGGTCTCGACACTGGCCTGGCGGATGCGCGAGCCGGTGATCTCGATGCGGTCGAGGTTGGTGGGGGTATCGCCGGCTTCCTGTGCGAAGGCGGGCGTGGTGCAGCTGGCGGCCAGCGCGATGACGATCGCGTTGCGCAGCGGGGTGGTCTTCAGGGACATCCGTGAAATCTCGTGTTTCAGAAAAAACATGCGTCCGTTCTATGGACGCGTGGGGTGCTGCAAACCAACGTGGGGGCCGGATTCTAGAGTGTTTTCATCGGTAACTGTTTGTCCGCGCGCGCTGTAACGCCGCGAAAATGAATCGCAACCAACAATCCACAGGTGCACTGTGCGCAACGTCACGCCCGTTGTGTCTGCGATGGGCAGAGGCATCGATAGCGGCGGTGTTTGCGCAATCTGTAGCGATGCGAGTGCGCATGCATCCATCCACGCATGGCGTGGATCTACTGGATCCCGCACGCGCCACATCGGTAGATCCACGCCATGCGTGGATGGCGCGCAAACAAAAAAAAGGGACGGAGCCTTCGCTCCGTCCCCTGCGCAACGCTCATTCAATCAATCCCTGGTGCTCAGGTCTCGCGCAGCGCCGTGGTGATCGGCAGCCGTGCTGCGCGCAGCGCCGGGAACAATCCACCCACCAGGCCGATGCCCAGCGCCCACTTCAACCCACTCCACAGCAGTTCCGGCGATACATGGAACTTGAACACCACCGCGCTGAAGTTGCTGCCGATGGTGGACACGCTGTAGCCGTTGAACAGCAGCCACGCCACCGCGCACCCCAGCAGTCCGCCGAGCAGGGCCAGCAGCATGGTTTCCAGCATCACCGCAGTCACCACCGGCAGGCCACGGAAGCCGATCGCACGCATCGTGGCGATCTCGCGTGCGCGCGTGGCCACGGCGGCATACATGGTGTTGAGCGCGCCGAACACTGCGCCTACCGCCATGATGGTGCCGATCACCTTGCCAAGGATGTCGATCAGCTTGGTCAACCCGCCACCCTGCTTGCTGTAGTAGACGCGGGTGGTTTCCACGTCCAGCTTCAGGCGCGGATCGGCGGCGACGGCGGCCTTGAACTGCTCGAAGCCGGCCTTGCCGTCGGTGCGCACGCTGATCGACTGCCAGGCGCTGCGCTGGTAGGTGGTGGCCAGCGTGTCAGCGTCGGTCCACAGTTCCGAGTCATGCGCATCGCCGGTAGCGAACACGCCCACGACCGTCCAGGTCTGGTTGCCCAGGGTGAGCGTCTTGCCAACGTCCATGTCGCGGAACTGGCTTTTGGCGCCCTGGCCGACCACGATCTCGCGCAGGCCGGCGGCGAACCGGCGACCTTCGACGATCTTGACCTTGTCATGCACGGCCCACGCCTGCGGGCCGACACCGCGGAACTGCGCGTTGACGTCGGTGCCGTCGGCCTTGGACACCAGGTTGACCACCTGCGAGAGCTCCGGCGACAGCAGCGGCCGCCCCTGCGCATCGCGGGTGATGCCGGGCAGCGTGGACAGCGTGGGGACCTGTTCGCGGGTGATGACCGAGTTGGTCTCGGCCTGCGAACCGCCGCGCAGCACGATCGCGGTGGTGTCATCGCCGGTGTTGTTGAGCGTGGCCTGGAAGCCTTCGCCCATCGCAAGCATCGCCACCAGCACACCGACCACGCCGGCGATGCCGACCACGATCACCGAGGACGCGCCCCAGCGCTGCGGCAGGCTGGCAATGCCGATGCGGGTGGCGGCCAGTGCCAGCCGTCCACTGCGGGTAAGCGCCAGCCACAATCCCACCAGCACCGCGATCGCCAGCACGCCGATCCACGGCAGGCCGATCCACACGGCCAGGCCGACGGCCAGCAACAGCACGGTCACCGCGTTTCCCAGCCATTTCTTGAGCTTGTTCATGTCGGTGTCCTCTTCAGCGGCCGGCGAGCGCGTCGACGATCTTCAGGCGCTTGGCGCGCAGTGCGGGCAGCAGCCCGACCACGATGCCGATCACCACGATCAGGACGATGCCCACCAGCCAGGTCGGCGTCGGTACGTGCGGCGGCAGCATGCCCATGCTCTTGGGGCTGATGGCCGGCAGGATCAGCGCCGCCAGGCCCATGCCGAGCAGTCCACCGAGGCCGATCAGCAGCACCGATTCGACCATCACCAGGGTCAGCACCGTGCTGTCCTTGAAGCCCAGCGTCTTCAGCGTCGCCAGTTCCGGAACGCGCTCGCGCACCGCCTGGGCCATGGTGTTGCCGGTCAACAGCAGCAGGGTGAAGAACACCGCGCCCATGATCGAGGTGACGATCATGCCGATGTCGGCGAACTGCTTGACGAACGCCTGCTGGAACGCCGACTCGGTCTGGGTCTTGGTTTCGTGGTCGGAGTTGGCCGAGATCGCATCGATGGCCTGTGCCACCCGCGAAGACTGCTCCGGGTTGTCCAGCGTCACCGTGTACCAGCTCACCTGGTTCTTGATGTAGTCGTTGGACTCATCGAAGTACTTCCAGTTCATCATCAACTGGCGTTCTTCATTGGCCGCCAACGCGCGATCCTTCGAGCGGTAGATGCCCTTCAGCTCCAGCGGCCAGTCGTTGCTGCCGCCACGCGGGAAGATGGTGGCCTGCAGCGGGATGGTGTCGCCGACCTTCCAGCCGAACTGCTTGGCCAGCGTCTCGCCGACGATCGCACCGGTGCGGGTCTGCTGCCAGTCCTGCAGCTGCGCCGGGTCGATCTGCAGCTCACGGTAGACATCGAAGTAGTTGGGCGCCACCGAGAAGTTGGGGAAGAAGTTCTTCGGGTCCTGGTAGATGCCGCCGAACCACATGCCGTAGGTGACATCACGCACGCCGCTGACCTGGCGGATCTGCGTTTCCAGGCGGATCGGCAGCGACTGGGTGATCGACAGGCGCGAGGCTGTCACCAACCGGTTGGCGCCTTCCACGCTGCCACCGGAAGAGAACGCCACACGTACCGAGTCGAGCATGCCGAACAGCAGGAACGCGGCCACCACCGACAGCAGGGTCAGCAGGGTGCGGGTGCGGCTGCGGAACAGCTGCGCCCAGACCAACGAGAAGTATTTCATCGCTGTGGCCTCCGTCAGTGGGCCAGCGGGGCGTCAGCCAGCTCGCCCTTGTCCAGGTGCACCGTGTGGGTGGCGTACTCGGCGGCCTTCGGGTCATGGGTGACCATGATGATGGTCTTGCCGTGTTCGCGGTTGAGCTGCTGCAGCAGGCCCAGGATCTCCTCGGCGGACTGGCGGTCGAGATCGCCGGTCGGTTCGTCGCAGATCAGGAAGGTCGGGTCGGAGACGATCGCGCGGGCGATCGCCACGCGCTGCTGCTGGCCGCCGGACAGTTCGTTGGGGCGATGGCTGCGGCGGTCGGCCAGGCCGACCAGGGTCAGCGCGATCTCGGCATTGCGCTTGCGCTGCGCCGCGCTGAGGTGGGTCAGCAGCAACGGCAGTTCCACGTTCTTCTGCGCGGTCAGCATCGGCATCAGGTTGTAGAACTGGAACACGAAGCCGACGTGATGGCTGCGCCACGTCGACAGCTGGCCGCCGCTCATCTGATCGATGCGCTCGCCTTCGATGCTGATCTCGCCGCCCGTGGGGTTGTCCAGGCCGCCGATCAGGTTGAGCAGGGTGGTCTTGCCGGAACCGGACGGGCCCATCAGCGCGACGAAATCGCCGCTGGCGATATCCAGGTCGATGCCATGCAGCACCTGTACCTTTTCGGGGCCACGCTGGTAGGTCTTGGTGATGTTGCGCAGTGAAACCAGGGTCGACATGGGTGGTTCTCCACGGAAGGCGGGAAACGGGGAAGCGCACCGGCGGAGGCCGCGGGCGTGCGTCGAGCGGTACTGCCGGCGGCGCCCGTGGGCGCCAGGCCGTTACTGCGCTTGTTTCTGTTGCACCTTGGTGCCATCGCGCAGGGTATCCGGCGGATTGACCACCACCGACTCCCCCGCGCTCACGCCCTTGAGGATCTGGCGGTCCTTGCCCATCGCCTGACCGGCTTCGACCGTGCGCTGCTGCACGCGGTTCTCGTCGCCCAGCACGAAAGCCACGGAGGCGCCCTCGCGCTGGACCACGGCACCGCCCGGCACGCGAACACCCTGCGGCTTGCTGGCCGCCTGCGACTGCGCCTGTTCCAGGAAGCTGACCCGCACGCCCATCTCCGGCACGATGCGCGGGTCTTTCACTTTCAGCGCCACCCGCACCTTTACCGTGGCCTTGCCGCGGTCAGCGGTGGGAATGATGGCGATCACCTCGGCCGGGATCTTCCAGTCCGGGTACGCGTTGAGCGTAGCTTCCACCGGCATCTTCGGCTGCACGCGGCCGATGAAGGCTTCACCGACCTCGACTTCGATCTCCAGCGATTCCATGTCGACGATGGTGCCGATGCCGGTACGGGTGAAGCCACCGCCGGCCGACAGCGGCGAGACGATCTCGCCGGGCTGCGCGGCCTTGGCGGTGACCACGCCGGAGAACGGCGCGCGTACGATGTTGTTGTCCACGCCGAGGTCGGCGATGGACAGCTGGTCGTTGGCAACCTTGACGTTGCGTCGTGCGGTTTCCAGCTGCGCACGCAGGCTGTCGCGCTGGGCCACGGCCTGGTCGTACTGTGAGCGCGAGACCAGCTGCTGGCCGACCAGTGCCTGCAGGCGGCTGGCCTCGGCGGTGGCCTGCCTCTGCTGGGCTTCCAGACCGACCACCTGGCTGCGCGCGGACTGCAGCTGCGAGGCATACAGGCTGCGCTGCGCGTCGGCGTCGATGGGGTCCAGGGTGGCCATGATCTGCCCCTGTTCCACCCGCATGCCTTCTTCGATCATCACCTCGCGCACCTTGCCGGTGATCTTGGCCGACACCGTGGCCATGCGCCGGGCGACCACGTAGCCGCTGGCATCGAGCACCGAACTGCTGGCGCTGCCCTGCTGGATGGCCACGGCCGGCGCGGTGTCCACTTCCACGGTGGGCGCACGGCCGAACAGCGCGAACGCACCGCCGGCCAGCAGCACGATGATCACGACCACGGCGACCCACAGCCAGCGGCGGCCACCACTGCCGCCACTGGAGGCCGGCGGCGGCGATTTGCGGTCGATACGGAGTTCCTTCAACAGCTCGGCAGAAGCGTTCATTCGTTCCATCACAGGCGTTCGGGCGGGTGTGACCGGAAGGGCAGGCAGCGGCGGTTCCGGCGGTGGAGCGTGCGGCACAGCATGAAGGCAGGTGCATCGGCGATGGCAGTGACAGCTGTCATCCGATGTCATTGACGGCGGCAACTGCGAAATGTGACCACGGCGGCACAGGATGGCAACGTCCCCGCTACCGGTACTGCCCATGGATCCGATCGCTCCGTCGCTGGCCCGCCTGCAGCAGGTGCAGGTGCGTTACCGCGACCATACCGCCCTGCACGGCATCGACCTGCAGGTCCGCGCTGGCCAGGTACTGGCCCTGCTGGGCCGCAACGGTGCCGGCAAGAGTACCGCGATCAGCGTGTTGTTGGGCCTGCGTCGCGCCGACGCCGGCCAGGTCGAGCTGCTGGGCGGTGATCCGCAGCAACGCGATCATCGGCTCGGCCTCGGCGTGATGCTGCAGAGCACCAGCCTGCCGCCGATGCTGCAGGTGGATGAACTGGTGGCGCAGGCCAGTGCCTGCTATCCGGATCCGCTGCCGCTGGGCGACGTACTGCAGCGTGTGGGCCTGCAGGACCTTGCCCGGCGTCGCTATGGCCAGCTGTCCGGCGGGCAGCAGCGCTGCGTGCAGTTCGCCATTGCCATCTGCGACCGCCCGCGCGTGCTGTTCCTCGATGAGCCCACCACCGGCCTGGACATCCAGGCGCGGCAGGCGATGTGGCAGGCGATCCGGCAGCTGGTGGCCGAAGGCTGCGGTGTGCTGCTGACCACCCACTACCTGGAAGAAGCCGAGGCGCTGGCGCAACGGGTGGTGGTGCTGGAGCAGGGCAGGGTAGTGGCCGATGCGCCGCTGTCCGAACTGCGCCTGGCCGACCGGCCGCGACGCATCCGCTGCCGCAGCACGCTGGCTGCCGACGAGGTGCAGCACTGGCCCGGCGTCCAGCAGGTGCAGCGCGATGGCGAACATCTGCAGGTGCTGGCCAGCCCGGCCGAGCCGGTGGTGGCCCGCCTGCTCGCCGCCGATGCGCAGCTGCGTGAACTGGAAGTACAGGGCGCGGCACTGGCCGACGCCTTCCTCGACCTGACCCGGGAGGCAGCATGAACACCTTGACCCGTACCACCGGCGCCGCAGCGCCCTCCGCCTGGCTGCGTGTGCTGCGCCCCTATCGCGCTGAACTGCTGGCCGAGCTGCGTCGCGCCTGGCGCTCGCCATCATTCGTGCTGCCCTCGTTGTTGTTCCCGGTGCTGTTCTACCTGTTGTTCGGCGTACTGCTGGGCCGTGGCCACGCACCGGTCTATCTGCTGGCCACTTATTGCGTGTTCGGCGCGATGGCGCCCTCGCTGTTTGGCTTTGGCGTGCAGCTGGCGCTGGACCGCGAAGGCGGCCTGCTGACCCTCAAGCGCGCACTGCCGTTGCCTTCTGCAGCGCCGCTGCTGGCGCGGTTGGCAATGGCCATGCTGTTCGCGGTGCTGATCGCCGCGATGCTGATGGCGGTGGCGTGCCTCTTCGGTGGCGTGCAGCTGCAGGCGGTGCAGGTATTGCAGCTGCTGGCCGTGGCGGCGTTTGCGGCATTGCCGCTGGGGTCGATCGGCCTGCTGATCGGCAGCCACGTCGGCGCCAGCGCAGCGCCGGCCATCGTCAACCTGGTCTACCTGCCGCTGGCCCTGCTGTCGGGGCTGTGGCTGCCGTTGTCGGCGTTGCCGACGGTGTTTTCGACGATGGCGCCGCTGTGGCCGACCTGGCATCTGGCGCAGCTGGCCCTGCCCATTCTTGGCCAGCCGGCACGTGGCGGTGCCGTTGGCCATCTGCTGGTGTTGCTGGGTGTGAGTGCAGTCGCACTGCTGCTGGCGCGTCGCCGCCTGCGCCGGGTTGGCTGAACTGGCATGATCGGCAGCGATCGTCCCCGCCTGGAATCTTCCGTGCCACCGAGCTGGCTTGCGTCCCTGCTGCGCCCCGCACCGGATTCGGCGGTGGCCGACAACCTGCGCCGTGGCAAGCCGGTGTGGGCCGACGCTATCCACCTGCTGTGGACGGTATGGGTGTTCATGACCCCGGTGTTCAGTGGCGGCTACACCCTGCGTTGGGTACTGCTGACGCTGGGCAGCTATCCGCTGTTCCTGCTGCTGTACGTGCGCCTGTTGTTGTCGCCGCGCCACCACGCGCCACGCTATGCGCTGGCGATGGTCGCCTTGGCCACGCTGCTGGTGCCCTGGTACCCCTCCGGCATCAGCTACTTCATCTTCGGCTGCGTGATGCTGCGCGTCTGCGGGCGTGGCAGCTGGTGGCTGTACCTGCTGCAGCTGGCGGCCCTGAACGCGGTGTTCTGCACGGTGGCCATGCTGTCGCACTATCCGTGGCAGAGCCTGGTCTGGATACCGGCCGTGTCGTTCATCATCGGCATGGTGGTGAACGTGGAAGCAGTTAACAAGGACAAGGACGCGGCCCTGCAGTTGTCGCAGGAGGAAGTGCGGCGCCTGGCCACCACCGCCGAGCGTGAGCGCATCGGCCGCGACCTGCACGATCTGCTCGGCCACACGCTGTCGCTGATCACATTGAAGCTGGAGCTGGCGCGCAAGCTGTACGACCGCAACGATGCGCGTGCACGGCAGGAAATAGGTGAAGCCGAAGACATCGCGCGCGAGGCACTGGCGCAGGTGCGCAGTGCGGTCACCGGCATCCGTGCCAGTGATCTGGCGGGTGAACTGGCCTCGGCGCGGCTGCTGCTGGAATGCCAGCAGGTGCATCTGCAGTACGCCGTACCGCCGCCGATGCCGGTGGATGTGGAACGTGGATTGGCTTTGGTGCTGCGCGAGGCGGCCACCAACATCGCGCGGCACGCACAGGCCACGCAGGCACGGGTGGACTTCATGATGGAAGGACGACAGTTGGCGATGCATATCCGCGATGACGGCCGGGGCGGCGTGCAGACCGAAGGCAATGGGCTGTGTGGCATGCGCGAGCGCGTGGTGGCTCTTGGTGGCCAGTTGGCGGTGCAGTCGGCGCGTGGCGAAGGCACGGTGTTGACCGTGCGCGTGCCACTGGCAGCAGCGACATCACCGCTGCCCGCCGCCGCACCATGGGTACAGGGCGGTGCCGCATGATCCGCATCGTATTGGCCGAAGATCAGGCGATGGTGCGCGGCGCATTGTCGGCGTTGCTGGGCCTGGAACCGGATATCGAGGTACTGGGCAGTGCTGCCGACGGCGAAGCCGCCTGGCGCATGCTGCAGCAGCTGCAGCCGGACATCCTGGTCACCGACATTGAAATGCCCGGGCTGAGCGGGCTGGAGCTGGCCCAGCGCATCGCCCGCCATGAACTGCCGATCAAGGTGGTGATCGTGACCACCTTCGCCCGCGCCGGTTTCCTGCGCCGTGCGCTGGAAGCGGGCGTGCTGGGCTATCTGTTGAAGGATGCACCGGCCGAGAACCTGGCCGAGGCGCTGCGCAAGGTGAAGCAAGGGATCCGCGCGATCGATCCGCAACTGGCGCTGGATGCCTGGTCGCAGGCCGATCCGCTGACCGACCGCGAGCGCCGCGTGCTGCGCCTGGCGGGCGAGGGCCGCACCGCCAGCGAGATCGCTGAGCAGCTGGGGCTGTCGCACGGCACGGTGCGCAATTACCTGTCCGAATGCATCGGCAAGCTGGGCGTGGCCAACAGGATCGAGGCGTATCGGTTGGCGCGGCAGAAGGGGTGGTTGTAGGGGTCATTTCCGCGACCGCGGGGGGTGTCACTTTCTTTGCTCGTGCAAAGAAAGTAACCAAAAAAACACGCCGCCAGGTCGCGAGCCGGTGCTGCGCACCGGTGCCCTGCGCTTCTCGGTGAATCAGGGGACGGCGCCGAACTCGCTGCGCTCAGACATCGGCGCCTCTGCGCCCCTGATTCCTCTGCGATGCTCGGCTCGCTAGAAGGCGGACCCAACTTCAAGGGCAACAGCTGCACCCAGTAGATCCACGCCATGCGTGGATGCTGTTGCTGTTGCTGTTGCTGTTGCCCTTGCCCCTCCCGTCCGCCTTGAGCGAGCCGAGCACCGCAGGTCCGGCGAGGGCGCAGAGGCGCGGGTGTCTGAGCGCAGCGAGTTCCCGCGCCGTCCCTCGACGGACCGAGGAGCGCAGGGCACCGGCGTGCGAAGCACGTCGGCTCGCGGCCGGCGGAGCGTTTCTTTGGTTACTTTCTTGATGGCGCACATCCATGTGCGCCACCCTACGGGCCGGCTACGCCGTTCCGCGCTGCTCCTGCAGCGCGGTGCACGAGCAAAGAAAGTGACACTCCTCCGCGGTCGCGGAAATGACCCGCCGGGAACAACCGGCAAACCCCGTCAATCCTTCCCGCGTGCCATCGCCTGGAACATGCCATCGCGGCGCACCCACAGGTGGAACAGCGCCGCACCCACGTGCATCAGTACCGTGGCGAACAGCACGTAGGCCAGCAGACTGTGCGCATTGCGCAGCGCGGCGTACAGCGCTGGAGCGTGCGGCACGATCGGTGGCAGGTGCAGACCACCGCCCAGCACGATCGGGTAGCCGCCGGCCGACAGCATCGCCCAGCCGATCAACGGCATCGCCAGCATCAACGCGTACAGCATCCAGTGCGAGGCCTTCGCCGCCAGCACCTGCCACGCCGGAAGATCCGCTGGCAGCGGTGGTGGACGGTGGCGCAGGCGGTTGTACAGGCGCAGCACCACCAGCAGCAGGATGGCGATGCCCAGCGGACGGTGCAGGTCGATCAGCATCGGTCGCAGGTGCAGCGAGGCGACCATGGTCACGCCGATGAACAGCATCGCGATGATCATCAGCGCCATGGACCAGTGCAGCACCCGGGCGAGCAGGTTGAAGTGGCCGTTGCCGGTGTTCATCGCGCAGCCTCCTTCGCTTGCTCGACGTTGCCGCTGGCGCGCTCGCGTTCGCGGCGGTTGAACGACTGCGAATACACCGCCGAGCGCGCCGCCAGGATCGGGTCATCGCTGCCGCGCACGCCGCTGGGCACGATCAGCGGGTCGAAGTTGAGCTGGCCGCAGGCACCTTCTTCCTGCGACTGCATGCGGTCGAGGCTGAGCACACCGGCCACCACCTGATCGCGCGATTCCGGCCACGGCACCGAGGGGTCATCGATGGCATCGCCGGGCGCAGCCAGGCTGACCACCAGGTTCCAGCGAACCGGGCCGCTGGCCAGACGCTGCTGCAGTTCCTGGCTGAGGAAATCGACGCTGGCCTGCTTGCGCGTTGCCGCATCCATCTCCACCACCGGCGCCTGCGGCTGCCAGCGCCAGCGCACCGCGCGCTTCTGCCCCTGCGCGTTGGTGAACCAGAAGCTGTTGACGCTGTTGAAGGTGGTGTTGGCCCAGCTGCTGGTCCACGGTGCGCTCTTCGCCCACTGCTGGAAGGCCTGCGCGCTGGGGTATTTCGCCAGTACGGCGGCCATCTTCTGCGGGTCGGGCTTGCCGGTAGCCGGGTCCGGAATCTGCGCGCGGGTCTGCTCGTAGAAGGCTTCGGCGGTGGGCACCGCGAAGAACGGGAAGCTGTTCATCGCCATCCGCCATTCCTGGCCGTCATCGCCGACCATCTGCACGGCGATGCTGCGTACCCGTGCGGTGTTGTCGGCGCCGTAGGGGTCACCGCCGCCGATCGACAGGCGGCCCATCACCGGCACGCGCGCCTGCGAGAACACCCTCGCACTGGACAGCGTTGGTGCCTGCGCGCTGGGTTCGAACCAACCGCTCACGCACACACCCTTGCTGTGCGCACGGCGGAAGCCGGGATGCGCAGGGCCGGTGGCCTCGATGGTGTCGGTGAAGCGCTGTGCAGTCAGCCGGTCGCGGCCGATCCAGCCGGCCAGCCAGGCGAAAGCGAGGGCGACGATGCCCAGGATCAGCGCGATCAGGGCGATCCAGGGCAGCGGGGAATGCTTGCGCGGTGACTGCGGCCCCTGGCCGGCGCGGGTGTAGCGGAAGAGCGACATGGTCGGAGTCCTGCCTTCACGGACGTGTGGGTGGGCGACCACCACATCCTCGCAGAACCCGGCCGGGGCCGAAATTCAATTTTTCGTCAGATTTGCCGGGTGACGCGGTGCCGACCAAGGCCGGCACCCACCGGAATTGCGGATCAGCACCCGCCCCGGCATCGTTAGCGCCGGGCCATGCCCGGCGGCTGCATCAGGCGTAACGCGCTTTCAGCATCGCCCAGGCCGAGCGCAGGGCGAGGGCTTCGCCACCGGCCGGGCGGCCCGGGCGCTCGCCATCGTTCCAGGCATACACGTCCAGATGTGCCCAGCGCTGCCCATCTTCCAGGAAGCGTTCCAGGTACAGCGCGGCGGTGACCGAGCCGGCCATGCGCGAACCGGCGTTGGCCAGGTCGGCGATGCCGCTGCTCAGGTAACGCAGGTACGGGCGCCACAGCGGCATGCGCCACACCGGGTCGCGGGTGGCGTCGCCAGCCTGCAGCCACTGCTGGGCGAGCGTGTCATCGTTGCTGAACAGCGCCGGCAGATCCGGGCCCAGCGCGATGCGCGCCGCGCCGGTCAGGGTGGCGAAGTCCAGCACCAGGTCCGGCTTCTGCTCACCGGCGAAGGTCAGCGCGTCGCACAGGATCACCCGGCCTTCGGCGTCGGTGTTGTCGATCTCCACGCTCAGGCCCTTGCGGGTGGCGATCACTTCGCCCGGACGGAAGGCATCCGGGCCGATCGCATTTTCCACCGCCGGAACCAGCAGCGTCAGGCGCACCGGCAACTGCTGGGCCATCACCAGCCCGGCCAGTGCCAGCGCGTGTGCGGCGCCGCCCATGTCCTTCTTCATGTTGCGCATGCCATCGGCCGGCTTGATGTCCAGGCCGCCGGTATCGAAGCACACGCCCTTGCCGACCAGCGCCAGCGCCGGGTCGGACGCCTTGCCCCAGCGCAGCACGATCAGCCGCGGCGCGCGGTGCGAGGCGCGGCCCACCGCATGGATGGCCGGGAAATTCTGCGCCAGCAGTTCGTCGCCGGTGATGGCTTCAACCTGCGCGCCATGCGCTTCAGCCAGGGCGCGCGCGGCGTCTTCCAGCTGCTGCGGGCCCATGTCTTCGGTCGGCGTGTTGACCCAGTCACGCACGCGCAGGCTGGCGGCGATCAGGTCGGCCACCTCGCCGGTCGGTGCGGCAACCAGCTGGGCCGGCGTGCGGTTGCGCTTGCGGTAGCGGTCGAAGCGGTAGCTGCCCAGGCCCCAGCCCAGCTGCAGCAGCGCCTGTTCGGCGGGCGGCAGTTCGCTGGCCAGCTGCCACACGCTGCCTTCCGGCAGGGCATGCGGTGCATGGGCGTAGCTGTAGGCATCGCCGCGATCGCCGACGCCGATCACCGCGCCCGCCAGGCCGTCGGCGCCGGGTAGCAGCGCAACCGAATGCGCGCCGGCAGTGAACCCCTGCGACTTCAACCACGCCTGGGTCGCAGCGGACTGGCTGTTCTTCCACGCCTCGAACTGGCTGCGGTCCAGCACGTGCAACGGCAGCGCGGCGGTGGTGTCGGCGGTGAAACCAGTGATCTCGCTCATGCGTCAGGTACTCCGGGATTCGTCAGCGTCGGCGGCGTCGAGGTTGGCATCGAGCCAATCGGCCAGGCCGGTGAGGGTGTCGAACTGCAGGTCAGGTTGCAGCTGCGGATGGTTCCAGGTGGCCGCTTCGCGGTTGATCCAGCAGCCGCGCAGGCCGGCAGCCATCGCGCCGGCCACGTCCATCTCGACGTGGTCGCCCACGTGCAGCACCTGTGCCGGGGCGACGCCCAGGCGGTCGCAGGCCGCGTGGAAAATGCTTGCTTCGGGCTTGGCTGCGCCATGCTCGCGCGCGCCCAGCTGGAAGCTGAAGTGATGGGCCAGGCCGATTCGTTCCAGGTCGGCGTTGCCGTTGCTCAACGCGGCCACCGGCACCCGCGCGGCGATCCGCGCCAGGGCGTCGAGCGCATCGGGGTAGCACTCCACCTGGTTGCGCGCGGCGTAGAACACTTCATACGCCGGTTCCAGAAGGTCCAGGCTGGCGCCACTGTTTTCCAGCGCCTCCTGGATCGTCAGCCGGCGCAGCGCGCTCAGGTCGAAATGCAGGTGGGGGTTGTCGCGGAACGAGCGCTCGCGCAGTTCGCGCATGGCCGCCACCGGATACATCGCGGCGGTGGCGGGGCTGTGTTCACGCATCCAGTCGAACAGGACCTGGTCGATGCGGGCGCCGATCGGAGCGAACGGCCACAGCGTATCGTCGAGGTCGAGGGT
Organism: Stenotrophomonas sp. yr243; assembly: GCF_900184195.1. Classification (NCBI taxonomy): domain Bacteria; kingdom Pseudomonadati; phylum Pseudomonadota; class Gammaproteobacteria; order Lysobacterales; family Lysobacteraceae; genus Stenotrophomonas; species Stenotrophomonas sp. yr243. Next base: position 414,811 of record NZ_FXWT01000005.1, read on the forward strand.
GATGGCAAGGACAGGGAATTTCACCCCGCCATTCTACGCCTGCCCGCGCACGCTTTCATGCGCGCGACGGGCAGGGGGCGCTGCAGGGTGCGTCAGCGCAGGTCGTAGGAGCAGCCGATGGTGGTCTGGCCGTCGAACCGCTGCACATCCAGGTTGTGCCGGCCCACTTCCCGCGTGTAGCTGCCTGCCACTGGGTCGGACAGCTTCGCCAGTGCCGCGATCTGTTCGACGCTGGCGGTGCTGAAGTACGCGGTGAAACTGTCGACGCCATCCTCGCCGCTGTCGCCGTCGTACGCCTGCAGGCGGTTCACTGGCTGACCCAGCACCATCAGCGGCGTGGTCAACAGGAACTCACCGCTGGACTCCCCGTTCTCCGCCCGCAGCGGCGGCGGCGCCAGCAACTGGGCGATCGTTTCGAACTGCTTGGGGGTGAGGTGGCGCTGGCAGGTGACCGCTTCGACCAGCTGGGCACGCGCCTGCTCGACTGCCGGCGGCGTCGCGGCGAAAGCAGGGGTGGCAAGGCAGGCAAGGGCGAGGCAGCGTGTGGCGAACGAGGTCATCCGAACGGATCCATCCGAAAAAAGGGGGACTATTCTGCCAGTTCTGCCCTTGTTTCCGGCCCTGCCATCGGCGCGATCATTGCCCTGGCCGACTCACTCCAGCAAGCGCGCCCAGCCCTGCATGCCCTCCAGTCGTGCCAGCACCAGCTTGATGCAGACCAGCAGCGGCACCGCCAGCAGCAGGCCGATCATGCCCCAGGCCCAGCCGAACACCATCAACGCCAGGATCAGCACCAGCGGTGACAGTTTCATCTGCCGGCCAAGCACGATCGGCGTCACCATCTGCCCTTCCAGGGTATGCAGGGTGAGGTAGGCGGCCGCAGGCAGCAGCGCCTGCAGCGGGTCGCGGAACTCGACGAAGCCCATCAGCAGCATCAATGCCACGCCGAGCAGCGGGCCGACATAGGGCGCGAAATTCAGCAGCGCCGCCACGGTGCCCCACAGCAGGGCCTCCTGCAGGCCGATGCCGAGCAGCATCAGTACGCCGGCCAACAGCAGGCCGACCACGGTGTTGATCACGCTGATGGTCAATACGTAGCGCGATACCTCATGCTCGATCGAGCGCAGGATATCGCTGGTGAAGCGCTGCTGCTGCCGGTTCGGGAACAGGGCGATCGCCGCGCGCTGCAGGCTCTGGCCGTAGATCATGAAGAACAGCGTCAGCAGCACGACGGCCAGCACCGAGGCCGCCAGCCGCGGCGCGCGGGTGAGCATGCGGTAAGGATCGTCCAGCTGGGTGCGGATCACCTGCACCTTGCGGTTGCCGTCGCCACCGGCCACGCGCGCGAAATTCTCCGCCGCCTGGTTCGCCTGCTGCACCGGCTTGGTCAGGTCCTGCACCTGGCGCGCGACCTTGCGCAGCTGCTGTGGTGCTTCCTGTGCCCAGTCCATCGCCGGGCCGATCAGCTGCACCGCCAATGCACCGGTCACGCCCAGTCCGGCGCCCAGCACCAGCAGGGCGCCGAGCGCGCGCGGAATCCACAGCTTCTGCAGCAGCCGCAGGATCGGGTTGCCGACCAGGGCGAAGAACATCGCCAGCAGGACCGGCAGGATGATGTCCTGTGCCGCCCACAGGGTGAATGCCACAGCCAGGGTCGCCAGTATCACCAGCGACATCGGGCCACGTGGGCGCGAGGTGGGAGGCAGCGGTACGGGGGCGTCCGGCGCAGGCGACGACGGGGACAACAGGGACTCGCTCATCGACGCACCGACCGGGAAGAGAAGCCCATTATCGGCCCGCCGCGATCAACGCGGCGGGTAAGGATCGTCAACGTTCGGACAATTCGGTGGCCGCTTCGGCCGGACGGGGGCCACGCAGCTCCGAGTCGGGCTCGGGCGCCGGCTGCGCTGCCGGCCGTGCTGTCGGACGTGCCGCTGCGGGTGGCGGCTGCTCGGCGGCTTCATCGGCCTGGTCGGCGGCGTCGTCTGCGGTTTCTGCCGCCTGCGCCGCCACCACAGTGGCAAACGCGGCCTGCGCGCTGGCGAACAGGCTGGACACCGAGCCCACCATCTGCAGCCAACGTGCTCCGTTGACCTTGCCCGGGACCTCAAGCTTGCCGGCGATGAAGCCGCCGGCCAGACCGACCACCACGATGCGCAGTGGCGACCAGCCCTGTCGCCAGACCTGGCTGAGCACGCCCCAGTTGCCCTGGGTTTCGCCGATGCGCACGGCCATCACCTGTTCGCAGCGCTTCACCCGCCGCTGCAGTGCACCGAACTTCATGGCTTGCCCTCCGGAATCTGCACGCCGGCATCGGGATCATCATCGGTCGGCTCATCGAACAGGCCCAACCGCGACAACTGGCGCCGGGTGGCGTGCATGCCGGTGTGGTGGAAGAAGTACGAAACCCGCCAGATCGCATAACCGGTGACGGCCAGGCTCAGCAACGAGGTGATCAGCAGCGCCTGCAGCCAGCTCAGGCCGAAGCTCTGCAGCAGGGCGATCAGGGTGGCGGCCATCAGCAGCCACGCCGAGGCGCCGAACACGATGGCGACGCCTGCCCACGCCAACGCACGCCCGAACGCGCTGCGTGCAAGCGCGAAGTCCGCTGACGCCAACCGGCGCAGCGAACGCAGCGAGTGCTTGGCCGAATCGACGGTCGCCCGGCCGGCAGCGCCGACCTGGCGGATGCTCTCGTCCAACGGCGGCGTGGCCGCCGGATCGGGACGTTGCGTGGTGTCTTCGCTCACGCCGCAGCTTACTTGTCGCTGCCGCGGGCCAGCTTGGCGATGATCCAGCCGGTAGCGAAGGCCACGCCGAACGAGGCCAGCGGACGTTCGCGGATCAGTTCAGCGGCGCTGTCGATCAGGTCCTTGCCCTTGTCCATCAGTGCGTCGACCTGTTCCTTGGCGGCGGCACCACCGAACTCGGCGGCAGCCAAGCCCGACAGTGCGCTGTCGGACAGTTCAGCCTTGACGTTGGCCTTGCCGATGCGCAGTTCGTCGGTCGCGGCGCCGGTAGCGCCCTTGATCGCACCGCCGGCAGCGCTGGCGGCCTGCTTCAGGTGGGAACCGGCTTCACCCAGGTGGTCCTTCAGGTTCTCGGTATTGGTGGGGCTCATCGAATCACTCCTGTTGCGATGGGGGAACGGGCGATCGGCTCAGCCGACCTGGACATACAGAGATAGCATCACGCGGGTATAGGGGGCGTTACGGCCAGGCGATCACCGCATCACCAACTGGCCCTGCTGCTGGCCATTGTTGCGCAGGACGCGCAGCACCAGGGTTGGCGGGCGCTGCTGGAAATTGGCACGCCAGCTGGCCAGGTCGGCGAATTCGCCAACCGTGGCATCGGTGATGATGTCGCCCTGCTGCAGGCCATTGGTCGCCGCGCGGCTGCCGCGCTTGACCTCGCTGACCAGCACGCCGCCCACGCCGGACTGACGCAGCGATTCAGGCAGGTCGACGAAGCTGGCACCGGTCAGGCGCGGGTCCAGACTCTCACCGCTGACGACGCGCGCCTGCTCCTTCAGCGTGGCCTTGATCTGCAGCGGCTTGCCTTCGCGGCGAACGTCCAGGGTCAGCATGCTGCCCACCGCCGCCAGGCCTTCCACGTTGTGCAGTGCTTCGGCACTGTCCACACGCTGGCCGTTGGCCGAGACCACCACGTCGCCCGGCTTCAGCCCTGCGGCGGCACCGGCCGAACCGGCCAGCACGCGGGTCACCAGTGCGCCACGGGTTTCGCCCAGGCCCAGGCCCTGCGCGATCTGCGCGCTCAGGTTCTGGCTTTCGATGCCCAGCGTGCCGCGCACCACCACGCCATGCTTGACCAGCTGGTCCACCACGCTGCGGGCCAGGTTCGACGGAATCGCCAGGCCCAGGCCGATGTTGCCGGCCATGCTGCCCTGCGGGTTGAAGCTGGCGGTGTTGATGCCCACCAGCTGGCCCTGCAGGTTGACCAGCGCGCCACCGGAATTGCCCGGGTTGATCGATGCATCGGTCTGGATGAAGTTCTGGTAGCCCAGCCCGCGGATGCCACTGCGGCCCACCGCCGAGACGATGCCCGAGGTGACCGTCTGGCTGAAACCGAACGGATTGCCGATGGCGACCACGAAGTCGCCCACCCGCAACTGGTCGCTGTTGCCCAGCTTGATGTCGGTCAGGTTCTGCGCCGGAATGCGGATCAGCGCGATGTCGGTGTCGCGGTCCGAGCCGAGGAATTCGGCCTTGACCGTGCGCCCGTCGGCCAGTGTCACCTGCACGTCATCGGCGTTGTCGATGACGTGGTGGTTGGTCAGCACCAAGCCTTCGGTGGCATCGATGATGACGCCCGAACCGAGTGACTCGTTGATCCGCTCCTGCGGAATATCCGGGAACAGGCGGCGGAAGAACGGGTCGTTGAAGAACGGGTTGCGTACCCGCACCACCTGCTTGGTGTTGACGCTGACCACCGCCGGCATCGCTTTTTCCAGCATCGGTGCAAGCGATGGCACCGCCTGCCCGGCGACCGATGCCGGCAGCGCTGCGGTGGTGGGCAGCACCGCCGGCAGTGGAGCGGCGTCGGCTCGGTTGTCCAGGTGCGCGTTGAGGCCGGTGGCAACGAAGCCGCCGAAGGCAGCAGCGATTGCGAGCGTAAGCAGGGTGGGAAGCGGTCGCATGGGAGTCGGTTCGCAGGCTGGGGTGGGGGCCGTTGACGCATACGGTAGAACAAGCTGAATGAGTGTGTCGCGATCTGGATAAATGCCCCATGAAAATCCGACCCGTGCCGAGGGCGCCGAAAAGGTGCCGTGCGCGTCGTACCGCTGTTCGCGACAGCCGCGCGCGAGCGCCGCACGGCAAGCCGACGGCGCCGTGATACACCGCGACACTTGCGCAGTTCCGCGCATCCTGACCTTGCGATGACGCTCATTGCTGCGCGGATGCGTTGCTGCTGCCAGTGTCTGCTCCGGCATGCCGGCAGCAGGCAGGCTGCGCAGCACACTGCTTAAAAAAAGGGATTTCCTGACTGCGGGGCGCGTCAGTCGCCGCCATCACTTACACCAGTTGCGTCGCAACAGATGCGATTGACTGGCCGTGCCCGTTCCACGATAGCCATTGTCGGTATAGCATCGCCCCGTTTTGACAATCCAGGCCCCTAGGAGGGCAACATGAGCAACGGTAATGGTGTGTCGGTCGTGACCGACGCCGTCGAGAACGTGAAAGAAACCGCCACCAACGTCGGCGAGACCATCGCCCACGCCGCCGAAGACGCAGTGAAGTCGGTCAAGAAGACCGTCAAGCGCGCCCGCAAGGCTGCCACCACCCGCGTCGCCAAGGCCAAGAAGGTCGTGGCCAAGGTCGAGAAGACCGTTGCCAAGAAGGCCGAGAAGGCCGCCAAGTCGGTCGGCAAGACCGTTGCCAACGCCAAGAAGAAGCTGGAAGCGGCCAAGAAGAATGCCAAGGCCGAAGCGGCTGCCCTGAAGAAGGAAGTGGCCAAGAAGAAGGCGGCTGCCGGCAAGACCGTGACCAAGAAGGCTGCTGCTGCCAAGAAGACCACCAAGGCTGCCGGCAAGAAGGTCGCCACCGTGAAGAAGGCCGCCACCAAGAAGGTTGCGACCGCCAAGAAGGCTGTTGCCAAGAAGACCGCTGCTGCCAAGAAGGTTGTCGGCAAGAAGGTCGCTACCGCCAAGAAGGCTGTAGCCAAGAAGGCTGTAGCCGCCAAGAAGGTTGTCGGCAAGAAGGTCGCTACCGCCAAGAAGGCTGTGGCCAAGAAGACTGTCGCTGCCAAGAAGGTCGCCGGCAAGAAGACCGTCGCTGCCAAGAAGGTTGTCGGCAAGAAGACCGTCGCTGCCAAGAAAGTTGCCGGCAAGAAGACCGTCGCTGCCAAGAAGGTTGTCGGCAAGAAGACCGCCGCTGCCAAGAAGGTCGTCGGCAAGAAGACCGCCGTCGCCAAGAAGGTTGTCGGCAAGAAGGTCGCCGCTACCCGCAAGACCGTGGCCAAGAAGGCTGCACCGCTGAAGAAGGCTGTGGCCAAGAAGGCTCCGGCCAAGAAGGCCGTGCGCAAGGCTGCCAAGCGCAAGTAATCGCGCGTGGTTCGAAGGCCCTTCCGCTCATCGGGCGGGAGGGCCTTCTGCGTTTTCGGGGGCGCTCATCCGCGCCTGACGTGGATCTGCGGCAGCAGGCTGGGGCAAGATGAAGGTCTTCCGCAGGAGCCCTGACCATGCGCGGTATCGATTTCAGTTCCTGGCAGGGCGTGCTGTCCACCCTGGCCGGGTTGGTCCTGATCACCCTGCTCGGCGTGGGTATCCGCCTGCTGGTGATGCAGACCCTGCAGCAGCGCCGCGAACGCGAGAACCGCCAGATCAACGAGCGGCTGCGTACGTTGATGGCAGCCTACAAGACGCTGGGTGGTTCCTTCACCGGTGAGCTGGGGGTCGACCCGGCCCATCTGCGCGATCTGCGCCAGCGGGCCCACGAAGAAGGCATCGCCGAGCCGGGCTCGGATCGGGCCAGGCGTATCCGCGATGCGGTCGAAGCGGCGTTGTCGGACATCCTGCTGCTGGGCACCGACGAGCAGGTACGACTGGCTGCCCGCGCTGCCAGTGAACTGGCGCAGGGGCGCCCGGTGCACACACACGAACTGGTGACCTCGCTGCGCGACTTCGTCCGCGAGGCGCTGGACCTTGCGCCGGTGCCGGCCGACCTGGAGATCCCGCGCCAAGGGCCTACCCGCCCTGCGGGCAGCGGTGGCGGAAGTGGTAAGGGCCGCAACGAGGGCGAAGCCAAGGGCGGTCGCGCCGGTGGTGGTGGCGGCATGGGCGCCGGAATGGGCGGGCTGGGTGTTGGCGCGGGTGCTGCGCTGGGTGCCGGCCATGCAGCCGGTGAGGATGAAGCGGGCGCCCGCTGAGGACGCCCGCCGGGGTCAGCGTTTGAGTTCGAAGATCGGCTCGAATCCGCCGTAGATCATCCGCGCACCGTCGAACGGCATGGGATTCTTCGTAGGGTCCAACCGCGGGTCTTCCATCATCTTCTGCATGCCTGCATCGCGGGTGGCCTTGTCCGGCCACTCGATCCAGGAAAACACAACCGTTTCCTCCGTCGTGGCTTTCACCGCGCCGAAGAAGTCGGTGGTCTTGCCATGTGGCACGTCATCGCCCCAGCCTTCGACTACCCGCAGCGCTCCGTATTCCAGGAACACCACATCGGCGCTGCGGGCGTGGGCGAGGAATTTCTCCTTGTTGGCGGTCGGCACCGCCAGTACGAAACCATCGATGTAACTCATCGCTTGCCTCCGGAATGGACCATGCCGGGTGCACGGCCTTCATTGAGTCGACGCTTCAGGGCGCGGGAAATCGACATCGATTGCCGCACCGTTGAATCGAAGCGCGTGCGCGTACCGCGCGCGTATGCCTGAGCCTTGCTGAATCAATGCAAAAAATTCAGCAATGCGAAGACTGCTGTTTTCAGGGAGCGTTGTGGCGAATAACGGAGAATTTACATTCCCGATGCGATGGCGCCCTGGCGCTGCTGCACACCATAAGAAAGTAAAAGGTGTACCCCCATGAAGAATTCGCTGATTGCTCTGGCTCTGGCCGCTGCCCTGCCGTTCACCGCTTCGGCCGCCGAGAACCTGTCCTACAACTACGCCGAGGCTGATTACGCCAAGACCGACGTTGACGGCATCAAGGCTGATGGCTGGGGCGTGAAGGGTTCCTACGGCTTCCTGCCGAACTTCCACGCGTTCGGCGAATACAGCCGTCAGGAAGTCGACCACACCAACATCAAGGTTGACCAGTGGAAGGTCGGTGCCGGCTACAACGTCGAAATCGCTCCGTCGACCGACTTCGTTGCCCGCGTTGCCTACCAGAAGTTCGACCGCAAGCACGGCCTGGATTTCAACGGCTACAGCGCTGAAGCCGGTATCCGTACCGCGTTCGGTGCCCACGCTGAGGTCTACGGCCTGGTCGGTTACGAAGACTATTCGAAGAAGCACGGCGTCGACATCGACAGCCAGTGGTACGGCCGTCTGGGTGGTCAGGTCAAGCTGAACCAGAACTGGGGCCTGAACGGCGAGCTGAAGATGAACCGTCACGGCGACAAGGAATACACCGTCGGCCCGCGCTTCAGCTGGTAATTGCATCTACGGCGCGCCCGCGCGCTGTTCGTGCTGCAACAGGCCCGGCATTGCCGGGCCTGTTGCGTTATGGGAATCAAAACAGAGTCTGACTGCGATGCGCGGCGTCATGTTGCATTGCAATGAATTGGATTCCGCCACCGCCAGTGGCGGCCTACGGTGGATATCCCGTGCTGCCGGATACACCGCGATGCCGCCCGTACTCCCACCGCTGCTCCCCGATCGGCCGCGCCGTCTGGCACTGCTGGATCCGCATCCGGTGCTGCGGCTGGGGGTGGAAGTGTTGCTGCGCCAGCAGAGCGGTGTGCACGTGCGGGGCAGCTACGCCAACGAACGTGATCTGTTGCAACTGCTGGAAAGCGAACCGGGCTGCGTTGACCTGCTGGTGATCGATGCACTGCCGCTGGGCGATCTTGGCGATGGCCTGCAGCTGCTGCGCGGGTTGTCCCGGCGCTGGCCCAGCGTGCCGATACTGGTGCTGTCCGCGCACTGCAATGCCAGTACCGTGGCCACGACGATGCAGGCCGGTGCACGCGGCTTCCTGTCCAAGGCGACTACGCCGGAAATGCTGCTGCGTGCGGCGGACGTGGTTGCCCGCGGTGGGCGTTTCGTGCCCCCGGATCTGCGCACGCAGCTGAATCGATCACGCTCGCGGCGCATGTCGGCGCCCTCCCTGGCGCCCTTGAGCAGGCGTGAGCGCGAAGTGCTGCGGCTGCTGCTGCAGGGCTGCAGCACCGGCGAAGTGGCGCGGCGCTTCCAGCGCTCGGCCAGCACCATCAGCACACAGAAGAAAGCCGCCTACCAGAAGCTGGGCATCCGCAGCGATGTCGAACTGTTCCGCATCCGCCACCTGCTGGAGTGCGGCTGACGGGCGTGCTTACTCGCCCTGGTACTGCTTTTCCTCGACCAGCGCCGAACCGGCGACACGGTTGATCTCGTTCTTCACCTGCACGCGTTCGCCATTGGTGCCGTACACGCCGCGCGCCAGCTGGATGAACGCCGCGTCGAACACCTGCGCCGCTTCCTTGTCGCGCAGCTGGTCCTGGATCTCCCACATGCGCTCGTTGATGGCCTTCAGCTGCGTCTTCAGCGCGGCCAGTGCCGGCTGTGCGTCAAGCTGCTGCTGCAGCAGCGGCAGCAGGCCGTCAAGTTCGGTGCGCACGTTGGCCAGCTTGGTCGCATCGTCGATGCGCTCGGCCTTGATCTCGAGAATGGTGATCTTGTCGATCAGCTCGCCGATCGATACCGGGGTCAGGATGGCGTCCACGTGGTTGGTCCCTGGAAATAGGCCCGCATGATACCGCGCTCACCGCGGCGCGGATTTACGCCGAATTTGCGCTGGCACGGCGGCATCGCCATCGAACCGTTACGGCCATGCCGTCGACACTGCCGTCCCGGCGGACAGACCGCCTTCGACGAGGAAGTGAGTGCAGTGAAGAGCAAGGGGATGATCGTGGCCAGCGCGGCCGCACTGGCGGGGCTGCTGTGCGCCGGCAGCGTGCAGGCACAGGTACAGGTACAGGTGAGTGGCACGGCGGCATTGACCAGCGACTATGTATGGCGCGGCAGCTCGCAGAGCGACGGCGATCCGGCCGCGCAGGTGGGGGCAAAGGTGACGGTGGGGTCGGGCTGGTATGCCAGCGCCTGGGGCTCGAATGTCTCGTTCACGCCGGACAACGGTGCTCGCAGCGAGTTCGATCTGGTCGCCGGCTGGTCCGGTGCGCTGTCGCCGGACTGGAGCCTGGATGCGAACCTCACCCGGTATGTCTATCCGGGTACCGGCCGCGCACTGGACTGGACCGAACTCAATGTCACCACCACCTGGAAGCAACGCGCCTGGCTGCAGGTCGCCCACTCCAGCGATGCCCTGGCCGGCGGCCGTCGCGGCACCTACGCGCAGCTGGGCGTGCGGGTGCCGGTGAACGAACGCGTGCGCCTGGAAGCAGCGGTGGGGCAGTACTGGCTGGCCACCGCGCAGGGGCCGGACTACCTGCATGGCCAGCTCAGTGCCATCGCCACGTTGACGCCGGCCTGGGAACTGCGCGCCACCGTGCATGACACCGACAGCGCCGCCAAACGGTTGTTCCCGGGCAATGCGGGTGGACGCTGGGAGCTGGCGCTGCAGGGCAGCTTCTAGTCGGCCGATGTTGCCTGGCGGGTGCGCCAGGCGGAGGGCAGCCACACCAGCAGGGCCAGTACCGCCACCGCGGTACCGGCCACGCACACACCGGTCCAGCCGAAGCGCTGGTAGACCTGCGCCGACAGCAGCGAGCCCAGCGAGCCACCGATGAAATAGCCGGTCATGTAACCGGCATTGAGGCGATTGCGTGCCTCCGGCTGCAGCGCGTAGATCAGGTTCTGGTTGCTGACATGCAGCAGCTGCGCGGCCAGATCCAGCACCACCACGCCGATCAGCAGCGCCAGCAGCGAGTGCGCCGACAGCCCCAGCGGCAGCCAGGACAGCAGCAACAGCACCAGCGCAATGGCCGTGGCTCGACCGGTCTGGCCACGGTCGGACATGCGCCCGGCCAGGCCGGCAGCCAGGGTACCGGCGGCTCCCACCAGGCCGAACAGGCCGATGGTGGCGTCGCTGTAGGCATACGGCGTCTGCGCCAGCAGGAAGGCCAACGGTGTCCAGAAGATCGCGAACATCGCAAAGCTGCAGGCACCGAGCAGCGTGCGCTGGCGCAGCACCGGTTCCTGTAGGAACAACGTGCCGATCGAACGCAGCAACGCGAAATAGCCCAGCCCGGCGGTGTGGTGGAAGCGCGGCAATCCACGCTGCAGGGCCAGTGCGGTCAGCACCAGCGTACCAGCGGCGATCGCATAGACCAGGCGCCAGTCGCCCAGGCTCGACAGCAGCCCGGCCACGGTGCGTGCCAGCAGGATGCCCAGCAGCAGTCCGCTCATAAGGGTGCCGACCACGCGGCCGCGATGCTCCGGTGCAGCCAGGGTGGCGGCGAACGGCACCAGTACCTGCGCCACCACCGAGAACAACCCGGTGATCGCGGTTCCGGCCAGCAGCCACGGCAACGACGGCGCGCATGCGCTGATCACCAGTCCGCTGGCCGACAACAACGTCATCACCACGATCAGCCGGCGGCGCTCGAACAGATCACCCAACGGCACCAGCAGGATGAGGCCGGCGGCGTAGCTCAACTGGGCAGCGGTGACCACCATGCCGACCTGGCCGAACGGCACGCCGAAGGCATCGGCGATGGTATGCAGCAACGGCTGCGCGTAGTAATTGCTGGCTACCGCGACGCCGGTGGCGACCGCCATCAACAGGATCTGCCAACGCTGCAGGGGAGGAAGGGAAGGGGACACGCGATGTTCCGTGAAACAGGGCAGTACAGTGTCCGCCTGCTGCGGGCATGATGGAAATGAATCATCATCATCCCTGTCATCTGGAATTGAGATACTGGCGTGAACCTCAAGCAGCTCGAGTTCGCCGTGGCCCTGGCGGAAGAAGGCAACTTCACCCGTGCGGCCGCGCGCTGCCACGTGGTGCAGTCTGCCCTGAGCCATCAGATCGCCCATCTGGAGCAGGAGCTGGGCACGGTGTTGTTCGAGCGGCTGCCGCGCCAAGTGCGTGCTACGGCCGCGGGCGAAGCGTTGCTGGTGCACGCGCGGCAGGTACTGGCCAGCCTGCGCCACCTGCGTGCCGACGTCGCCGCCGTCAGTGGTGAGGTGCGCGGGCTGCTGGCGATCGGGCAGATCTCGTCGCTGACCGGCATCGACGTGGTCGCGATGCTGGCGGCCTTCCAGCAGCAGCATCCGCAGGTCGAATTCCAGTTGCGGGTGGACAAGAGCGAGACCCTGCTGGAGCAGGTGCAGTCACGTGCATTGGACGTGGCGCTGGTGGGGCTGGCACCGTCGGCCGATCTTGAAGGCGTCTGCCACCAGATGCTGCAGGAAGAGGATCTGGTGGCCGTGCTGGCGCCGCAGCATCGGCTGGCCACGCGCCAGCGATTGCCGTTGGCGGCGCTGCAGGATGAGGCCCTAGTCGATTTCCCGCGGGGGACCGGCGCGCGCAGGCAGACCGATGATGCGTTCGCCGCAGCGGGCCTGCCGCATCAGGTGCGTTTCGAGGTCAACCTGATGGAACTGGTCGAGCGCTTCGTCCGCCACGGCCTGGCGGTGGGCATCGTGCCGGTGCGGATCGCCGACGGTTTCGAAGGGGTGGTGCAGGTGCCGCTGCAACCGACCCCGACCCGGCGCGTACATCTGGTCTGGCAGCGCCTGCCGACGCCGGCCGCACGCGCCTTTGTCGATGCCGTGCTCAGCCGCGCAGGCGCAGGCTCAGGCCCTTGAGGAAGTTACGCAGCATCTGGTCCAGACAGCGCCGATAGTTCTTGTGGCCGGGCTGGCGGAACAGCGCGCCGAGTTCGGATTTGGAGACAGTGAAGCCGATGCTGGTGAAGATCTCCATCATGTCGACGTCGCGCAGCTGGAAGGCCACGCGCAGCTTCTTCAGCACGAGATTGTTGTCGATGCGGGTTTCCACCGCGCGCGGCGCCTGGCCCTCATCCTGACCGCGCAGGTGCAGGATCAGGCCATCGAGGAAGTGCGCCAGCGCACTGTCGCTCATCGGCTGGAAACCCGGCTCGTCTTCACGCAGCAGCCAGGCCTTGGCCTGCTCGACATCCACGTCGAACGCCGGATCGGCCATCTGGCACAGGGTCACCACGTGGTGGTCGCCGAGGTCCAGGGAATAGCGCACGCTGCGCAGCACATCATTATTGATCATGGCCCATTGTACCGGCCCGGCGGCTGTAACCGGACTGTCACCGGATTGCAGCATCGTGAGCGCTGTTCTGCAGGGATTCCCTTCGATGCGCCGGTACCTCCTCTCCATTCTGCTGGTCGCCAGCAGCTTCGCCGCCACCGCCCAGGACCGCTACGTACCCGTGGAGCAGCGTCTCAGCGCGGCCCAGCTGGCCGAAGTGGGCCTGGACGCGACCCAGCTGCAGACTCTGAACCGCGTGCTGCGCGAGGCCGAGGCATCTGCGCCTGTTCCCACGCGCGCATCGGTTGCCGCCAGCACCGGCGCACCGTTGCCGGCCAACGTTCCCGCCCCGGCGGCGATGCACCTGGGCCTGGAAGAGGGCCCGGTCAGTGCCCGCGTGGTCGGCGACGTTGCGGGCTGGGAGCCGGGCACGGTGTTCACCCTCGAAAACGGCCAGCAGTGGCAGGTGATGAAGGGCCAGATGAAGCTGCGCAAGACCCTGCAGGCACCGCAGATCGAGGTGATTCCGGGTATCGCCGGGCGCTGGTTCCTGCAGGTCGACGAAGATCTGCCGAAGGCTCGCGTGTTCCGCCTGCGCTGACCGCGCGCACCGCAGCAGGCCGATCAGGCAACGCAGCCGTGGACCGACGGTGCCAGAATGGCGGTCTGGTTTCCCACGGAGTTGTCTGATGACCCGAACCGTCCTGATTACCGGCGCCACCTCCGGCTTCGGCGCCGCTGCCGTACACCGCTTCGCCCAGGCGGGCTGGAAAGTGATCGCCACCGGCCGTCGCAGCGAGCGCCTGCAGCCGCTGGTCGAGCGTTACGGCAAGGAGGTGGTGCACGCGGCCGTGTTCGACGTGCGTGATCCGATCGCGATGGAAGCGGCGCTGCTGGCCCTGCCGCCGGCCTTCGGTGACATCGACCTGCTGGTCAACAATGCCGGCCTCGCCCAGGGCACCGCGCCGGCGCAGAGCGCCAGCCTGAAGGACTGGACGACGATGATCGACACCAACATCACCGCGCTGGTCACCCTGACCCATCGCCTGTTGCCGCAGCTGGTGGAGCGCAAGGGCGCCATCATCAACATTTCGTCGGTGGCCGGTGTCTATCCGTATCCGGGCGGCAATGCCTATGGCGGCACCAAGGCCTTCGTCAGCCAGTTCTCGCTGGGCCTGCGTTCGGACCTGCACGGTACCGGCGTGCGGGTGACCACCATCGAGCCGGGCATGGCCGAAACCGAGTTCACCGTGGTTCGCACCCATGGCGACCAGGTCGCGTCGGACAAGCTGTACACCGGCGCCAACCCGATGACCGCCGAGGACATCGCCGAGCAGATCTTCTGGGTAGCGAGCCTGCCGCCGCACCTGAACATCAATCGCCTGGAACTGATGCCGGTCAGCCAGTCGTTCGCCGGCTTCCAGGTTGCCCGCGAGGGCTGATCTGCGCCCTGGATGCGTTCTGTAGAGCCGAGCCGATGCTCGGCTTGATGGGCGATCAGCCGAGCGTGGGCTCGGCTCTACAGGCAAAAAAAAGCCGGGCAATGCCCGGCTTTTTTCATTCATGCCCGCAGACTTACTGCGCCTTGATCGCCATCGCCTGCAGGCCGGTGCCATCCAGTTTCTGCTTGGCTTCGGAAAGCTCACCGGCGCTGCCATAGGGCCCCATGCGTACGCGGTACACGGTCTTGCCGTTGATCTGCGCCGACTCCACGCGTGCGGCCAGGCCCATCATCGCCAGCTTGGCCTTGGTCGCTTCGGCATCGCCGGAAGCGCCGAACGCACCTGCCTGCAGGATGTAGCGGGCATTGTCGGCCGGTGCCGGGGCTGCTGCAGCGCTGGCGGCGGCAGGCGTGGCTTCGCTGCGTGCCGCAGGAGCGGCGGCAGCGGTGCTGGTGCTGGCCGGCGCGGTGGTGCCGGCCGCGGGCGACGCTGCCGCCGGGCGTTCACTTACCGGGGTCGGCAGCGGACGGCTGGTGGCGGTCACCGGCGCGGTGCTGGCAACGCTCGCCGTCGCCGCAGGTGCCGTGGCCGCAACCGCCGGCACCGGCTTACCTTCCAGTGCCGCCTGCGCGCGCTGCGCTTCGGCCTTGCTCCGGCGCAGTTCTTCGGCGCGCGCGCTGGCGGCCAGTTCGGCGTCGGACATCTCCACTTCCTTGCCAGGCAGCAGGGTGTAGAAGTCGTACTGGGTGGCCGCCGGCTTTTCCGGTTCAGCCGGCTTCGGCGTGGCTGGCTGTGCGGCCGGCTGGGTGCCGACATCGCTTTCGCCATCGGCCACCGGCGCCGGCTGCGCGTTCGGGTTCGGCTGCGGACCGGCGCGCAGGAAGCCATCGCCCTCGCCCTTGAACAGGTTCGGCGCCGCCAGGAACACCACGGCGGCGATCGCCACGCCGGCAACCAGCCACACCCACCCGGGCGTGCCTTGGCTGCTGTTGCGCCGAGCCTGTGTCTTGCCGCGTCGTGCTGCCATGTCTACTGCGTCTCCTGAGGCTTACATTTTTTCCGGGGCGGAAACGCCCAGGAGGTCGAGGCCGTTGGCCAGTACCTGGCGCGCTGCGCAGGCCAGGGTCAACTTGGCATTGCGATCGGTCGCGTCGTCCACCAGCACCGGCGTCCCGTGATACCACGTGTGGAAGGCGTGCGCCAATTCGCGCAGGTACTGCGCGACCAGGTGCGGTTCCAGCGCCACGCCGGCTGCTTCCACCACTTCCGGATAACGCGAGATTTCGTTCATCAGGGCCAGCGATGCCTCATCGGCCAGACGGCCAAGGTTGGACAGGCCGGCGCCCTGTTCGTAGACGAGACCCTTCTCCTGCGCCTGGCGCAGCAGGCTGCAGACGCGGGCATGCGCGTACTGCACGTAGAACACCGGGTTGTCGTTGCTCTGCTGGCGGGCCAGATCGATGTCGAAGGTCAGCTGCGAATCGGGCTTGCGCGCGATCAGGAACCAGCGGGTCGCATCGCGGCCGGCTTCTTCGATGAGGTCGCGCAGGGTGAAGTAGCTGCCGGCACGCTTGGACAGCTTCACTTCCTCGCCGCCGCGCATGACGGTGACCATCTGGTGCAGCACGTATTCCGGCCAGCCCTGCGGGATGCCCACTTCCATGGCCTGCAGGCCGGCACGCACGCGCGCCAGCGAACCGTGGTGGTCCGCGCCCAGTTCGGTGATCGCGCGCTCATAGCCGCGCTGCCACTTCGACAGGTGGTAGGCCACGTCCGGCACGAAGTAGGTGAAGGTGCCGTCGGACTTGCGCATTACGCGGTCCTTGTCGTCACCGAAGTCGGTGCTGCGCAGCCACAGCGCACCGCCTTCTTCATAGGTATGGCCCGACGCCTGGAGCTTGGCTACCGCCTCGGCAACCTTGCCATCGGCGTACAGCGAGCTTTCCAGGAAGTAGATGTCGAAATCCACGCCGAACGCGGCCAGGTCCAGGTTCTGCTCGTTGCGCAGGTAGGCGACGGCGAAGCGACGGATCGCCTGCATGTCGTCCGGGTCCTTGGCGCCGACCACGAGGGTGCCTTCCAGGTCGACGCTGGCGCCGGTCATGTAGGCACGTGCCACGTCGGCGATGTAGTCGCCGCGGTAGCCGCCTTCCGGCCAGCCTTCCTGGTCCGGAGCGATGCCCTTCACCCGGGCCTGGGTTGACAGCGCCAGGTTCTCGATCTGCACGCCGGCATCGTTGTAGTAGAACTCGCGCTTGGCGTTCCAGCCGTTGGCATCGAGCACGCGTGCCACGCAGTCGCCGATGGCCGCGGCGCGGCCGTGGCCGACATGCAGCGGACCGGTCGGGTTGGCCGACACATACTCCACGCCCACCGTGCGGCCATTGCCGGACAGGTTGCGGCCGTAATCGGCGCCTTCCTTGATCACGGTGACGGCTTCACGCTGGTACGCGGCCGGTGCCAGGTGGAAATTGATGAAACCGGGGCCGGCGATCTCGACCTTGCTGACGTCTTCACTGCGCGGCAGCGCCTCGACCAGCGCCTGTGCCAGTGCGCGCGGATTGCTGCGCGCGGCTTTGGCCAGCAGCATCGCGGCGTTGGTGGCGAAGTCGCCATGGTCGCGGGTCTTCGGGCGCTCGACCACGAAGTCCGGCGGCAGGGAGTCGACGGGCAGGGTGCCATTGGCGCGCAAGGCTTCGATGCCTTGGCTGATCAGGGCGCGGAGGAGATTTTTCACGAGGCCTGCTGTGAGAATGAGCGGCGGAATCGCCCATTTTAGCGCAGATGCCGGCCCCAACGCTGACCGAGGCCTGCCTGCCAGGGCACGCGTGGCCGCCTGCTGCTGCGGGGCTCATCCGACCAGGCGGGCCTGAAGCGGCGGTAGAAGACCCCGTTCAGCAAACGAAACGGGACGCCCTTCGCCCACCACGAAGTGGTCCAGCAGGCGGATGTCGACCAGGGCCAGGGCGCGCTGCAGCTCCTCGGTGATCTGTGCGTCGGCGGCCGACGGTTCCGGGTCGCCGGAGGGATGGTTATGGCTGAGGATGACCGCGGCGGCGTTGTGCAGCAGGGCTCTGCGCACCACTTCGCGGGGGTACACCGGGGCCGCGTTGATGGTGCCGGCGAACAGTTCCTCGCAGGCGATCAGGCGGTGGCGGTTGTCCAGGAACAGGACCACGAACAGTTCCCGTGCCTGCCCGCGCAGGCGGTGCTGCAGGTAACGACCGACGGCCGAAGGGTTGTTGCCGACTGCTTCGCCCTGCTGCAGTTCAGCGGCCAGGTAGCGGTGGGCCAGCTCCAGCCCCGCAGCCAGCGTGCAGCTGCGGGCCGGCCCCAACCCAGGCAGTTTCGACAGCTCGCGGGCGGGGCGGTCCAGCAGCACCCGCAATGGACCGTGGGCAAGCAACAGGTCGCGCGCGGTCTGTACGGCGTCCCGGCCGCCAATGCCGGAACCCAGGAACAGGGCCAGCAGTTCGGCGTCGGACAGTGACGTGGGCCCCCGGGCCAGCAGCTTCTCGCGGGGGCGCTCTTCTTCGGGCCATTCATGGATGGGCATGGTGCCCATCATGGCGATCATTGCCGACCGCTCCCATAAGCGCTTGCCGTACCCGTGGGTCGGCCAAGTCCTCAGTCGCGCCGGGTCTGCAGATAGTCGTACAGCTCCTGGTTGTTCTGCAGGCCCAGCTTGCGCATGGCTTCGGCCTTCTGCCGGCTGATCGTCTTCGGGCTGCGTCCGCTGCGGTCGGCGATGGCATTGATGTTCAGGCCATCGGTCAGCAGTTGCAGCACTTCCAGTTCGCGTGTCGACAATGCAGCCGGTGGATGCGGGAACAGCAGATCGCGGGCCTGCAGGTGGCGCCGCAGCTGATCGGAAACGAATATCTGCCCTGCCATGGCGGCATGCAGGGCCTGCGGCAGCTCGGCGAAGTCGGCGCTCTTGTCGACCAGGCCGTGTACGCCATCGCGTAGCAGGCCATCGAGCAACCCCGGGTGCCTGGCCCCGGTCAGCACCACCACGGGAAGTTCGGGATGGCGTTGGCGCAGCACGGCCAGCAGTTCGGGACCATCCGGGCCCGGGCCGGGCATGGACAGGTCGGTGAGTACGGCATGGCAGGGCTGCTGTACCAGTAGCTGCAGCAGTCCAGCACCGTCGGCAGCGGCACCGGCCACGTCCATCTGGTGACGCTCGAGCACGATTCGGATGCCGTGCAGGACGACCGGATGGTCGTCGGCAATGATGATGCGCGGTTGCACGGGGAACTCCTGGGAAATCGAACGGCACACCTGGGTGGCCAGCGACGATTCTGCAAAGTGGGGACGCGAAGAGGTATAGGAAAGTTCCGAATCGGCATGCAGCAAACCCGGAAAACTCCCTGGGGGCTGTCCATGTGCTGATAGCCGCCCGCTATGTGCCGCGTGCACCGGGAGGTTGCTGGCCTTCGGGTAAGCTAACGCCCTCGTTTGCACAGGAATTCCAGGTGGCTGATTCTCCCAACGCTTCCCCGACGCGGATCCGCGCGCTGGAAGGCCAGAAACTGCTCTTGTGTGTCGGCGGCGGGATCGCGGCCTACAAGGCCCTGGAACTGGTTCGACGCCTGCGTGATGCCGGTGCACTGGTGCAGGTGGCGATGACGGCCGGCGCCCAGCAGTTCGTTACACCACTCAGCTTCCAGGCCCTTTCCGGCCAGCCGACCCGCACCACGTTGTGGGACAGCGCCGCCGAACAGGCCATGGGCCACATTGAACTGGCACGCTGGGCCGATCGCATCGTGATCGCGCCGGGCACCGCCGACCTGCTGGCACGCCTGGCCCAGGGCCACGCCGACGACCTGGTCAGCACCCTGTGCCTGGCCAGCACCGCGCCGCTGACCGTGTGCCCGGCGATGAACCATCGGATGTGGCTGCATCCGGCCACCCAGGCCAATATCGCGCTGCTGCGCCAGCGTGGCGCGCAGGTGATCGGTCCGGTCGATGGGCCGCTGGCCGAAGGCGAGTCCGGCCCCGGCCGTCTGGCCGAGCCAGGCGACATCGTCGCCGCCCTGGCCGCCAACGGCACTGCTGCTGCCGTCGCTGCAGCGCCGGAGACGCATGCGCTGCAGGGTCTGCGCCTGCTGATCAGCGCCGGCCCGACCTATGAAGACATCGATCCGGTGCGTTACGTGGGCAACCGCAGCAGCGGCAAGATGGGTTACGCGCTGGCCGCCGCTGCCGCCGGGCTTGGTGCCCAGGTGGTGCTGGTCAGTGGCCCGGTGCAGCTGCCGACGCCGCCCGGCGTGCAGCGCATCGATGTGCGCTCTGCCGCGCAGATGCGCGAAGCGGTACTGAATGCGCTGCCGGCCGACATCTACATCGGTGCTGCCGCCGTTTCCGACTACACCCCGCGCCAGGTGGCCGCGCAGAAGCTGAAGAAGACCGCCGACAGCCAGTCGCTGGTGATCGAGCTGGTGCGTACCCCGGACATCCTGGCCGAGGTTGCCGCGCAGACGCAGTCGTTGAAGCTGGTGGTCGGCTTTGCCGCCGAGACCCACGATGTGGAGAAATATGCGCGCGGCAAACTGGTCGACAAGCGCCTGGATCTGGTGATCGCCAATCAGGTGGGCATCAGCGGCGGTGGTTTCGAAAGCGACAACAACGCTGCCACGGCCTTCTGGCAGGATGGCGAACAGGTATTCCCGGCTACTTCCAAGCGTGAGCTGGCCGAACAACTGCTGGCGCTGATCGCGCGGAGACTTCAGGCATGACCCAGGCAAGCAACACCCACGGATTCACCCCACAACCGTTGCAGGTCAAGCTGCTCGACCCGCGCTTCGGTGACAGCTGGCCGCTGCCGGCCTATGCCACCGAAGCCAGCGCCGGCATGGATCTTCGCGCGGCGCTGGAAACCGCGCTGACCCTGCAGCCGGGCGATACCGCACTGGTCCCCAGCGGGCTGGCCATCCATATCGCCGACCCGCATCTGTGTGCGGTGATCCTGCCGCGTTCGGGCCTGGGCCATCGCCATGGCATCGTGCTCGGCAACGGCACCGGCCTGATCGATGCCGACTACCAGGGACCGCTGCTGATCAGTGTCTGGAACCGTGGCCGCGAGGCCTTCACCATCGAGCCGGGCGATCGCATCGCGCAGCTGGTGGTCGTGCCGATTGCCCGCGTCAGCCTGCAGGTGGTGGATACTTTCACCGACAGCGTGCGGGGAACGGGTGGATTCGGCCATACCGGGGTGCGTTGACAGGGGACATCGATGAGCGGCATCGGGGAAGCACAGCGGGGAAAGTCGTTGGGACGGAGCGCGCCATTGCTGGGTGTGCTGCTGGTACTGCTGGCCGCGTGGTTCGGCTGGAGCGCGGTACAGCAGTGGCGGCAGGCAGCCAGCGGGGACGCGCTGGAACAGGCGCGCGACCAGGCCGTGCAAGGGCTGCAGCAGGCTGCTTCCGGCCAGTTGCAGCAGCTGCAGCAGCAGTTGAAGGGCGACCGCGTCCAGCAGGCGCTGCAGGCGGGTGATGCCGCCGGCGCCGCGCTGGCGCTGCGGGAAAGCTGGACCGGCGTCGAGCAGGTGGAGGTGCTGGGCGCTGACCTGGCCGCGGGCTACGCCGATGCGGCCACCTTTGGATATGCACGCCTGGCCCTGCTGGAATCGGCGCTGGCCGATGGCAAGGCAACCCTGCGCGTGGTCCGCGATGGCGGCGGCAACCGCCTGGGTCTGGCCGCGCCGGTACAGCTGGCCGGTGTGGGACCGGCGGTGGTGTATGTGCGTCAGCCGCTGCTGCGGTTGACCGCGCCGCTGGACCAGGTGCGCGCCCCCGGCAACGGCTTCCTGGCGCTGCGCCAGGGAATGCACAACATCGTGGTGCAGGGCGATACCGGCCTGTCCGAGAGCGCCGAGGCAATGGCGCGCCCGGTGGCCGGAACCACGCTGCGACTGGCCGCCGGAGTGCCCAATGTGGAACCCGGCCCGCTGGGGTTGGGCGCCCTGGCCAGCGCGATTGTCGCCCTGCTGCTGGCCTTCATCGCAGTACTGCTGGTGGTAGGCCGTGGCCGACTGCCGAAGTCACTGCCGCTGCCCAGCCGGCGCAGCACGGTGGCCGACGCCGATCACGGCCCGACCCTGCGTGAAAGCCTGCAGATGGTCCCGCCGACGGTACCCGGCGAGGCGGTGGCCGAGGCTGCGCCGCCTCCGCCGCCACCGGTTCCCGCCGAGCAACTGGCTGCGGGCATCTTCCGCGCTTACGACATCCGCGGCGTGGTCGGCAGCGAACTGACGGCGCGCACCGCCGCGCTGATCGGCCAGGCCATCGGCACCGTCGCCCTCGAGCAGGGCCTGCGCGAGGTGGTGATCGGCCGCGATGGGCGCCTGTCCGGTCCCGAGCTGTCGGCGGGGCTGGCCGAAGGCCTGCGGCGGGCCGGCTGTGCGGTGATCGATATCGGCCTGGCGCCGACCCCGGTGGTGTATTTCGGCGCCTTCCATCTGCGCACCGGTACCTGCGTAGCGGTCACCGGCAGCCACAATCCGCCGGACTACAACGGTTTCAAGATCGTCATCGGGGGTGAGACCCTGTCCGGCGATGCCATCACCGACCTTTACCAGCGCATTGTCGAAGGCCGTCTGGTGCAGGCCGCGGAACCGGGTGACTACCAGCAGCGCGAGGTCGCCGCCGATTACATCCAGCGTATTGCCGATGACGTGCAGCTGGACCGCCCGCTGAAGGTGGTCGCCGACGCGGGCAACGGTGTGGCCGGTGCCTTCGCGCCGCAGCTGCTGGAGGCGATCGGCGCTGAAGTCATTCCGTTGTACTGCGATGTCGACGGCACCTTCCCCAACCATCACCCCGATCCCAGCGAACCGGCCAACCTGGAAGACCTGGTGCAGACGGTCAAACGCTTCGGCGCCGACCTCGGCGTGGCGTTCGATGGTGATGGCGATCGCCTTGGCGTGGTCACCGGTGAAGGCAAGATCATCTACGCCGACCGTCTGCTGATGCTGTTCGCCGCCGACGTGCTGATGCGCAACCCGGGCGCGATGGTGATCTACGACGTGAAGTGCACCGGCAAGTTGTCCGATCACGTGCTGCGCAATGGCGGCAGCCCGTTGATGTGGAAGACCGGGCACTCGCTGATGAAGGCGAAGATGCGCGAGACCGATGCCGAACTGGCGGGTGAGATGAGCGGCCACTTCTTCTTCAAGGAACGCTGGTTCGGCTTCGACGATGGCCTGTACGCCGCTGCACGCCTGCTGGAGATCCTGGCCCAGCGCGAAGAAGCGCCGGACGAAGTGCTGGCCGAACTGCCGGAAATGGTGGCGACGCCGGAGCTGAAGGTGCCGGTGGCCGAGGGAACCCCGCATGCGTTGGTGGCGATGCTGGTGGCCGCTGCGCAGTCGCCGGACAACCCGTATGTCGGCGGTCGCCTGTCGACCATCGACGGCCTGCGGGTGGACTTCGCCGACGGCTGGGGCCTGGTTCGCGCCTCCAACACCACGCCGGTGCTGGTGCTGCGCTTCGAAGGCAACGACGAAGCGGCACTGGAACGTATCCAGGCACTGTTCCGCAGCCAGCTGCACCCGGTGCTGGGCGACACCCCGCTGGGATTCTGAGGTGGCGCCGGGCTGCGCCCGGCACGCCCTGCTCGGCTGTTCTTGGTGGGTGTCGACCTTGGTCGACACGGTAGATCCACGCCATGCGTGGATGCGCTTCAATTCAATGGATGTCCATCCACGCATGGCGTGGATCTACTTGTCTGGTGGGTGCCGACCGTTGGTCGGCACACCTCACCCCTTGAACCGCAACCCCACACCGGGCTCGGTAAAGAGGTAGCGTGAATCCAGCGCCGAGTCGCCCAGCTTGTGCCGCAGCTTGCCGACCAGGATGCGCAGGTAGTGGGTGTCGTGCTGGTGGGTGGGTCCCCAGATTTCCTGCAGGATCTGCGGCTGGGTCACCACGCGCCCGGCATTGCGCAGCAGCAGCGACAGCAACGCGTACTCCTTGCGGGTCAACGCCACCAGTTCGCCATCGATCGCCACTTCGCGGCGCACCAGGTCCACGTGCAGGTGGCCATCGTCGAACACCGGCGGTGTGCCATCGGTCGGTACGCTGCGTGTGCGAAGCAGCGCCCGCACCCGCGCCATCAGTTCCTGGGTACCGAAGGGTTTGGTCACGTAGTCGTTGGCGCCGTTGTCCAGTGCACGCACCTTTTCGGTTTCACCGGCACGCACGGTCAGCATGATCACCGGCACCTGGCTCCACTGCCGCAGCTGCTCCAGCACCTCATGACCTTCCATGTCCGGCAGGCCGATGTCCAGGATCACCAGGTCCATGTCCTCGCTGGCGGCCATCTGCAGGCCTTCCTGGCCGCTCGCGGCCTGGCGCACCTGATAGCCCTGCGCGCGCAGGCTGATGTCCAGGAACCGGCGGATCTGGGTTTCATCGTCGATCACCAGCACGCGCGGGGCTGGCGCGCTGGCGTCAGTCGGGGTCGGACTCATCGTGGGAGGCTGGCTTGAGCAGGGGCAGGGTGATGCGGATCAGGGTACCGCGACCGTCGCGTCCGGGCAGCGCCTGCACGCTGCCGCCATGCGCACCGATCATTCCCTGGCAGATGGTCAGGCCGAGGCCGGTGCCGTGGCGGCCGCGGTCGCCGCGTTCGACGCTGTAGAACATGTCGAAAATGCGCGCGCGCTCGTCGTCGGGAATGCCGGGGCCGGCATCGATCACGTCGATGCGCAGCTGACCATCCAGTTCGCGCGCCAGCACCTGCACGGCGGCATCGGCCGGCGAGAACTTGGCAGCGTTCTCCATCACATTGAACACCGCCTGCTCGACCAGTGCCGGATGCACCCAGATCGGTGCCAGCGTCGCCGGAATATCCAGCTCCAGCCGCACCTTCGGCTGGTAACGCTGCAGGCGCCGGGCGGCCGAACCAATCAGCTCATCCACGCCGATCCAGTCGCGGTTGATCTTCAGGCCCTCGTGGCCCAACCGGGTCATGTCCAGCAGGTTCTGGATGTAGCGGTCCAGGCGCTCGCCTTCGACCAGGATGGTGTCCAGCAAGGCGCGGCGGTCGGCCAGATCCATCGCCGCGCCGTAGCTGGCCAGGCTGTCGGCCGAGCCGATCATCGCCGCCAGTGGCGAACGCAGGTCATGCGACACCGAGGAGAGCAGGGCAGAGCGCAGCCGCTCGGTCTCGTTGCTGACGTGCGCCTGTTCCAGCTCGGCCACCAGGCGCGTGCGCAACGCCGCCTGAGCGATGTCATCGACCATCGCTTCAGCCAGTTGGCGCTGTTCGGGCAGCAGCCGCGCCTGCGCACCCGGCAGGTACAGGCCAGCCACGCCGATCGCACGGTCCTCGCCGTCCAACAGCGGCAGGAACCACCATTGCGCGCCAGCGAGGGTATCGGTGAAGCGGCCACTGGGCTGGCCATGGCGCAGGGCCCAGTCGGCCGCCGCCAGGTCGGTATCACCGGGCAGGTGACGGCCACCGGCGGCGATATCGGCGCCGATCCGCAGCCATGCCGGAACATCCATGGCCTGTTCCAATGCCTGCCGCCCGGCCTGTGCCACTTCACCGTTGCCGGCTGCGCTGGCCAGCTGCCGACCCAGTTGCTGGCGCGCACGCGCATGGCGGTTGGCCGCGCGCAGTGCGATCACCTGCATGCGCAGGCGTGATGCCAGACGTCCGGCCACCAGTGCCGCTGCCAGGAACAGGAACACGGTGATCACGCCCTGCCGCGCGCCGATGGCGAAGGTGAAGCGCGGTGCGATGAACAGGAAGTTGTAGGCGAGGAAACACAGGATCGCCGCCATCACCGCGACGCTGGCGCGGGTACGCGCGGCCACCAGCACCACGGCCACGATGAACACCATCGACAGATCGGCCATGCCCACCCAGCGTTCGGCCAGCCACGCCACCAGGCAGGCCAGCGCAGTAGCCAACAGCGCCTGCAACGGCTCGTGACTGATCCCGCGCATCGGTGGCAGCAGCCCCTCCCGACGGGAACGCGCACGCGCCTGCGGCGTGCTGATGATGGTGATCTCGTAGTGTGCGCCGCGCTGGATCAGCTGCTGGGTCAGGGTGCGGTTGAACATCCGCGCCAGCGGTCGCTCGCGGGTGCGGCCCAGGACCAGCGTGGACACGCCGTTGTGCGCGGCGTGGTCGAGCAGTGCGTCGGCGATGCTGGAGCCGTGCAGCAGCTCGGCGTCGCCGCCCAGGCGGCGGGCCAGCGCGAACGCAGCATCGATCTCGCGCCGGGTCGCTTCGTCCTGGCGGCGTCCCTGCACCGTCACCACCGTCCACGGTGCATCGCGGCGTTCGGCGATGCGTCGCGCCACCCGCACCAGGTATTCACTCTGGCCACCGCCATCGATCGCCACCAGCACGCCACGTCGCAACGGCAGATTGCTCTCACCGCGCGCGGCACGTGCTTCGCGCAGGCTGCTGTCGACGCGGTCGGCGGCCTCCTGCATGGCCAGCTCGCGCAATGCGGTCAGGTTGGCTGGAGAGAAGAACGCCTGCAGTGCCTGCGCGGCCTGCTCGGGCACGTACACCTTGCCCTGCTGCAGGCGCGCGATCAGTTCGCGCGGCGGCAGATCGACCAGCACGATGTCGTGCAGGCGGTCGAGCACGCCGTCCGGGACCGTCTCGCTGACGCGTACGCCGGTGATGCGCATCACCACATCGTTGAGGCTTTCCAGATGCTGGATGTTGACCGTGGTCCAGACGTCGATGCCGGCGTCCAGCAGTTCCATCACGTCCTGCCAGCGCCGTTCATGGCGGCTGCCCGGCGCATTGCGGTGGGCCAGCTCGTCCACCAGCACCAGCGCCGGCCTGCGCGCCAGCACGGCGTCCAGGTCCATCTCCTGCAGGTCGTGGCCATGGTAGGCCACATCCTTCAGCGCCAGCCGTGGCAGCCCTTCCAGCAAGGCCTGGGTATCGGCACGGCCATGGGTCTCCACCAGCCCGACCACCAGGTCCACGCCACGGCGCAATTGTTCCTGCGCGCGGGTCAGCATGGCGTAGGTCTTGCCGACGCCCGGTGCTGCACCGAGGAACACGGTGAGCTTGCCACCGGCTTCGCGTTGCAGTCCTTCCACCAGGGCGTTGGCCTGGCGGGTCCGCAGGTCAGTCATGGGAGCCGCTGTCATGGCCGCCATTGTGCGCGCAGCGGGTGCAGGCCTGCATCACGGCACGCGTGCCGCATGGTCCAGGGCGAAGTTCAGCGTAACCACGTTCACCCGTGGCTGGCCGAACACGCCCCATTGCCGGCCTTGCGTGTTGGCCTTCACCAGTGCCTGCACGCGCTCGACCGGCAGGCCACGCGCACGGGCAACGCGTGCCACCTGCAGCTGCGCTGCCGCCGGCGACAGCTGCGGATCCAGGCCACCGCCGGACTGGGTGACCAGGTCGGCAGGAACCTGTGCGGGCGTTATGCCTTCGCGCGCGGCCACCGCTGCGGTGCTCGCCGCCACGCGCTCGGCCAGCGCCGGGTTGCTGCGAGCCAGGTTGGAACCGGCCGCCGCCATCGGGTCGTAGTTGGCCGCCGACGGTCGCGCCTGGAAGTAGCCATCGCCAGTGAACGGCTGCGACAGCCATGCCGAAGCACGCACCTGGCCGCTGCCATCGCGCAGCAGGCTGCCCTCGGCCTGCGCCGGGAAGGACAGGCCGGCGAAACCGGTGGCGATGCCGGCGTAGACCGCACCGGCCAGCAGCAGGGTAGCCACGCCCAGGCCGATGGCCGGGCGCCAGCTGGCGCCATCCTGCAACGTGGCCACGCGCGCCTCGCTTTTCAGCTCGCGGGAAAGGGAAGGGGAGTCAGAACGGTTCATGCGCCGAATACCAGGACAAGAAGAAGGTCGATCAGCTTGATTGCCGCGAACGGCAGCAGCACGCCACCCAGGCCGTACACCAGCATGTTCCGGCGCAGCAGCGCCGTTGCGGTGGCCGGGCGGAAGCGCACACCGCGCAGCGCCAGCGGAATCAGGGCGGGAATCACCAGGGCATTGAAAATCAGCGCCGCCAGCACCGCATTGCGTGGGCTCGAAAGCTGCATCACATTCAATGCGGCCATCGCAGGAACCGTGGCGGCAAACAGCGCCGGCAGGATCGCGAAGTACTTGGACACATCGTTGGCCAGCGAGAACGTGGTCAGCGCGCCGCGGGTGATCAACTGCTGCTTGCCCACCTCCACCACCGCCAGCAGCTTGGCCGGATCCGAATCCAGGTCGACCATGTTGCCGGCCTCCTTGGCCGCCTGCGTGCCCGAGTTCATCGCCAGGCCGATGTCGGCCTGGGCCAGCGCCGGCGCATCGTTGGTGCCGTCGCCGACCATCGCCACCAGGCGGCCACCGGCCTGCTCGGCACGGATGCGTGCCAGCTTGTCCTCCGGCCGCGCCTCGGCGATGTAGTCGTCCACACCAGCTTCGGCAGCGATTGCGGCGGCCGTCAGCGGGTTGTCGCCGGTGATCATCACCGTGCGGATGCCCATCGCCCGCAGCTGCGCGAACTTCTCGCGCATACCGTGCTTGACCACGTCCGACAGCTCGATCACGCCCAGTACATGGCGACCCTCGGCCACCACCAGCGGCGTAGCACCGTTGCGTGCGACCTGGTCCACGCGGCCGGCCAGTTCGGCCGGTACGGTGCCGCCGAGCGCCAGCACATGGGCGCGGATCGCATCGGCAGCGCCCTTGCGGATCTGCCGGCCGTGCATCAGGTCGACACCGGACATGCGGGTCTGCGCACTGAAAGCCAGGTAGTCGGCCTGGTCCGGCTCGGCGGTGGTGCAGCCCTGTTCGCGGGCCAGGCGCACGATCGACTTGCCTTCCGGGGTCGGGTCGGCCAGCGATGACAGCAGTGCCGCTTCACGCAGCTGGTCGGCGTCGATCCCGGCCAGTGCATGGAAGTGGCTCGCCTGGCGGTCGCCGTAGGTGATGGTGCCGGTCTTGTCGAGCAGCAGCACGTCGACGTCACCGGCCACTTCCACCGCCTTGCCCGACTTGGCCAGCACGTTGGCGGCCAGCGCACGGTTCATGCCGGCGATGCCGATGGCCGGCAGCAGGCCACCGATGGTGGTCGGGATCAGGCACACCAGCAGTGCGATCAGCAGCAGCGGATCCACCTTGACGCCCACCGAAGCACCGATCGCCGGCAGCGTCGCCACCACCACCAGGAAGGTCAGCGTCATCGCCGCCAGCAGCAGGGTCAGCGCGATTTCATTCGGCGTCTTCTGCCGGTTGGCACCTTCCACCAGCGCGATCATCCGGTCCAGGAAGCTGTGCCCCGGCTCGGCGGTGATGCGTACGACGATCTGGTCGGACAGCACCTTGGTGCCGCCGATCACGCCGGAGCGATCCGTACCCGCCTCGCGCAGCACCGGTGCCGACTCGCCGGTCACCGCCGCTTCGTTGATGGTGGCCAGGCCCTGCACGATCTCGCCGTCGGCCGGCACCAGCTCGCCGGCACTGACGATCACGTGGTCGCCGGGGCGCAGCTCGGCGGCGGGCACCTGGGTTTCACTGGCACCGGCCTGCGCCGACGCCAGACGGCGCGCCACCAGGTCCTGGCGAGCGCGGCGCAGCGAGGCGGCCTGGCCACGGCCACGTGCTTCGGCCACGGCCTCGGCGAAATTGCCGAACAGCACGGTGACCAGCAGGATCGCCGTCACCGCCAGGCCGAAGCCCAGTGGCGCATTGCCGGTCAGGGTGATGATCGCGGCGACGATCGTGCCGGCCATCACCACCGCCATCACCGGGCTGCGCACCAGGTGCATCGGCGACAGCTTGCGTACGGCCTCGATGAGCGCGCGGCGCAGGCCGGCGGCATCGAGCAGGGCCGGGCGGGACGCCACGGAAGAGGAACGGTTTGCGGTTGCGTGACTACTCATGGGGGTGTCCTCAGTGCAGTCCCAGGCTCAGGTGGTCGGCGATCGGGCCGAGTACCAGCGCCGGCATGAACTGCAGCACGGTCAGGATGACGATCACCGAGACCAGGGTCAGGGCGAAGGTCGGGGTTTCGATCTGCAGGCTGCCAGCCGATTCAGGCGCCTGCCGCTTGGCGGCCAGCTGCGCGGCCACCACCAGCGGAATGATCAGCAGCGGAAAGCGACCCAGCAGCAGTACCAGCGAGCAGCTCAGGTTCCACCACGGTGTGGCGTCGCCCAGGCCCTCGAAGCCCGAACCGTTGTTGGCGTAGGCCGAGACATACTCGTAGAACACCTGGCTGATGCCGTGGAAGCCGGGATTGGAGGTGCCGGCCAGCCCGGGCACGGCCAGCGTGATCGCGGTGAACAGCAGCAGGGTGATCGGCTGCAGCAGCACCAGCAGGGCCAGCAGGCGCACCTGTGGCGTTTCCAGCTTGCGACCGAACAGCTCCGGCGTACGGCCGGTCATCAGCCCGGCCAGGAACACACCCAGCAGCAGGTACACGATGAACTGCTGCAGGCCGCAGCCGATGCCGCCCCAGATCGCGCTGACCAGCATGTTGACCATCGCCAGGCCGCCAGACAACGGGCTCAGCGAATCGTGCATGCCGTTGACCGAACCGTTGGAGACCTGGGTGGTCACCGCCGCCCACAGTGCGGTGCCATCGGCACCGAAGCGCACTTCCTTGCCTTCCATCAGCAGCGGCGTGGCCGCGCTGGCGCTATGGCCCTCGCTCCACACCATCGCGCCGGTAGAGAGCAGCGACATGCCGAGCATGCAGCTGAACACCAGTGCGCCGAATCGACGGCGCCCGGTGAACGCGCCGATCATGAAGATCACCGCCATCGGCACCAGCAGGATGCCGATCACCTCCAGCATGTTCGACACCGGGGTCGGGTTCTCCAGCGGGAAGCTGCTGTTCGGGCCATACCAGCCGCCACCATTGGCGCCCAGCTGTTTGGCCGCGACCATCGCCGCAACCGGGCCCAGCGGCAGCTTCTGCTGCGCCATGCCGGCGCTGGCATCGATGGGCGTGGCCTGCGGGCCACCGGCCATCGTGGAGGGCACGCCCTGGCTGGTCAGCAGCAGCGTCCATACCAGGCACAACGGCAGCAGGAAGCGCACGCACAAGCGCACGACGTCCGCGTAGTAATTGCCCACCGCCACCTGGCGGTCATCGCCCGCGACGGGCGCGGTGACCGATTTCGGCGCACGCGAGAACAACGCACGCAGCGTCGCCACGGCCAGCGCCAGGCCCATCATCGGCGTCACCACCTGCAGGCCGGTGATGCCGGTCATCTGCGAGAAGTAGGACAACTGCGCCTGACCGGAGTAGTGCTGCTGGTTGGTGTTGGTCAGGAACGAGATCATCGTGTGCAGCGCCGTGTCCCAGCGCATGTTCGGGATCTGGTCCGGATTCAACGGCAACCATGCCTGAGTCATGAACACGGCCTGGGTCAGCACCGCGATCACCACGTTGCTGAGCACGAACGCCAGCACGTAGCCCCGCCAGGACATCGAACGTGAGGGATCGACGCCGAGCACCTTGTACAGCGGCTTTTCGATCCAGTGGAACAGCACGTCGACCTTCATCGGCGTGCCGCGCATCACCCGGGCAAGATAGAGGCCCAGGGGCCAGGCCAGCAGCAGGCTGGCGGCAAGAATGGCAAGAATTTCAGTCATGGCAGGCTCCGCTCAGAACGACTCGGGCCGCAGCACGACATAAAGAAGATAGGCGGCGGCAACCAGCACCAGCACGCCACACAGCAACGACAGCCAGGGGGACATGGAATTGAGACCTGGTGGAACCCCTCCACCTCAGGCCGTCATCGTCGTCCCCACCCCCATAAACGCACTACGCGCCGGACCGGGCCGACGCGTAAAGAGTGCATAAATTTCAGGGTCCAGGCCGTAACCAGCCCCGCCTGCTGTAGAGCCGAGCCTACGCTCGGCTGCTCTTTCCCGAGGTCAAGCGGAGCCGAGCGTGGGCTCGGCTCTACCGGCAATCACGGGGCTTGGCTCGCCGGCGCCAATCCCTTCAGTTGCCGATAGCGCTGCAGGCTGCTTTCGATCTCGACCTTCAATGCCTGCTGCTGCTGTTCGAAGCTGGCCAGCAGCCGCTGCTGCGACTTCAGCTGCGCATGGCGCTGGGCGATTGCCTGGGCCTGCTTGTCGGCCACCTTGCCGCCGGCCAGTTCGCGGTCACCGGCGGCAGCAAGCAGGGCCACCAGCGAATCGCGCAGGCTGGCCACGTTGTACTGGGCGGTCTTGAGGTTGTTGTCGAGCACCTCCTGGCGCTCGGCGAACACGCGCCGCAGCGCGTTCTCGTCACCGTAGGTGGTCAGCATCGCCTGTTCGGTGCGCTGGCGGGTCTGCTCGGCCATCTGGTCCAGCTGGACCTGCGCCGCCGCCGTGCTGGCGGCAGCGCGTTCCTCATCGCTCAACGCGCGCTGCACCTGTGCATTGCGCAGGCCGCTGTTGGCGTTGAACTCATCGCGGGCGTGGTTGACCGCATCGGCTGGCAGCGCATCGCTGCAGATCCGCTCCTTGCCCTCGTTCCAGCAGTACAGCTTCTTGTCTGCAGCCTTGCCGCCGGACTGTGCCAGCAGCGTCTGCGGCATCACCAGCAGCAGGCTGGCGGCGACGATGGCAGGAACTCGGAACATGCGACCTTCCCCCTGGTGGTCAGCGCGTGGAACGGACGCCGTACTGGGCGCGATAGGCCTCCAGCGGCTGCCGGTAGCCTACAAGTTCGGGATTTCCGGACGCGAAATCAAGCAGGTCGGCCAGCGTTGCCACGGCGATCACCGGGATGCCGGCCTCTTCGGCCACGGCCTGTGCGGCGGAGCGATGGTCGGTGTCCGAGGCGATCTCCTGGCGGTCCAGGGCCACCACGATGCCGGCCGGAATACCGCCCGCAGCGCGGATGATCGCCAGCGCCTCGCGGATGGCGGTGCCGGCGGTGATCACGTCGTCGACGATCAGCACGCGCTTGCCGGTCATGTCGGCGCCGATCAACTGGCCGCCTTCACCATGGTCCTTCACTTCCTTGCGGTTGAACGACAGCGGCAGATCGCGGCCACGCTGGGCCAGCTCGCAGGCCATTGCGGTGGCCAGCGGAATGCCCTTGTAGGCTGGGCCGAACACCACGTCGTACTTGATCCCGGTGGCGTCGATGGCGTCGGAATAGCACGCGCCCAGCTGCGACAGCAGGGAACCGGAGTCGAAACGGCCGGCGTTGAAGAAATAGGGGCTCAGCCGGCCGGACTTGAGGGTGAACTGGCCGAAGCGCAGGGCATCGGCGGTCAGGGCCAGCTGCAGGAAACGGTGACGGTGGTCGCTCATCAAAACTCGATTCATCTTCATTTGGAGCGCAAATCCTAATCCAGCTGGGCTTTCCGCGCTCGTCCGGCTCCTTCACGCGGGTATCCGGGGCGGCTCCCGCGGGCTGCTCAGCCCGGCAGGCAACCGGTATGCTTGCCCGGTTTCCCGCCGTAGGTTCTTCCGCATGCGCATCATCAGTTTCAATGCCAATGGCATCCGTTCGGCCGCCACCAAGGGCTTCCTCGACTGGTTCCGTGGCCAGGACGCCGACGTCCTCTGCATCCAGGAGACCAAGGCCCAGGAAGACCAGCTGACCGACCCGATGTTCCGCCCGGACGGCCACCATTGCTTCTACCGCGATGCCATCACCAAGAAGGGCTACAGCGGCGTGGCGATCTACAGCAAGCGCGAACCGGACCAGGTCATCACCTCGCTGGGCTGGGCGCCGTTCGACGACGAAGGCCGTTACATCGAGGCACGCTTCGGCAACCTCAGCGTGGTCTCCTTCTATATTCCGTCCGGCAGCTCGGGTGACCTGCGCCAGGGCTTCAAGTTCGAAGTGATGGAGTGGTTGCGGCCGATCCTCGAAGAGTGGGCGCGCAGCGGCCGCGACTACGTGCTGTGTGGCGACTGGAACATCGTCCGCTCGGCGCTGGACATCAAGAACTGGAAGTCCAACCAGAAGAACTCCGGCTGCCTGCCCGAGGAGCGCGACTGGCTCAACGCCCTGTGCGCCGACCACGGCCAGGCCACCGACGTGGCCACTGGTCGCGGCTGGGCCGATGCCTATCGCCTGCTCAATCCGACCGGCGAGGATTACACCTGGTGGAGCAACCGTGGTGCCGCCCGCGCCAACAACGTGGGTTGGCGCATCGACTACCAGTTCATCACCCCGGGCCTGCGTGACCGCCTGCGCAGCTGCTCGATCTACCGCGACCAGCGCTTCTCCGACCACGCACCGTTCATCGTGGACTACGACCTGTGACCGAGGCTGCCAAGCCGGCCGGCTATAAGGGCTGGGCCGGCATCAAGCGTGCGTTCGGCACGCCCTCGGCGCTCACCATGGCACTGCTGGGCTTCGGCAGCGGCCTGCCGTTCCTGCTGATCGCCTCGCAGACCCTGTCCACCCGTCTGCGCGATGTCGGCCTCGATCTGGGCAGCATCGGCCTGATCAGCCTGGCCAGCTTCTTCTACCTGCTCAAATTTGTCTGGGCCCCCCTGCTGGATCGCTACGCGTTTCCGTTGCTGGGTTTCCTGGGCCGCCGCCGCTCGTGGCTGCTGGTCTCGCAGATCCTGGTGCTGGTGGGCCTGGTGGCACTGGCGTTCGTGCGGCCAGAGCAGGGCGTGTGGCCGCTGGTGGCCTGGGTACTGGTGGCGTCCTTTGCAGGTGCCACCCAGGATTCGGTGGTCGACGCCTACCGCATCGAGATCGCGCCGCAGACCGCGCAGGCCGCCCTGGCTGCCACGTATACGCTGGGCTATCGCATCGGCCTGATCCTGGCCGGTGCCGGCGCCTTGTACCTGGCACAGTTCGAAGGCTGGATCATTGCCTATCTGGCCATGGCCGCACTGATGATCCTGCCGATCATCACCACCCTGTTCTGCCGCGAGCCCGAGCGGCCGGCCAACGCCGTCCAGCGCCGCATCGACATTGCCGAAGCGTTCGTGCAGCCGATCACCAGCTTCTTCAGCCGCAACGGCATGGGGCTGGCACTGGCGCTGCTGGCGTTCGTCGGGTTCTTCAAGTTTCCCGACCAGGTCATCGGCGTGATGGCCGGACCTTTCTATCTGGATTCGGGCTTCGACAAGGCCGACATCGCTACGGTCTCCAAGCTGTTCGGCGTGTGGATGGGTATAGGTGGGGCGTTCATTGGCGGTATCGCCGTGGCCGCCTTCGGTTTCCGCCGGATGCTGCTTGTCGCCGCGTTGGGTGTGGCCCTGTCGAACCTGGCCTTCCTGCTGATGGCACACAATCCGGGGCAGTTGTGGGCGTTCTACGCCGCGCTCAGTGCCGACAACCTGTTCCAGGGCTTCGCCGGCACGGTGCTGGTGGCGTTCATGTCTTCGCTGACCGATCGCAACTTCACTGCGACCCAGTACGCCCTGCTGGTATCGCTGGCCAACCTGCCGGGCAAGTTCGTCGGCGGCGTCTCCGGCTACATCGTGGAGGCCACCTCGTACAGCACCTTCTTCATGCTCAGCGCTGTCACGGTGGTGCCGACCATGCTGCTGCTGGCCTGGCTGTGGCCACGCATTCTTGATCGTGGGCCGTCACCCACCGCCTGATTGCCTGTCCGCGCTTACTGCGGGATGATCGCCCCGACGCGCCGAGGGGGCGGTGCCTTGCGAACGGGGAAGTGAGCATGGCCGACGTAGTGCTGCGGGACCTGGACCCGCTGCTGCTGGAACGCATCAAACGGGTGTCGGTTGCCCGAGGCTGGACCCATGAACAAACCTGCGCGGTCCTGCTGGAGCAGGGCCTGTTCAGCAGTGAACTGGAGGTCCGCTCCGGTTTCGGCGATCCCGAAGTCGACGCCCTGTCCGATGCGATCGCCGCACTGCAGGCCCTCCCTGCCGGCCAAGGCTTCGATTGATCTGATGTCGGGTTGCCGGGCATGGCCCGTGATCTGATGTCGGGTTGCCGGGCATGGCCCGGCGCTACCCGTCGGCGGCGCGCGGTAGCGCCGGGCCATGCCCGGCGGATGGCGTCACCTCACGCCAAATGGATCGCCCCGAGAATCCGCGGCCCCTTCGCCCCGGTCACGCTCGGCAGGTTACCCGCCAGCCCGTCCATCGTCCGCTGCGCCAGCCACGCAAACCCCATCGCCTCCACATACTCCGGATCCAGCCCGTGCAGTGCCGTGGACTCGACCACCACGCCCGGCAGTCGCGCCGCCAGCCGCCGCATCAACTGTGTGTTGCGCACACCGCCGCCGCATACCAGTACCCGGCGGGTGTGCGGCTGCTGGGCCAGCAGCGCATCCACCACCGTCGCCACGGTCAGCTCCAGCAGCGTCGCCTGTACATCGGCGGCGGCAAACTGGCCTTCCTCCATGTGCGCTTCGGCCCACGGCAGGTGGAACTGCTCGCGCCCGGTGCTCTTGGGCGGCGGCAGCGCGAACCACGGGTCCGCGCGCCAGCCGGCCAGCAGGCTGTCATCCACCGCACCACTGGCCGCGTAGGCACCGTCAGCGTCGAAGCTGCGCCCGGTATGGCGCTGGCACCAGGCATCCATCAGCGCATTGGCTGGGCCGGTATCGAAGCCACGCACGACGCCTTCGCGCGGAATCAGGGTCAGGTTGGCGATCCCGCCCAGGTTCAGCACCGCACGGTCCTCATCGGCCGCACCCACCATGCCCAGGTGGAAGGCCGGCATCAGTGGCGCGCCATGGCCACCTGCCGCAACGTCGCGGCGGCGGAAATCGCACACGGTGGTGATGCCGGTCAGTTCCGCGATGCGGTTGCCGTCGCCCAGCTGCAGGGTGAAGGCCGGATCGGCCAGCGGTCGATGGCGCACCGTCTGGCCGTGCGAGCCGATGGCCCGCACCTGCGAACGCTCGACACCGGCTTCGTCCAGCAGCTGGTTGGCGGCGGCGGCGAAGCTGATCGCAATCCGCGCGTCCAGCTCTCCCAGCTCCTCCAGCGACTGCAGCGGGCCGCCCTCGCCGAGGGCTACCAGACGCGCGCGCAGCACCGGCTCCCAGCGGGCGGTCAGCCCATGCACGAAGCGGCAACCTCCGTCGGCCGGGAACTGCACCAGCGCGGCATCGATGCCGTCAGCACTGGTGCCCGACATCAGGCCCAGGTAGAGGGGAAGGGACGGATCGGCAGTGGTGTTCATGGCGGGCATAAAAAAAGGACACGGCAAGCTTGTGCTGCCGTGTCCTCCTTCGTCAACGCAGGGCTCAGCCGCGCTTGCGGCCTGCCGGCGCCTTGTCCTTGGCGCTGGCCACCTCGGTGGTCGCGCTTTCGGCGGCCGGTGCCGGGCTGGCGTCGGCGTAGATCAGCTTCTCCATGCCCTGGATGCGGGCCATCGCCGGCGCGGTCTGCGCCCGGAAGGCCACCAGCTCGGCGCCCTTCAGCGGCTCCGGCGGCGGCATGGTCACCGTCAGCGGGTTGCGGTGCTCGCCATTGACCCGGAATTCGTAGTGCAGGTGCGGGCCGGTCGCCAGGCCGGTCGAGCCGACGTAGCCGATCACCGTGCCCTGGGCCACGCGCTGGCCGTTCTTGATCCCGGCAAAGCGCGACATGTGGCCGTACAGGGTGGTGTGGCCGCGGCCGTGGTCGAGGATCACCACGTTGCCGTAACCGCGCTGCACGCCGACAAACTGCACCCGCGCATCGCCGGCGGCCATGATCGGCGTACCGGTGCGTGCGGCGTAGTCCACGCCCTTGTGCATGCGCATCTTGCCCAGCACCGGGTGCTTGCGCGCGCCGAAGGTCGAACTCAGCCGCGCGAACGGGATCGGCATGCGGATGAAGCTCTTCTTCAGCGAACGGCCGCTGATGTCGTAGTACTCGGACTTGCCGTTGCGGTCGAAGCGGAAGCCGGAATAGGTCTTGCCGCCGGTGGTGAAGGTCGCCGCCAGGATCTTGCTGGTATCGACCTTCTCGCCTTCGCGCCAGGTCTCGTCCATCACCACGCTGAAGCGGTCGCCCGGCTGCAGGTCCTTGGAGAAGTCGATGTCGTACTTGAAGATGTCGTCGGTCATCGTCGCGATCGCCGACGGTGACAGTCCGGCGCGGCGTGCCGCTGCATATAGCGAGCTGGTGATCTCGCCGCTGGTGACCACCGTCCGCGTGGACGTCTCGCGCTTGGTCACCGTTTCCTTGATGTCATCGCCGCTCAGGCTCAGCTCGACCCGGTTGTCGGCGTCACGGTCGAAGCGGATGCTGCGCAGGTCACCGGACAGCGGCATGTCGAAGGCGATCTCGGCGCCCGGGCGCAGCTTGGTCAGCGATTCGCGCGCACCCGGATGGTCCAGCACCCGGTGCAGGGTGGTAGCGGAGATGCCCGCCTTGTCGAACAGGTCGCTCAGGGTCTGCCCGCGCTGTACCCGCAGCACCTGCCAGCTGTCGCCGGGGATCTGCTGTTGGCGTGCCATTGCCAGCGGGGGCAACGGCAGGGCCAGGCTGGTGTGGCTGTCGGCGTAGGGGGCATCGATGGTGTGCGAGAAGCCCGGCACGATCGTGGCCACCAGCGCGCCGATGGTCACAAACAGGCTGGCGTGCATCCAATGACGGCGCGTCCAGCGCTCATTGAACGCAGCGGGGAGGTGTTGCCTCAGCTTCCGGTGCAGGGCGTTGTCGTGCAGGACATGGAGTCGTTCCTGGAAGCGCTGCTTGCGTGCGCGGCCTTGATCGGAATTGAGCATCAGATGTCGGTCTCTGGCTGACCCGGGAACGCGGGCCCAAACGCCGGTAACATAGACACCTAACAAATTCGCGTCAAACCCTTGTGCCTATTGGCTTTTGTGAAGCCGATCGGGTTAACTTCGCTTTAACACCCCACATAAGAAACGGCGTTGCCGGGAGTAGTCACGTGTCCTCGATTGAAGAAGCCCTTGCCCTGATCGGCCGCGGTGCCGACGAGATCCTCAAGCTCGAGGATCTGCGCGCGCGCCTGCAGGAAGGTCGCCCGCTGCGCATCAAGGCCGGCTTCGACCCCACCGCGCCTGACCTGCACCTGGGCCACACGGTGCTGCTGAACAAGATGCGTCAGTTCCAGGACCTCGGCCACCAGGTCATTTTCCTGATCGGCGACTTCACCGGCATGATCGGCGACCCCTCCGGCAAGAGCCTGACCCGCAAGCCGCTCAGCCGCGACGACGTGCTGGCCAACGCCCGCACCTATGAAGAGCAGGTGTTCAAGGTGCTGGACCGCAGCCGCACCGAGGTCCGCTTCAATTCGGAGTGGTTCGGCAAGATGAGCGCGGCCGACATGATCCGCCTGGCCGGCCAGCACACCGTGGCGCGCATGCTCGAGCGCGACGACTTCGCCAAGCGCTACGCCGCCCAGCAGTCCATCGCCATCCACGAATTCCTGTACCCGCTGGTGCAGGGCTACGACTCGGTGGCCCTGGAAGCGGACGTCGAGCTGGGGGGTACCGACCAGAAGTTCAACCTGCTGATGGGCCGTGGCCTGCAGGAGCACCACGGCCAGAAGCCGCAGGTGGTGCTGACCATGCCATTGCTGGAAGGCCTGGATGGCGTCAACAAGATGTCCAAGTCGCTGGGCAACTACATCGGCATCAGCGAACCGGCCATCGACATCGTCACCAAGACCATGAAGGTGGATGACGCCCTGATGTGGCGGTGGATCGAGCTGCTGTCCTTCGATATCAGCCAGGCCGAAGCGGCCTCCCTGCGCGAGCAGATCGCCGCTGGCCTGAACCCGCGCGTGGTGAAGCTGCGCCTGGCGCGTGAGCTGGCCACCCGCTTCCACGACGCTGCGGCGGCCGAGCAGGCGATTGCCGGCTGGGAAGCGGCTGTCACGGGGCAGGGCGACATCACCCAGCTGCCGCTGCAGGACGTGGCAATCCCGGCCGAGGGCCTGCGCATCGCGGCGCTGCTGACCGCTGCCGGCCTGACCCCGAGCAACTCCGAGGCCAACCGCAAGCTCAAGGAGCGTGCGGTGAAGGTGGACGGCGAAGTGGTGGAAGACGGCCAGCAGGTGCTGCAGCCGGGCTTCGAGGGCCTGCTGCAGGTCGGCAAGCGCACCTTCGCCCGCGTGCGCCTGGTCGCTGCCTGACAACAAGGAAGGGCCGGCGCAAGCCGGCCCTTCCTTATGCTCTTGTAGAGTCGAGCACGCTCGGCTGCTTCTGCTCTCCGCGGAACAGTCCCTGCCAGGACCTTCTGGATGAACAGATGCAACATCCGATGAAAAAAGTTGCCACACCCCCTTCACAAAGGCCGCGAATAGGGACATACTTTCCCTCCCCCGCCGCAGGGGTCGCCAACAAGGGGCTTCAGCGACACAAGGGACGCCACCACCATCGCCGAACGAGATGATCGAACGAAAGGTGTTGACGGACTCGAAAAGTCCGGCATAATAGGCGGCTCGCTACGAAGGAAGCTTCGCAGCACACGGGAACGGCGCTGAGGCCACTTCCCAAGATCTTTGAAAGTATGCGCAGGTATCTTGTGAAGGCGCCTGCAGGAAGGGTGATTGTCCATCTTGCAGACGTTTGATCAAGCAACTATTAATTGTTTTAAAGCAAGCGATACGTTGCCAGAATCATTCATCTGCAGCTTTAAATTTTTGTCTTCGGACAATGCTGTTTTAAGTGAAGAGTTTGATCCTGGCTCAGAGTGAACGCTGGCGGTAGGCCTAACACATGCAAGTCGAACGGCAGCACAGTAAGAGCTTGCTCTTATGGGTGGCGAGTGGCGGACGGGTGAGGAATACATCGGAATCTACTTT
>NZ_FXWT01000006.1:0-17207 GCF_900184195.1 Stenotrophomonas sp. yr243
GGGGTGTCGTCGCCCGGGAAGTCGTACTTGCTCAGCAGCTCGCGGACTTCCATTTCGACCAGTTCCAGCAGCTCGGCATCGTCAACCATGTCGGCCTTGTTCAGGAACACGACGATGTACGGCACGCCGACCTGACGCGACAGCAGGATGTGCTCGCGGGTCTGCGGCATCGGGCCGTCAGCGGCCGAGCACACCAGGATCGCGCCGTCCATCTGGGCAGCACCGGTGATCATGTTCTTGACGTAGTCAGCATGACCCGGGCAATCGACGTGGGCGTAGTGACGAACGGTGGATTCGTATTCGACGTGCGCGGTCGAGATCGTGATGCCACGTGCCTTTTCTTCCGGCGCGGCGTCGATCGCGGAGTAATCCTTGAACTCGCCACCGAAGCGCTCGGCACCGATCTTGGTCAGTGCGGCGGTCAGCGTGGTCTTGCCGTGATCGACGTGACCGATGGTGCCGACGTTGACGTGCGGCTTGGTGCGCTCGAACTTACCCTTTGCCATTTCTTTCTACCTTATTGGTTCGTAAGTGGTTTGGAGGACCTGAGCGTTACGCTCAGGCCTTCTTCATGACTTCGTCGGCGATGTTGTTCGGCGCCGGCTCGTAGTGGTCAAATTCCATCGTGAAGGTGGCGCGGCCCTGGGTCTGCGAACGCAGCGAGGTCGCGTAGCCAAACATTTCGCCCAGCGGAATCATCGCGTTGATGATGCTGGCCGAACCGTCACCGGTGGTATCAGAACCCTGCAGAACGCCGCGACGACGGCTGACGTCGCCCATCACGTCACCCTGGTAATCCTCCGGGGTCACGATCTCGACCTTCATGATCGGCTCCAGCAGGACCGGCTTGGCCTTGCGGAAGCCTTCCTTGAAGGCCATCGAGGAAGCGAGCTTGAACGCCATTTCCGAGGAGTCGACGTCGTGGTACGAGCCGAACACCAGCTTCACCTTGACGTCCACGACCGGGAAGCCAGCCAGCGGACCGCTGGTGATGGTTTCGCGCAGGCCCTTTTCGATCGACGGGATGAATTCCTTCGGAATCACGCCACCGGTGATGTCGTTGATGAACAGGAAGTCGTCCTTGATGCCGGCAGCGATCTTCGGATCTGCACGATCGGCCTCGGTGATCGGCGACAGTTCGATCACGACGTGACCGTACTGACCCTTACCACCAGACTGCTTGGCGTGCTTGTAGTCCGACTTCACGTCCGACAGGGTGATCGTTTCGCGGTACGCCACCTGCGGCTTGCCGACGTTGGCTTCAACGTTGAACTCGCGCTTCATGCGGTCAACGATGATGTCCAGGTGCAGCTCGCCCATGCCCGAGATGATGGTCTGGCCGGATTCTTCGTCGGTCTTGACGCGGAACGACGGATCTTCCTGTGCCAGACGACCCAGTGCCAGACCCATCTTTTCCTGGTCGGACTTGGTCTTCGGCTCGACAGCCATCGAAATGACCGGCTCCGGGAACACCATGCGCTCGAGGATGATCGGCTGATCCATGGAGCACAGGGTGTCACCCGTAGTGGTGTCCTTCAGGCCCACGGCAGCGGCGATGTCGCCGGCCAGAACCTCCTTGATTTCTTCGCGGTTGTTGGAGTGCATCTGCAGGATACGGCCGATGCGCTCCTTCTTGCCCTTCACCGAGTTCAGCAGCTGGTCGCCTGCATTCAGCGTGCCCGAGTAGACACGGAAGAAGGTCAGCGCGCCGACGAACGGATCGGTGATGATCTTGAAGGCCAGGGCCGAGAACGGAGCCTTGTCGTCAGACTTGCGGCTCATTTCCTTGGTTTCATCGTCAACGTCGGTACCGGTCACGTCCGGCACGTCGATCGGCGACGGCAGCAGCTGGATCACGCCGTCCAGCATGGCCTGCACGCCCTTGTTCTTGAACGCCGAGCCGCAGTACATCGGCACGATGTCGGTGGCCAGGGTGCGCACGCGCAGGGCTTCGATGATCTCGGCCTCGGTCAGCTCGTCGCCGCCCAGGTACTTGTCCATCAGCTCTTCGCTGGCTTCTGCAGCCGCTTCGATCATGAAGGTACGGGCTTCGGTCGCTTCAGCGAGCAGGTCGGCCGGCACATCGCTGTACTCGAACTTCATGCCCTGCGAAGCCTCATCCCAATGGATGGCCTTCATCTTCAGCAGATCGACGACACCCTTGAAGCCTTCCTCAGCGCCGATCGGCAGCTGCATCGGAACGGCCTTGGCACCCAGCTTCGCCTTCAGCTGGCCAACGACCTTGCTGAAGTTGGCACCGGTACGGTCCATCTTGTTGACGAACGCGATGCGCGGCACCTTGTAACGGTTGGCCTGGCGCCACACGGTTTCCGACTGCGGCTGCACGCCACCGACGGCGCACAGCACGAAGACGGCGCCGTCGAGCACGCGCAGCGAGCGCTCCACTTCGATGGTGAAGTCGACGTGCCCGGGGGTGTCGATGATGTTGAAGCGGTGCTCCGGCAGGGACTTGTCCATGCCCTTCCAGAACGCGGTGGTCGCAGCGGACTGGATCGTGATGCCACGCTCCTGCTCCTGCTCCATCCAGTCCATGGTGGCGGCGCCGTCATGCACTTCACCGATCTTGTGGCTCTTGCCGGTGTAGAACAGGATGCGCTCGGACGTGGTGGTCTTGCCGGCATCGATGTGAGCCATGATGCCGAAATTGCGGTAACGCTCGATGGGAGTGGAACGGGCCACGGGGAGCCTCTCAGATTTCTTGGATTTCGGATGGCCGAACGCCGCCTTTCGGCGGCCTTCGGATTGGCGCAGCCCTTCTGGGGCCGCGAGGCAGCACCGAGATGGTGCTGCCCTGCCTGTTTTACAAGGCCGTCAAACTCACCAGCGGTAGTGGGCGAATGCCTTGTTGGCTTCGGCCATGCGGTGGGTTTCTTCGCGCTTCTTGATGGCGCCGCCACGGTTTTCCGCAGCGTCGATCAGTTCAGCGGCCAGCTTCTTCGGCATGGTGTTCTCACCACGCTTGCGCGCGGAGTCGATCAGCCAACGCATGGCCAGGGCCATCTTGCGCGAGGCGCGCACTTCGACCGGCACCTGATAGGTGGCACCACCGACACGGCGGGACTTGACTTCGACCGACGGAGCCACGTTTTCCAGAGCCTTCTGAACCAGCTCGACGGAATTCGGGTTCTTCTCACCGATCACGTCCATGGCGCCATAGACGATCTTTTCAGCGACCGACTTCTTGCCGCTCAGCATCACCATGTTGATGAAACGGGCGATGGTTTCGCTTCCGTGCTTCGGATCCGGCAGGACTGCGCGCTGCGGCGTATTACCTTTACGAGACATGTGTGCTTTCCCTTAGCTCTTCGGACGCTTGGCGCCGTACTTGGAACGGCCCTGGCGACGCTTGGCAACGCCGGAGGCGTCGAGCGAACCACGAACGGTGTGGTAACGCACACCCGGCAGATCCTTGACGCGACCGCCACGGATCAGGACCACGGAGTGCTCCTGCAGGTTGTGGCCTTCACCGCCGATGTAGGAAATCACTTCTTCCTGGTTGGTCAGGCGAACCTTGGCAACCTTGCGAAGCGCCGAGTTCGGCTTCTTCGGAGTAGTGGTGTAAACGCGCGTGCAGACGCCACGGCGCTGGGGGCACTTTTCGAGAGCCGGCGAGGCGCTCTTATAAGTGGTTGCCTGCCGCGGCTTGCGGACAAGCTGATTGATCGTCGCCATCAGTATGTTCTTCTGAGAGAGGCCGAAAAAAACCGGCCATGAATGCGGATATGTGCGAGCAGGCGAAAAACCGGCCTGCTGAGACAGACGATTGTAGCAACCTGGCGAAAACGCGGTCAAATGCGCACACGCCAAGCCAGCCCTGATCCTGGGCCGTTACAGGGGAGCCTTCTCCATGCCCCCCGTTCAGGTTGTCGTCCGACCCATCGCTGGGCCGGGCGGCATCCTACCTCATCGAAAGCCAACAGACCAGCGGCCCGGGCCCTCGATTGCAGATCCGGCCGGAACCGGTGCTGCGTGATGCTTGTCCGGCACGAGGCCGGACCGTACGGCAGGGACCGACCGATGGCCGTCCCCTGCCCGATCGAGGTCCGGCCGAAGCCGGACCCGCCGATCAATCCTCGGCCTGCTCGGCGTCGGTCGATTCCACCACCACTTCCGGTGCTGCCACGGCCACCGGGGCTGCAGCTGCCGGGGTACCGGCGAGGGTCTGCATTTCCGAGTCGGTCAGCCCGCTCGCGTTGCGGCGGCGGTTGGCGTGGTAGGACAGACCGGTACCGGCCGGAATCAGACGGCCGACGATCACGTTTTCCTTCAGGCCGCGCAGGTTGTCCTTGGTGCCGCGGACGGCAGCCTCGGTCAGCACGCGGGTGGTCTCCTGGAAGGAGGCCGCCGAGATGAACGATTCGGTTGCCAGCGAGGCCTTGGTGATGCCGAGCAGGACCGGATCGAAACGAGCGATCAGCTCGTTGCGGGTGGTCAGGCGTGCATTTTCCTCGATGACGCGCTGGCGCTCGACCTGTTCGCCGTTCAGGAACTTGCTGCTGCCCTGATCGGTGATCTCGACCTTGCGCAGCATCTGGCGGGTGATCACCTCGATGTGCTTGTCGTTGATCTTCACGCCCTGCAGGCGGTACACGTCCTGGATTTCCTTGACCAGGTAGGCGGCCAGCGGCTCGACACCCAGCAGA
Source organism: Stenotrophomonas sp. yr243 (assembly GCF_900184195.1). Taxonomy (NCBI): domain Bacteria; kingdom Pseudomonadati; phylum Pseudomonadota; class Gammaproteobacteria; order Lysobacterales; family Lysobacteraceae; genus Stenotrophomonas; species Stenotrophomonas sp. yr243. The sequence goes on from NZ_FXWT01000006.1 coordinate 4,665, forward strand.
CGCAGGATGTCCTGCGGGCTCGGCTCGCCGTCGACGATGGTTTCGCCCTTGGTCACGTGCTCACCTTCGAACACGATGACCTGACGGTACTTCGGAATCAGCTCTTCGTGCTCCGAACCATCGGTGTCCTTGATGATCAGGCGCTGCTTGCCCTTGGTGTCCTTGCCGAAGCTGATGATGCCCGAACGCTCGGCCAGCACCGCCGGATCCTTCGGCTTGCGCGCTTCGAACAGATCGGCCACGCGCGGCAGACCACCGGTGATGTCGCGGGTCTTGGACGCTTCCTGCGGGATCTTGGCAACCACGTCACCCACGCCGACGGCAGCGCCGTCCTGCAGGTTGACGATCGAGCGCGGCGGCAGCAGGTACTGCGCCGGCAGGTCGGTGCCCGGAATCGACAGGTCGTTGCCCTTGCCATCGACGATGCGGACGATCGGGCGCAGATCCTTCGCCTGGGCGCCGCGGCGCTTCGGGTCGGTGATTTCGCGCGATGCCAGGCCGGTCAGCTCATCGGTCTTCTCGATGACGGTGATGCCGTCGACGAAGTCGATGAAGCGGATGAAACCAGCCACTTCCGAAACGATCGGGTGGTTATGCGGATCCCAGTTGGCCACGGTCTGGCCAGCCTTGACCGCATCACCGTCCTTGGAGGTGATGGTTGCGCCGTACGGCAGCTTGTAACGCTCGCGCTCACGGCCGTGCGCATCGAGCACCGACATTTCGCCCGAGCGCGACACCGCGACCAGCGAGCCGTTGGCATGGGAAACCGACTTGAGGTTGCTGAACTTGACCGAGCCGGTGGTCTTGACGGTGATGTTGTCGACCGCAGCAGCTCGCGATGCCGCACCACCGATGTGGAACGTACGCATCGTCAGCTGGGTACCCGGCTCACCGATGGACTGGGCGGCGATGACGCCGACCGCTTCACCGATGTTGACCAGGTGGCCACGGGCCAGATCGCGGCCGTAGCAGCGACCGCAGACACCGAAGGCCGATTCGCAGGAGATCGTCGAGCGGACCTTGATGGTCTGCACGCTGGCCTCTTCAAGCTTGGCGACCCACGCTTCGTCGAGCAGGGTGTTGCGGGTGACGATCGGATCTTCGTCGTTGCCCGGCAGGAACACGTCCTCGGCAACCACGCGACCCAGCACGCGATCCTTCAACGGCTCGACCACGTCGCCGCCTTCAACGATCGGGGTCATGATCAGGCCTTCGGTGGTACCGCAATCCACCTCGGTGATCACCACGTCCTGCGCCACGTCGACCAGACGACGGGTCAGGTAACCCGAGTTCGCCGTCTTCAGCGCGGTATCGGCCAGACCCTTACGGGCACCGTGGGTGGAGTTGAAGTACTCCTGCACGTTCAGGCCTTCGCGGAAGTTCGCCTTGATGGGCGTCTCGATGATCGAGCCATCGGGACGGGCCATCAGGCCACGCATGCCGGCCAGCTGACGGATCTGCGCCTGGCTACCACGCGCACCGGAGTCGGCCATGATGTACAGGGAGTTCATCGACTTCTGGTCGATGGTCTCGCCCTTGGCATTGATGACCTTCTCGGTACCGATGGTGTCCATCATCGCCTTGGCGATGCGCTCATTGGTGCGCGACCAGATGTCGACCACCTTGTTGTAGCGCTCGCCGGCGGTGACCAGGCCCGACTGGTACTGCTCCTGGATTTCCAGCACTTCGGCTTCGGCCTCGGTGAGGATGCCCTTCTTCTCGTCCGGGATCAGCATGTCGTCGATGCCGATCGAGACGCCGGCGCGGGTCGCGTAGGCGAAGCCGGTGTACATCAGCTTGTCGGCGAACACGACCGTGTCCTTCAGACCCAGCTGGCGGTAGCTGGAGTTGATCAGGCGGCTGATGTTCTTCTTGGTCAGCTCGGTGTTGGCCAGCGCGAACGGCAGGCCTTCCGGCAGGATTTCAGCCAGCAGGGCGCGACCGATGGTGGTATCCACGATCGAGGTCTTGCTCTGCTTGTTGCCTTCCTCGTCGGTCACCACCTCGGTAATGCGGACCTTGACGCGCGCGTGCAGTTCCACCACGCGGTTGTCGTAGGCGCGCTTGACTTCGGCGATGTTGGCGAAGGCCATGCCCTCGCCCTTCTTGTTCTCCAGCGAGCGGGTCATGTAGTACAGACCCAGCACGACGTCCTGCGACGGCACGATGATCGGCTCGCCGTTGGCCGGCGACAGGATGTTGTTGGTGGACATCATCAGCGCACGCGCTTCCAGCTGGGCTTCCAGCGAGAGCGGCACGTGGACGGCCATCTGGTCACCGTCGAAGTCGGCGTTGAACGCGGTGCAGACCAGCGGGTGCAGCTGGATGGCCTTGCCTTCGATCAGGACCGGCTCGAAGGCCTGGATGCCCAGACGGTGCAGGGTCGGCGCACGGTTCAGCATCACCGGATGCTCGCGGATGACCTCTTCCAGGATGTCCCAGACTTCGGCTTCTTCGCGCTCGACCAGCTTCTTGGCGGCCTTGATGGTGGTGGCCAGGCCACGACGCTGCAGCTTGGCGAACACGAACGGCTTGAACAGTTCGAGTGCCATCTTCTTCGGCAGGCCGCACTGGTGCAGGCGCAGGTACGGACCGACCACGATGACCGAACGGCCCGAGTAGTCGACGCGCTTGCCGAGCAGGTTCTGACGGAAGCGACCCTGCTTGCCCTTGATCATGTCGGCCAGCGACTTCAGCGGGCGCTTGTTGGTGCCGGTGATGGCACGGCCGCGACGGCCGTTGTCCAGCAGCGCATCGACCGATTCCTGCAGCATGCGCTTTTCATTGCGCACGATGATGTCCGGCGCGCTCAGTTCGAGCAGGCGGCGCAGGCGGTTGTTGCGGTTGATGACGCGGCGGTACAGGTCGTTCAGATCGGAGGTCGCGAAGCGGCCACCATCCAGCGGAACCAGCGGACGCAGGTCCGGCGGCAGCACCGGCAGCACGGTCATGACCATCCACTCCGGACGGTTGCCCGATTCCAGGAAGGCTTCGATCAGCTTGATGCGCTTGGTGAGGCGCTTCAGCTTGGTTTCCGAACCGGTGCTGGCGATTTCTTCGCGCAGGCGGGTCATTTCCGACTGCAGGTCGATGGTGCGCAGCAGTTCGTACACGGCCTCGGCACCCATGGCGGCGTCGAAGTCGTCACCGTGCTCCTGGCGGGCCTGCAGGTACTGTTCTTCGGTCAGCAGCTGGCGGCGCTCCAAGGCGGTCAGGCCCGGCTCGGTCACCACGTAGGCTTCGAAGTACAGCACGCGCTCGATATCGCGCAGGGTCATGTCCAGCATCAGGCCGATGCGCGACGGCAGCGACTTCAGGAACCAGATGTGTGCGACCGGCGAAGCCAGGTCGATGTGGCCCATGCGCTCACGACGCACCTTGGCCAGGGTCACTTCGGTGCCGCACTTCTCGCAGACCACGCCGCGGTGCTTCATGCGCTTGTACTTGCCGCACAGGCACTCGTAGTCCTTGACCGGTCCGAAGATGGCGGCGCAGAACAGGCCGTCACGTTCCGGCTTGAAGGTACGGTAGTTGATGGTTTCCGGCTTCTTCACTTCGCCGAAGGACCACGAACGGATCAGGTCCGGCGAAGCCAGCGCGATCTTGATCGCGTCGAAGTCCAGCGTCTGGCGCTGCTGGTTGAAGAGGTTGAGCAGGTCTTTCATGGTGTTCTCCAGAAGGAGGAATGCTGTGTCGATGGGCTTTCAGTTGACTGCCAGCGGCGCGGCGGCGTTGACCGCCGCGCCGGCGTGGATCAGTTGTCTTCCAGTTCCATGTTGATGGCCAGCGAGCGGATTTCCTTCACAAGCACGTTGAAGGATTCCGGCATGCCCGCGACCATCTCGTGCTCACCGTCGACGATGTTCTTGTACATCTGGTTGCGGCCCTGCACGTCATCGGACTTCACCGTCAACATTTCCTGCAGGGTGTAGGCCGCGCCGTAGGCTTCCAGCGCCCAGACTTCCATTTCACCGAAGCGCTGGCCGCCGAACTGCGCCTTGCCGCCCAGCGGCTGCTGGGTGACGAGCGAGTACGGACCGGTCGAACGGGCATGCATCTTGTCGTCGACCAGGTGGTTCAGCTTCAGGTAGTGCATGTAGCCAACGGTGGTGTGGCGATCGAAGGCTTCACCGGTGCGGCCGTCATACAGCTGGGTCTGGCCACTGCTCGGCAGGTCGGCCAGTTCCAGCATGCGCTTGATTTCCGCTTCGGTGGCACCGTCGAACACCGGGGTGGCCATCGGCACGCCGTCGAACAGGTTGCGGGCCAGGCGCAGCAGTTCCTCGTCGCTGAACTGCGACAGGTCGACACGGTTGGCCACGTTGGTGTCATCGTGGTTGTAGATGTCGTCCAGGAACTTGCGCAGGTCGGCGACCGCCGCCTGGGCTTCCAGCATCGCCTGGATCTTGCGACCCAGACCCTTGGCAGCCCAGCCCAGGTGCACTTCCAGGATCTGCCCGATGTTCATACGCGACGGTACGCCCAGCGGGTTCAGCACGATGTCCACGGTTTCGCCCGAGGCCATGTACGGCATGTCCTCGACCGGCACCACGTTGGACACCACACCCTTGTTGCCGTGGCGGCCTGCCATCTTGTCGCCCGGCTGGATGCGGCGCTTCACGGCCAGGAACACCTTGACCATCTTCAGCACGCCCGGAGCCAGATCGTCGCCCGCGGTGATCTTGCCGCGCTTGTCGGCGAAGCGACGCTCGAATTCCTTCTCGTGCGCCTGGATCTGCTTCTGTGCGCGTTCGATGGCTTCGGCAGCGTCCTCGTCCTTCATGCGCAGCACGAACCAGTCGGCCTTCTTCAGGCCATCCAGGTAGGCGTCGGAGATGACGTCGCCCTTCTTCAGGCCGGCGCCACCGTTGACCACCTTGCCCACGATCTGCGAACGCAGACGCATGTAGATGGCCGCTTCCAGGATGCGGAACTGGTCGTCGAAGTCCTTCTTGACGCGCTTGATTTCAGACTCTTCGATCTGACGGGCGCGCTTGTCCTTCTCGATGCCATCGCGGGTGAAGACCTGCACGTCGATGACGGTGCCGTCCATGCCCGGCGGCACGCGCAGCGAGCTGTCCTTCACGTCCGAAGCCTTCTCGCCGAAGATCGCGCGCAGCAGCTTCTCTTCCGGGGTCAGCTGGCTTTCGCCCTTCGGGGTGACCTTGCCGACCATGATGTCGCCAGCGCGGACTTCGGCACCGATGTACACCACGCCGCTCTCGTCCAGACGGTTCAGCGCCTGCTCGGAGACGTTCGGGATGTCGGCGGAGATTTCCTCCGGCCCCAGCTTGGTGTCACGCGCAACGCAGGTCAGCTCTTCGATGTGGATCGTGGTGTAGCGATCCTCTTCCACCACGCGCTCGGAGAGCAGGATGGAGTCTTCGAAGTTGTAGCCGTTCCACGGCATGAAGGCGATCAGCATGTTCTGGCCCAGGGCCAGTTCACCGATGTCGGTGGACGGACCATCGGCCAGCACGTCGCCACGCGCCACCACGTTGCCCACTTCCACCAGCGGACGCTGGTTGATGCAGGTGTTCTGGTTGGAGCGGGTGTACTTGATCAGGTTGTAGATGTCGACGCCGGCATCGGACGCATCGGTGATCTCGGCTTCGTTGACCTTGACCACGATGCGGGCGGCGTCGATCTGCACGATCTCACCACCACGACGGGCGTTCACGGTCACACCCGAGTCACGCGCCACGGCGCGCTCGATGCCGGTACCGACCAGCGGCTTCTGCGCACGCAGGGTCGGCACGGCCTGACGCTGCATGTTGGCGCCCATCAGTGCGCGGTTGGCGTCATCGTGCTCCAGGAACGGAACCAGCGCAGCCGCGATCGACACGGTCTGCATCGGCGAGACGTCCATGAAGTGGACTTCCGCCGGCGGCTTCAGCAGCGATTCGCCCTGGTAACGGCAGGGAACGAACTGCTCGGTCAGCACGCTGTTGGCATCGGTCAGGGCGTTGGCCTGGGCGATGACGTACTCGTTTTCTTCGATGGCCGACAGGAACTCGACTTCGTCGAAGACCTTGCCGTCCACGACCTTGCGGTACGGGGTCTCGAGGAAACCGTACTGGTTGGTGCGGGCGTACACGGCCAGCGAGTTGATCAGGCCGATGTTCGGGCCTTCCGGCGTTTCGATGGTGCAGACGCGGCCGTAATGGGTCGGGTGCACGTCGCGCACTTCGAAGCCGGCGCGCTCACGGGTCAGGCCGCCCGGGCCCAGGGCCGAGACGCGACGCTTGTGGGTCACTTCCGACAGCGGGTTGTTCTGATCCATGAACTGCGACAGCTGCGAGGAGCCGAAGAATTCCTTGATCGCCGCAGCCACCGGCTTGGCGTTGATCAGCTCCTGCGGGGTCAGGCCTTCCGACTCTGCCATCGACAGGCGTTCCTTGACCGCGCGCTCGACGCGGACCAGGCCCACGCGGAACACGTTCTCGGCCATTTCACCGACCGAACGCACGCGGCGGTTGCCCAGGTGATCGATGTCATCGACCACGCCACGACCGTTGCGGATCTCGGTCAGGACCTTGATCACGTCCAGGATGTCCGAGCTGTCGCCGTGGGCGGCAACCAGGCGCTTGGACTCTTCGTCGTTACGCTCGCCGTAGTACTTGCGGTCGTACAGCACGGCTTCGCCGGTGGTTTCCTTGCGGCCCACGCGACGGTTGAACTTCATGCGGCCGACGGCGGACAGGTCGTAGCGCTCGAAGGTGAAGAACAGGTTGTGGAACAGGTTCTGCGCAGCATCCTTGGTCGGCGGCTCGCCCGGACGCATCATGCGATAGATCTCGACCAGGGCTTCCAGCTGGGTCTTGGTCGGATCGATGCGCAGGGTGTTGGACAGGTACGGGCCACGATCCAGGTCGTTCACCCACAGGGTGCCCACGGCATCGACGCCGGCCTTGCGGAAGTTCTGCAGCTGCTCGTCGGTGATTTCGTCGTTGGCCTGGGCCAGCAGTTCACCGGTCGAGGCATCGACCACGTCGTGCGACAGGATGCGGCCGACGATGTAGTCGTCCGGCACGGCCAGGGCGGCAATGCCCGAGGCTTCCAGCTGCTTGATATGGCGCGCGGTGATGCGCTTGCCGGCTTCCACGATGACCTTGTCGCCGTCGGCGAGGTCGAAGCCCAGGGTTTCGCCGCGCAGGCGCTCCGGCACCAGCTCCAGCTGGACGCCTTCATCCGGGTTGATGTGGAAGGTGTTGATCTCGAAGAACTCGGCCAGCATCTCTTCGTTGCTGTAGCCAAGCGCACGCAGCAGGATCGACACCGGCAGCTTGCGGCGACGGTCGATACGGGTGAACAGCGCGTCCTTCGGGTCGAACTCGAAGTCCAGCCAGGAGCCGCGGTAAGGAATGATGCGGGCGCTGTACAGCAGCTTGCCCGAGCTGTGGGTCTTGCCACGGTCGTGGTCGAAGAACACGCCCGGCGAGCGGTGCAGCTGCGAGACGATGACGCGCTCGGTGCCGTTGACGATGAAGGTGCCGTTGTCGGTCATCAGCGGGATTTCGCCGAGGTAGACCTCCTGCTCCTTCACGTACTTGATGGCCTTGGTCGACGACTCGCGGTCGTAGATCACCAGGCGCACGGTCACGCGCAGCGGCGCACCGTAGCTCATGCCACGCTGACGGCACTCACGCTCGTCGAAGACCGGATCGCCCAGCTTGTAGCCGACGTATTCCAGGGCAGCATTGCCGCTGTAGCTGGCGATCGGGAAGACCGACTTCAGTGCAGCGTGCAGGCCGTGGTCCGTGCGCTTGGCCGGATCGACGTTTTCCTGCAGGAATTCACGGTAGGAATCCACCTGGATGGCGAGCAGGAACGGCACTTCGAGAATCGAACGCTGCTTGCCGAAATCCTTGCGGATACGCTTTTTTTCGGTGAACGAATAGGACGTCATGAGGTCTTCCACCTTGTTGTGCGAGTCGTGCGCCCACGACCCGAAGGGAACTTGAAATTGTCAGTTGGAAGTCGCTGGTATTGCCGGCACCAGCACGCCTTCTCCCGCTACTTCCAACTGCCAACTCGTCTGCATCCACTCCCCCGCCGCCGCGCGTTGCGCTGGCCGGCCAGGGTTTGACCGCAGCCCGTGTTGGGCTTTTTCACCGTATTTCCGTAGAACCGCGCCACGATTGACTGGCCCTACAACAACGACCAAAGGCCGGGGGCTTACGCCCCCAGCCTTGGCTGCATCGCCGGATTTCGATGGCGACGCAAAGGAAGTGCTTACTTGACTTCGACAGTCGCGCCAGCAGCTTCCAGGTCCTTCTTCATCTTCTCGGCTTCGTCCTTCGAAGCGTTGTCCTTCAGGACGCCGCCGGCTTCGGCCAGGTCCTTCGCTTCCTTCAGGCCCAGGCCGGTGATGGCGCGGACGGCCTTGATGACTTCGACCTTCTTGTCGCCAGCGGTCTTCAGGGTGACGACGAATTCGGTCTGCTCTTCAACGACGGCAGCCGGGCCAGCCACAGCAGCGGCGACCGGAGCAGCGGCGGAGACGCCGAACTTCTCTTCGATGGCCTTGACCAGCTCCATCACTTCCATCAGGGACTTCTCGGCGATGGCGTCGACGATCTGTTCGTTGGTAAGGGACATGATAATTACCTTTGGATGTTTTTCTGGATTGAGGTTCCGTCAGGAACCACGATTAGTCGAAACTCAGGCGGTCTCGGCGGCCGGTTCAGCAGCGTCGGCGGCGACGTCGCCACCATTCTGCTTGTCGCCGATTGCCTTGATGGCGCGGGCGAACATCGTGACCGGCTCGGTCAGGACGCGTGCCAGCATTGCCAGGGCCTGGTCGCGGGTCGGCAGCGAGGCCAACACGTCGACATGGCTTGCCGGGAACACTTCGCCGCCGATGGCGACGACCTTGGCCTGCAGCTTGTCGTTGCCCTTGGCGGCATCCTTGATCAGGCGACCGGCAGCGCCGGGCTCCTCAAGCGAGAACGCGTACAGCAGCGGACCAACGAGCTTGTCCTGTGCACATGCGAACTCGGTGCCTTCAACAGCACGCGACGCCAGGGTGTTCTTGACAACTTTCAAGAAAACGCCGGTTTCACGAGCCTGCTTACGCATCGCGGTCATCTGAGCGACCGTGGTGCCAGCGTATTCGGCTGCGATCAAGGAGTGGGCCTTGGCGGCGATGTCTGCCAGCTCCGCGACTACTTCTTGCTTCTGGGACAGATTGAGAGCCATTGCACTCCTCCGATTGAACTCCGCTTACGGCTCCTGCCGTGTGCGGTCCTGTGCGGCATCCGTCCTGGACGCCGGGAACATCGGAATGATGTTCCGGGGGGTGGGCCGTTCTAGACCTGGAGTGGGCCAACCTGGGTAACCCCAGACGTGCGTGAACCAGAAAAACTCCAGAAGGGCACCATCTACGCAGGGTGATTCCGGGGAATCGATTAAGCGTTCGTGGCTGCTCCGGCGGCGACTCCCTGCCAAATCGAGCTTCCGTGCCCGTCGCCGGCATACCACGACCGCACCTGCGGTCTTTGACGGCTACCACCGGCGATGGGTTGCCGGCGATGCCTTCAAATGTCACGACCGCGGGACCCGAGGGACCCGCGATCGCTTGAAACGATTACTTCAGGCTCAGCGACGACTGGTCGACGGTGACGCCCGGGCCCATCGTCGAGCTGACCGACACCTTCTGCAGGTACAGGCCCTTCGAGGTGGCCGGCTTGGCCTTGATCAGGTCCAGCAGCAGCGCGGTCAGGTTCGACTTCAGCGCGTCTTCGGCGAAGTCGGCCTTGCCGATGGTGCAGTGGATGATGCCGGCCTTGTCGGTGCGGTAACGCACCTGACCCGACTTGGCATTCTTCACAGCCTCACCCGGGTTCGGGGAGACGGTGCCGACCTTCGGGTTCGGCATCAGGCCGCGCGGGCCCAGCACGGTACCCAGCTTACCGACGACGCGCATTGCGTCCGGGGTCGCGATCACGACGTCGTAGTTCAGATCGCCGGCCTGCATCTTCTCGGCCAGGTCGTCCATACCGACGGCTTCGGCACCAGCGGCCAGGGCTTCATCAGCCTTGGCACCGGCCGGAGCGAAGACAGCGACGCGGACCGACTTGCCGGTACCAGCCGGCAGCACGGTGGAGCCACGGACCTGCTGGTCGGACTTCTTCGCGTCGACGCCCAGGCGCACAGCAACGTCGATCGACTCGACGAACTTGGCCTTGGTGGCGGTCTTCAGGATGTTGATTGCGTCCTCGAAGGCATACGCCTTACCCGGGACAACGGCGGCCTTGATGGCCTTTTCGCGCTTGTTCTGTGCCATCTGATTAACCCTCCACCACGAGGCCCATGGAACGGGCAGAGCCAGCGATGGTACGCACGGCGGCGTCCAGGTCGGCGGCAGTCAGATCCGGTTCCTTCGCCTTGGCGATCTCTTCCAGCTGCTTACGGGTGACCTTGCCGACCTTCTCGGTGTTCGGGCGCTTGGAGCCCGACGAGATGCCAGCGGCCTTCTTCAGCAGGGTGGTGGCCGGGGTGCTCTTGGTGATGAAGGTGAACGTACGGTCCGAATAGGCCGTGATGATCACCGGAACCGGCAGACCCGGCTCGAGCTTCTGCGTGGCGGCATTGAAGGCCTTGCAGAATTCCATGATGTTCAGGCCGCGCTGACCCAGCGCAGGACCGACCGGCGGCGAGGGGTTGGCCTGACCGGCCTTCACCTGCAGCTTGATATAACCGACAACTTTCTTTGCCATGTGAGTACTCTCCGGGTGCTAGCGCCTTGCGACAACAGGCTCCCCATCGGACCGGGAATCACGCGTCCCGGCATCGCGTTTTGAAATCATGCCGAAGGCCACCTTTCGGTGGCCTCGTCCCGCCAGCTTCCCAACGGGAGCCGCGCAGCATATCAGGTTTTTTCTTCACATGCCTGAAGCGGCATGTGAATACAGATCAGACGGCCTTTTCGACCTGACCGAACTCGAGCTCGACCGGGGTGGCGCGACCGAAGATCAGCACCGAGACGCGCAGACGGCTCTTCTCGTAGTTGACTTCTTCGACGACACCGTTGAAGTCGTTGAACGGACCTTCGGTGACGCGGACCATCTGGCCCGGCTCGAACAGCACCTTCGGACGCGGCTTCTCGACGCCTTCCTGGACACGGTTCAGGATCGCCTCGGCCTCGGAATCCGCGATCGGCAGCGGGCGATCGGCGGTTCCGCCGATGAAGCCCATGACGCGCGGGGTTTCCTTGACCAGATGCCAGCTTTCGTTGTCGATGCGCGGAATACCCGCTTCTTCGTGGGTCTCGATCTGGACCAGCACGTAACCCGGGAAGAACTTGCGCTCGGAACGGCGCTTCTGGCCGGCGCGCATTTCGATCACTTCCTCGGTCGGAACCAGGACGTCGCCGAAGCGCTCTTCCATGCCGTCACGGACGATGCGATCGCGCAGAGCCTGCGCCACCGACTTCTCGAAGCCCGAATAGGCGTGAACGACGTACCAACGCTTCATGCATTTCTCCTTAGCGGCTCAGGAACCACTGAGTCAGTTTCTGGATGAAGAAGTCGAACCCACCCAGCAGCAAGCTGAGGATCAGGACGACGACAATCACCACCCAGGTCATGCGAATGGCTTCCTGACGGGTCGGCCAAACCACTTTACGCAGTTCGAAACGCGACTCGGAGAGGAATTCGCGGGTGTCGCGCCCCTTGCCGGTCAGCATGAACACGCCGATACCGCCAACCAGGCCGACCACGACCGCCAACGCACGCAGCTGACCCGCCCACGTGCCCAGCTGGGCAGCGCGACCGGAGTCGGCGGAGAACCAGAACCAGACGAACAGACCTGCCAGCACCAGCAACGATGCGAGGACGTACTTGACGATATCCCCGCCTTGCGCGGAGGTGTCCTTGGAATGTTCGATCTTGCTATTCATCAGGCTGTGTCTGCTTTAGCGGCAGGGCCGCTGGGTAAGGTGGGCAGATGGCACGCCAGGAGGGACTCGAACCCCCAACCTGCGGTTTTGGAGACCGCTGCTCTGCCAATTGAGCTACTGGCGTACGTAGAAAACTTGCCTTCCCTTAGACGGCGAAGGCGGACCGAGGTTCCCGGCCCGCCACTCGCCAGACCGGCAGCGCTATGCGACCGCCGGCATGCAGGCTTACTCGAGGATGGTGGCAACCACGCCAGCACCGACGGTACGGCCACCCTCGCGGATTGCGAAGCGCAGACCGGCATCCATGGCGACCGGGTTGATCAGGGTGACAACCATCTTGATGTTGTCGCCCGGCATCACCATCTCGACGCCTTCCGGCAGCTCGACCGCACCGGTGATGTCGGTGGTACGGAAGTAGAACTGCGGACGGTAGCCCTTGAAGAACGGGGTGTGACGGCCGCCTTCGTCCTTCGACAGAACGTAGACTTCGGCGTCGAACTTGGTGTGCGGCTTGATCGAACCCGGCTTGGCCAGAACCTGGCCACGCTCGACGTCGTCACGCTTGGTGCCGCGCAGCAGCAGACCGGCGTTGTCGCCTGCCTGACCCTGGTCCAGCAGCTTGCGGAACATTTCCACGCCGG
>NZ_FXWT01000007.1:0-6795 GCF_900184195.1 Stenotrophomonas sp. yr243
CGAGTGGTGGCCAGCAATGCCTGCTGCCGTTGCCTCGACTCTTCCGCCGTTGCCAGCTGCAGTTCCAACACCGGCAGATCGTGCTGCTGCTCCAGCGCGTGCGCCAGCGCGGCAAGCCCATGCGCCAACCAGTCGGAAAGTCGATGAGGATCCAGGCCCACAACAGCCTGGGCGGTCATCGAGAAGGTCTGCCCGGAGTCGTTGATCGACATGACGAGCGGGAAGTTCGTGCGCTCTTCGCCGCGGACGAAGTGGACCCCCGGCCATGTGGCGTCCGTTGCAACAGCGTTGTGCCGATAGTTCAACAGCGAGGTGAACAGGGGAAGCTCCGCTGAAACGCCGCTGCAGCGCTGAGCCAACGTCAGCGAGGCCTGCTCATGGTCCAGCAGCTCACTCAGGCGGACATGGGTCTCCATTACCGCGGCGCGCACTCCCCTCCCCCGCAGTTGGATGCGCACCGGCAGCGTGTTGATGAACATGCCCAATAGCTGGTCCGCACCTTCAACGCCTTGCAGCCGCCCGGAGAGTACCGTGCCAAATACCACGTCATCGCGCCCACAACAGCGTGCCAGCACCAGACCCCAGGCGAGGTGGAAAAGCGCAGCCGGGGTGACGCCCAGTAGGCGGGTGTGATGCCGCAGCTTCTGGCTAAGCGAATCAGAAAGCGCCACGGTGAACTCGGTGAGTTCCCGTCCATTGCCGCGGACATCAAACACGCCGAAAGGCGCAGTGGGCTCAAGAACGTCGGCCAACTGCGCACGGAAGTATGGCTCGTGCGTGCTTTCGGAGGAGGCAAGCGTGCTGGCGATGAAGTTCCGGTAAGGCACGACGATCGGCAGCGGCGTAGAGGGGGCGTACAGTAAGGTCTGGACCTCCTGCATCAGCAACTCGAGGGTAACGTGGTCACAGACGATGTGATGGGACAGCAGCACCAGCCAGTGACCGTCGCCGTGCGGATCGGTAGCGGTGAATGCCCTTACCAATGGCGCTTGGCCAAGATCCAGGCGCATGCGGCGTGGATCGATGAGATCGCGCAGCTGCGTCTCGGCATCACCTTTTGCGAGATGTAGCACCTCGACAGGCATCCGCGCCTGACGATGGACCACCTGCACCGGCGTTGGCAAGCCTTCCCAGTGCATCGAGCTGCGAAGAATGTCGTGCCGCGCAATGACCTGGCCCAGCGCGGTGAGAAACGAATGAAGCCGCTGTGCGTCATCGAACTGCACGATCGTGCGCATCAGATAGGTATCGCCCTCACTATCGAGCAGGCTGTGGAACAACACGCCTTGCTGCAAGGGGCCCAGTGGGTATATGTCCTGAATCGACGGCGCACCTCCACGAATCGTGCCGACCAGAGCATCGATCTGCTCCTGCTCCAGCGCTACTAGCGGCAGGTGTTGAGGGGTGATCCTCCCCTGCGCATCCAGCGTATAGTCTGGCGCATCCAGCGCAAGTGAGCCCGTGCCCAGCGTGGCGGCAAAGCCAGCCAGCGTGGGGGCAGTAAACAGCGACCGTACCTCGGCATGAAGGCCCTGCTGGCGTAGTCGTTCGATGACCGCTACGACCAGCAGCGAGTGCCCGCCAAGTTCGAAGAAATTGTCCTGGCGCCCTATCCCCTCCACCCCGAGCACGGCCTTCCACGTCGCAGCGACCGCGTGCTCTGCCTGGCCATCGGGCGCCTGATAGGCACGCAGCGCGATCGAGGCCGCATTGGGAGCAGGCAAAGCACTACGGTCCAGCTTGCCATTGCGCGTTAACGGCCATGCCTCGATCTGCACGAATGCCGACGGGACCATATGCGGGGCAAGGTGAGACAGCAGACGGTCGCGCAGGTCGGCGGCGACTATTTTCTGGTGGGCCTCAGCGCGCACGTATGCGACCAGCCGTCGGTCACCCGGAAAATCTTCGCGAGCAATGACGACAGCCTCGGCAACACCGTCACAGGACACCAGCTGTGACTCGATTTCCCCAGGCTCAATGCGAAACCCCCGGATCTTCACTTGGGAATCGTTGCGACCCAGATACTGCAACGTACCATCGGCACGCCAGCGCGCCAGGTCACCGGTGCGATAGAGCCGCGCCGATGGGGTATCGATGAACGGGTCCACAGCGAATCGTTCGCGAGTCAAGTCAGGCCGGTCCAGATAGCCACGGGCCACTTGAGTGCCACCGATATGGATTTCACCGACTGTGCCGATGGGTACAGGCTGGCCACGCCCGTCCAATACGTAGATGCGCGTATTCGCGAGCGGACGGCCGATGTGCGGCTGCATCCCTGCCTGATCGACGCACGCGAGCGTGGCATCGACTGTGCACTCGGTGGGGCCATACACGTTGAAGAAGCGCGTTGCCTTTGCCGCGGCCATACGTTTCCAGAGCACATCCGGGATGGCATCGCCCCCGACCAGCACCGCGACAGGAGCGTACGTGCTTCCGCTGCACAGCCCCGCATCAAACATCAGTTCAAGCTGGGCGGGCGTGCAGTCCAGAGCGTCCACACGGTGCTGGGCCAGGAAGCGCACCATTGCATCTCCGTTGGAGCGCAGCACATCCGGCACCAGGATGAGGCAATGCCCGGACAGCAGTTGCACAATCATCTGCATCGATGCGTCGAACGAGCAACTGGCGTTGAGTGCGACCCGCAACGTCGCCTCCATCGCGCCGAAGACGTCGCTGCGCAGTCCCAGCCATAGGTGCACGATGTTGCCGTGCTCGACCATCACCCCTTTCGGTCGCCCGGTTGAACCTGAGGTGTAAATCACATAAGCCAGGTGGTGAGCCTCCAAGCCAGGAACGATCGGAGGTTGCGTGGAGAGATTTCGGAGCAGCACATCCCGGATATCCATCACAGGCAAGGAGGGTGCAAGTGTCGCGAGCCGTTCGTGCAGCAGGGGCTGGGTTACCAACGCGAGGGGATTGCTGTCCTGCAGTAGGTAGGACAGGTGGGCGTCAGGATAGGCTGGATCCAACGGGACGTAGGCAGCGCCTGCCTTGAGAATGCCCAGTACGCCGACAATCATGTCGACGCTGCGCTCCACGCACAGGGCCACGCGCAGATCCGGCCCTGCTCCGTGGGCGCGCAAAGCGTGTGCCAACTGGTTGGCTCGGCAATCCAGCTCGGCATAGGTCAGGGACGTGTTCTCGAACATCACCGCGATGGCGCCTGGTGACCGCTCGACCTGATCCTCGAACTCCCGATGTAGCAACGGTGCCGGGGCAACGTGCTGAGCAGGGGGATTGAAGTCGACCAGGAGCTGCTTCCGCTCACGCTCCGACATGACGGGGAGCCCGATGATCGGCTGCGAATCATCGGCCACCATCGCCGAGAGGACAATTGAAAATGCAGCGACGTGCCGCTTCACGCTATCGGCATCGAAGAGGTCACTGGCGAACTGAGCTACGCCGCAGATCTCACCGGCACGCTCTGCCAAGGCCAAGGAGAGATCGAAGTGTGCCGTGACTTGGTCGATCTGCAGCGGTTCAAGCACAAGATCGCCGAGCGCACGTGGCTCCCCCCCGGCCGTGTTGTCCAGCGACAACATCACCTGGAACAAGGGGCCATGAGACAGACTGCGGGCAGGCTTCACTGCCTCCACGACCTGATCGAACGGTACGTCCTGGTGTCCATAAGCGGCAAGTGTGGTAGCCCTGATCTGGGCCAGCAGCGCAGCGACGCTGAGATCGTCGTCAAGCCTGATCCGCATCGCCAGGGTATTGACGAAGAAACCGATCATCGGCTCCAGTTCGGGCCGCGATCGGTTGGCAACCGGGGTGCCAATCACCAGATCGGATTGCCCGCTCCAGCGCGACAGCAGCGTGGCCCAACCGGCCAGTAGCGTCATGAACAGCGTTGTACCGTGCCGCTGCGACAATTGTTTCAGCGCGTTGGTCAGGGCGGCAGGTATGTGCACTGCGACAGTCTCACCGCGAAAGCTCTGCACCGCTGGACGGGGACGATCGGTCGGCAGCCCGATCAATGCAGGCGCGTCGGCAAGGTGGTTCCGCCAGAAGTCGACCTGATGCGCCAGTGCGTCATGTTTGAGCCAGCTCCGCTGCCACGTCGCGTAGTCTGCATACTGCAATGGCAAGGGCGACAGCGGATCGCCATTGCCCTCTACGGCAGCGATGTACTGCGCCTGCAGCTCATGGGTGAAGACACCCATTGACCACCCATCCGAGACGATGTGATGCTGCGTGACAAGAAGAACATGCTCATGTTCAGCCAATCGCAACAGCCGTCCGCGCACCAGCGGCCCATTGCTCAGATCAAAGTGCGCCGATGCCTCAGCTGCAGCTATGTCCGCCACCCGCTGCTCGCGTCCTTTGACGTCATCGCACGAAAGGTCGTGGTCAACCAAGGTAAAGCCGGTCTCGGGAGCGTCGATCACTTGTACCGGTGCGTCGCCCAGTGTGACGAAGCGGGACCGAAGGCTCTCATGGCGGAAAATGATGCGGTCCAGCGCGGTCTGCAGGGCATCTCGGTCCAGCGTGCCGCTCAGTCGGGCGGCCGACGCCAAGTGATAGGCGGCACTCGCTGCGGGGTCAAGCTGATCGATGAACCACAACCGCTGCTGCGACCAAGATAGCGGTAGCGGCGCGCTTCGATCCGCCCGTTCGATTACCTGCTGCCCGCTTACCTGACGCTCCTGTGATGCCTTCAGTAGTCGACGCTGAAGGAGCTCCCGGCGCAACGCGTCGGCCCGACCGTCATTCTGGGTTGTCACCGTTGATCTTCCTTTTCCAGCAGATCCAGCAATTCGGCTTCCGACAGATCATCCAAGCCATCGCTGAGCCGGGCCATGTCCTCTTCACCGATCTTCGCCATCAGTAAGTCCACGACGTGACGCGCCAGTGTCTCCACGGTGCTGTGTGCGAACAAATCGGCCATGGGGATCTCCACGTCGAACTTTCGACGCAGGCGGACTACCACCTGGATCGCCGACAGAGAGTGCCCGCCGAGTTCGAAGAACCGGTCGTACCGTCCGATCTGCGGCAAGCCAAGCACGTCCTGCCAGATCTGCGCTACAGCCGTCTCAGCGTCGCCTCGCGGCGGCTCATTGCAACGTGCGGACATGGACTCAGTATTTGGGACCGGCAAGCCCTTGCGATCAATCTTGCCATTCGGGCTGAGTGGCCAGTGCGGCATCAAAACGAACGCGGAGGGCACCATCGGCTCGGACAGATGACTGGCCAGCATCTCCCTGAGCTCAGCGGCTAACGGAGGCGCGGCGGCCGTGGACGTGAAGTAAGCGACCAGGCGGCGGTCGCCCGGGTAGTCCCCACGCGCGGTAACGACGACCTGATCGATTCCGGGGTGCAGCAGCAGTTGTGATTCGACTTCGCCGAGCTCGATTCGCACGCCTCGGATCTTGACTTGGTGATCGTTTCTTCCGAGGTATTCATACGAACCGTCTTCCAGCAGACGCGCCAGATCGCCGGTCCGGTACAACCGCTCAGGTCCCGGTGCGGCCTGGTGGGCGCCTACGGCTGCAAGATCTTCCGCGAAGCGCTCAGCGGTCAATGTCGGCTGGCCCAGATAGCCGCGGGCTAGCTGCCCTCCCCCCAATAGGATCTCGCCGGTAACGCCACGTGGCACCGGCCTCCCCAGCCGATCGCGCAGGCACACCTTGACCTGCGGGAGGGGATGGCCGATGTTCGGTCGACCTGAATCGGCACGGATTCGAGCCACGGTGGCGTCTACCGTACATTCGGTGGGGCCATAGACGTTGAAGAACTGCACGCGGGGCGATTGCTGCAGTTGCCGCCATGTGGTCGCAGTGAGTACGTCACCGCCCACAAGCACCGCATCCGGATGGGCACGGTGACCGTCCAGCAAGCCCGCCTCCAGTAGGCCATCCAGTTGCGCTGGCGTGCAGTCGAGCACGTCGATGGCGTGTACGTCGATGTATGACAGCAGCGCATCGGCATCCAGCCGGACCTCTTGGGGAATCAGCACCACGCAGCGGCCGGAAAGCAGCTGAATCCACATCTGGACCGATGCATCGAAGGACAGCGATGCGTTCATGGAAACGCGGTCGACACCCGGACAATGGGCGAAAACCTCGGCATTCAAGCCTTGCCAGAGGCGGATTACCGAGTGATGCTCGACCATCACCCCTTTCGGCTGTCCGGTGGAACCGGAGGTGTAGATGACATACGCCAAGTTGTGCGACGTCAGTGACTCCTGTTGTGGATTGCACTCTGCCTGCGATGCATGCGTGGCGTCGTCGAGGAGGACCACGGGCACCGTCAATGCGAGCGATTGCAGCAATGGAGCGGCTGCGGCGGTACTCAGTACCGCGGAAGGAGTGCTATCGGCAAGCATGTAACCGATACGCGACACCGGATGAGCGGGATCCAGCGGAACATACGCCGCACCAGCCTTGAGCACTGCCAGTACCGCGATGAGAAGCTCTACGCCGCGTGCCGAGAAGATTGCCACACGTTCGCCCGGAATGACGCCCATGGCGTGTATTGCATGGGCCAGCTGGTTGGCGCGCCGGTTGAGCTGGTCAAAGCTCAGGGTCTGGCCTGCCATGACGACTGCGGCCTGGTCAGGCTGGCGTACAGCAACGGCTTCGAAACAGGCCGTGATGGTGCGCTCCCCCATCAGCTGCGGTGCGGCGTCGGTTACGAAAGGTGTCTCGCGCTCGGCAGCTGGCAGTATCTCCAATGTGTGAACGGGCTGCTGTGGCTGTTTCTCCAGCGCGTGCGCGAGCGACTCCAGCGCCTGTGCAAAGTAGGCTGCAATTCTCGCTGCATCCAGGCCTTGCACGACCTGGACGACGGTTCCGA
>NZ_FXWT01000008.1:0-2258 GCF_900184195.1 Stenotrophomonas sp. yr243
CGCGCTTTGCCTGCACCTGACATTGCAGCGGTAGTGGCAGGCTGCTACGAGGCACCGGTGGGCGAGGTGGAGCAGGCGTTGGCTACCCTCTGGCAGGAAATCCTCGACGTGCAGCAGGTAGGACGCGATGACGACTTTTTCGCGCTTGGGGGAAACTCCCTGCTGGCCATCCAAATGGTCTCAAGGGCGCGACAGCTGCAGATCTGTGACACCACTCTCGGTGCGCTCTTCGAACAGCGCACGCTGCGCGGCCTTGTCCAGGCAGCCCAGAAATTGCAAGCGACCGATGACGTCGCCATTATCCCACTCACCGACCGCGCAATGGAGCTGCCTCTGTCGTGGTCCCAGCAGCGGCTGTGGTTCCTGGACCAGCTGGACAAGGCGGCGAGCGCCGCTTACCACATCCCAGTGGCAATGCGCCTGACGGGCGTGCTCGACGCGTCGGCACTGCAGTGCGCACTGAACCGCATCGTGGCCCGCCATGAAAGCCTTCGTACCCGATTCGAAAACGTGAATGGAGGCCCGCGCCAGATCATCGAATCGAAAGATTCCGGCTTTGTGTTGACCCACGTGGATCTCTCGAATCTAACGACCCGAGACCGCGATGCGGAGGTGGTGCGACTGATTGCCCAAGAAACGCGTGAACCGTTCCAGCTATCGCAGGGTCCGTTGATCCGCGGGCAACTGTTCCACCTTGCCGAGCACCACCACCTGCTGCTAATCACACAGCATCACATCGTGTCGGATGGTTGGTCGATGGGACTTTTCATCCAGGAATTGGGCGCGCTGTACACGGCATTCACATCAGGTAATGAAGACCCGCTGACGCCATTGGCGTTGCAGTACGCTGATTACGCTGCATGGCAGCGGGGCTGGCTGCAGGGGGCAGCGCTGGATGCGCAGCTCGCGTTCTGGCGCAGTCATCTGGAAGGCGCACCCACGTTGATTGAGTTACCTCTGGACCGACCACGGCCGATGATCCAGCGCTACCGCGGCGGAAAAGTCGACGTACACTTGCCGGCGCCCCTGATCACTGCCGTCAAGCGCCTGTCTCACCGCCATGGCACGACCCTGCACATGACGCTGTTGGCGGCATGGTCCATTGTGCTTTCACGCATAAGTGGGCAGACCGATGTGGTTATCGGCACTCCTGTAGCCAACCGCCCACGCACTGAGCTCGAGCCGATGATCGGGTTCTTCGTCAATTCGCTTGCGCTGCGCGTGCGTCTGGAGAACGACCCGAGCGTGGCTGCGCTGCTGGGGCAGATCAAAGCCACAGCACTGGCCGCCTACGCACACCAGGATGTTCCTTTTGAACAAGTGGTGGAAGCGGTGAAGCCGCTGCGCAGCCTAGCGCACAGTCCCGTGTTCCAGGTGATGCTGGCACTGGACAACACCCCGTCCGCTGCCCCGCCTGTACTTCCGGAGCTGGAGCTCGCCTCGGTTCCGGTCGAACACGTCAGCGCCCACTTCGACCTGTCACTTTCGTTGGCAGAACAGGAGGAGGAGCTGGTGGGTGGCCTGGAGTATGCAAGTGATCTGTTTGACGCCAGTACCGCAAGGCGGATGACGTGTTACTTCGAAGCTGCGCTTGCGGCGATGGTAGCCAATGACCAAGCACAGGCAAGCCGGATACGGTTGCAGTCGAAGGAGGAATACCAGCAGACGCTTCATGGTTTCAATGCAGCGCATCGATCGTGGTCGCAACAGGAATCCATTGTTCGCTTGTTCGAGAACTCCGCCGCACGGCAACCGAATGCGGTCGCCCTGACCTTCGGCACAGAGACCCTGTGTTACGGCGAGCTCAACGCTCGCGCGAACCAGCTGGCGCATGTGCTGCGGGCACGCGGCGCGGGCCCAGAGCAGCGCGTAGCGCTGTGCATGGAGCGAAGCTTGGACCTGGTTGTCGGAATGCTGGGCATTCTCAAGTCCGGCGCGGCCTACGTACCGATGGAGCCCTCGGCACCGCCCGAGCGCTTGGCCTTTATGCTGATCGACAGTGCGCCGATGACGGTGGTCACCCAATCCGATCTGGTTGCGCGGCTCCAGCAGGCAAGATGCCCGCTGCTGGTGCTCGATGGTGATGCCGAACTGGGCAACGCGTCGGTACAGGATCCGTGCAATGCACAAATGACACCAGGGCACTTGGCCTATGTGATCTACACCTCTGGCTCGACCGGTCAGCCCAAGGGTGTGATGGTGGAGCATGGTCAAGTCGCCCGGTTGTTCGCGGCGACCGATGCGCAGTTCCAGTTTGG
>NZ_FXWT01000009.1:0-1848 GCF_900184195.1 Stenotrophomonas sp. yr243
CTCCAGCGCGTGCGCGAGCGACTCCAGCGCCTGTGCAAAGTAGGCTGCAATTCTCGCTGCATCCAGGCCTTGCACGACCTGGACGACGGTTCCGAAGTCTTCACCAAGATCGTCAACCGAAACGGTCAGGGGGTAATTGGTGCGCTCTTCATCGTGAACTGCATGCATGCCTTCGAATACGGATACTGCCGTGGTTGCTTCGCTGTGACGGTAGTTAAGCAGCGAAGTGAACAGTGGCAGAGGCGCGGCTACCTGACTGCAGCGCTGCGCCTGGACCAGCGACGCCTGCTCGTGATCCAGCAATTCACTCAACCGCTTGTGGGCGTGCAGCACCGCTTGCCCGACGTCCAGACCATCGAGCTGCAGCCTCAGTGGCAGCGTATTGATGAACATGCCAACCACGCGGCTTGCGCCCTCCAGTCCCTGCAGCCGCCCGGATACCACGGTGCCGAACACGGCATCGCCACGTCCGCAGCAGCGTGCCAGGACCTGCCCCCAAGCGAGATGGAACAGGGCTGCCGGCGTTACTGCCCACTGGCGAGCCTGGCTGCGCAGCTGAAAGCTCAGTGCTGGTGGTAGCGTCTGGCGTATCTCAGCGACCTGTGCGCCACTGCGATGAACGTCCAGCACGCCGAACGGCGCCGTTGGTTCCTCTACGTCACCCAGTTGCTCGCGGAAGTAGGCCGCATGAACGTCGTCTGGCGTGGCCAACGCCTTCGCAATGAAGCTTCGGTACGGCAGCGGTGCCGGCAAGCTAGCTGAATCGCCATGCATGAATGCCTGTACTTCGTGGATCAGCAGCTCCAGCGAGATGTGGTCGCATACGAGGTGATGGACCAGGAGAACCAACCAGTGGCCATCACCTTGCGGATCGGCGGCGGTGAATGCCTGTATCAGAGGCGGGCGCCCCAGATCCATCCGGATACGGCGGGGGTCGACCTGCTGGCGAAGCTGATCCGCCGGTTCGACGTCCGGGAAGAGAACGATGCGCTCCACTGGCAGTGAAACCTGGCGGTGAACCACCTGGACCGGACGCGGCAACCCTTCCCAGTGCACTGAAGTGCGCAGGATGTCATGACGTGCGATGACCTGCCGCAATGCGGACAGGAATGCCTGCAATGTCTCCTCGGTCTCGATCCGGGTAATGGAACGCAGCAGGTAGGCATCGCCCTCCCCGCCCAGAAGGTGATGGAACAACACGCCTTCCTGCAGTGGGCCCAGTGGATAGATATCCTGGATGTCGGCACTACCACCAGGGATAAGTGCGACCAGTCCGTCAATCTCCTTTTGGGAGAGCTCCAGCAACGTCAGGTGTTCGGGCGTGATGGAGCCGCTTCCATCGATCAGATTGGGAGGCACAGACGGCACCTCCGTATTGTGCTGCGTGCGCTGCACGCATGCGGCGAGCTCGGCCAGTGTGCTGGCACTGAAGGCCGCGCGGACCTCAACGTGCAGTCCTTGCTGGCGAAGCCTTTCGATCACGGTAATGATCCGCAGCGAGTGTCCACCGAGCGCGAAGAAGCTATCGTGGCGCCCCACGCGCTCCAGCCCCAGCACCTCTTGCCAGAGGGTAGCCAACGCCTGCTCCACCTCGCCCACCGGTGCCTCGTAGCAGCCTGCCACTACCGCTGCAATGTCAGGTGCAGGCAAAGCGCGCCGGTCCAGCTTGCCGTTTGAGGTCAGCGGCCAGTGCGGAACGGTCACGAAGGCTGAAGGCAGCATGTAGTCGGCAAGCTTCTGCGCGAGGTGTGCACGCAGCAACTCGGGCGCAGGCGGCGATTGGTCTTCGGCCAGCACATATGCCACCAGCCGCTTGTCACCGGGGGTATCCTCGCGCGCGATCACCAC
>NZ_FXWT01000010.1:0-1701 GCF_900184195.1 Stenotrophomonas sp. yr243
GGTGCTGGGACTGGAGCAGGTGGGACGCCACGACAACTTCTTCGAACTGGGCGGGCACTCGTTGCTGGTGATCACAGTCATTGAGCAACTGCGTCAGCGCGGCCTGCAGGCTGATGTCAGAACGGTGTTCAACGCGCTCTCGCTCGTTGCGTTGGCAGAATCAGTGCGGCAGCAAACGCCGCAGGCCTCGTTCGTGGTGCCGCCCAGCAAGATTGATGGCAGCGGCCGGATCACGCCCGACCTGTTGCCACTGGCATCGCTGGAACAGACGGAAATCGATACGCTGGTGGCGGCTGCCCGCGAGGGTGCCGTAGGTATCCAAGATATATACCCACTGGGTCCGCTGCAGGAGGGGGTGCTCTTTCATCATCTGCTGGGCGGAGAGGGCGATGCCTACCTGCTTCGTTCGGTGCTGAGGTTCGACGACCTGCAGTGCCTGCAGGCATTCCTGGTGGCGCTCGAGCAGGTAATGGCCCGCCATGACATCCTGCGTACGTCGATCCACTGGGAGAGCCTTCGCGCACCGGTCCAGGTCGTTCATCGCAGCGTAACGCTGCCAGTGCACGAAATCGTACTGGATCCGCGTCGAGCGCCCTTGGAACAGCTAATGCAGCGCGTGGATCCGCGTTGCATGCGCATCGACCTCCGTCGTGCGCCGCTGCTGCATGCGCATATTGCCTCGGACATACAGGGTGAAGCTCAATGGCTGGTGCTGCTCCTGCACCACATCGTCTGCGATCACGTCACGCTCCAGTTGCTGCTGGAGGAGGTGCAGATTGTTCTGCGCGGCGATGCCGCCGCGCTATCCGAGCCATTGCAGTATCGGAATTTCATTTCCGTCATCCGCGATGCAAGTGCTGGGGATCACGAAGCCTACTTCCGCGCCCAGCTTAGTGACATCCACGAGTCGACAGCGCCCTATGGGGTGCTTGACGTGCAGGGAACAGGAGCAGAGGTCACGGAGATCAGCGTCACGGTGCCCGACGTTCTAAGCACCACGCTGCACCACCGCGCTCGTGCACTTGGTATTACTCCCGCAGCAGTTTTTCACTTGGCGTGGGCCCAGGTACTGGCCGCGCTGTGTGATCAGAACACGGTGGTGTTCGGCACGGTGTTGTCCGGCCGGCTGCAGATGACCGGCGCCTCCAGCAACGTCATGGGTGTGTTCGTCAACACCCTGCCTGTGCGAATCGATGTTGCCAACACGACAGCGCGGCAGGCTGCATTGGACACACAGGCGACGCTGATTGAGCTGCTGGAGCATGAGCAGGCACCGCTCGTCGTGGCGCAGCGTTGCAGCGCGATCGATCCCCGCCTCCCTCTGTTCACGTCGGTACTCAACTATCGCCATGGCCAGGGCGATAGTGAGGGATTGGCGGCACATGGTGCACACGTTGTGCGCAGCGAGGAGCGGGCGAACTATCCGATCGTTGTGTCAGTGGACAGCGCGGGAGAGGCGTTCAGCATTTCGATGCAATGTGCAGAGGGCATCAACGCCGAAGAGCTCGCGTCACGCCTTTTGCAGGCGACTGCGCGGTTGTGCGAGGCGTTGAGCGATACGGTTCCACGCCCGTTGCAGGAACTGCGGCTTGTAGCCTCCCTTGACTCGAGGCAACGGCAGCAGGCATTGCTGGCCACCACTCGTGCGTATCCGCGCGATGGACTGATCCACCATGTTTTCCAGGAGCAGGTGCGAGCCCA
>NZ_FXWT01000011.1:0-1645 GCF_900184195.1 Stenotrophomonas sp. yr243
CCGAGCACCGAGACGAGCCTTTATGGCGAAGTTGCTGATACCACGCTTCCAGGAAAAGCTCCTAAGCTTCAGCTTACGCAGACCGTACCGTAAACCGACACAGGTGGGTAGGATGAGAATTCTCAGGCGCTTGAGAGAACTCGGGTGAAGGAACTAGGCAACATGGCACCGTAACTTCGGGAGAAGGTGCACCCTTTTTGGTGGCTCGTGCGAGCTATAGCTGAAGAGGGTCGCAGTAACCAGGCCGCTGCGACTGTTTATCAAAAACACAGCACTCTGCAAACACGAAAGTGGACGTATAGGGTGTGACGCCTGCCCGGTGCTGGAAGGTTAATTGATGGGGTCAGCCGCAAGGCGAAGCTCTTGATCGAAGCCCCAGTAAACGGCGGCCGTAACTATAACGGTCCTAAGGTAGCGAAATTCCTTGTCGGGTAAGTTCCGACCTGCACGAATGGCGTAACGACAGCGGCGCTGTCTCCACCCGAGACTCAGTGAAATTGAAATCGCTGTGAAGATGCAGCGTTCCCGTGGCAAGACGGAAAGACCCCGTGAACCTTTACTATAGCTTTACACTGAACGTTGAGTTCGTCTGTGTAGGATAGGTGGGAGGCTATGAAACTGTGGCGCTAGCTGCAGTGGAGCCATCCTTGAAATACCACCCTGTCGTGCTTGACGTTCTAACCTGGGCCCATTATCTGGGTCGGGGACCGTGTATGGTGGGTAGTTTGACTGGGGCGGTCTCCTCCTAAAGAGTAACGGAGGAGCTCGAAGGTACGCTCAGCGCGGTCGGACATCGCGCACTGTGTGCAAAGGCATAAGCGTGCTTGACTGCAAGATCGACGGATCAAGCAGGTAGGAAACTAGGACTTAGTGATCCGGTGGTTCTGTATGGAAGGGCCATCGCTCAACGGATAAAAGGTACTCCGGGGATAACAGGCTGATACCGCCCAAGAGTTCATATCGACGGCGGTGTTTGGCACCTCGATGTCGGCTCATCACATCCTGGGGCTGTAGTCGGTCCCAAGGGTATGGCTGTTCGCCATTTAAAGTGGTACGCGAGCTGGGTTCAGAACGTCGTGAGACAGTTCGGTCCCTATCTGCCATGGGCGTTGGAGATTTGAGAGGGGCTGCTCCTAGTACGAGAGGACCGGAGTGGACGAACCTCTGGTGTTCCGGTTGTCACGCCAGTGGCATTGCCGGGTAGCTATGTTCGGAAGCGATAACCGCTGAAAGCATCTAAGCGGGAAGCGCGCCTCAAGATGAGATCTCCCGGGGCACAAGCCCCCTGAAGGAACCATGTAGACTACGTGGTTGATAGGTCAGGTGTGTAAGTACAGCAATGTATTGAGCTAACTGATACTAATGATCCGAGAGGCTTGACCATATAACCTCAAGTTGCCTTGGCCGACATGACATGTCGATAGATCCAAGTGCACGCTACGTCACAAGACCAAACGAGAGGCAGGCGCTCAGGCGCGTCTCTTTGCAACGCAGGCATCACCATGCCCGCGCCCTGCAAAGACATGACGTCCAAGCGACACTCCAACCGCCTCCCTGGTGAAATTAGCGCTATGGAACCACCCGATCCCATCCCGAACTCGGAAGTGAAACGTAGCTGCGCCGATGGTAGTGTGGCCTAAGCCAT